>NZ_JRJC01000008.1:0-478788 GCF_000762975.1 Enterobacter sp. UCD-UG_FMILLET
TCGATAATGCTTGTACCAACAGGGAGGGGATAAGCATGGCTCTAACAGATATCAAAGTCAGAACAGCTAAGCCAACAGATAAGCAATATAAGCTGACTGATGGCAACGGTATGCATCTTCTCGTCCATCCCAATGGTTCTAAATACTGGCGTTTGCAATACCGATTTGGCGGAAAGCAAAAAATGCTGGCTTTAGGAGTTTACCCTGACGTATCTCTTGCAGATGCCAGAGCCCGCCGTGATGAAGCTCGTAAGCTTTTGGCAAACAGCATCGATCCGGGAGATAAAAAGAAAAATGATAAGGTTGAGCTGGAAGAAGCGCGTACTTTTGAGCAGCTTGCTATTGAGTGGCATGCCACAAATAAAAAGTGGTCGGAAGAACATAGTCGACGAGTGCTCAAAAGCCTAATGGACAACCTCTTTCCAGCCATAGGTAAGAGGAATATTGCTGATCTCAAAACTCGAGACCTGCTAGCCCCAATCAAAGCGGTAGAGTTGTCGGGGCGACTAGAGGTGGCATCCCGTCTACAGCAGCGCACTACTGCAATTATGAGATATGCCGTTCAGAGTGGTTTACTTGATTACAATCCCGCGCAAGAGATGGTTGGTGCTGTCGCTTCAAGTAACCGTCAGCATAGACCTGCATTAGAGTTGAAACGTATTACCGAACTGCTTCAACGGATTGATAACTATACCGGCAGGCCTCTAACTCGCCTAGCTGTTGAGCTAACCCTTCTTGTTTTCATTCGTTCCAGCGAATTGCGTTTTGCCCGATGGTCTGAGATCGATTTTGAAACATCAATGTGGACGATTCCAGCCGAGCGAGAAGCTATCGAAGGGGTAAAACACTCACAGCGTGGCTCAAAAATGCGCACACCTCATTTGGTGCCGTTATCTCGTCAGGCGTTAGCAATCCTTAAACAGGTACACAAACTTAGTGGCGATCGCGATTTTGTTTTCATTGGCGATCACGACCATCGCAAACCGATGAGTGAGAACACGGTGAACAAGGCGCTGCGCGTTATGGGTTATGACACGAAGGCAGAGGTTTGTGGACATGGTTTCAGAACAATGGCCTGTAGTTCATTGATAGAATCGGGATTGTGGTCGAGGGATGCGGTTGAACGGCAGATGAGCCATATGGAGCGTAACTCTGTACGTGCGGCTTATATTCATAAGGCCGAGCATCTGGATGAGCGCAGACTGATGCTGCAGTGGTGGGCTGATTTTTTGGATGCGAATCGGGAAAAGGAAGTTAGTCCTTATGACTTTGGTAAATAATCTAATTCCTGACGCTTGCTATGCGTGAATTTGAAAAGCCAGCTTGAACTATAACCCATACTTTTTTATAACTGTATTATTCTGGCGACTCAGAGGTGCACTATGAAAACTTTCGATACTCGACTTGCGATGAGCATCGTATCGCACTCAACTGGAGGTTTTAGTTACGAAACTCTTGCTAGGGCATTGATTTCTAGAGATAAAAATGTGAGTCCTGACTTCCTTCTTGAATCATGTCGAGACTTTTGTTTATCTCTTGCGGAAAAAGGCCTTCTGAGACGATGCCAAAGATGTTCTCATTCTCAAGATGAGTATTTCGAGTACATTCCTCACTAACATTCGTCCCTAAAATTTTTTTTTGGGACGAATAACTTCTTTCTTGTCATCCCCCTTTTTCTCCTGTAGCTTGTGCAACAGGATTCGGAGGGGCGATTGTGAGCAACATCAACTTAATAACTACATGTACAAATGGAAAACACTACGGTAGCGAAGATATATTGAGTCTTAGTCAATTTTCATCAGGCCGCATCTCTTCAAGTGTACTCGTCAATTCTTGGTGCAATGCTCTGAATGAAGCTATATCTACATCTGCAACTGTATGTGCAGATGATCTTTATAAAGGTGGGCACTGGGCGACAGCCAAAGCGATCTTAAATGAATATCCTATTGATTTATGGGTGCTTTCTGCTGGACTGGGCCTCCTCCATCACAAAGACAATGTTGTGCCGTATAAAGCGACCTTTGCTGTTGGATATGACGAATCAATACCCTTGTATTCTCAAGAATATGTAGGGAAAAATTTTCATAGAACATGGTGGAAAGAAATAACTAATAGATCTATTTTTAAATCTAAGCATCCTACATCTATTGTAGAACTAATGAAAAAAAATAAAAAAGACTATTATATTGTTTGCGGCTCTCCAGATTATATTAATGCAATTGAATTGGATATTATTAATGGTATTGAGTATTTGGTTGATGCAAAAAAACAACTGCTTATTATAACTTCAAAAAAAATCAATGACAGGTTGACTGCATATCTTTTCAAAACCAACCAAAATATGGCTCAGTGGTTAAGATGTAATATGCTCATGCTTAATATCAGTATGGCAAAATACATTGTGAAGGAATTTACGTCAAAACAACTCAATAATTTAAATGAGTTATCTGAAAAGTTAGTAGAAGAATTAAAGGAGTTACCTGAGCGTGAAGTAAAAAAAGGAATTCGTCGTAACTCTGAGGAAGTTAAGTCTTTCATTTTAAAGCTTATGGAACAAAATCCTGGTATCAGTGCAACACATGCGTTGCGTGAATTTCGTGACTCGGGAAATTCATTTGAGGAAAAACGTTTTCGGGCTGAGTTTAAGGCCCTTAGAGAGGCTAAACCATAATGCTACTTGCCTGGGTTTCATGGTAGAATCCCCCGTTTTTTGAGGCTTAGCAGTGGCGTCACAGGAGAGTAAGTTGTCGAAGCTAAAGTATTTTTTCCCTGATAGTCAGGATTTTATCGATCCCAGTTTTGACTTCTTCCGCGAAACGCGTAACGAACATCGCGTGCGTCAACGTGACGATCATTATCCGCATGAGGTTTTTCCTCATCCTTATGATGGTATGCTGGTTTCTAAAGCTGTAGTAGATGGTCTTGGTGGCGGTGAGAGCAAATATACCCGTGCCCAGCGTTTGCGTTATTTCCGTAATGGAATGAAGCACTTTTTCCGTCTTCCGGAAAATATGGAAACCATGGGTGATTGCGGAGCCTTCACCTATGTTAACCAGGACGTCCCCCCATACCGTGTGGAAGAGGTGATTGAGTTCTACGAAACTTCCCGCTTTAACCATGGCGTTTCTCTCGATCACATTGTCTTTGGCTATGAGAAGCCAGGTGAAGTATTCAGTGGCGAAGTATTGGCTGAATGTCGCCGACGCCAGGATATCACTCTGACCTTGGCTCAAGAGTTTTTAAACAAGTCTCAAAAGTCCTGTTTTACTCCCTTTGGCGTTGCACATGGATGGAGCAAAACTTCCTATCGTCAGTCTGTAGAGGCCCTGCTGGCCATGGGATACAGAAATATCACCATGGGGGGGATGGTGCCGTTGAAAACGGCGCAGATCCTTGAGACTCTCGAAGAGATTAAACCGCTGCTGAAAAGTGATACACGTGTTCACTTGCTTGGCATTGCCCGTCCAGAGAGTTTCGCCGACTTTATCAAGTTTGGTGTGACCAGTATTGACTCAACAACACCGCTGCAGCAAGCCTTCAAAGATCGGAAAAACAACTATCATACGCCTGATGGCCCGGCCTATACCGCTGTGCGTGTCCCTCAGTTTGATGCGAATCCAAGCTTGAGTCGCAAAATAAAATCTGGCGTGATTGATCAGGATATTGCACGACATCTGGAAAAGGATGCCATGACTGCCCTGTTTGAATATGATAAAGGGGCTTTGTCCCTCGAGAAGACTCTTGATGCAGTCCTGGCATATGAACGCCTCCATTCGGGTGAAAAAGAGGCCGATAAAATCCGTGCGGATTATGAGCGTACGCTGGGAGAACGTCCTTGGAAACAATGCCAGTGCAATATTTGCCAGGCCATCGGTATCAACGTCATCATTTTCCGCGGAGCAGAACGTAACCGTCGCCGCGGTTTCCATAATATTCAGGTGTTGTACAACCGTTTACAGCACACATTGTCATTACGCTCAGAGGAACTGTCATGAGTGAATATCGTGTTCCCGCCCTGCGAATCCGACAGGGTGAGGAGAGGCAACTCTATAGCCTTGCGATAGAAGGTAAACAGATCAGCAAAATTGCAGCGATTTCGCGAATTCGTCGCGGTGAAGAGAATTTGGTTGGTTATCAGCGTCCAGAAGTACGTAACCATATTCGCGAAATTCAGCGCTATATTGAGAGTAAAAACCCGATGATACCAAACCCGGTGATTATCGCTTTTGATAAGCGTGTGCGTTTTGAACCGCTTACAGATAATGGCGACATGGGGCATCTGGTGATACCTTTCTCCGAAGATAAGGATTTTGAGAAGCCAGGGTTTATTGTGGATGGTCAACAACGTACTGCTGCTTTGCGAGATGCGGAAATCGACTCGTTTATGATGCCGGTCTCTGCATTTATCGCTAATGATGCAGAAGAACAACGCGAGCAGTTTATGCTGGTTAACTCCACAAAACCGCTGCCCAAAACGTTGTTATACGAACTGGCACCGCATACCCACGGTCGTTTGCCATCCGATCTGCAAATGCGTAAGTTTCCTTCGCTGCTGACTCAACGACTGAACTTCGGGGAAGGTCCACTTGCGGGGCGCATCAAAACGGCAACCAATCCTGATGGGGTTATTGCTGACAACTCGATGATCAAAATGATCGATGCTAGTCTTCGTGAGGGAGCATTGTATCGCTTCCGTGACCCTGCGACAGGGTTGGGGGATGAAGGGAAGATGGTGAAACTGCTGAATAACTTCTGGTCGGCGGTGGAAACCGTGTTTACCGATGACTGGGACAAAAAGCCGCGCTATTCCCGCCTATTACACGGCGTCGGTATTCTTGCACTGGGTAGCCTGATGGATGAAATTGATCAGGTGCATCAGGACTATAAAGGTGAACCTGGCTGGACTGAGATCCCTTCCTATACTCGTTTTGTCGAAGAGTTAAATCGCATCAAGTCGCTTTGTGCATGGAGTAGTGGCGCGTGGAACTTCGGTACGGATATTGATGGTCAGCCTATCGTCCGTAAATGGAATGAACTGCAGAACCTGTCGAAAGATATCTCATTAGTGACGGATTATCTGGTCACAAGTTATATCAAAGCAGCGAACGCCAATATATAAAAAAGGGGCATTTGCCCCTTTTTTTATGCCACTACTGCAGAAACCTGCTGAACGTGCGCAATAAACGCGTTCAGCATTGACCCGGCACCTTTACCTGTAGGGTAGATTAAATCTCTGCGCTGTGCTGAGACCGCGTAAAAGGCCTGATGAGTGGCGCTGCCTGCAGAAAAGATGAAGTAATCAGCCTGTTTTGCTTGATTAATCAACTTGTCGGTTGCAGTGTGCGCATGGCTGATCTCCACTCTGATCCCGGGGAACAGCGTTTCCAGCATCCGTTTCGCGCGTCTTGCCGCGCCTTCTGTCAGGCTATAAATCGCCACTCTGGCTCCGGATAAGTCCGGCAATTCATCTTCTGCATCTGCCGTACAACTATCCTGCTCAGCCGGAAATACGCGCTCTGCACCTTCCCCTAGCACGTCAGTCGCCAAGTTGCGCATCACGGTACGAGTAGTCGGATCTAATCGCGCCCATATTCCGCTCACAAAAGACTGAACGCTGAGCCACAGCGAGGTGAGCGTCGCCCGATCCTGCACCGGAGCATCAAGGAAGAGTTCGATCAACTCGCCCAGCGCTGGCAGGTTGCGGAATGAACTGGCGCGTTCGACGATCAGTTCCAGCATGGCACCGGACTGTTGATACGCTTCCTGGCTAACAGAGCCTTGTAGGAAGCGGTCCGTCACCATTGTGGCCAGCTTGATATCCGCCTGACTGACGCTTTGTTCCATCGCAAGAACATCCAGCCACTTTAGCCACGTAGTGCTACTCAGACTGAACTGATGACGTTCAAGCCATTCAATAAAGGCAGGCATCACGTTACGCAGGATCGGGAACGCGTCTGGTGGAACCTGACTTGATAGTAACTGGAGCATCGTCGCTTCATGGAACGAGTCGGCGGGCCAGTTTTCACTTTCCAGCGCGACCAGTTGCACCAGGCTGTTGCTGTCAACTTCTGACTGACATAGTCGGGAGAAACAGATATCCCAGCCCACGATTTGCGGATTGGTCAGATGGCGGATCTCCTCGATGAGTGTTTTCAGCAGTGGTACCGCCATCGCCTGCTCTATCAACTGCTGATCAAGCGTGTGGAGCGTTTGTGCGTAGCCCGTAATCTCCTCTTGCGTTGCGGTCAGGGAGGTTTGCAGATATGCGGCAAGCTTTTGCAGCGTATCCGGGACCGACGCCGTCGCTGTCGCTGCTGACGGACTCACAACGTAGAACGGCCGACTGGCCCAGGTGTGCAATCCACTCAACCAGTCGGTTTTTAGGAGTTCTGGTAACGCGTTGAGCAGGTCGACTTCGCCAATAAGCATCACGCCGGTGGCCCAGGTTTTCCACGCCGCAAAGTCAGCCTCATCCTGGGATAAAAAAGGCATCTGCGTAAACAGAGGGTGTAGCGCCAGACATTGCGGGCGAAGATCCGCCGGGGAGGCCTGCGGATACCCGTGGATGTCGGGTGTAAAAAAGCGCTGCTGGTATGCTTTCAGCAGCATCCGCATCAGAGTTGTGGGAATGCGTCCCCGAACCAAATCAGCAAGCGAATCGTGATTCAGCAGCGTGTCCCACTTCTCTAACTTACCCGCCTGCTGGAGTTCAAGCAGCATAAGGTTGCGTCGCGAAAGCGCGCCGTTGTTCTTCAGTTCCTGTAGTAAAGCGTCGCTTGTGGCTTCGTCTTTTTGGCTATTCGCCAGAATGAAATCACTCAAGATCCGCCCAAAGGGACGTTTGACCGTGCGTACGATTGATGGCCTATCACGAAACAGGGCGATAACGTCTTTGAGCGCGGCGAAGACCCGCTCTTTTGCTGGTTTATCTTTCTGCTTTGTGGGCAGTAATTCGATCCGGATAAATCCGGCCGGACAGTGCGTCAGCAGAGCCGTTTCAGACAGCGATGTCGCTCCCTGCGCGGGGACGAAAGTCACCCTTCTATCGGCAATAACATCGGCAGACCCCAGCCTGGCATTCAACACATTGCTGAGCTCCAGCGTGGTGCGATCCGTTTCTGCCGCGGCAAAAAATACCCAGCGATGAGCATCGCACCAGGGCAGAATGATCGGCCACTGAGCGTCAGTCGCGCTCTCATAGAGCGGCAGTAAGACGGTTTTTAAGTCCGCAGGGTAGGCGTTTTCAACGTTTTCTAGCAACCTGTCCAGCTTCAGTAAATTTCCGTTGCCAAAGAAGTCACGCACCCATTGAGGAGTATCAGTCATGGGTGTCTCCAAAGGTGTACTGGCCGCTAAATTCAATCAACGCATCTGAAATCACCGTATTATTAGTTGAAAACAGTAGATGCTCATCGTTCAGGTTTGCGCCGCTCCAGGTGTAATTCATGGATCCTTTCAGAAAGAAATGTTTGGTCAGCAACCCCTTGGCGTGCAGGTTCTCGTGATATAGGTATTGCATGTCGTGATCGGGCGATAAGCGCGTCAACAGTCGCTCGATAAAGACCACGCTGCGCGTGTCTTCACGTGTCACGATGCGTAGCGGACAGCCATTGTTGACGGCGGTGGCGAGCAATTCCTGGAAGCTGACCATCCGGGCCCCCCATGAAGGATCAAGAAAACTCCACTGACCGCCCCGGTTATCAATCACGTCAAAGTCGCTCATCCACGGTGAGATCAGCCAGATCGGTTCTGGATAGAGGATCAAGCCACTAAACTGCGCGCTTAGAATTTCCCGCAAATGTCGCTGGCCCAGTGGGCCATGTAGGAAAATTTGTCGTTGTTCTTCCATTTCTGCGTTCCTTACAGCAGCGCTTCGGCCAGTTCAATACGTAACACTAGATTGCCATCCTGATAATCCACGGCGGATTCGCGGGGATAAAGATGCAAACCAAAGTACTCAATCGGGGTCACCTGCACCAGAGAGGTCACTTCCACAATACGATGGCGGGCCTCGCGCGGGATATGCAGTTCTGCAAAGCCGTGTTGGGTAATGGCGTGATGTAACTGCGCTAACCAGTCGTTCTCGCTGATGCTGATGCTGCACGCCGTCTGTTGAAACAGTGAGCTTAGCAGCAGTCGTTCAGTCAGGTTGTTACCGGACTTAAACGGATTGTAATAGCTGAGAACCGACTGACGGATGGCATTGCCGCGCTGCCAGAGCATTCCCTGAATTTTGCAAAAGCGCTCAAAAACTTTAATCACACTGGCGTCAGGCAGTTCTTGCGTCGCTTGGGTATGGGCAAAAATATTCAGAGCGATTTCGTATCCGGCTTTGTCTTCCAGTTCCCGCCATGCGTTGAGATATGCAAGCATCTGCGCATCATGTGACGCCTGGCTGCCCGGACGTAGTACTCGTGTGTGCAGCACCGACATAAAACTGTGACTGAGTGCAAATCCCTGCGCCTTCAACAGCGCTCTGAGGTGGGCGTTAGCCTCACGGCGCTGCGGATGGCTGCTGGCCTTACGTATCGCATTTAAGGCCTCCCGGAGCTCGCTGGAAGAGGGGAGCCGCGAAAGCATTTCGAACAGGTCGTAGTCGATCTGCTCGTAATCGCTGGCGGCAAAACTACGCATAAACAGATTCAGTACGGAGACCGGATCCTGATGAAAAACGTCTTCCAGACGGGTAATGATGCCACAGCCGCCGGGTTCTGATTCGGTCAGCCAGATGTCCAGTACTTCGTCGTTGAGTTCGGTATCCACCACCAGACCGCGTTCATCGACATCCGGCAGCAACAGGTGGCTGGTTTGTTTGACCGCTCCGGCAAGGGTCGTTGTCAGCAGATGCTGTAGCCAGTCCTGAAAATCGACATCATCACTGAGATCCTGAGTCAGGATCGCGCTGTGCCTGTCCACCATTTCCAGAATGTCGGTCTCTTTAAACAGGTTGCGCAAATGTTGCTGCAGTTCCTGGCTTTCGGCGTCGTCTTCACCATCCTCGCTATTTTCAAAGATATTCTCTGCCTGGAAGAGTGTGTCCGCGATATCAGTCAGTCGACGTCGGCCGTCCGGGGTTTTTAATTCCGCGATAGAGTCTGCCAGAGACGACTGTGTGGCCAATTCCCGCGTAACCGCCGCTAGGTAGCACTCGTAGATCCAGTCAGCGGTGAACGTGTCATATTCGAAGCGTGGTTCATGTTTGATCCGATGCTGGAAATAGAGCGTTCGCAGTGCGCGCTGAATGGCCGGGTCATGCCGGAGGCGTTGCAGCAGAGTGGGCGGCAGCGTAAATCTGAGCCGGGTGCCATCCACCCACTGCCGCACGCCAACCCCGACAGGCTCGCCATTGTCGACCCACCTGAAGTTCACATGCGCCTGTTGCTTGGTTTTATTGCGTAATGAGGCTGTTGCGTGGGTGGCGTAACGCGTGACGTCGAGAGGTGTCATGTTCTGGTGGGTAAAGAACGTAATGGAGCGAAGGGTGTCCGTCCACGGGCCGGCAGGAATGGGGAGCGGATCGGCCTGATCGTCTGGGTTAAACCGGGTATGCCAGTACAGTTGCGAGTTGCTTTTCTCGGTGAGATTTTGCTCGAATCGCAGCGCGCGCGTAAGCACCTGCATCGGGCGAATGACCCTAATAGGGGGCTGACCTTCATACTCAATGATACACTCGGGCTGCCAGGTATCGCCGAAAGCCTGCTCAATTTCAAAATCAACATCCGAAACGCAATTCATCGCCGGAACAAAGTTGTTCGGGATAAGCCAGTCTGCTTCATTGTCGGAGTAAACGGCATAGCGCTTGGAAATGCGCCCCGGCGCAAACTCTTTCAGACCCTGAATAAAGGGCAAATGTTCACGTTTCTTGAACTTCCGCTCGAGATGGATCTCCAGTTCCGGCAGATTGAGTTCACTGAATAGCGCTGAAGGAATAAAGGCCGGCAGCGGGGAACGTCCCGTCGAACGGTCTGCCTCCGGTTGGCCCATCCGCGACCATTGGGTGGTGAGTTGTCGTTTTAATGTCGGCAGCAACTCCATCATGATCGAACGGGGCGGCGACCACAGTACACGCTGAAGTTGCTCGTCAGTGATGCGCAGCGCGTAGAACAGATACTTTTCCAACTCCTGCTGCCACGCATGTTGTTCGATCACGGCGGTAATCAGGTGGAACATACGATCAAGATGGTCAAGAGACTCTCGCTTTGTCTGCCGTTTATTCAGCAATGACCAGATATTACTTCCGGGGATCTTCGTGCTCAGCCAGTCAAGTGTCGCCATTGCCGCCTGCATTTTCTGGATATGAATGTTGCCCATCGGCAACGACTGTCCTTTTATCTCTGGATTAATGAGCTCTTCATAGCGTTGATAAACGACGCGGTCGCGGCCAAATTCGGACAGGACTGCGACCATCCACGGACGCATAGTTCTTGAACGACCGGCACGCCCTTTACGCTGCAAATAGGAGGCAACGTTACGTGGCGCTTTATGCTGAATAACCATGCCAACTGAGGGGTCGTTAAAGCCCACCTCCAGCGACGCGGTTGCAATTACCACTTCCGCTCTAGGATCGACCCCGACGTCCTGACTGGACGTTCGGGCAACGATGGCCCGGTCATTTTCGTCAAGTGGGTGACCAATATCCTGCGCGATACGCCAGTTCTGTCCTGCCAGAGTCAGCGTATGGCTGTTTTGCGGTGTTTCCAGACGCTGAGCGGCCAGCGGCGGTTTTGCAACGTATAAGTTTTGACCACGCGACCGCCAGCCTTCGGCGTCACACAGTTGATGATAAAGTCGGTTATTGATATCCAGATCGTCGGTGAAGACGAAGGTTTTTTGCCCCCATGTCCCGCGTGATTTTTTCCTTTTCGTATCCAGAATACGCCGGGCGAGCATGCTGGTCTGGATAGTAGTAGACAGCAGGGCGGTTTGCGAGACCGGATCACCGCGTAATGCCAGCAGATATTCAGCCCCTTCATCTTCCATTTCGTGGAGCTTCGGTTCGATAAGAGCCACATGTTTTTTATGCGCACCTACCAGAGCGGCGAAGAAACGTTCGGCGTCACTTAGCGTTGCCGACAGCCCGACAAAATGGGGGCGGCTGCGTGCAAGTTGCATCCAGCGTCGCAGCAGATAGGCTGTCTGCGCACCGGTATTCCCCACATAGGTGTGTACTTCATCCAGCAGGACTACCGGCGGCGGTGTTACGCCGATGCCAACGCCAAATAGGTGATTCGTTTGGTTATTCCCGAGGTGCTGATTGAGCATTTCGGTGGTAGTAAACAGGATGTCAGGCGGGTTTTTCATCAGCGAGACGCGGGTCAGGATCACTTCGTCACTGTCTACGCTGTGATCGCAGTGGCTACAACGAAGAATCTCTCTTTTCGCTTTGATATCTTCTGCTTTCCAGTGCATTTGCCCCTGACATTTCGGCGTGGTGCAACGGAGTAAATCAAAGGGCATATCCTTGTCTTTATCTTTCGTTGCGTATTGATGGTTGAACGGGGTGTCACCGAAAAAAGAACCAATACGGATCTTGCGTCCTGCCAGTGCTAGGGCCTGACTGTCGAGTTCACGACATTTGCCCCAGGTTTCCATGAACTGATCTTTAAGCAGTTCTTTACGCGGATACAGTGCCAGCGTCCTGACCCGCTGTGCGTTGTCGCGCTGAATATCATTGAGGAGCGAGGTGAGTGCCGGGAGATAGAACGCCAGCGTTTTACCACTCCCCGTACCGGCACAGACAATGGTCCCGGTGGCTTCTTTCGCGTGAGCATGATGACTATGAAAGTGCCAGGCGCGCAAAATACGTTCGGTTGAGCGTTCCTGAAAGCCGGCAATGGAAAAGTCGCCGATCAGTCGGGAAAGCGCCTGGCGTTTAATCTCGTTCATCCACGGGACGTCGACCCATTTGCTCAGCACCGTTTGCGCCGGAAGTTCCCGCTTCGGATAGTTGCGCGGGCGACGGACGAAACGGTAGTCGGCGACAAGCGTCCGGGCTCGCTGAAGCGGCTGATCGCGGAACCATTGACGCTGGTGGCGGAACAGGTAGACCGATTCCGCCATACGCGTGCGGTAGCGCGTCCCCCCTTTGCTGGTCGGGACGCTGAAGAGCATGGCAGCATTCTGCAGTTCTGCCAGTAACGACTCTGCATCTTCGTAGGGCAGGTGCCGGGTAAAGAGTGAGATGATATCGGCATGGGTAAATGCGCCATCCGTATCCCCCCAGACCAGCAGTTCCGCTTCCCGCTCTTCGAGCAGGTCCAGCGCCTGGTGCAAGTGGGACAAATCAGCCGTAGACATAAACTATTTCCTTGTGATCACGAACTCATCCAGCATCTCTTGATCCCTTAACCACTCAAGCACCTCGGGCGTCAGGGCACTTAACGTCGGGCGGAGACTCTGCGGGCCATTAATGCTATTGAAAAATGCTTGCACCACGTCAGGCCAGTCTGTTTTCATCATGCCGCGCAGGGAATACAGTTTTTCGGCGAGCGCTTTGATTTGGTGAATCTTTTCACCGCTTACTGGTTGGCACTGCGTTAAGTTTTCGAAATCCTGACGTCGACGCTCATAGTCGGAGGCGATATCGTCAAATTTGTTCGCATTTTTTTGGAAATTCAGTGTCTTGTCATCGACATGAACCTGCTGATGTAACTCTTCCAACCATGCATCCCAGGCATCTTTCAGTTCTTTGCTCAGGTCCTTGTGTAGGGTGCCGAGTTGGCTGACGCAATGGGTCAAGGAATCATTCTGGATGATGTCGTAAGCGGTAGGTTCCTCTGAAGCGGCCAGCGTCTCATCTAGAGAGTTCTGTGGCGACTCTTCCTGATCTACAAGGTTTTCTTCCTCGCCGGGATTGTTTACCGACTGGTTTTTCAGCCAGCGTCCCCACTGTAACTTGAGACTTTTGACGCTGTTCGCGGCAGCGATCAGTTCGCTACGCTGCTCGTCATTCCAGTTAACCGCAATGCCCCGCGGGAGTTGTTGCTGGGCTGGATATTGCTGTTTAAGCAATGCAAACTTATCGGCAATGGTGTTAGTTTTGCTGCACACCAGATTACATTTATCGATGATTTGTGAGGCCTTACCAGCCTTAACGCTAAGATCGAGTTCTTTTTGCATTTCAGCCAGTTGTTGGCGCAAGGTGGTCATTAATCGGCTCCAGAGGCGATGATATCGCTCACAAGTGTTTTCAGACGGTCATTCACTTTATTCAGAGCAAGAGTCAGTTGCTGGATATCCCCTTTGGCGTTCATCTGCTGGAGTGTGAACGCGATCTTGGGTTGTACCAGTTGCCATTGCGCAAGTACGCTGCTGATTCTTGAAACGTAGTCACCGTCAAGTCGACAGATCTCCAGCCACAATTTCGCACTATCTTTCTGTTTTTCAATGGAAAGTAACGCAATTAAAGTCGCCAAACTCTCCTCGGCGTCGGTTCTGAGGGCTTCAATTTCACCCAGCAGCCACGAAGATGGTTTGTACTGAGCGCTGCCTGTGGGATAGTGCTCGGTCCGCACAGTCTCAATAAACGTCTGCCAGTCGTTCAGTTGGCTGAGGAAATCGTCGCTATCTTTAATGTTGGCAAAGAGATGAACATTTTTTAGCGTGCTGGCAAGTTCCTGTTTGACGGAGAGCGCCGCACGTTCAATTTCCGCACCAAGCGGCTGTTTTAACACTGTTTTCAGCGCGGAATATATTACATCGGCATCCAGCGCACGACTGCTGCCCAAGCCTGAGCCTTGCTCAGTGATGGCAACCTGTTCAAGCCACGCTTTTCTGGCATCATCCCATCCTACGAGCGCCTGCGCCCTAGCTTCGGCGACTCTGGCGCTGGCGTGCGGATGCAGGGTCGCCTCAATCCCTCTGAAACAGATCTCGGAAGGAGAGGTCGTCAGCGTTCGACCGGTACTTTTCCCTTCGGTTCTCCCGACACCTTTCTGGGTGAGGCATAGGGTATTGACGATCTCCGCCGGTTCTTCTTTACCCGTCACCAGGCCAAGCAGCAGAGCTTTTTGCAGATGCTTTTTAAGCGCATCCTGTAAGTTACGCGCCCGGAAGTGATTAATGGCGCTTTCAGTAGCCTGCGGCACCCACCACTGGATGAAGTTTTGATAGCGAGTGTAGTCTTCCTGCGCCTCTGGATAGTTAAAGCCTTGCTTTAAACCGGCGTAATACTGGATACGTAACAGGGCTACCGCAGCGTTATACACATCTACCCGTCGGGAAGGATCGGTCAGGTCCTGCTCAGAGTAAAAGTTCGTAATAATGCTTGAGGGGTCAGACGCCGCTTTTGGCAGTGAAATCAACGTAAAACGACCTTCTTTCAGCGGTGGCCGAGAAGACATACCGAACAACTCTGGCTGTGCATGAATTTCATAACAGGCGTTCAGTGCCGCACGCAAATCACGGGCAACATCCTGCGGCAGAATGACATTGTCATTCACCCATGCACGGACCGCCCTGATAAAGGGTAGTTCGGATTTGGCAGTGTATTTTGCCTCTTCTTTCGGTTTGAATTCCGGATTGTCAATCTTTTTACCCGCCGGCGTACTGCCTATTTTGCCCGCCGTTTCGTGTGCGTTCTTTGTTGCTGGTTCCGCCGACTCCATGGTGGGACCTTTGCCATTCAGTTGCGCTGCTAGTTCATCGAGGCCAAAGGCACTCGCAACGCTGCCCGGCAGTTTTTCGCGTAGTTCATCAAATGAATCAATTCCATATCCCCAGATGGCGGCAAGCGTCACCGAACTGCCAACCCGGTTGACAACTATCTGTGAAATCTTGTCTTCGATCTCGGGAACGGCATGAATTCCAGCGAAATTTGCTGGCGGGAACTGTGTTTTTTCCGCTTCTATTCTGCAATCGCGCAGAATATCTAACAGGATGCGGTTAATGATTGTACGCGGGTTAAAAATCAACTCGCCGCTGCTGTCGCGGCAATGCTTATCCGCCAATGCCAAAATGGCATTGCGGTTATACGGGAAGAGCGGGAATTTCTTATTGGCAGAATAACCAAAATCTTCTAGTGCATTGGGGATCTCATCACTGTGCCAGACAGGTGGCCACTGGGGCTTACCTTGCTCAGGACTGTTTTTTAACTCCTCTGATCCAAAGCGTGCGGCGTTTAGATAGCGACCACAGAGCGAGACAATACGATCTTCGTTATTGTCTTTATCGACGTTCTCGATGACCCACTCGTAGCCAGCACGCGTGATTAACGTTTCCTGGCGGCGTTTATAGCCGGGATAATTGTCGGTGACTGCAATCACTGAGTGGACAGGACAGAGAATTTGCACGCCGCTAGGTGCCGCTTCTTCGATCAGGCTGTCGATCAGGACATCTTCAATGGCGGAGATCGCCGCCATATCTTCTACCAGAATCACCAGACGGCGATTAAGTCGCAGAAACTCCTTGCGGATTTCCTGAAAAAGCTCCTGAAAAGATCCTCCATTGAAGGTGAACAGGCGCTTGAAGAGTGATTTCAGCGAGGTATGCATGGCTTCATTGAGTACGCGCGCTGCACGGGTACGCGCCTCCACTTGGTCTAACTCATGCAGTTGAGAATGGTTAAGATAGCGGCGTGCACGCGCGGACAGATCGTCAGGCTCAAAGACAAAATAGAGATCTTCCGGAAGAAGTTCATATTTATCATGATCTTCTTCTCCTTCTTCCAGACCACTACTCATCCGACTGGCAAGTTTGAAAATACAGTGGCCCGACTTCAGAAGATTCTGTTTGAAGTTGGGGTCGGTGATCAGATCACAGATACCGTTTTCCACCTCTTCAATGATGGCTTCCATATAGGCGAGTCGGTCTGCTGGAATGTCTTTACCTTGTGCCAGCAGCGTTTGACCTTCTTCCATGACCGCTTTTTGCATGTCCTGCAACTGATGGGCCATCATGGTCAACAGTAGATCTGCCAGATCTTTCGCCGGATACTGTTCTGTTACTTCATTAACGCGCATGCGTGCGTTGTCGAAAAATTCCCCCGTCAAGTTTTTCAGGATGCGTAAAAGCACCTGTCGTAGACTGGAGTTTTTGGGTATCCGGACAATTTCCCATTGCTCGCTCTGGTCGTTTTCCGCCAGGTACATGTTGAACCGGCAGTCTAACCAGCGCACCAGATGTGATTTCCCCATCCCCGAGCGGCCAATCAGTGGGATGGCGCGCTCCGTATGAAGTAACTGCTGGAACAGGTCTTCGTCACGTAATATTTTATGATTTTCATTGACGTCGCGTCGGGTCAGTAGCATCGGTTCATGCACGGCCAGAAGCACATGATCCTCTAATTCTTCTGCTTCATTGCGAATGCATTGGACGATATTTTTCCTGGATGGCCAGTACTCCATCATGCTCATTCTGCATCCTCCCTTAGCGTGATTTGGCTAACCCGGCGAATTTTACCGCCAGGTAAGTGGAGTGATAAGGCGTCTTTATCATCACTGCCGATGGCGAGGATAATGCGCTTACTGATTTCAAGTCGTTGCAGCGCAACGGATGTGCTGGTGCAGATATTGTCACCTTCCGGCGCGACCCAGTCTTTTTCCTGCTGCATCACGTCATGAACGGAGTTTCTGAACTGGCCCCCGTCCATCATTGGCATGACCTCCGCCATGTTTGCCATAAAGATTTTGGCGGGAAGGGTACGCGTATCGTCAAAGATCTCCGGCAGAAAATATTGAATGGCCCGGGTAGGGTCGGTGACATAATTTCCGTCCGGCATTAACTCGAGAAAACCGAGAAAACGACCAAATTCTCTCACTAGTTTTTCGGTATTGGTATTGATGGTTTCGCCGGGTAACCATTTATGCACTTTGTTGGTGATGATCGTAGGGGAGAGAGGTTCCAGGCCCCCGAGCGAGTGTTGCTGAAGGCTCAACAGGCAACTCAGTACCCGCCACAGCGGTTCGCATTCATTCCCACTGGCAACGCCGTTTTCACGACAAGCATCAATCGTACAGGCAAGCAACCGATGCGCCAACGGACGCACACCTGCTTCAAGCGGTAACATCTTTCCGTCGAGCATCGGCCAGAGTCCCAGATTGCACCAGAAGCTCAGGTTCTCTTTTAATTTTCCCCATGCGTTATCGTTAGTGGGCAGGTTATCAGGACGATAACGGGCGAGCAGCGTGTCCTGAGACAACGGTTCCTGTGCGCTTTGCAGAACGCGTTCAATCAAAGGAAGCAGTATCAGGCCGCTTCCTGGGTTTGCGTTGTTAATTATTGACATGTTTTAGTTGCCTGATAAAAGTGTCCAGCGACAGCGCATTAGCGGCGCTTGCACACCATGTTCGATGTGGGAACTGAGGATCGGCGAGATGCTCAGGTGCAATAATAATTCGCTCAAAGCGCGTCATGGGTAGGTCTGGGAATGCATTGGCCGTGTTAGGGATGATCACGATCTCTGGTCCATCCGATGCAGGTGCTGTCATTTTCTGTGCGCTCCAGAAATGCGAAAGCGAATCCAGGTTGTTCTCTAGTTGCAGGAACACTGGCCTGTCTGCACGAATAAACACGTATTCGCCAGAGGTGATCAGCGACCGCAACGTCACACGAAGTTCCATCAACAACGAATGTAACTTCATATTTTCGTTGTAATAAACTTTCTTTTCCGCACCTACGAAGAGTGCTTTTTTCTTCGGCTCGGAACGTAAAATTTGTACATCTGTGCCCACGGTGGGCGAAAACGCTCCTTTCCCTTTCTGGCGACATCCCGGACAACCTCCACAGGTTAACTCGGGAGGATGGCTCTGATATTCATAGAATTTCTGCAGAATTTTACACAGTGGTTTGCCAGGATCCTCCAACCACATTTCCATTACCGTAAAGGCTGCCCGGCGGTTATTCAACTCGGACTGGCGGATCTTCTCCACATGGGTGTTCCAGTGCGCTTCTGAATAATGCGCATCGTCACAGTGACGGATATGAACGTGGTTATAGTAGCTTTCGAACCATTCAATCAGTTGCGTGTTGTTGTCATCCAGATTATCTCGCAGGTCGTCAGGAATTTTCGGATCAGCAAAGACCAGTTTGATGAGTCCGGCTCTTTGCATTAACAGCAATGTCCGACGGTTCCAGGCTTCGTTTTTATCGCCTTGGTGATCAATATGAACGGGCTTGGTGTTCAATGAAATCATGTAGTCAGCGATCGGGCTTTTCTTACGATCGTCAAACATTGCTTTCCAGCGGGCAAAACCTTTTTCTACGCCAATCAGCGTCTCAACGGCCAGCGATTTTGCCGTTTTCATTTGCGCCTTATGCCATACCAGATGCACCTGGCAGGATCTGCCGTCACGCCCAGCACGCCCGCAGTCCTGGTAATAGCGGTCGATATTTTCCGGAATGGCAGCATGAATGATGCTGCGGATTTCCTTTTTATTCATCCCTACCCCAAAGGCAGAGGTAGCGACCATGATATCGAGCTGGTCATTTTTCCATTTTGAAATCAATTTCTTGCGATTGTTTGTGTCAATTTGACCGTGGAACATGCCGGTTCGCCAGTAGCCCAGTTCGTTCAGACGGGCAGACCACATTTCCGCATCTGTGCGGGTAGTGCAATACAAAATCAGCGGGCGGGGTAAGGTCATCAGAAGCTGTTCGACCCGCTGACGATGCGCGTTTTCATTTGCCTCATGATGCACAAAATATTCCGGCTCCGGGCGTAGGAAATTAGCTGACACTTCAATCAGTTCGCTGTTTTCATCATGGAACTGCTCGACCAGAATGTCCCGGGTGCTTTTGCTGTAAGTCGCCGAAAGTAGCAGCGTACGAAAACGGCATTTTCCTAGGGCTTTCAGTGAGCGAATCATAGGGGCAATCAGCTGAAAGTCAGGGCGGAACTCTGCGCCCCATTGATCGATCAAATGCGCTTCGTCGATGACGATCGCGCCAATCATATTCAGTCTGGAAAGCTCAAACAGCACCGGAACCAAAGAAGAGCGAACGGATTCCGGGGAACAGAAGAGCACACGCTGTGTCCCCGCTTTGATTCTTTCCTTAATTGCCTGACGCGAGGGCTGATCTTGTCCTCCGATCCAAGCATAACTTCCACCATGATCTTGGCCGGTGCCGCGAAGCAGTTTTTGCATGTCGTCAGCCTGCTCAATTGCGAGGGCGACGGTGGGGACGATCACCAGCGTGAGGGTGTTTGTCGGTGCGCTGAGCGCCTGGAGTTGGGTGAGCAGACTTTTACCGCAACTGGTGGGCAGATTCACCAGCAATGTACAGTTATTATCAGACGTTAGCAGCGTCCGGATGGCGGCCTGTTGACCGAATCCCTGATAGTGAGTCAGCCAGGGCTCCTCGGGTAACAGGCGCTTCAGTGCCGGATCGGTCTCGGGGCGCAGCAAGTTCCTGCGGATCTTACGCTGATAGGTGGCTCTGGTCAGCGCCAGGTCCGCCTCTTCAGCCAGTTGAATTTGTTGCGCGGCAGGCGACTTTGTCATGCCCCACTCAGGCGCCGGAGCGTCGGTCAGTTCCGGCGGCAGGGGTAGCCACGGCGCGCTAATACCACTTGCGTGAGCGGCACGTAACGCATCGGCGTAGCCGGCAAAAATGTCACCATGACCTGCCGAGGCATCGGTGATGATCTGAATCAGTCTGTTCAGAAACTGATTTTCGATGCCGTCCTTAAAGGTGACCCCTTGACTAAAACAGGTGGTTAGCGCCTGCTGCAGGCGTGACCATTCCTCTTCCATCAGACGATTTCCTCCAGTAGATTTCTGCTGCACACCACCACGGCTTTGACGGCCATTAACTGGAGTCTGGCTTGTTCGCCGAAGGTTGCCTGTTGTTGTTCCCGGTCACTGGCATAGACTCGTTCCACCATCTCTTTCCAGGTGTCCGGTGAGACAAGCTCTTCAATTTCTTGCCAGAGATTAGGGCGCAGATTCATATCTGCATAGAATTTCTGCGATGTTTCATGTTTGGCGTACTCGCTATTGAGCAGTTCCAGCAACTGCGGATTCGTCACCGGTGTACCCTTAGAGGACAGCCAGTGTTGCACAATACGCGGCGGGTACAACTCGTCTGCGATACGGCGTTGGGCGTAGGTGTCCTGCGTCTGGCGATGGGTGACAAGCCAGGTAGACTGGAAGAAGTAATTGGGCTCATTCAATGGCTTTGGGAGCACCCGCA
Organism: Enterobacter sp. UCD-UG_FMILLET; assembly: GCF_000762975.1. NCBI lineage: Bacteria > Pseudomonadati > Pseudomonadota > Gammaproteobacteria > Enterobacterales > Enterobacteriaceae > Enterobacter > Enterobacter sp. UCD-UG_FMILLET. The sequence continues at coordinate 20,131 of NZ_JRJC01000008.1, forward strand.
GTACCGCCATGGAACTGCCCCGGGCATCCTGGTTTAACAGTTGCCAGATCGTATCGACAAATGGCTGCCCATAACGCAGCGGATAAACGGTTGTTCCGTCGATCGCCGGAATGCGTTCAGCGCTCATCAGATGCGTTGACGGTGGGTTACCCCCTTCTTTATCGAAGCTGAGCATGCAGGTGGTGAGAAAGGTTTTAAAATCGACCAGCGTCCCTGTGCTGCGGCCAGAGAGTTCGAACTGAAACTTGATACCTTTTTCTGCGGTGCCGGTGGCGCGAAAACGCAGCGCACGCGTGATCCAACTTGTCAGCGTATTACACTGCGCTACTGCAAGATGATCGTCAGCGCTTATCTGTTGCGCAAAAATCGCCGCCTCTGCAATCTCGTCATCCATCGCCAGCAGCTTTTCCTGCATGTTAATTTTATGCGTTTCATTGGCCAGAATGCCCTGTTCGCCAGGGAATTCGCTGGCAATACGTTCAAGGGCCACCGGACCTTCTTGGTAGACATTTTGCCACGCATTTTCCAGATAATCGTCGAGGACGAACTGGAGGCTGGCGATGGTGTTATTAAATACGCCAATGCTGTCTTTCAGAATGCTGGCCCACACGTTGCGTAATCCGCGGTCGGCATGATTTTTCAGGATCAGACTCTGGACGGGTTTTACGCCTTTCAGGTTTGCACTGTACCTGTTCAGACGACCAAGGCGCTGTTCAATACGGCTACAAGAGCGCGGTAAACCGTAGTGAACGGCCAGTCGCAGACCTCCATGGAGATTCAGACCATCTTCGCCGCTTTTATCGCAGATCAGGATCCGAATGGGGCTGCCGGGTTTCAGGTACATCAGGGGTTGACCCGGTTGATAGCGCTCCAGGGGGTACTCCAGCAGCAGTTCGAGCTTTATTGCCAAGTGCTGGGCAAGATCCGGACGATCGCAGAAGACGATGGCTTTTCCTGTTGAATTCTTTTGCAGCCACTCATTCAGGGTGATGGCAAGCTTGTTATCAATGGCCTGAAGTTCATTTTTTGCAGTTGAAACAATGTGTTCTAACAGATCTCGTTCTTCCTGAGTGCGTTCCGCTTCACCCAAATGTACTTTAGCGCGTTGCATGACACAGAGTGGGCTGGATAGGAGATCGTCAATCCAGAAGAGGTACGTGTCTTCACTCATTGCCCACTGCGTATTCTGCGGCAGTAAAGATAATGAACGATACTCATCAATCAGTTCGTCTAACGCTAACCCATCGCAATACCAGCGGCACTCTGCTGCTCCATTTAGCCCTGGAAACAGAAGGTTTAGGTTGAGGTTTTTCGTTTCATCGAAGCTGAGTGAAACCTGACGGCGGTTACGCAACAGTCGATGATGAATGCGATAGTTTTCCCCTAGGTGCCGGCGAATATCCCGGATCCTTTCTTCACGCTCCGGGGTATTGGGGGAGAACGTCCCAATAAGCGGGATGAGTTGCTGGCAGAGTGTCATCAGAACAGTATCTTCTGGGAACTGCTGCTGCAGTGTTTCCAGATTACGGCGTAAGCTGACGTTTGAGACGGAAGGTACTAACCCCGAGAAGATCCCGCCGAGGTTTTCACGATTTTTGACCAGTTCGGTAAAGTATTGCAGATGGGTCTCATCCACTTGGTAGGATTCGGGATTAATACAGTGCAGCATCGACAAGAAGTTCCTTTCATGCCCATGCAGAGGGGTCCCCGTGAGTAACAGAACGTAGTGGGCTTTCCGGCAACCCTCAGCGATCAGGTTGAAGTCATAACGTTCATCTTTATCTCCTGACCACGGCCAAGAGGCAATCTGGTGGACCTCATCGACCGCGATAAGCGAAGGGGTGAATCCCCGTTCAATCAGGGTACAGGCATCGCAATGGGTGCAAATCACGATGCCTTCTGTGACCTCATTTTGTCGCAAACCTGCGAGGGCCGTCGAGGCATCAATAATAAGTTGTTTCAGTTGAAAGCGTTCACCCAGTTCTTCCCGCCACTGGTTAACGAGCGGTGCCGGAACCGCAATAAGCATGCTGACGTGGCCAGTTGCTTCTAACGCGTGTTCACGGACGACCATTCCGGCTTCGATGGTTTTCCCCAGACCAACCTCATCGGCCAGAATATATTTAGGGTTTTTATCCTGAAGCACACGGCGTACCACTGCCAACTGGTGGGGCTCAAGTTCAACGGCGCTACTGGAAATAGATGCCATCGCCCGGCAGGCAGCACGTTGTTGGATGTAAGTTTCAATAAAGGCTTGGCGGTGAGGGAAAAAGAACGGCGCGTCATTAGCTTGGTGGGCAAGGAAATCTGCAGGGTTTACTGGGGTATCCGGCGCTTTGTTCAGAACAAAAATTTCGTCGATTGTCAGCGTCGTACTTTCATCTTCGCGAAAGATGACGAGAAAATCCCCTTTGGGGCGCGAACCGCCAAATCGGGCTCTAGCCCATCGTTGGCTTTGTGGTTCAATGCAATAAATTACCGTCTCTTCGTGCGGGATTGTCGGGGTGAGTTGTTCTAAAGGAACTTTCGTTTGCCGTGCATAAGGTTGAGTCGGTGACTCAAAAAAAGCAACTATTGCATTGTTTGCGTCAATATCAATGCTGACGACTTTTCCGATGCCCTCAAAATGCTCAGAAATAACCAGCGACCCAATAGGTAATATGCTCATCATCACAATCCTTGAAATTGTCTTCGCATGTATGATATGTGCGAAAAATGGACAGTCATGGGGTGAAGTAAGCGGTTTCCATGTCTGAACGACACACACATAGAGAAGCAAAAGTTCAGTCGATAGTGACAGGATACTGAGATAAATCCCATATTCAAGTGAAAAAAATCAAAGTTTTTAGTAAGTTCACAGATAACAAATTGATGTGATTAATTCACTTTGGGATGATTGATTTGTATAGAGAAAATCCCTTTTTCAACTGCTATTTTTTAGTGTTGACAGTATTAAGTTTGAGTTAAGGTAAGTTAAATTGAATCGATGAAAACTAGATGGTTAATTTATTGCGATATATTAAATATTTTTGTTGCATTAGTTAAATATAACAATAAATTTTAATAAGGCTAGGTAGCCAATATAAATTTGGCTACCGAGGTAAATTATTATTCACCGTGATAAATACAGCCTGCAGAGCATGTCTCTTTAACGACGACTGCGCTAAGGATTGGGAGTTGCGGCTTAATCTGATTCCAAATCCATTCAGCAAGCACTTCGCTGGTGGGATTCTCCAATCCAGGAATATCATTGAGATAGTAATGATCCAGGCGATCTAGCGTCGGTTTGAAAATGGCCTTGAGTTCAGCGAAATCAATAATCCAGCCCGTGTGTTTATCAACTTCACCGGTAATCTCAAGGCGCACGACAAAGGAGTGTCCGTGTAAGCGACCACATTTATGACCGTCCGGTACATTGGGGAGACGGTGCGCGGCTTCAAAGGTGAAATCTTTGTATAACGTAGTTTTCATGGTGACCTCATTTTTTTGTTATACAGTAACAATAACAGCTAGGATTTCCTAGCATTTCTGAGTTAGCTACCACTACCCTATTGATAAAAACAATCAGCTCGAGCCTACACGGGCTGTTTTCGAGTGTGAGCCTATGTGCAGGCTGAGCATGCAACTAAATTGCTGGTTATCGCCGGTCACAGCCTAACATGGACTGCTTCGCGTGGTTCCCACTTCATAGTTTAAAAATTGGCGGCAAGAAAATACCTTAGCATTCTCATGCTGCCACAGTTTGGACTGACCCCACGCCCGTAGACAAATTCTGTCCTCACGATGAGGCCTGTTCGAAGGCCTCCGGACTGAGGCCGCCGAGGTGACTGTGGCGCCGGGCCCGGTTGTAGAACACTTCAATGTAATCGAAGATATCGGCCCGGGCCAGATCCCGGGTTTTATAGATGCGTTTTCTGATCCGCTCTTTTTTCAGCGAACTGAAGAACGATTCGGCCACCGCATTATCCCAGCAGTTGCCACGCCTGCTCGTGGACTGACCCCACGCCCGTAGACAAATTCTGTCCTCACGATGAGGCCTGTTCGAAGGCCTCCGGACTGAGGCCGCCGAGGTGACTGTGGCGCCGGGCCCGGTTGTAGAACACTTCAATGTAATCGAAGATATCGGCCCGGGCCAGATCCCGGGTTTTATAGATGCGTTTTCTGATCCGCTCTTTTTTCAGCGAACTGAAGAACGATTCGGCCACCGCATTATCCCAGCAGTTGCCACGCCTGCTCATGCTCGGGGCCAGGTTATTAGCCCGGCAGAAGCGCTGCCAGTCGTCACTGCCGTACTGGCTGCCCTGGTCTGAGTGCACGATGACCTCGCCGTCCGGTTTTCGCCGCCAGACGGCCATCATCAGCGCGTCGAGTGCCAGTTCGCGTGAGAGAGTGGGCTTCATCGACCAGCCGACCACATTACGGGCGAAGAGATCGATAACCACCGCCAGATACAGCCAGCCCTGCCAGGTGCGGATATAAGTAATATCTGTGACCCAGACCTGATTGGCCCGGACAACAGTAAACTGCCGNTCACTGCCGTACTGGCTGCCCTGGTCTGAGTGCACGATGACCTCGCCGTCCGGTTTTCGCCGCCAGACGGCCATCATCAGCGCGTCGAGTGCCAGTTCGCGTGAGAGAGTGGGCTTCATCGACCAGCCGACCACATTACGGGCGAAGAGATCGATAACCACCGCCAGATACAGCCAGCCCTGCCAGGTGCGGATATAAGTAATATCTGTGACCCAGACCTGATTGGCCCGGACAACAGTAAACTGCCGCTGCACGCGATTAGGGGCAACCACTGAAGGCCGGCCGGCGATACGACGCGGCGCTTTATAGCCGCGTACGGCTTTGATCCGGTTTTGTTGCATAATACGACCCACCCGGTTTTTGCCGCAGGTTTCCCCGATTTCGTTCAGGTCGCCATGAACCCGCCGGTAACCGTATACGCCTCCGCTCAGTGAATATGAGTCGCGGATAAGCATCAGCAGACGCTGGTTATCTTTATCACGCRCCGAGACCGGGTTGTGCAGCCACGCATAGAACCCGGCCCGGGCGACATTCAGTACCCGACACATCGTCATCACACCCCATACAGTGCGGTGTTCATTGATAAAGCGGTACTTCAGTCGGGCTCCCTTGCAAAGTACCGCGCGGCCTTTTTCAGGATATCCCGTTCTTCTTCGGTGCGTTTTAGCTGCGCCCGGAGTTTCAGGATCTCGCTTTTGGCTTCCAGTAAATCCCGGGCATGCTGTTCGCTGTGTATCAGGTTTGATAGCCCGTAGCCACTTGTAGAGGCTGTGTGCAGAAACGCCCAGACGGTCGGATACTTCGGCAACGGAATAACCGCGTTCTGTTATCTGACGGACGGCTTCTTCCTTAAATTCAGGTGTAAATCGTGGTGTGCCCATACGCTCCTCCTATGCTCAAACTATAGGGCAGGATCGTCTACCGGGGCGGGGTCAGTCCAACTATAGGGCAGGATCGTCTACCGGGGCGGGGTCAGTCCAAGCAGCGTAATAGTTGAGGTAAGTAGAGCCCTAAAGGCTCTGCTGTTGCCATAGCATTTTCACCTATGCAGTGATTTGCTTCAGTATCTATTGCATACGACAAACCAGATCGCTATGGGCGCATGCTGGGCCTTGTCATAAACAGCGACGATAAACAGATTAACTGCGAAATAATCCGCGCTGGTGCAGCCTGGGTTTATCTGAAGTACAACATTGATTCCGAGCTTCCTTCAATCGAGCAGGAAGCTCGGCAGAACAGCGTGGACTATGGCAACAGGCGAACATCGTCGCGACGTGGGAATTACGACACCATAAAAAATGGCGCGAAGCAGAGCGTCATCGATGATGAAAAGCGCAAAAAGATTTTTTACTTTGCGAGTTACATAATGAAATTCAGAGGACAAAAGGCGAATGACCTACATCAAAAAAACTACGTCCAACGGGCGCAATATGCAGCGTGTTTGTTATGTCACCGGCCACGGTCTGACTAACCAACGTTTTGAAAGTTTCCGCGCATTTTGGGAGTCCGAAAAACTCGAAGGTGATCATATCGGTGTGCGTACAAAACTTTTTCAAGATGCCGAACAGGCCAATTACCAGGGGTACAGCATTCGCATGGTTTATAAGGCTGACGACGAGGCAGGGCTAAAGTGATCAAACGAATGGCCACAATCGTGGCCGTTTTAAAATAGTTCCTGTCTTTGGTGTGTATCACAGGTACATTTGGTGTGTCTGTTAGGCAAATATAGTAATCAGCCAAACGACGAACACGCAGCTATACGGCGTTAGGCAGGCGGCGCGCTCGCGCACCTTCAGAAAGCAAATGAGAGCATAAAAAATGGGACTACGTTTCCGGCAGCCATTCATGCTGTTCCCTGGCGTGCGCTTGAATATTGGAAAACATGGATTTAGCGCGTCATTCGGCGCGCCGGGAGCAACCGTAAACGTCGGCAAACGCGGAAAACGGGCGACCGTCGGCATTCCAGGGAGTGGTATTTCTTTCACTCAAGATCTGTATAAGTTCGGCAACCAGCAACAGCATCATCGCCAAAACTTGCGCTATATTGACCCGCAGGCGACGAATTATTACGTGCCTGACGAAGGCGACCACATGATCCGAAGTGCCGCCGTCGAGCGTCTGACTAGTGAAGGCCTGAAGCCGCTGCGTGATCTAATCATAACGGCCAACGCGCAACAGAAGGAGATCCGCGCTGACCTGTTAGAGGCCCGTCAGGAGAAAATACGACAAACTGACTTGCTGCAACGTAAAAAAACTAGCCTGTTTCGTCGATTCTACAAAAAGAGTATTGCCGCGCTGGAAGAAAGCCTTCCGGTAGTTCGAGCCGAGGTGGAACGCCTGGAAGAGTGGGAAGAGAACACAAAGATTAGAATCGAGTTCGACGCGGGCGAGCACTGCGCGTATGTTTACCTGCCGCGCACTTGATCAATGGGCCTTTTAGCATGGTGTGGAACTACCGCTTATCCAGCCAGGTAAGCCAACGCCGAACGGATTTATTTAGAGTTTTAACGGACGCTTTCGCGATGAGTGTCTGAATGAACACTGGTTCAGCGATATTCTTCATGCCCGGAAAACGATTAATGACTGGCGGCTGGATTATAACGAGTGCCGTCCCCATTAATCGCTGGACTACCAGACGCCAGCTGAATTGGCAACGGACTGGCGAAACAAGAAATATGAAGAAAAACCAACCGACATTACTAACTGAAGGTTGTATCTAATCCTGGGGGCAGGTCACCCTGATAAGGTGTGAACTTTCTGGCAGTCTCATTCTTAATTTTTACTTCAAAGGTAACAAAGAAGGGGATCATGTCCGTAGATATTCTTCTGCCTCGTTACCATGGTCAGATCCTGTTACCGATAGCCGGTCCGCGCTGCGTATGACCGACACGTCGGGTGGCCCAAACAGCACGGTGAACGTCGACGGCACCATACTGAGGATCAATCATGTGCGGATGTTTAGGTGGGGGCTGTGGGGAAGCAGAAGGACGCAGTCAGGCTGGGAAGGGGAACGGTTTCTGGAACACCAGCAGGCGTATTTTACGCATGCCGGAAACGGTATCTCAGCCCGGCAAAATGGGCGCAGAACGTTATTCGTTTTGGCCGTATGTCAGAATTTTTTCACCGGAAAGCTTTCCGGATGAAGTTATGACTCAGCGAGGGGGGCATTCCCTGTTAATTTTTACAGCAGAACTGGGAACGTCAAAATCATCTCAATCACGAAGCCAGGCATTTTTTTATCTCACTGAATGCGAGTGGTTTGCTTTGTACCCGAGAATTTACATAAGTTAGGATTCATTGTGACCTCGTGAATTGTGGTAATGAACCAACTTTTTATTTTAAACGAATTAAAATATAAAAAATAAATCCATGCCCATAATAATGATTGGTCAGCGTCTGCTATTGCTATGCTTTCATTAAGTAAAGCCAAAAGATAAAATTCTTTTATGCTGTTATTATGTGACTAATGCAAAAAAGTGACAATTCTGTATGTCTATAAATTAGGGATTAATAAAAATATTTGTATTTCAATTGCTTATATATTTAAGGGGTGCTTACCATAGATCCCAATTTGGACTCGATAATAATTTGAGTTTCTGCGCCTTAAGGCTATGCTTAAGAGCATTATCTGATATCGTATAAAAGGTTCAACGGGAGATTTATGCAAACCGTGATTAACTTAAAAACGGAAAAACAGACGCTTATTGTCCTCCACTCCTTTGAGGAGTTTAAAAAATGGTATTTGCGTTTTTTTGATCTGAGTATCTTTGCCGAAGGTGAAGTGAGTGCCCTTCTGAATGAGGGGAAACCTGAGCATTATCCCTGTATACCCCTGATCCTTGATAAAAATATGAATCTTATATTTTTTGATGCAACGTCTGTAAACTGCTGGTGCGAACAGTTGAAGTCCATCACCTTAAAACATAAGCATTAAGTTGATAAATGCAAAACCTGTGCTATATATTATACTTACTGGCTTGTTTTGGTTGCAACTATGAAAAAAAAATCAACCCGCACTGATACCCATTATCTTAAAGTGATAATGGAAAAAATTGAACCATTTTTGAATTATGAGAATTATGGTGCAAATACTCGGTTTACTATTAATGAAAAACATAATGAAAAATGTTATTTCATTAAAAGCGGTGCGGTTTCGTTGTATCGGTATCCTGACGGAGTATTACTGGAAATTTTTGATGCGCCAACACTAAGAGGTTACATACCACTCATTAAAGACAGTGAAACAGAATATGTCATCAAACTATTATTAACATCCGAGGTTGCGATCGTTTCCAAAGAAGCATTGTTTAATTTATTATCGACTCAAAATTTATGGGAAGAGTTCGCACGTTATCAAATGGCGCTTATTTCATCTGTATCAGAAGTCATTTACAGACTATCGACGCCTAATAGTTATGATTCAATCCGCCATCAGTTGATTGAATTGATGGCAAAGCCGAGTGAAATTAGGGAGCTCATTACGGCTGAGAACTATATCCGCTGTAAAACCCGCATGTCCCGAAGCAGTATAATGCGTATATTATCAGATCTTAAAACAGGTGGTTATATTACGATTGAAAGAGGGATTCTACGTGGAGTGCATAATCTCCCGCTAAAATATTAAGAAAATCGTCACGGAATCAGAGATAATAATTATTTCAGGCGTGGCAGGAAAAACGTACAACAGGATGTTTATTTTGCGTAGAGTTTATATTATCTCTGATAATCAATATTTTGCACTGGGTATTGCTGGTCTTTTTTATAAGGTAGATGCAAACATCATTCACCCGCAAGATATATTTGATAAAAACAATTTCTTGAAGAATGGATTCGTATGAATAGATCTTCACTCTTTACGGAAAAGAACAACACAGGTCTCACTCAATTACAATTATAATGTTCATTCCACATTAACTTCTGCGGCTCAGAGAAGTATGGAATTAATTTCAAAGGGTGTTGAAACTTATGTCACCTGGATTAAGGCCAGCAGTAAAGATGCTAAAGTAGTCCAAAGACATTACCGTGCTGTCAAAAAGTCTGCAGGCATTGAGAGCGTAAGCGTTCATAATTTATTTCTTACAGAATATATCGCTGTAAGTCATATGTTGATGGTCTGGCTTTCAGGTTGGACTGAGCTAAATATATTTCGGAACCTGAAACAACAAAAGATTGTTAATGCTGGATTGGTTGACTCAGTATAAGTTTCAGTAATTAATATTATCTATATAGAAGCATTGAGAAAGGAAAAATGTATCTAATCACAGGATTAATACACAAGGCAGGGGGGGCGCCTGTCTCATGGAAACATTACTCGTGCCATAAGCTTACACTGGAGCAGTGTGTAAAAATGCTATCGAGGCCAAAGGCGGCGGGTAAAAGCTATGGATATCCGGTTACGATTACTGATTACCACTGCAAAAAAATGGTGGAAAATGATCGGTAAAATACCCCTGAAAGAAACAGAGGGCTGACAGGAGAGGAGCTTTGTCTACTAGCTTGACGAGCGGAAGGATGAGTTACAGAAAAGCATCACCCTGATACTCTATAACTTAAGATAAAGAGCATGCTCATTTTTTGCGCATTAGCCATTACATTCCTTCGATAGCGCCGGCAAACCATCACACATCACCTGCAACTCATTAAACATCCTTGCCACATGGAAACCATCGCACACCGAATGATGGACCTGCACCGCGAGAGGCAACAGCACTTTTCCATCCTGTTCGTAGTATTTACCAAACGTGAACATTGGGGAAAAGAAGTTCTTCATATGCGCAATATTCATCGTAAAGTTCGTAAACGTTACCCACGGAATAGACGAGACGAAAAAGACGTTTTCGCGGGTCTCTTCCTTAGGCCAGTATGAAAGGTTATTGCCATAGCGCGCCGTATCTTCTGCATACGTGTTCTGGAAGTGATGAATATTGCCGTCGAAGTGGCTCCACAATGACGAAAAGGTCTCCGTTTCTGGGTGGAAGATGGTGTAGCTGGGATGAACTTCATTCCATATGACAAGCTCATCGTCCTTCATGACCATACGGAACTCAGGATGCCGGTTCATGATTTTAGACAGGAGAAAAATGATCGTAGGGTAAAACTTCCAGCCCACCTCTTTGATATGTTTTCGCAGCGCGGTGATGTCGATCAGAACCGTTTGGTTAATTGTACACTCAGCAAATGACTGGAAGACTTCAAAATGCTCTTTCCTTGCCCAACGAGATAAATCAACAGGCGTATAGTCCGGGGCTGTTTTTTTCATATTATAACCTTTGATTATCAATCACCTGAAGGGTTTTGGGCCAGAAACAACCGCGCAACCATTTCAACCGTACCTAATCTTCCTGTCAATCTCAGCCTGTGGTTTTCCGAACAGGTATCCCTGAACGAGATCGCAGCCAAGCGCCTGAAGACGTTCAAGCTGCGCTTCGGTTTCAACGCCTTCTGCAATGACTCTCATATTGAGGCTCTTCGCCATGCCGGTAATCAATTTAACGATATTAAGGGCATCATCCTGCGTGGATATTGGGTTCACAAAGGATTTATCGATTTTAATTTTATCAAAATTCAGTTCACTCAGTCTTGATAGCGACGAATAGCCCGTTCCGAAATCATCGATAGAAATTTTTACACCGAGCGTTCTGAGCTTTTTGAGAATAGTGATCGGCGTATTGCTGTCACTGAAGAGCGAAGACTCCGTAACCTCTAATTCAAGACGGTTTGCCGGAAGTCCTGTCTCCTTCAGGATGGACTGTACCATCGCCGTAAAGGATTTCGTGCCCAGCTGAACGGGTGAGACGTTCACAGAGATCCTGGCCGGAACCGCCCATGAGACCGCTTCCCGGCAGGCAAGCTCAAGCACATTTTTGCCAATCTGATTGATCATCCCCGTTTTTTCAGCGACAGAGATAAAGTAATCAGGTGACAGTATCCCCTTCACCGGATGTATCCAGCGAATCAGCGCTTCGTAGCCGTAAATTTCATTGCTGAATGAATCGACAATAGGCTGATAATAAACAACGAACTCATGGTTATCGATCGCCAGTGCCATATCATGTTCAAGGGTTCTACTTTCCTGCAGCTTTTGCAGCATCCACTGACGGAAGACTTTTATCTGCTGTGAACCCTCTTTTTTGGCTTCGTAGAGCGCCAGATCGGCAAATTTATAAAGATAATCAGAGCGCCGTTCATTATCCGATAACACGATACCCACACAGGTGGCGATTTTTATCAGCTGGTTATTAATCGTATAGGGCTGGCTGATATGCTCGCTTATCTCTTTGGCGCGCGAAACGGCTGCTGTTTCGGTGAGGCCGCTGGAAAGCAGAGCGAATTCGTCTCCGCCCAAACGGTAAAATGTATCAGTGGCGCTGCTCATTGAGGTGAGGCGTCTGGATACCTGGTTCAACAGCAAATCTCCGGCATCATGGCCATAGGTATCGTTGACCTCTTTGAATCGGTCTAAATCAAATAGCATTACCGTGACAGGGGTGTGGTTTTTATCGGCCTGAAGAGTAATTTTGTTGAGATCGTCCCAGAAGAAAAGGCGGTTTTTCATGCCGGTGAGGGAGTCATGATAAACATCATACTCCAGCTTCGAGTTCTGAATTTGCAGTTTTTCTTTTGATATTTGAAGTTCGTCGGCAAGGCTTTTAACCTGCATGTGTGCTTTGAGAATGTTTTTATTCTGGTAGATCATTAAGAAACCCAGAATAAAGCTTAAAATCACAAGGAGTAATGAAAGTACGGAATAAATATAGTACAGGATCTGTATTTTATGGTTGGATTCATTAACCGTGTTAATATCTTTCGTCAATGCCGTTGCAGAAAGCTGACTTAGCGGCGCATCGAGATCATGCATATTTGTCAGATATGCCTGTAACTCCGGATGGCTCATTTTTTCAAGATGGCTATCCAGATAGGTCAGTATTTTCTCTAAGCGTATAGCGAGTTCCTGATGCGCTTTATCGCTGTCAATATAGCGGCCTAAATCTCCCCCCTTCATTAAATCGCTCTGGCTTAGCATAATTTCGAGACGCATGCGGACCTGGTCTATCGTAACGTCATCAGTATCGGTTGCGTATAGACCAAGCCATGATTCAAAACGGTAATACTCTGATACCAGTTGTGCCACGGACCAGGACTCAGTGTATTGAGTCAGTTTTTGCAATTCCTGCTGTCGATCGTAAACAAGAAATGCAATATATCCTGTCGTGATAAAAAGAGAAAAAATGATACCAACCAGTATCCTGTTCATTATGTTCTCCTGAACGGCTACTCAATCTTCATTTTGCTAACCTGCCATGCTGATCGCGAGTAATAAATCTGATTATTCAACTCAGGAAGACTGTCATAGGGGTAAACAATGAAAGATGGCCCTTTGTCTCGGATGCGCATATATTCGCCATTGACCTTTAAAGCAAGTATGGCGTTGTATTTTTTGAAATCACTGAGAGGGATCACGGTAGAGTAATCATTGAGCGCAATAACATTAACGTTAGTCCCCTTCGCACCCACATAATCCATGAGTTTGTTCATGGGGACACCCTCAAACTTTGTACGTCCATTATACCAGGGGGATGTCGTCTCGAAACTCACCACACCCAGTTTTTCAAGGCTGGCGAGATCAAACACTGCTTTTCCATTTTCATTGGTATTTTCTATATTACCGTAAATCGTTAAAATGGGTTTACCAACTGGTTTTGGCAGTTCGCCAGCCCAGGTTACACTTTGTACCAGACAGCATAACAGCAGTAGGGTTAATCGCATTTTGGCCTCCACCTTTTTAACAGAAGTATAAGAATTATAATTTAGATATCACACGAGTTGATATATTTTGTTGGGGAGTAAGGGTTTTTATCGTTTTTATTGATGTAAACACAGTTTAATCAATGGGTTATGCGTTGTGGGTGACAGGGTTTTTGATACTCGAGCGACGCTTAACTTTTTGATAAAAGCTAAAATTGCGGGCATGAATGCTCTTCTGTTTAAAAAATAATCGCTTTAATTGATTGATATTAACTTCGACGACAATTTTGGGGGGCCCGTGGCTTTTTGGGGGCGCGAATCTGGAGACTAAATACGCGCCCCGGGGTGTACGCTGTTTCAGGATCACGATGATAAGCGAGGACACTAACATTCCGATTGAGCGTGTCCCATAGCGCTTGCCTTACTTCATGTCCTCCTGGATCCCCCTTTCGCCATGCTGGCAAACACTGCGTCCCGGTAGATCCACGCATGGACGAGTGCGGCAGAGAGATGGACCAGCACCACAGCAAAAAGCAACTTTGCCAGAAGGCTATGGGCATCGTGACACCAGGCATACAGCACTGGACTGGTGGGGACAATCGCCGGCAGGTTGACGCCATCAAACATTACGATTGGCAGGCCCGCTGCCGACAGTTGCGCCCACCCCAGCAGCGGCATTGCCAGCATTAACCCATACAGTATCCAGTGTGATGCCTTTGCTGCAAGCACCTGCCAGATGGGCAAATCGGCAGGAAGTGGCGGCGTCCGGCTAAGAAGCCGGTTGACCAGACGCACCAGTGCCAGCAGTAAAATGGCGATACCCAGCGGCCGGTGCAGGTCGATTAACCAAATCCGGTGATGTAACGACGTCATCATCGCGGTACCGATGAAAAGCATGGCCAGGATCATCACCGCCATCAGCCAGTGCAGGCTTCGCGCCAGGGTATTGAAATGCTGCGGCGCGTGCTCTCGCATGTCTTTATTCGAGCTCATTTTACCTCCTGCTTTTGCACGGCTTCGGTGGCCTTGCCGTAGCCGATTTCCCGCTCACGGCGGCTGAAAGAGTGGGAGTAGGCCGCGGAGCGGGCGTTTAAGATGGGATCATCAGACACCGCAACGCCTGCAGGAACAATCGAAGGGTCAAAGTTAACGTCGCGGCACGCGCCTGTGGATTGTGTTTCGACGCGCGTCACTTCCAGCGTGCCGGCTACCACCTTTTTGCGATCGTCCGGCCATGGCTGGGAAGGGTCATCCACCGGATCGCCCGGCTGTGCGAGCTGCAATACCATATCCCAGTAGATTGGTTTCTGTGCCAGTCTCTGGCTGATACCTTCGAAAAGGAAGTCATGATCGACTTTCTGCCGTACCGTCTCATCCAAAGGCATAAACAGATCGTGCGGGCGCATCATCCAGCGTACCGGCTGTTTATGGCCTTGAGCATCGACAAGGTAGAAAGCATTAATGCTGTTAAACGTCGCACCGGAAAAGCTACCGGGAGCCGGGGTTTGTGCCGCCCACGCGAGGTATTTCTTTGCCTCGGGATACGCTTTTAAAAATGCCGCAAGGCGCTGCGGATCCGGCTTGCCGGTAGACCCATCTACCGCGAGCGCTTTTGGCATGGCGAGAAATCCTTCAGGATCCCGTGTTGCGAAGAATGGCACGTTGTTCATTGCCATACGCCATTGTTGTTTGTCATCCGTTTTAAGCAACAGCGCCATGCTCAGCGTTTTCGTCGAGGTATCCGCGGCATGTGGGTTACCGGTGCCAATAGAGAATCGTCCTACAACGGGGGTTTTTGATTGGGAAAAGAGGCGTGCGGTTGATAAAGACGTTGCTGCACCGTCTGGCGTGAACGTACCCGCAAAACAGATGCCTTTCCCGTGCGCACGACGAAAGCCGGCTGGAAACGGTTTCGGTGTTTCTGACACTAACGACTGACTGACGGTACGAGATCCGAACCAACCCGCAGTCCACGCCAATACGGATGCTAATACCCCAGCGATGACAGCAATCGACGCCAGCGCTCCCCAGGTTTTTTGGGATTTGAAATCCAGCTTATACATAGACGTTTTTCCATAGCAGAAATGTAATACCCGTTAGGCCCAATAATGAAAGCGAAACATTCATAATTCAGAGATAATAGAGAAGACGATTAGGTGTAAATAATCGTAGTGGCACTTATGTTGAGAACGGAAATATTCGTGTTAAGTATTTTTTCGAGCCGGTCACGATTATTTTCGAGTATATAAGCCAGGCAGGCAAAAAAAAGAATATCACGAAAAGTTTATACTTTGCGCCTGTGGGGGGAAGGTTTAAGCTCAGCGCTTAGCTGGCTGTTCGTGCCGTGGAAGCATGGAAGCGACTCGGGGTAAATATCTGTTCCCCCTTCAGAGGTATTGCCGGCATATCTGGCCAGTGAGTGCCTTCGCCGGCAGTAATCAGAGCCATAATCGATCTGTTGACCGGCTAAACCGCCTCCAGCATCCCAAAACTCACAATCCGCGCGCGTCCCAGCTCTTTTGCCCGGTATAGCGCCACATCCGCGGCGCGCAGCAGGTTGTCGGTCTGGGCATGTTGAGGGTAGCTGGCAATGCCAATCGACACATCAACCGGCCCAATCTCGGTCAGTCCGTAGCGAAGCGACAGCTCATGTACGCCGGTGTAAATCTTCTGCGCACAGGCATACGCGCCTGCTTCATCGGCACCAGAAAGCAGCACCAAAAACTCCTCGCCCCCGTAGCGGAACGCCAGTCCGTTGTCATGTGCGACCCGCTGAACGATTGACGCCACGCTTTTAATTACCCGATCGCCCGCTTCATGGCCGAATCGGTCATTGATGCTCTTGAAGTGATCGATGTCTATCATCATGCAGCTTAACGGTTCGCCGGTGCGTAACGCCTGTGCCGTTTGGGTTTGCAGGGTATCTTCCAGATGATGACGGTTACGCAGTCCGGTGAGCGGGTCGAACAAGGCTTTTTCCAGCAACGCGTCGCGCAGACGCTGGTTGGCCAGCGCCAGCCCAAGCGCTTCGGCCATCAGTTCCAGATAGGCGCGGGAAGGGGCGTTGTCCGCCGTAATATTCTGGAAGGAGAGCAGGCCAATGGCCTCGCCCTGGGCGATAAGCGGCACGCACAGGGAACTTTCCGCCTGGGAGGACGGCAGATGGTAGCAGGCGACATCCGGCTCACCGTTTACCGGCGGGTGGCTCTGCCCGCGGCGCACGGCCCAGCACTCGTCCGGATGGAAGCTTATCTCTTCACCAACCGGTGAAAGCCATTGCGCGACGCAGCGCATCTGCCACGGCTCCCGGTCAAGGACGTAGAGTCGGCCCGCGATCCCCGGCGCGATATTGGGGGCAAACAGCTCCGCCACGTTAATCACATCGTTAAAGTTTTCACACCCCTGCAGCCGCTGGGTCATGCGCGCCAGCAGCTCGCGGATGGCCCAGTCGGCATCGCGCTCTTTCTCCAGACGCTGTCGCGCCAGGCCGTTTTCGCGGAAGATGCGGATGGCCTGGGCCATATCGCCAATCTCATCAATCTGCTGGAAATTGGGCGTTTCAACCGCGTAATCCTGGGATGCCAGACGGTGCACCACGTCGCTCAGGCGCACCACGGGGCGCAGCACGCGGCGCTTCAATATAAAGCCGAGAACAAACAGGAACAGCAGGGCGGTCAGGCCGACCATCAGCTCAGAGGCCGTACGCAGCGCTTTCGATTTTTTTGTCGCGTCCTGAACGGAGGCGATGACGCGTTTGTCGAGTATCTGGCGGAAGTGATCGAGCTGGCTCTGCGCGCGCTCCAGCTCCAGCTCATAGGGCGCGCCGTAGAGCAGCGCAACGGCCTTAGCATCTTCTCCCTGCGCCGCGCTCGTTAGTGCCGTCTGCTGCTCGTCCTGCAGTTCATCGACAATCTTTATTCCTTCATGCAGCAGGGCCAGTTCTTCATCCGATGCGCCATTATCCTGCAACTTTTCCAGCCGAAGCTCGATGCTCTTCAGGCTGTTTTCTGCCTGGTTATATTCCCTGAGAACCTGTGGATCTTTTTTAATGACGTACAGCCGTGCTAAATCAGACTGCGCCCAGATATCGATTTCAATATCTTCCGTGAGCTGATCGAACATCTGCCGTTGTTCAACGGCCTGACGCTCGAGGGTATCAGCACTGGACGCCATCAGCATGATGATGCCGGAGGCGATGGTCAGGCAGACCGTGGCACCATAGGCCCAGTTGGTTATCGTCGCGATTCGCACCAGATGATCCTTTTACGACATGAGTAGGATGGCGTTCTTTCAAATTATAGAAAACGTCTGATTTAAGGCGAAAAAAAAGGCGGCACAGCGCCGCCTGGTGTGGTGTATATCGTCACATCCTCACAATTCTGGAGGATTTTTTCCTTCTTCGATGAAGTCGGGGTCCAGCTCTTCGGCATTACCTTCGTGATCGCGCCCAGAGAAGAGGTTCCAGCAGGCGATAAACAGCGCGGCAATGAGCGGCCCGATCACAAAGCCGTTAATGCCGTACAGCTCCATGCCGCCGAGGGTGGAGATCAGAATCAGGTAGTCCGGCATTTTTGTGTCTTTCCCCACCAGCAGCGGGCGCAGAATATTGTCCACCAGCCCGACGATAATTACGAAGAAGCCGACAATAAACAGCCCTTGCCAAAGCTGATGGGTGGCGAACAGGAATATTGCGGCGGGCACCCAGATAATCGCCGAGCCGATGGCGGGCACCAGCGAGAGGAAGGCCATCAATGCGCCCCAGAGCACGCTGCCATCAATGCCTGCAATGGCAAACGCAATCCCGCCGAGCGTGCCCTGCACCACCGCGACCACCGCCGTGCCTTTTACCGTCGCCCGAGAAACGCCGACGAATTTGGCGAACAGGTGCTGTTTAGCGAAATCAGACAGCGGCAGGGAATCAAGGATCTGGCGCACCAGATAGGGGCCGTCTTTCAGCAGGAAGAACAGCAGATACAGCATGATGCCGAAGCTAATCGCAAAGCCAAACGTCCCCTTGCCAATCAGGAACGCGCTGCCGGCAAGATATTGCCCGCCCTGCAGGGCGACATCAGAGAGTTTTTTCTGGATCTGCGCCGCGTTGGTCAGGTTATGATCCGCCAGGAAGCCGCTGGCCCAGTCAGGCAGATGGTTAAAGATGCTCGCCACCACTTCCGGGAACTGGGTGTTGTTCTCCTGGAGCTTCGTATACACCACGTTCAGCTCAATGGCGAGCGAGGAGAGGATCACCATCAACGGAATAAAGACGATCAGGCAGATAATGCCAATGGTCAACAGCGAGGCAAGCCCGTTGCGATCCCCCAGCGCTGCGCGCAGCCTGTTTTTTACCGGGTTGAAGATGACGGTCAGAATGGCAGCCCAGAGTATCGCGGAGAAGTAGGGCGACAGCACGTCGAAGAAGGCCCAGGTCACGAGGGCAAGAATAAAGATAAAGAAACCTTTGGTCAGTCCGTTAAAGCGCATCAGTCAATCCTGGTTACTAAGAAACTGTGTCGACTATAGAACTGATTGTGAGAATTACCAACTTTGCGTCAGGGGGCGGGCAGTGTAGCGGTATGAATCCGCTCTTCACGGATACCACTTTCGACTGACCGAAGATCGCCGCTTCCCGCACCATGCTGTAAGTATCTGCTTGCGGAGGTGCTTATGGCCTGGCGTCCGATTCTCTATGTGATCCTCACAACCCACCCCAGACTCAGCGCGAGGCGTGCCCGTTTGCGTCTTGTCATCTAGCTTTTTATTAACAATCGCGGTATAACACACCTTCTTTGGATGTTTAGATGTCCATACGTATAGAAGGTAATATGCAAAAACAACAAGAAAATGGGCAGCTTAAGCGCACCATGAAAACACGCCACCTGATTATGCTCTCGCTGGGCGGCGTGATTGGGACAGGGTTATTCTTCAATACCGGCTACATCATTTCAACGACCGGGGCGGCAGGGACGCTGCTGGCGTACCTGATAGGCGCGCTGGTGGTCTGGCTGGTGATGCAGTGTCTGGGCGAACTTTCCGTGGCGATGCCGGAAACCGGCGCGTTCCACGTCTATGCCGCCCGCTATCTTGGCCCGGCGACGGGCTACACCGTGGCGTGGCTCTACTGGCTCACCTGGACGGTGGCGCTCGGCTCGAGCTTTACCGCCGCCGGGTTCTGCATGCAGTACTGGTTCCCGCAGGTGCCCGTCTGGGCCTGGTGCGTGGTCTTCTGCGTGGTGATTTTTGGCCTGAACGTCATCTCGACGCGCTTCTTTGCTGAAGGCGAATTCTGGTTCTCCCTGGTCAAAGTCATTACCATCATCGCCTTTATTATCCTTGGCGGGGCGGCGGTCTTTGGCTTTATCCCGATGCAGGACGGTTCCCCCGCGCCGGGCTTAAGCAATATCACTGCCGAAGGCTGGTTCCCGCACGGCGGCCTGCCGATCCTGATGACCATGGTGGCGGTGAACTTTGCCTTTTCCGGGACAGAACTCATCGGCATCGCAGCGGGCGAAACGGAAAATCCGCACAAGGTGATTCCGGTTGCGATCCGCACCACCATCGCGCGCCTGATTATCTTCTTTATCGGCACCGTGTTTGTGCTGGCGGCGCTGATCCCGATGCAGCAGGCGGGCGTGGAAAAGAGCCCGTTCGTGCTGGTGTTTGAAAAGGTCGGGATTCCTTACGCGGCAGACATCGTTAACTTCGTGATCCTGACGGCGATCCTCTCGGCGGCGAACTCGGGCCTGTACGCTTCCGGGCGCATGTTGTGGTCGCTGTCGAACGAGAAAACGCTGCCGCGCTGCTTTGCCCGCGTGAACAAAAACGGCGTGCCGCTGACGGCGCTCTCGGTCTCTATGCTCGGCGGCGTGCTGGCGCTGTTCTCCAGCGTCGTGGCCCCGGACACGGTGTTTGTCGCGCTCTCGGCGATTTCTGGCTTTGCGGTGGTGGCGGTGTGGATCAGCATCTGCGCGTCGCACTTCGTTTTCCGCCGCCGTCATCTGCAGTCCGGGCAGCCGCTCTCTGCGCTGCAGTATCGCGCGCCGTGGTATCCGCTGGTGCCGGTGCTCGGTTTTATCCTCTGCGTGGTGGCCTGTGTCGGCCTGTGGTTTGACCCGAGCCAGCGCATTGCCCTTTATTGCGGGCTTCCGTTTGTCGCCCTGTGTTATGGTGCGTACTACCTGACCCGAAATATGACATCGCAGGAGCCTGAACATGTCGCAGAATAACCCGCTTATCGCCATCCTTGAAAAACAGCCGTTTGTGGTGCTGGATGGCGCGATGGCAACGGAGCTGGAAGCGCGCGGCTGTAACCTTGCAGACAGCCTATGGTCTGCCAAAGTGCTGGTTGAAAACCCGGATCTTATCCGCGAAGTGCATCTCGACTACTATCGAGCGGGCGCGCAGGTGGCGATCACCGCCAGCTATCAGGCCACGCCTGCGGGGTTTGCGGCGCGAGGTCTGGACGAGGCGCAGTCCCGCGCGCTGATTGGTAAAAGCGTGGAGCTGGCGCGTAAGGCGCGCGAAGCGTATCTGGCTGAAAATCCGCACGCGGGTACGCTGCTGGTAGCGGGCTCCGTTGGGCCTTACGGCGCCTATCTGGCGGATGGCTCAGAGTATCGCGGCGACTATGTGCGCAGTGCGGAAGAATTCACCACCTTCCATCGTCCTCGAGTGGAAGCGCTGCTGGATGCGGGCGCTGACCTGCTGGCCTGCGAAACCCTACCATCCTTTGAGGAGATTAAGGCGCTGGCGGCGTTGCTGTCTGAATATCCCCGCGCCCGGGCGTGGTTCTCGTTCACCTTACGCGACAGCGAGCACCTGAGCGACGGTACGCCGCTGCGCGAGGTGGTCAGCGTGCTGGCAAGCTCTCCGCAGATCGTCGCGCAGGGCATTAACTGCATCGCACTGGAAAACACTACGGCGGCGCTGAAGCATCTGCAAAGCCTGACGTCGCTGCCGCTGGTGGTCTACCCGAACTCGGGCGAGCACTATGACGCGGTAACTAAAACCTGGCACCACCACGGCGAAGCGTGCGAGACGCTGGCGGGGTATCTGCCCCAGTGGCTGGACGCCGGAGCGAAGCTGATTGGCGGCTGCTGTCGCACCACGCCGAAGGATATTGCTGAGCTTACCGCGAAGCGCTGATGCCCTCACCCTGACCCTCTCCCACGGGAGAGGGAAAAAAAACAACCGCACAAAACCAACTATCCTTTCCCGCTTTTTATCTAAAAACGAATCGTTATGAGCGATTCATTTTTATTCCTTTATCAAAATTCCCGCGCCGGAAATACTGCCCTCATAACAACAAGGGGAGCAGGCACTATGGCAATTTCATCGCGAATCACACTTCTCGGCGCACTGGCGCTGTGGGCATTTCAGGCGCAGGCGGTGGACGTCACCGTCGCGTATCAAACCTCTGCGGAACCGGCGAAAGTCGCGCAGGCGGACAACACTTTTGCCAAAGAGAGCGGTGCGAAAGTCGACTGGCGTAAGTTCGACAGCGGCGCCTCCGTGGTGCGTGCGTTAGCCTCCGGCGACGTGCAGATCGGCAATATCGGATCCAGTCCGCTGGCGGTTGCGGCCAGCCAGCAGGTGCCGATTGAGGTTTTCCTGCTCGCCTCGCAACTCGGTAACTCTGAAGCGCTGGTGGTGAAGAAGAACATAACCAAACCTGAGGATCTGATCGGCAAACGCATTGCCGTGCCGTTTATCTCCACCACCCACTACAGCCTGCTGGCGGCGCTCAAACACTGGGGCATCAAGCCGGGTCAGGTACAAATTATCAACCTGCAGCCGCCGGCGATTATCGCCGCCTGGCAGCGCGGGGATATTGACGGGGCCTACGTCTGGGCACCGGCCGTGAACGAGCTGGAAAAAGACGGCACCGTGCTGACCGACTCTGAAAAAGTGGGCCAGTGGGGGGCGCCAACCCTCGACGTGTGGGTCGTGCGTAAAGACTTCGCTGAGAAGCATCCAGAGGTGGTGAAAGCCTTCGCCAAAAGCGCGATTGACGCCCAGCAGCCGTACATCTCTAACCCGGATGAATGGCTGAAGCAGCCCGCCAACCTGGAAAAACTCTCTCGCCTGAGCGGCGTGCCGGAAGCGGACGTGCCGGGGCTGGTGAAAGGCAATACCTATCTGACGCCCGCGCAGCAGGTGCAGCAGCTGACCGGGCCGGTGAACAAAGCGATTGTGGATACCGCCACCTTCCTGAAAGAGCAGGGCAAAGTGCCTGCGGTGGCAGCGGATTACAGCCAGTACGTGACCGATCGTTTTGTGAAATAAGGAGTCCGCCATGCTGAATATTACGAACCTGTACGCCGATTACGGCGGTAAGCCCGCGCTGGAGGAGATCAACCTGACGCTGGACAGCGGTGAGCTGCTGGTGGTGCTGGGCCCGTCCGGGTGCGGAAAAACCACGCTGCTGAATCTGATCGCCGGGTTTGTCCCTTATCAGCATGGCACCATCCAACTGGAAGGCAAAAAGGTGGAAGGCCCGGGCGCCGAGCGCGGCGTGGTCTTCCAGAATGAAGGGCTTCTCCCCTGGCGCAACGTGCAGGAAAACGTGGCGTTTGGGCTGCAGCTTGCGGGCATCAACCGCGAAAAGCGGCTGGAAACGGCACGGGCGATGCTGAAAAAAGTGGGGCTGGAAGGGGCGGAAAAACGCTTAATCTGGCAGCTTTCCGGCGGCCAGCGGCAGCGCGTAGGTATTGCCCGCGCGCTGGCAGCTAATCCGCAGCTGTTGCTGCTGGACGAGCCGTTCGGGGCGCTGGATGCCTTCACCCGCGAGCAGATGCAAACCCTGCTGCTGCGCCTGTGGCACGAGACGGGCAAGCAGGTGCTGTTGATTACCCACGATATCGAAGAGGCGGTGTTTATGGCGACGGAGCTGGTGCTGCTCTCGCCGGGGCCGGGCCGCGTGCTTGAGCGTTTGCCGCTGGATTTCGCCCGCCGCTACGTCGCGGGAGAACCCGTGCGCAGCATTAAATCCGATCCGCTGTTTATCGAACAGCGTGAATACGTTTTAAGCCGCGTGTTTGAACAACGGGAGGCCTTCTCATGAGCATCGTCTTCAGTGAAAAAACGCGCCGCACGCGTCTGGCGCTGCGCTGGCCTTTCTCGCGCCAAATCACGTTGAGCGTCGGTACGCTGCTGGTGCTGCTGGCGGTGTGGTGGGCGGTTGCTGCCCAGCAGTGGATCAGCCCGCTGTTTCTGCCCCCGCCGGGCCAGGTGCTGGCCAAACTCATTACCATCGCCGGGCCGCAGGGCTTTATGGATGCCACGCTCTGGCAGCATCTTGGGGCAAGTCTGGCGCGTATTCTGGTGGCGCTTCTGGCTGCCGTCATCATCGGCATTCCCGTGGGTATTGCGATGGGGCTGAGCCCGACGGTGCGAGGCATCCTCGATCCGCTGATCGAGCTTTACCGCCCGGTGCCGCCGCTGGCCTGGCTGCCGCTGGTGGTTATCTGGTTCGGCATAGGTGAAACGCCCAAAGTTTTACTCATCTATCTGGCGATCTTTGCGCCGGTTGCAATGTCAACGCTGGAAGGCGTGAAGAGCGCCCAGCAGGTGCGGATCCGGGCGGCGCAGTCGCTGGGGGCCAGCCGCACGCAGGTGCTGCTGTTCGTGATTTTACCGGGCGCGCTGCCGGAAATTTTAACCGGGCTGCGCATCGGCCTCGGCGTGGGCTGGTCCACGCTGGTGGCGGCAGAGCTGATTGCGGCCACGCGCGGCCTTGGGTTTATGGTGCAGTCGGCGGGAGAGTTCCTGGCGACTGACGTGGTGCTGGCAGGGATCGCGGCGATCGCCTTCGGATTAGAACTGGGGCTGCGCGCGTTACAGCGCCGCCTGACGCCCTGGCATGGAGAAATACAATGAGTGAACGTCTGACCATTACCCCGCTGGGGCCATACATTGGCGCACAGGTATCGGGCCTGGATGTGACCCGTCCGCTGAGCGATAACCAGTTCGAGCAGCTGTACCACGCGGTGCTGCGTCATCAGGTCGTTTTCCTGCGCGAGCAGGCGATCACCCCGCAGCAGCAGCGCGCGCTGGCCCTGCGCTTTGGCGATCTGCATATCCACCCCGTCTATCCGCATGCGGAAGGTGTGGAGGAGATTATCGTTCTGGACACCCACAACGATAACCCGCCGGATAACGACAACTGGCATACCGACGTGACCTTTATCGAGACGCCGCCCGCCGGGGCGATTCTGGCGGCGAAGCTGCTGCCGGATACGGGGGGCGATACGCTGTGGGCCAGCGGGATTGCGGCGTATGAGGCGCTCTCCGCGCCGCTCCGGACGCTGCTGAGCGGGCTGCGGGCGGAGCACGACTTCAAAAAATCATTCCAGGAATACAAGTATCGCAAAAGCGAAGAGGAGCATCAGCGCTGGCAGGAGGCGGTTGCGAAACATCCTCCGCTGCTGCACCCGGTGGTGCGGACCCATCCGGTCACCGGCAAGCAGGCGCTGTTCGTGAACGAAGGGTTCATCACGCGCATTGTGGACGTGTCCGAGAAAGAGAGTGATGCGCTGCTGGGATTCCTGTTCGCGCATATTACCAAGCCGGAGTTTCAGGTGCGCTGGCGCTGGCAGGAGAATGACCTGGCGATATGGGATAACCGCGTGACGCAGCATTATGCCAATGCGGACTATCTGCCGCAGCGCCGGATTATGCAGCGGGCGACGATTTTGGGCGATAAGCCGTTTTACCGCCCATGATCCTGTAGTACCCGTAGGCCGGGTGGCGGCTACGCCTTACCCGGCCTACAAAAAACTGCACACTTAAAGGTGCGCCTCAATATACCGCTGGTAGCGGTTCGCCTTCAGGTAACACAAATCCACCAGCACCAGCCCATCAACGCAGTTGTTAAACGCCGGGTCGCTGCCGAAATCAATAAACTGCACGCCGCCGGGCTCGCAAAGCTCGGAATATTGCTTGTAGAGCGGCGGAATGCCGCAGCCCAGATTGCCGAGCAGGGATTTCAGCTTTGTCAGGTCGTCTACGTAATCCACGCCGCCAAACTGCGCCAGCACGTCCGGCAGGGACGCGGGATACGGCTGGCGCGAGGCGGCTAGCGGATGCGTCGCCGGGAACCACAGACGGTAAAAGGCCACTAGCAGATCCCGCGCGGCTGGCGGTAACCCCCCGGAAATTGAGACCGGGCCAAACAGGTAACGATAGTTCGGATAACGCGCCAGGTAAGCCCCAATGCCGGACCATAAATAGTCCAGGCCGCGGCGTCCCCAGTAGCGCGGCTGAATAAAGCTGCGCCCCAGCTCAATGCCGTGCTCCAGCACGTCCTGCATTTTGTCGTCGTAGTGGAACAGGCTATAGCTGTACAACCCTTCCAGACCGCGACGTTCAACCTGTCTGGCGGTCGGCATAAAGCGATACGCGCCGACGATCTCCAGATCCTCATCATCCCACAGGATCAGGTGCAGATAATCATCGTCGTAGCAGTCGGTGTCCCGGCGCTTGCCGCTCCCTTCCTCCACCGCGCGAAAGGCAATCTCGCGCAGGCGCCCCAGCTCGCGCAGTAGCGGGGCGTCTTCCTGACCGTTGCGCTGCCAAAGATAGATGGTTTTACCGTCGCTGGTATTGCCCAGACATTCGGCCTGCGCCAGCGCGCGTTTCAGGGTGGCCCGGTCTTCCGGACGGGCAATCGCGCACTGGGTTTTAAAGACGCCGGGCACTCCCTTGCCAAGACGCATCACGTGCTGACGGCACTGCTCGGCCATCTCACGCGACGAAAGGGTGGCGCTGTGCCAGTGATGCCACGCAATCTGCTGGCCGATTTTAATCGGCAGCTGGCTGTGGCGGCGGCGGAACATCTGCTGCATCAATAACAGCATCGACAGCGTCGGGGAGACCAGCGTACTGGCATAAAAGAGCAGGCTGTTATGCGCCTGAATATGCACCGGCAGCAGCGGGGCGCGCAGCTTGCTGGCGAGTTTGATAAAGCCGGAGTGCCATTTTTTATCGCGAATGCCTTTACGCGTGGGGCGGGAAACTTCTCCGGCCGGGAAGAAGATCAGCACGCCTGCGTTTTGCAGATGCTGTTCCATCTGAACCAGGGACGATTTCGCCGTCCTGCCGCCCATATTGTCCACCGGAATAAACAGCGAGCTGAGGGGCTCAAGGTGAGTCAGCATCCGGTTGGTCACGACTTTAACATCGCGACGCACGCGGGAGACGGCGTACATCAGCGCCAGCCCGTCCAGCGTACCCGTCGGGTGGTTGGCAATAATGACCAGCGGGCCATGTTCGGGGATTTGTTCGAGATCGCGGGCGGAAACGGTGCAGAGAATATCAAGGTGTTCCAGAACTTGCTCCACCATATCCAGCCCTTTCAGGTGGCGGTGGGCTGCGGCAAATTGCTGAAATTCGTCTTCGTAAAACAGTCTTTTTAACAGACTTTTTTGCCAGGGTGCAGGCCTCGCCTGAGGCCAAAGATCGTCGAGAACGCTATCGAGGCTAAACATGGTTACTCCTCCTGCCGTCTTGCGAAGACAGTAGAAGGAGCAGATGTCGGTTGTATTGCAGTTTGGTGAAGATTAGCGGAGGATTTTTTTCTCAGCCAGATCCAGCGCGAAGTAGCTGAAGATCAGATCCGCGCCTGCGCGTTTGATGGCGCCGAGGCTTTCGAGGACCACTTTCTCTTCGTCAATCGCACCGGCTAGCGCGGCGAATTTGATCATTGCGTACTCGCCGCTGACCTGGTAAGCGCCCAATGGCAGCTCGGTGCGCTCGCGAATGTCGCGCAGGATATCAAGATACGCACCAGCCGGTTTCACCATCAGGCAGTCTGCACCCTGGGCTTCATCAAGCAGGGATTCACGAATCGCTTCTCGACGGTTAAGCGGGTTCATCTGATAGGTTTTACGATCGCCCTTCAGCGCTGTGCCCGCAGCTTCACGGAACGGGCCGTAGAAGGAGGAGGCAAATTTGGTGGAGTAAGACATGATGGCGGTGTCGGTAAAGCCCGCCGCGTCCAGCGCCTGACGGATCGCCTGAACCTGTCCGTCCATTGCGGCAGAGGGCGCGATGAAGTCCGCACCCGCAGCGGCAGCCACAACCGCCTGCTTGCCGAGGTTAAGCAGGGTAGCATCGTTATCCACGCCGTGATCGCACAGCACGCCGCAGTGGCCGTGAGAGGTGTATTCGCAGAAGCAGGTATCTGACATTACCACCATTTCCGGCACGGTCTCTTTGCAGATGCGGGACATGCGGGCGACGAGGCCATCTTCTTTCCACGCGTCGCTGCCGGTGGCATCGGTATGGTGAGAGATGCCGAAGGTCATCACCGAGCGGATCCCCGCGTTGGCGATACGTTCGATCTCACGCGCCAGATATTTCTCCGGAATGCGCATTACGCCCGGCATGGCTTCGATGGCTTTGTAGTCATCGATCTCTTCTTCGACAAAAATCGGCAACACCAGATCGTTTAAGGTCAGGGTTGTCTCTTCAAACATAGCGCGCAGTGCAGGTGACTTGCGCAGGCGGCGGGGACGTGCAATTAAATCGGTCATGGAATGCCTGATGTTTGTGGAACAAAGAAGGCTAGTGTACCGCAAAGTGAAGCCAGGTGTTTTACTAAAGTGGGCATTTTGTTTTTGCGAAATGCGGCAGATCGGGTTTCATATCATCAGTATATAATACCGTTCAGGATATTATTGAAAGGAGGTGAGATATTCGTGTTGTTTCTATATTAATGGGTATGCATCATTAAAAATGATTTATTATTTGTTATTATATGTTTTGCATTGGTGTACCTGTATTTTAACTTTTTGTTTTTATAATATTAATCTCGAGTGACCCATGCGTTTGTCGCTTTTGAAGTGTTATTAGTCTGAATACGGACTTAATGGAAACATTCATTGAACCTTTTTCAAATGAAACTGCATAATTCCCTCCGCAATTAGATGTTGCAAATTCAATGATGGACAAACTTGCTTACGTCCCTGAGGAGGGATGACCCAATGCAAACATGGAAAAAGAAACTCGTTGTATCTCAACTTGCATTAGCCTGCACACTGGCTATCGCTTCTCAGGCCAATGCGAAGGATATTTCCGGTACGACCTATAATACATTCGGATACGATAATACCGCTTCCACTCCCTGGTATTATGGCTATGCCGATTGGGATTACTCAGACGCGACACACGACGGTGATATTTATCCGGTGATTAATAAAAGCACCGTGAATGGCGTTATTTCAACATACTATCTGGATGATGGCATCAATGGCCGGGCAAATGCGTTAAGTATTTCCAATAGTACTATTAATGGCATGATTACCTCGGAGTGTATGACTTCTTCGTGTGCGGACGGTCTGGATACCGATGGCACCAACCATTCTCAATACGATCGTTTTAGCCTGACCGTTGATAATTCCACCATTAACGATACCTATGAGCATTATGCGTATGACGTCGTGAATGGGGAAAATACGGAAAGACACTATCTGGACACGTATAATCTGGGTAATGCGATTACCCTGGATGTGGAGTCCGATATTGTTATCCAGAATAATTCCCACATTGCCGGTATTACTCTGACGCAGGGATATCAGGAACTGGATAACACTCCTTACGACGGTATTGAAGGCGTAGCCAACAGCAGCAAAGTATTTACAGACACGCTGGTGGTGAAAGACTCCGTTCTGACCTCAGGCGCATACAGCGATCTGGGGACCAGCGGGTTCTACGGTCAAACCGCGAAGCCTGGCGACTACGGTGAAACGAATGCCACGGCAGCAGATGATGCGGCGCTGATCGTTGCAGCTAGCGCGTCTGATAACGCGATGCAGACCACTGCCACGTTCGATCACTCCACCGTTACTGGCGATATTCTGTTCTCCAGCACCTTCGACAACAACTTCTATCCGAACGGCGATCCGGCAACCGATACCACCGACGATGGCATCTATAACCCAACCACCAACGGCTGGGATGGCACCGATAAGCTGGATGTGACTCTCACCAACGGCAGCAAATGGGTCGGCGCAGCGCAGTCCAGCGTCGAGGCTATCGGCACTGCGCAGATGTATGGCCAGGGCTACAGCAACGTAGACTGGAGCACTCTATCCCCTAACAGCATTTGGCCGGACTCCACCTATGACAGCAAAGGACACGTTACGGGTGAAGCGGTATATCAGAGTGGGCTGTTTAACATCGCGCTGGATAACGGCTCAGAGTGGGATACCCGCAAGCTTTCTAATATCGACACGCTGACGGTAAACAACCAGTCTCAGGTTAACGTTGAAGACTCTGGTCTGCTGGCGGACTCCATCACCCTGACCAATGCTTCATCAATGAATATTGGGGACAGCGGTGGCGTGGCGACCGACCATCTGTATCTGGACAGCTATAGCCGTGCGGCACTGACGGAAGAAACGGCCGAACTGTATGCCAACACCATCACCGTGGATAACGGTGCTGAGCTGGCGCTGGGGCTGGGTCAGGTTGATACGCATAATCTGGAACTGACCGATGGCGGGGTACTTAACGTTGCCAGCCGTGATTACGTCCTGAACAGCGATCTGAACAACGCACGCTATATCACTAACGATAAGTACAATGCCGACTACGACTACGGTGTTGTGGCGATGAACTCAGATGGCCATCTGTCAGTAAACGGTGACGTGGCAGGTAACTACCAGGTACGCATCGACGATGCGACCGGTGCAGGTTCCGTTGCTGATTACAAAAACAAAGAGATTATTCGCGTCTATGACAATAACGCGGATACCACTGCCAGCTTTACTGCCGCAAACAAAGCGGATTTAGGTGCTTACACCTATCAGGCACAGCAGCAGGGTGACGCCGTTGTCCTTCAGCAGAAAGAGTTGACCGACTCTGCGAATATGGCGCTGAGCATCCCATCAGCCAATACCAATATCTGGAATCTGCAGCAGGATTCCGTTGGCACGCGTCTGACCAACAGCCGTCACGGCCTGGCGGATAACGGCGGGGCGTGGGTGAGCTACTTCGGCGGCAACTTCGACGGTGACAATGGCGTTATCAGCTACGACCAGGACGTGAGCGGTATTTTGGTGGGTCTGGATACCCAGATTGACGGTAATAATGCGAAGTGGATCGTCGGTGGGGCGGCAGGTTTCGCGAAAGGTGATATCAGCGATCGTACCGGTCAGGTCGATCAGGATAGTCAGACGGCGATGATCTACGCGTCTGCGAAGTTCATGAACGATCTGTTCCTCGACAGCTCCCTGAGCTACACCCGCTTCAACAGCGATCTCTCCGCTAACATGAGCAACGGTCAGTATGTTGACGGCAATACCACTAATGATGCTGTTGGTTTTGGGCTGAAGCTGGGCTATGACTGGAAACCAAACCTCTCTGGCTACGTTACGCCATATGCAGCCGTATCTGGCCTGTTCCAGTCTGGTGATGATTATCGTCTGAGCAATGACATGCGCATGGATGGGCAATCTTACGATAGCCTGCGTTATGAACTCGGTGTTGATACGGGCTACACCTTCAACTACGGCGGCGAACAGGCCCTGACGCCTTACTTCAAACTGGCTTACGTCTATGACGACGCCGATAACAATGCCGATATTAACGGTGACAGCATTGATAACGGCGTGAAAGGTTCCGCTGTTCGCGTTGGGCTGGGCACCCAGTTCAGCTTCACGAAGAACTTCAGCGCTTACACGGATGCCACTTATCTGGGCGGCGGTGACGTTGACCAGAACTGGGGCGCAAATCTGGGTGTGAAATATACCTGGTAATGAATAAAAGCGGGGGAGTAGTTATCTCCCCCACTTTTTATAGAAGTAATAAAAATAATATTGAACCGACAAATACGGATGTCTTGAGGTCTGCATGAACGTTAATGCGAAACCGCTTTCTGAATTACGCCGGCTCGAACAGTATTTAACAGCGGCCAGTACCCCTTTTACATGTGCGCCCCAGCAATTAATTACGTCAGGCGAATGGAATGAGCCTTGTACGATCGTATTACAAACCGGTGTTATTGAGGTTTATCGTTCTTCTGATGAGCTTTTGGTAGGGATTGCGACAGCCCCTTTTATTTTCGGTCTGTCTACGGTGATGATTAATCACTCTCAGGAATACAGGGTGATGGCTAAAACGGTCTGTACCGGTTTTTATTTGCCCACGGAAACCACCCGTCAGCTCATCCAGCAGTATTCACTCTGGAAAGAGGCCTTCTGCTGGTTATCCTGGATAAATTACATTCTTGAGAAACGCGATAAGCAGCTGGTTGGAAATAACTCCTATCACCAGATCCGCTCGATGCTGTTGAATATGGCGGAATGGGATGAAACGCTGCGTTCAAAAATCGGTGTGATGAATCATATTCAACAAAGCACACGAATTTCACGTTCCGTTGTTGCCGAAGTTCTTGCCGCCCTGAGGCAAGGAAACTATATCAATATGAGCCGGGGCAAGCTGGTCAGCATTAACCGCTTGCCCACGGAATATTAAATTTAGTTAGACGCGGTGAGCACCTGGGCCTTATTGGCGCTCAGTTCTGCCACCAGGTTATTAATCCCGTCACTCATATTGACGAAACGCGTATGCGGGGAGCGGGTGACCACCACAAACGCGCCGACGTTTGACTGCGGGATCATGGCCATATAGGTGATGAATCCGCCGCCGCCGCCGGTTTTCTGAATAATTCCCGGACGGCCATTTTTCGGCGCCATATAGACCCAGCCCAGGCCGAGCGCATCGGCTTTACCCGGCACGTCCATTCCTATGACGCGGTGCAGCTGAGTGCGCTGATAAATCAGGGTCTGCATGCGATCGGCCTGGCTGGTGCGAGCGTAAAAATCCGAGGAGAGGAACTGCTGCATCCAGCGCATCATGTCGCCAGGCGTGGAATAGACTCCGCCGCTGCCCACGGCCGCGAGCGTGTTATTGCAGGGGCTGGCGCCTTTCTCCGCCACCATCAGGCGACGGCACTGATCCGGGGATGGGGTAAAGGTAGTGTCTTTCATACCCAGCGGACGGGTTATCTGCTCTTCAAACAGCTGCGTGTAGGGTTTGCCAGCCGCCGTTGAAAGGGCGTCCGCCAGCAGGTCAAAGGCCAGGTTTGAATAAGAGGCCTGCGAACCCGGAGCCGCCTTCAGCGTGGCGGTACTCAGGTAGCTCCAGCGCTGTTCGCGCGTAGGCCAGACAAATACGTCACGGTGCGCTGCCCCGCCTGGCTGCTCACGCGGCAGGGCGCTGGTGTGAGTGGCAAGATTCACCAGCCGAATCGGCGTACCCTGCCAGGTTGGAACCCGGGCGCCTGGAGGCGCGTATTTGCTGAGCGGGTCGTCGAGTTTCACCACGCCCTGGTCGAGCAGTTTCACCAGCATTTCGCTGGTCATCAGCTTGGTTAAGGACGCGATGCGGATAACGGAATCCAGCTGCGGGTGAACGTTATTTCCTGGTCGCGTTTCGCCAAAGCTGCGGAACACACGCTGGTTGCCGTCGATGACGACCATCGCCATCCCGGTCGCGCCGCTGCCGTAATAGATAAGGTTCGCGTAGCGATCGGCAATATCTGAAGCTAAAACGGGCGCCGTCAGCGGTTGGGCTGCCTGGGCGGTAGAAAAGCTCACCGCACACAGCGCGGCAAAAGAGAGCAGACAACGTTTCAACGAAAAGCATCCATGAAGTGTATGAGGAAAGTAATGGGTATTTATACTACTAAACGGTACCGCGCAATGCCCCGAATTGCATAACGATAGCGAGAAAAACGTAACCATGGGTAAATATGAACAATTTACTGACGAGCCATCTCCCATTTTGTGACATCGGGCTTATGATAGGCACCAGTGTCACTCAATCTTACGGAGAACGGTATGTCTGAGAAGCGTGTGGTTATGGTTGTCGATATGCAGAACGGGGTATTTGAAACCCCTCGTCATCAGCGCGAAAAGTGTGTCTCTCTGATCAACCAGCTTACGCAGGCAGCCGACAAGGTGATTTTTATTCAGCATACCGAGGCCGGGGGGCTGGAAGAGGGAAGTGAAGGCTTTGCGTTACTGCCTGAACTCCATCAGCCTGCTGACGCGCTTTACGTCACAAAAACCGCCTGTGATGCCTTCTATAACACCGCGCTTGAGGCGCTGCTGCGTGAGCAGGGCATTCGCGAGTTTGTCATCTGCGGCTGCGCCACCGATTACTGCGTTGACGCGACGATAAAGAACGGCGTCAGCCGGGGTTATCACATCACCGTGGCGGAAGATGCCCATACCACATCCAACCGCCCGGCTGCTGAAGCACAGATCCTGATTAACCATCACAACGACGTCTGGCGTAACTTCATCGCGCCGGCGAATCCTCTCGCAGTGAAACGCACCGAAACAATTCTCGAAAACTGGAAAGCGAACTAATAATCAACCCTCGGGTCTGACCTTTTTGCCTGAGTCGGGAGGCTGGCCTGGGCACGTTTTTCGTGTGGTAACGTGTTGTGCACAGCAACAGCCATAACAACAAGAAGGAAGCATTATGTTTAAGTCTTTTTTCCCAAAGCCGGGGCCTTTTTTCCTGTCGGCATTTATTTGGGCACTCATCGCCGTCATTTTCTGGCAGGCAGGCGGCGGCGCATGGCTGACGCGCATCACGGGGGCAACGGGCGAGGTGCCGATTAGCGCGGCGCGCTTCTGGTCGCTGAGCTATCTGCTGTTTTACGCCTACTACATGGTATGCGTGGGGCTGTTTGCGCTGTTCTGGTTTATGTATTCTCCGCACCGCTGGCAGTATTGGTCAATTCTTGGCACATCGCTGATTATCTTTGTCACCTGGTTCCTCGTGGAAGTGGGCGTGGCGGTTAACGCCTGGTATGCGCCGTTCTACGATCTGATCCAGACCGCGCTGAGCTCGCCGCATAAGGTGACCATCAACCAGTTCTACCATGAAGTTGGGATCTTCCTCGGTATCGCCTTGATTGCGGTGATCATCGGCGTGATGAACAACTTCTTCGTCAGCCACTACGTTTTCCGCTGGCGTACCGCGATGAACGAACATTACATGGCGCACTGGCAGCACCTGCGCCATATCGAAGGCGCCGCGCAGCGTGTGCAGGAAGACACCATGCGTTTTGCCTCCACCCTTGAAGACATGGGCGTAAGCTTTATCAACGCCATCATGACGCTGATCGCCTTCCTGCCCGTGCTGGTAACGCTCTCTGCGCACGTGCCGGATCTGCCGATTGTCGGCCATCTTCCTTATGGTCTGGTGATTGCCGCGATCGTCTGGTCGCTGATGGGCACGGGCCTGCTGGCGGTAGTGGGGATCAAGCTGCCGGGTCTGGAGTTTAAAAATCAACGCGTGGAAGCCGCTTACCGTAAAGAGCTGGTTTACGGTGAAGATGATGCCAACCGCGCCTCGCCGCCGACCGTCCGCGAGCTGTTTGGCGCCGTGCGTCGTAACTATTTCCGACTCTACTTCCACTATATGTATTTCAACATCGCGCGTATTTTGTATCTGCAGGTCGATAACGTTTTCGGTTTGTTCCTGCTGTTCCCGTCGATTGTTGCGGGTACGATTACGCTCGGTCTGATGACGCAGATCACCAACGTTTTCGGTCAGGTTCGAGGCTCGTTCCAGTACCTGATCAGCTCCTGGACCACCCTGGTAGAACTGATGTCCATTTACAAACGTCTGCGCAGTTTTGAACGTGAGCTGGACGATCGTGACCTGCAGGAAGTCACCAACACATTTAGCTAATACAGGAAGTTGCTATGTCTTTTGCCGTACCGCGCGCGTTACCGTTGTCCTTGCTGGCCGCTCTTGTGCTGGCAGGCTGTGCCGAAAAAGGGGCCGCTCCGCTCAAAAAGGGGGAGAAGCCCGTCGATGTGGCGAGCGTAGTGCGGCAGAAAATGCCCGCCAGCGTGAAGGATCGCAACGCGTGGGCAGATGCGCTGGCAAAAACCTTTGAAAGCCAAAAGATCGCGCCGACCGAGGAGAATATCTGCTCGGTGCTGGCGGTGGCGCAGCAGGAGTCGATGTACCAGTCAGACCCGGTCGTGCCGGGCCTGAACAAAATTGCCTGGAAAGAGATCGATCGCCGCGCGGAGTCCATGCATATCCCGGTTTTCCTGGTGCATACCGCGCTTAAAATCACCTCGCCGAACGGCAAAAGCTACAGCGAACGGCTGGATGCGGTGAAAACCGAAAAACAGCTCAGCGCCATCTTTGATGATTTCATCAGTATGGTCCCGATGGGGCAGAAGCTGTTTGGCTCGCTGAATCCGGTACATACCGGTGGCCCGATGCAGGTTAGCATTGCGTTCGCGGAGAAGCATACCGACGGCTACCCGTGGAAAATCGACGGTACGGTACGTCAGGAGGTCTTCTCCCTGCGCGGTGGGCTGTGGTTCGGCACGTATCATCTGCTGAACTATCCGGCGAACTACAATGAGCCGCTGTACCGCTTTGCCGACTTTAACGCGGGCTGGTATGCCAGCCGTAATGCGGCATTCCAGAGTGCGGTCAGCCGCGCAAGCGGCGTTAAGCTGGCGCTGGACGGCGATCTCATCGCTTACGGCAGCAGCGAGGCGGGAAGCACCGAGCGGGCGATACGGAAATTATCGACAGCCCTTGATATGAGCAACAGCGACATTCGCCGTCAGCTTGAGAAAGGCGACAGCCTGGCCTTTGAGAAAACGGATCTGTACAGGAAGGTGTTTGCGCTTGCGGAGCAGAAAAGCGGGAAAACGTTACCGAGGGCTATCCTGCCGGGCATTCAGCTGGAGAGCCCGAAGATCACGCGTAACCTGACCACTGCATGGTTCGCAAAACGCGTGGACGATCGCCGGGCGAGCTGTATGGGGCTTTAACGGCGACGGCGAAAGCGCAGCACTAAGGCCACAACGCCCAGAATCATACATCCCGCGAGGAAGGGGATCAGGCCGAACAGGGTACTGACGCCAAAGCCAATCTCAACCCGCGGGCGTCCGTTATCCTGCACCTGCATCAGGTGTTCATAAACGCCAGGCGCATGGACCAGCATATTAAGCAGCTGGGAACCGGCCCAGAAGCAGAACAGGACAAACAGGGCATAAGCGATATTACCCGCCGTGGAGGTTTTTGGTTTGCCGCCAAAAATCGGTTTCGACAATGTAAAGTCAGCCATATGACCTCCCGAAATATCACTCTGATTTAATACGCGTCTTACAGGGTGAGTTTGACAGGTCATCGTATTTGTCAATATCAGAATCGTGGTAATTTACGCGCCGGAATCCTCCTGGATTGTCGATTTCTGCAGCACATCACAATTTCATTACTTAAGTGAAATTGCGTCGCGTTTCAGAATTTCTGCATCTGCCACAGACCTGGCCGTAAAACTGTGAGAGGATGTCTTTTTTTCCTGCCGGAGTTGTTATGAAGCTCACGTCCAAACTACGCCGTGACTGGCATTACTATGCCTTTGCTATCGGGCTGATCTTTATTCTTAACGGTGTCGTGGGCCTGTTGGGGTTTGAAGCAAAAGGCTGGCAAACGTATGCCGTTGGGCTGGTGACCTGGGTAATCAGTTTCTGGCTGGCGGGGCTGATTATCCGCCGTCGTCCTGAAGAGACGACAGCGGATGAGGCGAAGAGCGCCGATTAACCGTTTACGGAACTTTTAAGCGCGCTGTCGGCGGCGTGACGTTCCAGCGCCAGTTCGATCAGGCGGGTGATCAATTCCGGGTAGCTCAGGCCGCTCGCCTGCCACAGCTTCGGATACATGCTGATGTTGGTGAACCCCGGCAGCGTGTTGATTTCATTGATCACGACTTCGTTCTCCGGCGTCAGGAACACGTCCACGCGCGCCATGCCGCAGCAGCCGAGCGTCTGATAGGCGCTAATGGCGATCGCGCGGATCTTATCGTTAACCGCCGGATCGAGATCCGCAGGAACGACAACCTGCGCGCCTTTGTCATCAATGTATTTGGTGTCGTACGAGTAGAAATCGCTGTTTAAGACCACTTCGCCGCAGGTGCTCGCCTGTGGAAAATCGTTGCCCAGCACGGCGCACTCAATTTCACGGCCTTTGATGCCCTGCTCAACCACCACTTTATGGTCGAACTCAAACGCCAGACGGACGGCCTGCGTGAACTCTGCTTCGCTGGTGACTTTGCTGACGCCCACGGAGGAGCCCTGGTTTGCCGGCTTCACAAACAGCGGCAGACCCAGCTCTTCGCTTATTTGCGCGAAGCTGTGTTTGTCGCGGTTGGCGCGGGTGAGGGTCACGAACGGCGCAATGTTCAGCCCGGCATCGCGCAGCAGGCGTTTGGTGACGTCTTTGTCCATGCACGCAGCAGAGCCGAGAACGTCCGAGCCGACGAACGGCAGGTTGGCCATACGCAGCATCCCCTGCAGGGAACCATCTTCGCCCAGGGTGCCGTGAACGATAGGGAAGACAACGTCGATCTGGGCGAGAGCCTGTGCGTTTCCGGCGTCGATAAGCTGCCCCTTCACGACGCCGGGTACGGTGGCGACGCTCACTTCCGAAGGATTAAGGGCGATGTGCGCCGGATCGTGAGCATTCAGCAGATACTGGCTGGCATCGTTAACGTGCCACTGGCCCTGTTTATCAATGCCCAGCAGCACCACGTCGAAACGGCTTTTATCGATTGCATCAACGATATTTTTAGCCGATTGCAATGACACTTCGTGCTCCGCTGATTTTCCCCCAAAGACAATACCTACGCGCTGCTTAGCCATCTCACTCTCTTCCAGTCTGACGAAAAGCCAATAACATACCACGATGCCCGGCGGGTTTCGCGGCCTTCTGCCATAATGTTTTGGGGAATCTTGAGGGGGGAGAGTGAAAGGAAAAACGCTGCTGACCGTTTTCATCATTGTGGCCGTTGCAACGGTGGGTTACCGCTGGTTGCCGCCTTACTACAACCCTTTCATACCGCTGACGCTTGACGACCCGCCGGGCCGAATCACCCAGTATAAGCTTCGGCGCTTAACTCCCGAGGCGTGCGAGAGCCTGCTTTCGCAGGCTAACCAAAGAGATCTCATCCACACCCAGCCGGTGGCGGACAGCGGCGGCGCGTGTCCGCTTAACAACGTCGTGCGCGTGCGTGACTTCGGTCCGGTCGGCCTGAACGGGAGCTTTCTTGCCAGCTGTACGCTGGCGCTCAGCTCTGCGCTGTTTATCAGCCAGCAGGCCCGACCGCTGACAAAGCGCTATACGGGCAGCGACCTGGCGCGTATCGACCATCTCGGCAGCTTTGCCTGCCGCAATATTTACCACCGCCCTGATGCGCGACGCAGTGAACATGCCACGGCTGAGGCGCTGGATATCGCCGCTTTTCGGCTGGCTAACGGGGAGCGCGTCACGGTGCTGAACGGCTGGAAGGCGGCAACAACGCAGCCATGGCTGAAGGCCATGCTGGCGGCAAGCTGCGGCTACTACGGAAACGGCCTCGGGCCGGAGTATAACGCGGCGCATGCCAACCATTTTCATCTGGGAATGCGCGGTTTCGGACTCTGTCGGTGAAGCATAATATTCCGCCAGAAAATGGATGAATTGTGACTTATTTCACAAATATGATGACTGGGAAGATAAAACACCAAAGTCAGTTGGGCCGCATCTCTGGTGCGACGTTAGTACGCGTAACTTGCTAATCTGTCGGCGAATTCGCCTAAAAATGAAGACTATTTCTTTATGGAATCCTGGAAAGTTAATCTCATCTCGGTCTGGTTCGGCTGCTTCTTTACCGGGCTGGCGATCAGCCAGATCCTGCCGTTCCTGCCGCTGTACGTCTCGCAGCTGGGGGTGACCTCGCATGAAGCGCTCTCCATGTGGTCCGGCCTGACGTTCAGCGTCACGTTTCTGGTCTCCGCCATTGTGTCACCGATGTGGGGCAGCCTGGCGGATCGGAAAGGCCGAAAACTGATGCTGCTGCGCGCCTCGCTCGGGATGGCGATTGCCATTCTGCTGCAGGCCTTCGCCACCAACGTCTGGCAGCTGTTTTTCCTGCGCGCGGTGATGGGGCTGACGTCCGGGTACATTCCGAATGCCATGGCGCTGGTCGCCTCTCAGGTGCCTCGCGAGCGTAGCGGCTGGGCGCTGAGTACGCTCTCCACGGCACAGATCAGCGGCGTCATCGGCGGTCCGCTGCTGGGCGGTTTTCTGGCGGACCACGTCGGGCTGCGCGCGGTATTTATCATCACCGCGATCCTGCTGGTGGTCAGTTTTCTGGTCACGCTCTTTCTGATTAAAGAAGGAGGCCGCCCGGTTATCAGTAAATCTGAACGCCTGAGCGGCAAGGCCGTCTTTGCCTCGCTGCCCTATCCGGGACTAATGATCAGCCTGTTTGTGACCACTATGGTTATCCAGCTTTGTAACGGTTCGGTCGGTCCGATTCTGGCGCTGTTTATCAAGTCGATGGAGCCGGAAAGTACAAATATCGCTTTTCTGAGCGGCATGATTGCCGCCGTGCCGGGCGTATCCGCCCTGATTTCCGCACCGCGTCTGGGAAAACTGGGTGACAGGATCGGCACGGCGCGCATCCTGATGGCGACGCTGATTTTTGCGGTCGTGCTCTTCTTCGCGATGTCGTTTGTCACCTCTCCGCTTCAGCTTGGCATATTGCGATTTCTGCTCGGGTTTGCCGATGGCGCCATGTTGCCTGCGGTACAGACCCTGCTGGTTAAATATTCCAGCGACCAGGTGACGGGGCGTATTTTTGGATATAACCAGTCATTTATGTATCTGGGGAATGTTGCCGGTCCGCTTATTGGCGCATCCGTTTCCGCGATGGCCGGTTTTCGTTGGGTATTTGCGGCCACGGCGATTGTTGTTTTAATCAATATTATCCAGCTGGCTATTGCGCTGCGTCGCCGCAGACAAATGGCGGAAGCGAAATCGTCGAGATAATCGTTTCGTTGATGTATTATATATTCTTATGGTAGCCGCATTTTTATATAACAAAATGCGGCGTTTTTTATAGAAAAACGTTTCGCTCGCCGCGGTGATCTTCTATTTTCATTCCTGCATCACTTTTGCATACCATAATAAATTTCTTCTCTTTGCATTATGGATTCAGAATGCTAACTTCAGACAAAACTGAAAAAGGAACTGGCACGATGAAAAATCTCATTGCTGAATTGCTGGTCAAGCTGGCACAAAAGGAAGAGGAGTCAAAAGAGCTGGTGGCTCAGGTCGAAGCGCTTGAAATTGTGGTCACCGCGCTGCTGCGACAAATGGCGAAAACCGATCAGCAGGCGTTGATTGAGAGCGTGGAAGGCGCGCTGGAGAGCGTCAGGCCTGAATCGCAGGTTCCGGTTGAGGATGCCGAGATGCTCCACCAGTACGTAAAGAAGCTGTTAAGGCATCCGCGCAGCTAAACCGTCACAGGACGTAACGACGTGTCATAGAATTGTCATGCAGGATGCCTATAGTCGCTCTGTTTTTATTTTTATGTATTTGTACATGGAGAAAATAAATTGAAACAGAGCGCACTTTTCATCGCATTACTTCCCCTGTTAATTACCCCTGCCATTTATGCCGATACTGCCCAAACCAGCGTGCTGGATAATCGCGCGGCAAAAGGGGATATCACCCAGCCTGGCGGCGCACGCCGTTTATCAGAAGATCAAACTGCCGCTATTCGCGCTTCGCTGAATGATAAGCCGGCGAAAAATATTATTCTGCTTATTGGCGATGGAATGGGGGATTCCGAAATCACGGCGGCGCGAAATTATGCCGAGGGGGCGGGCGGCTTTTTTAAAGGTATCGACGCATTGCCGCTGACCGGACAATATACCCATTACGCGCTGGATAAAAAAACCGGTAAACCGGATTACGTCACGGACTCCGCGGCCTCTGCTACGGCGTGGTCCACCGGCGTGAAAACCTATAATGGCGCGCTGGGTGTGGATATACACGAAAAAGATCACCAAACCCTTCTGGAGATGGCAAAAGCGGCGGGCCTGGCGACCGGCAACGTTTCTACCGCTGAACTTCAGGATGCAACGCCCGCGGCGCTGGTGGCGCACGTGACCTCGCGTAAATGCTACGGTCCGTCAGTGACCAGCGAAAAATGTCCGACGAACGCGCTGGAAAAAGGCGGAAAAGGCTCGATTACGGAACAGCTGCTGAACGCGCGTCCTGACGTGACCCTGGGCGGCGGCGCGAAAACCTTCGCAGAAACCGCGACGGCGGGCGAATGGCAGGGTAAAACGCTGCGCGAGCAGGCGCAGGCCCGCGGCTATCAGCTGGTGAGTGATGCGAATTCGCTTGCAGCCATCACCGAGGCGAACCAGGACAAGCCGCTGCTGGGGCTATTCTCTGACGGCAACATGCCCGTGCGCTGGGAAGGACCAAAAGCCTCGTATCACGGCAATATCGATAAACCTGCCGTAACCTGTACGCCTAACCCGAAACGCACGGACAGCGTACCGACGCTGGCGGCGATGACCGATAAAGCCATCTCTCTGCTGAGTAAGAGCGAAAAAGGATTCTTCCTGCAGGTAGAAGGCGCGTCGATCGATAAGCAGGATCATGCGGCGAACCCGTGCGGCCAGATTGGCGAAACCGTCGATCTGGACGAAGCGGTGGCAGAAGGCGCTTGAGTTTGCGAAAAAAGACGGTAACACCCTGGTGATCGTCACCGCGGACCATGCGCACGCCAGCCAGATCATCCCGACAGATACCAAAGCCCCGGGCCTGACGCAGGCGCTGAACACCAAAGATGGCGCCGTTATGGTGTTGAGCTACGGCAACTCTGAGGAAGAGTCCATGGAGCACACGGGCACCCAGCTGCGTATTGCCGCCTACGGCCCGCACGCGGCAAATGTGGTAGGCCTGACCGATCAAACGGATCTGTTCTACACCATGAAGGCGGCGCTGGGTCTGAAATGATAAAAATCCCGGCGGAAATCACATCTGCCGGGTGGTTTTTTTCCTGTCACGAACCAGACTTACAGGGAATGTTCACAAAAGGATGGTGCAATGAAAACAACATTACTGGTTACTCTGCTCTCCGGCCTGTTCCTGGTCGCATCGGCGAACGCGGAAGAGAAAACGTTAACGCCGCAACAGCAGCGTATGACCACCTGTAATCAACAGGCGACGTCTCAGAGTCTGAAGGGAGATGCTCGCAAGACCTACATGAGCGACTGCCTTAAAAACGGCGCCGCGAAACCGGGTGAAAAAAGCCTGACGCCGCAGCAGCAAAAAATGCGCGAGTGTAATGCGAAAGCGACCGAGCAGTCCCTTAAAGGTGACGACCGCAGCAAGTTCATGAGCGCGTGCCTGAAGAAAAAAGTGTAGTTCAAACGGGTGAGCGGCTCCGGCGGCTCACCCGAAATTTCATACTTTCCCCGCAGACCCCCTCTCTATAATTTGGGAAAATGTTTCAGAATATTCCCAAAAATGATGAATGATGAAACGTATTACAACAAAAAGCGCATTCGGGAAGAGTGGAATTTAACCCTTTCTCAGGATGACCCTCACCGCGCCGGCATTCAGTTTGCCCGGCGAGTCCGGCTGGCGCGCGCCGTCGGGCTGGCGGCGATGTTTTTCCCCGTTGCGGGGATGTTGGTTACCCATTTTTTACCCGGTGGCTGGTGGCTTTTACTGGTGGGCTGGTCGTTCGTCTGGCCCCATTTTGCCTGGCAGCTGTCCTGCCGCGCCGCTTCACCTCATCAGCAGGAAATTTTCAATCTTAAAATCGATGCCATTATTGCCGGGCTGTGGATCGGCGTGATGGGGATGAATGCGTTACCCACGGCAGCGCTGGTGATGATGGTAGGGATGAATATGATGGGTTCCGGCGGCTGTCGTCTGTTCATCCCGGGGATCGCGTTGACGCTGCTCTCAGCGCTGGTGACCCTGTCTCTCGTCGGGAAGGTGGTCGTCTTCAACCCCGACCCCGTAGAGTGGATCCTGACGCTGCCCGTACTTATGCTTTATCCCATGCTGTTTGCCTGGCTCAGCCACCGCACCGCCGTCAGGCTTGCGGAGCACAAGCGGCGGCTGGAAATGATGAGCACCCGCGACGGCATGACCGGGGTCTTTAACCGTCGCCACTGGGAAATGCTGCTGCGAAATGAATTTGAGCATTGTCGGCGCGACCACAGCACCGCCACGATATTGCTGATTGATATAGACCACTTTAAAAACATCAACGACACCTGGGGGCACGACGTGGGCGACGAGGCGATCGTTGCCATTACGCGTCAGCTCCAGCGGTCGGTACGGTCAGGCGATGCGATCGGCCGGTTTGGCGGAGATGAGTTTGCGGTGATCATGTCGCAGACCGCGGCGGAAAGCGCCATCGCCGTGATGTCGCGGCTGCATGAGCGGCTGGAAAAACTGACGTTACCGTGTGCGCCAAAAGAAGCGCTGCGCATCAGCGTAGGCGTTGCCCCCTGGGGGCCGCAGTTTGGACATTATCGGGAATGGCTGAAGGCGGCTGACGTGGCGCTGTACAGGGCGAAAAATGCCGGGCGCGGCCGCACCGAAGTGGCCGCCTGACGCCCGGTCAGAAATCAGGATTTACTCAGCTTCTCTGATTTTTCCATGCATTTTGCCATCGCTTCAATGACGGCCGAGCGGAACCCGCGCTCTTCCAGCACCCGCACCGCTTCGATGGTAGTACCGCCCGGAGAGCAGACCATATCTTTCAGTTCACCCGGGTGTTTGCCGGTTTCCAGCACCATTTTGGCGGAGCCCATGACGGCCTGCGCGGCGAACTTATACGCCTGCGCGCGCGGCATTCCGCCAAGCACGGCGGCGTCGGCCATCGCTTCTAAAAACATGAAGACATACGCAGGTGCAGAACCGCTGACGCCGACCACCGGATGGATCATCGATTCGGCAATCACTTCTGCTTCACCGAAGCAGCGGAAAATGTTCAATACATCGGCCACTTCTTCTGTGGTCACCAGCGCGTTAGGCGTAACGGAGGTCATGCCGGCGTTGACCAGCGAGGGGGTATTGGGCATCGCGCGGACGATTTTGCGGTCGTGGCCCAGCGCGCGCGCCAGCTGATCGAGCGTGACGCCTGCGGCAATCGACACGACCAGCGTCTCTTTGTTCAGGCTGGAGGTGATGTCGCTCAGCACTTTGATCATGATGTTTGGCTTGACGGCGCCAAAGACGATATCGGCGACCTGGGCGACTTCCTGCGCGCTTTCGGCGGCGTTGATCCCGTATTGATCGCGCAACGCGGCGACCTTATCCGGTGACGGGGTATAGACCCAAATCTGACCCGGCAGCACCTGTCCGCTGGCGATCAGACCGCCCAGGATGGCTTTGCCCATGTTACCGCAGCCGATAAACCCGATTTTCTTGTCCATCATGATTCTCCGTCATTATGCGTTGTTTTCTCTGATTGATAGCTTAACAACGAAATGCAGGCGACAATAGTCGACAGAGTCATTATGGGGAGACAATATGGCGATTTGGGTTGATGCGGACGCGTGTCCGAATGTGATTAAAGAGATTTTGTTTCGCGCCGCCGAGCGCGTTCAGATGCCGCTGACGCTGGTGGCGAACCAGAATATTCGCGTACCGCCTTCACGGTTTATCCGCTCTTTGCGCGTGCCGGCCGGGTTCGAC
The DNA here is from genome assembly GCF_000762975.1 of Enterobacter sp. UCD-UG_FMILLET. Classification (NCBI taxonomy): domain Bacteria; kingdom Pseudomonadati; phylum Pseudomonadota; class Gammaproteobacteria; order Enterobacterales; family Enterobacteriaceae; genus Enterobacter; species Enterobacter sp. UCD-UG_FMILLET. The sequence goes on from NZ_JRJC01000008.1 coordinate 64,957, forward strand.
GTGGCGGATAACGAAATTGTTCGCCTGTGCAGCGCGGAGGATCTGGTGATCACGGCGGATATCCCGCTAGCCGCAGAAGTGCTGGAGAAAGGGGCGGCGGCGCTCAATCCGCGCGGGGAGCGTTACTCGCCTTCGACCATTCGGGAAAAGCTGACGATGCGCGATTTTATGGATACGATGCGGGCCAGCGGCGTGCAGACCGGTGGACCGGACAGCCTCTCCCAGCGCGATCGCCAGCAGTTCGCTGCCGAGCTGGATAAATGGCTGCTGGAAGTGAAGCGCCGCACAGCGTAATGATAATTATTGTCAATTTGTGGTACAGTGTGGCCTCCACAGGGTTGTCATCCCGTACCGCTTTGCAGTAAAGTAATCGCAACATCTTCTGCAATTATTTCTTTACACTCTTCAGCCATCCGGCATCAAGGGGAACACCTGGCATGACCCAACCCATCTTTTTAGTTGGCCCTCGCGGCTGTGGGAAAACCACCGTTGGCCTGGAGCTGGCACGCGTGTGTCATCGCCAGTTTGTTGATACCGACCACTGGCTGCAAACCGAGGCCGGAAAAACCATCGCCGAGATCGTTGAGCAAGAGGGGTGGGAGAGCTTTCGCGCGCGCGAAACGGCCGCGCTGAAGGCGGTCACTATCCCGTCTGCCGTGATCGCGACCGGCGGTGGCATCGTTCTGGCGGAGTGCAATCGTCACTTTATGCGCGAAAAGGGGATTGTGATTTATCTCAGCGCGCCGGTGTCGGCTCTGGTAGGGCGGCTGGAAGCCTTTCCAGAAGAGGGGCAACGCCCCGCGCTGACCTCCAGGCCGCTCAGCGAAGAGGTGAGCGAAGTGCTGGCCGAACGCGATGCGTTATACCGCGAAGCGGCTCACCACGTGGTGGATGCGTCCGCCTCTCCCGAAGAGGTTGTGATTCAGATTATTACCGCCCTGCGTTTGGCTTGTGCCAGCTAACCGGCGTCTATACTTATAGCTCAGACATAAAAAAAGGATGAGCTATGCCAACCAGACCTCCCTATCCGCGTGAAGCGCGCATTGTTACCGTTGAAAAAGGCCAGACGGGTCATACCGTGACCTGGTATCAACTGCGCGCCGATCACCCCAAGCCGGACTCGCTGATCAGTGAACACGAGACTGAACAGGAAGCGCTGGACGCGAAACGGCGCTACGAAGATCCCGATAAAACCTGACCGTTTTCCTAAACGCTCCAATATCGTGCCTGAATCACACTTTTTACTCATCGGGAAAGTTAAGCAGGAGTTAATATTTAGTTATTACAAGTAACTCCGGTATCGGCAGGCGATCTTTACATTTCGATGTCGGGATCACCTGCTACGCTTGGTGCTGTTTTGTTGAAAAAATGAACTGTGCAGCGTAGTGAGCCTGTACCTGTATGCACGATGTTGGAGTAATGGAAGGCGATCAAGATGAAGGCAACGTTGGCGATCCTCACCATTGGTGTGGTCCCTGTAAGCGAAGTGTTACCGCTCTTAACCGAGCATGTATCTGAACAACAGATAACGCATCTGAGCCTGCTGGGGAAGATGAGTCGGGAAGAGGTCATGGAAGACTACGCTGTCGAGGCGGGGGAGGATCCCCTGGCGACGTTATTAAGTGACGGTAAACTGGCGCACGTTTCGCGTCAGAAAATCGAGCGCTCGCTGCAGGGCGTGATAGAAGTGCTCGATAATCAAGGTTATGACGTTATTTTGCTGATGAGTACCGCGCCCATCAAGGGCCTCACGGCGCGCAATGCGATTTTGCTGGAGCCGATGCGCATCATTCCACCGCTGGTGGCTTCCATTGTGGATGGTCATCAGGTTGGGGTGATTGTACCCATTGAGGAGCTCATGGATAACCAGGAGGCAAAGTGGCACGTGCTGGAAAAAGTGCCCTTGTATGCGCTGGCAAACCCGTTCTGGGACAGTGAGGCCAAGCTCATTGCTGCCGGGAAGGAACTGCTGGAAAGAGGGGCAGATGTCCTGATCCTGGACTGCCTCGGTTTCCATCAGCATCATCGTGATCTGCTGCAAAAAGCGCTGGATGTGCCCGTGCTGCTATCCAACGTTCTGATGGCTCGCCTGGCCTCGGAACTCCTCATGTAATGATTTTGCGTGACAGGTGATGAGCATGGCCCCTATAGTGAATTTTTATCTAAAAATATAAGGGCCAGTTCATGCTTCAAAGTAACGAATACTTTTCCGGTAAAGTGAAATCCATTGGTTTTACCAGCAGCAGCACTGGCCGCGCCAGTGTCGGCGTTATGGCGGAAGGGGAATACACCTTTGGCACGGCGGAAGCTGAAGAAATGACGGTCGTCAGCGGTGCGCTGAACGTCTTACTGCCGGGTGAAACGGAATGGAAAGTTTACGCTGCCGGGCAAGTTTTCAACGTACCTGGCCACAGCGAATTTCATTTGCAGGTCGCTGAACCTACCTCTTATCTGTGCCGCTACCTGAAATAAAAAATAAGCCGGGTGGCGCGAACGCTTACCCGGCCTGCGTTTTGCCTGTTATCTCTGCGCTTCGCCGCCGAGACCTTCCACCAGATTCTGAATCAACGCGGCCAGCTCGCCGGTCATCAGGATGAAGTCGGCGTCAAAGCGCTGGGCGTAATCTTCCCTGTCGATATCTTCGTTCTGATCGCGCAGCTCGTCGCAGAACTTCAGACGCTTCACGGAGCCGTCGTCGCACATCACGAACTGAATGCGCTGCTGCCAGTCGAGCGCCAGTTTAGTGACCACTTTACCCGCTTCGATGTGGACGGCGATCTCGTCGCTCACCAGATCCTGCTTCTTCGCGCGGATCACGCCGCCATCTTCCAGCAGGGCTTTCAGCTCGGCTTCATCAAGGATCTGGAAACCCTGAGCCGCAGCGCCGCTGCGTACCCATTCGGTCAGCGTCAGCTCGATCGGCGTTTCCAGCGCCAGCGGAACGACCGGTAAAGATCCGATGCTTTTACGCAGCAGGGCCAGCGTGTCTTCTGCTTTCTTGGCGCTGGCGCAGTCCACCATGATCAGCCCGTTAACGGTGTCGATCCACATCATGGTCTGGCTGAAGCGGCTAAAGGCGCGCGGCAGCAGGGAGTGCAACACTTCGTCCTTCAGCGAATCTTTTTCGGTCTTTTTCAGCTTGCGGCCCTGTTCGGCTTCCAGCTTGAAAATTTTCGCTTCGAGCGCCTGCTTAACCACCGGCGTCGGCAGGATTTTCTCTTCTTTACGGGCGCAGACGATGATTTGACCCGTGCTGCTGGCGTGGGTCAGTGCATCGCTTTGTGAACCCATTGGCGGCACCCAGCCGGTTTTCGCCATATCCTGGCTACCGCAAGGGGAAAAGGTATAAGCGGCTAACTGTTTTTCCATCTCTTCTGCACGCAGCGAAACGTCGCGGCTGAGACGGTAAACCATCAAATTTTTGAACCACAGCATGATAATTTCCACGGCCTTGTCGTTAAATCAGCGGGCATGATAACGAATTGTCGCATCGCTTGCATTGCTAATCGGGAAGCGTGCTTCTACTCTGTTGATAATCAAAATAATGAGGAGAGTCTTGTGCGTATTGGGATCGATTTGGGCGGCACCAAAACAGAAGTCATCGCGCTGAGCGAACAGGGGGAGCAGCTGTTTCGCCACCGTCTGCCGACGCCGCGCGATGATTATCACCAGACTATCGAGACGATTGCCAGCCTGGTTGAGATGGCCGAGCAGGCGACAGGGCAAACCGGCAGCGTCGGGATGGGGATCCCGGGGTCGATCTCGCCGTATACCGGGGTGGTTAAAAATGCCAACTCCACCTGGCTCAACGGTCAGCCGTTTGATAAAGATTTAAGCGCGCGCCTGAACCGGGAAGTGCGTCTGGCCAACGATGCCAACTGCCTGGCGGTCTCTGAGGCCATCGACGGCGCGGCGGCCGGTGCCCAGACCGTGTTTGCCGTGATCGTCGGTACCGGCTGCGGTGCGGGCGTAGCGTTCGGCGGGCGCGCCCATATCGGCGGTAACGGCACCGCGGGCGAGTGGGGACACAACCCGCTGCCGTGGATGGATGAAGACGAGCTTAAATACCGCGCTGAGGTGCCGTGCTACTGCGGAAAGCAGGGCTGTATTGAGACGTTTATCTCCGGTACCGGCTTTGCGACCGACTACCATCGCCTGAGCGGCCAGCCGCTCAGGGGCAACGAGATTATGCGTCTCGTCGAAGAACAGGATCCGGTCGCCGAGCTGGCCCTTAGCCGCTACGAAATGCGGCTTGCGAAATCCCTGGCCCACGTGGTGAATATTCTCGATCCGGACGTGATTGTGCTCGGCGGCGGCATGAGCAACGTCGACCGGCTGTACGCCACGGTACCGAACCTGGTGAAGCAGTGGGTGTTTGGCGGCGAGTGTGAAACCCCAATCCGCAAAGCTGTCCACGGTGACTCCAGCGGCGTGCGCGGCGCGGCGTGGCTGTGGCCCGAATAAAATCTAATAGTGTTTATTCCCTCTCCCTGTGGGAGAGGGCCAGGGTGCGGTCTGATGCCCGCCCCCTCCTCCCATTCATTCCACTGCAAACACCTTATCCAGCCTGCTGTATCCTAGCCCGTTGATCTTCTTCACCTTGATCTGCACCGGAATGCGCTCTTTCATTGCCTCAACGTGGCTGATCACGCCGATGGTTTTCCCGGTGGCGTTCAGCGCGTCGAGCGCATCCAGCGCGGTATCCAGCGTTTCACTGTCGAGCGTGCCGAACCCTTCATCCAGGAAAAGAGAATCGATCCGCGTTTTATGACTCACCAGATCGGAAAGGGCCAGCGCCAGCGCCAGGCTGACCAGGAAGCTCTCGCCGCCGGAGAGCGTGCGGGTATCGCGAACCGCATCTGCCTGCCAGGTATCAACCACTTCCAGCTCCAGCGCGTCGCTGGCCTTGCGCTGCAGCAGATAACGCCCGTGCAGGCGGTTAAGCTGCTGGTTAGCAAGCCAGACGAGATTGTCCAGCGTCAGCCCCTGCGCGAACTTACGGAACTTGTCGCCGGTGCTGGAGCCGATCAGCGCGTTCAGATAACCCCAGTCGTCCGCCTCGCGCGCGGCCTCTTCAATTTGCTGCATCAACGCCAGCTGGTGCTGACGGTTATCGCTGTCCTGCTTAAGCTGCTGGCGGATCTCGCCCTGATGCGTGGTGTTCTCGCGAAGCCGTTGCGCCAGCTGCTGCAGCTGGCTTTGCAGCGTGGGGGCATCGGCACTGAGCCCTTCCGGCCGCAGCGCCAGATGAGCTTGCAGCTGCTGGTTAGCCTGGCCGGAGAGAGCCGCGGCCTGCTGTATCTGGCTTTCCAGCGACTGCTTCAGCTGTTCGAGGTGGCGAATAGCGTCGTCATCCAGCAGCGCGGCAAGGAACGCGTCCCGATCGGTAAAGCAGCTCGCTGCGAGCGCCGCGGTGAACTGCGTCTGCGACTGCTGCAGGCGCTCTTGCTCCAGCTTTTCCTGCTGCTGCTGCGCGCTGAGCTGGCTTTGTAGCGACACGCATTCGTCGTGCACGTCGCGCCAGCCGTCCGGAATCTGCTGATACTGTCGCTCCTGCACTTCCTGCTCGTTTAGCTGGTTTTGCAGGGTCAGACGCTGGCTGAGCTGATAGAGCTGGCGCTCGTACTGTTCCTGCTCGTTCATCCATGGCGTGATATCTTCCTGAATATTCAAAGCAATGTTCAGGGAAGCGCAGGCCTCCATCCACTCTTTAGTGAGCACTTGCTCTTCCTGAGAGAGCGTCTGCGCTTCGTCAGTCTCGCGCTGGATCTGCTGCGTCAGGGCATTAACCTGTCCCAGTACCAGCAGGCCTTCCTCTTTAAGCGCGGCTACCTCTTTTTCCAGGGCATCACGGCGGCGCTGGTTATCCGTCAGCTCAAGAGACTGGTATTGCGCAACGGCGGGGTGCTCGCTGGAACCGCACAGCGGACAGGGTTTGCCTGCCTCAAGCCGGGAACGATAGCTTTCCAGATCTTTAATCGTCGCTTCACGTTCGCACAGGGCTTTAAGGTCCAGATAGTGCTGGTGTTTCTCTTTGTACTGCTGGCGGCGTAGCGTCAGCGTTTCATTGAGTTTATTTTGATCGGCCTGGGCCTTCTGCACGCTTTCACCGCTCTGGCGCAGGCGCTTTTGCAGCGGCTGATAGCGGGCATGCAGCGACGTCAGCCGCTGGCGCAGCGTGCGTGACCGGGACTGCTGCTCCATGGCCGCGCTGACCTCATCTGCCGTCAGCGTCAGCGCATTTTCCGGCATCTCAGCCAGCCTGTTGCGTAATTCGCTCATCCGCGCAGCAAGCGAGGCTAACTGCGTTTTATCGCGGTTAAGCTGCGAGAACTGGGCGCGCCAGCCGGCAATCTCCTGCCCCAGCAGGCGAAAGCGTTCGTGCTCCGCCAGCCACTGCGCCAGCGCCGTCAGTTCGGTCTGAAGCTGCTCATGATTCCGCTGGGCGGTATGACGGATCCGCGCGCGCAGTGCGGTTTTGGCTTGTAAGCGAGTATTTACTTCGATAATTCGCTGCTGGGTTTGCGTCAGACGCGCGGTTTGCTCCTGCTGGTGCTCCCAAAGCGGTCGAAGCTGGGCTGCGGGGAGAGCGAGCTGGAGCTTTGCCAGCTCTGGCGCAGCGTTCGTCAGCGACTGTTGCGCCTGCTGCTGCATCGCGGTGACGCGCTGTTGCTCGCGTACAAGCTCATCATGGCGCGTAAGCCACTGAAAATCTTTCTGCTGGCTTTGCTGCTGAACCAGCAGGGTTTTCTCTTCGTCAGTAAGTGCCTGCAAACTTTGCTGTAACTGCTGCTGTTGCTCTTCGCTCAACAGCACGACGCCCGCCGCCTGCGCCTCGCACTTTTCAAGCACGCTACGGGCGGCTTTGTGTTTTTCAAACACCATGGCGGAAATCTGGCCGTAGATCTCGGTGCCGGTCAGCTCTTCCAGCAGTTCAGCGCGATCGCTCGGCCTGGCATTAAGGAAGGCGGCAAACTGCCCCTGTGAGAGCAGCATGGAGCGGGTGAAGCGGCCATAGTCCAGCCCGGTGAGCGCGGCGGTTTGCTCCAGTTTATCCGTCACTTTGTCGGCCAGGATTTTGCCATCTTCGCAGCGCGCCAGCTCCACGCGCGGCGCCTGCAGGTTTCCGTCCGGCTGGTTGCGCGCGCGGTTCTGGCTCCAGAAGGCGCGATAGGCGGTGCCTTTTACCTCGAATTCCACTTCGGCCAGGCACTCGGCGGTGTCGCGCGTCATCAGGTCGTTTTGCGCCTGGGAGACCTTCTGCAGGCGTGGGGTTTCGTGATAAAGCGCCAGGCAGATGGCGTCGAGCAGGGTGGTTTTACCTGCCCCGGTCGCGCCGGTAATGGCAAACAGCCCGTTGCTGGCAAACGGCTCCGCGGTAAAGTCAATTTTCCACTCCCCCTTGAGGGAGTTGAGGTTTTTCAGGCGCAGGCTCAAAATTTTCATGCGTTTTCTTCCTCATCATTGAGCGCATGCAGGGTATGGCTGAACAGTTCGCTGAGCCTTTCGCGCTTCGCGTCGTCAATTTCCTCCTGCGAGAGCCTGCGTTCAAACACCTCTTCAACCCGAAGCTCACTGAGCGTTTCGCGTTGAGCGCTTAACAGAATTTTCTCGCGCTGCTCGCGGCTGCGGCGCACCAGTAAAACTTCGACGGGTAAATCTTCCGTCAGCGCCTGAATTTTTCGCTGCATATCGTGCAGGTAGTCGTCGGTGGTGATTTCAATATCCAGCCAGACCGGCGGGTTAAGCGCTGCCCCGCGCCACTGCTTAAGCTGGGCGGTAATGGCGTCAAGATCGCCCTTCAGCACCGCCAGCGGCTGGGTGACGGGTACCTCCAGCGTCTCGACGGCGTGAAGTTTTCCGTCTGAGAAGCTCACCAGATGGACGGACTTGGCTTTGCCGGTTTCGTCAAAGCTGAGCGAAATTGGCGAGCCGCAGTAGCGGATATGCTCGCTGCCGCCGACGATCTGCGCCCGGTGAATGTGTCCGAGCGCAATGTAGTCGGCTGGCGGGAAGTTCTGCGCCGGAAAGGCGTCCAGCGTGCCGATATAGATGTCGCGTACGGCGTCACTTTTACTGGCCCCGACGGTGGTGAGATGCCCGGTCGCAATCACCGGAATCGGCTGGTCGCCGCGCAGGGCGCAGGCATCGGCGTGCTGCTGGTGATAATAGTCGGTGATGGCCTGCAGGAGATGCTGCTGCTTTTCCGCGCCCGACAGCCCCGCCTGGCTTTGCACGATGTCGCGCGGTCGTAAAAAGGGAATGGGGCACAGCACCGCCCCCGGCGTGCCGTCGCGTTTTTTCAGGATCTGCGGGGCGTGCCCGGCGCTGGCGACGACGGTGGTATTGAGAAATGCCAGGATGTCGCGGGATTCATTGAGCGTCGCGACGGAATCATGGTTGCCGGCGACAATCACCAGATGACAGCCGGTTTGCTGCAGATTCACCACGAAGCGGTTGTACAGTTCACGCGCATAGCTGGGGGGCGAGCCGGTATCAAAGATGTCACCCGCCACAATAATCGCGTCCACCTCGTGCGTCCGGGCCGTTTCCAGCAGCCAGTTCAGGAACGCTTCATGTTCAGCCGCACGGCTTTTGCTGTAAAAATTTTGACCCAGATGCCAGTCCGAGGTGTGAAGTATGCGCATAGCTGATCCGTGGCAAAAAAGAGAAAGCAGGATTATAAACGTTCAGAGACGGGAAAATAACCGCTGTAATAAAACAACGGTTTGCCCGTTATCGTGGTACTGTTTTTCATAAATCTGTCATAAATCTGACGCATAATGGCGCCGAATTACAAACTTGTAACGTAAATAAGATAAGACAGGGCAAAGTATGGCGAGACGTATTCTGGTCGTAGAAGATGAAGCTCCAATTCGTGAAATGGTGTGCTTCGTGCTCGAGCAAAACGGCTTCCAGCCGGTTGAAGCGGAAGATTATGACAGCGCAGTGAACCAGCTGAATGAACCCTGGCCCGATCTGATTCTGCTGGACTGGATGTTGCCCGGCGGCTCCGGACTACAGTTTATCAAACACCTGAAGCGTGAGGCGCTGACCCGCGACATCCCGGTTGTGATGCTCACGGCGCGCGGAGAAGAAGAGGATCGCGTGCGCGGTCTGGAGACCGGCGCGGACGATTACATTACTAAACCGTTCTCCCCAAAAGAGCTGGTTGCCCGCATTAAAGCCGTGATGCGCCGTATTTCGCCGATGGCGGTGGAAGAGGTGATAGAAATGCAGGGGCTGAGCCTTGATCCCACCTCGCACCGCGTGATGACCGGTGAAAATCCCCTCGACATGGGGCCTACCGAATTTAAACTACTGCACTTCTTTATGACCCACCCGGAACGCGTGTACAGCCGCGAGCAGTTGCTGAATAACGTCTGGGGAACTAACGTGTATGTCGAAGACCGGACGGTTGACGTACATATTCGCCGCCTGCGAAAAGCGCTGGAACTGAGCGGCCACGATCGCATGGTGCAGACGGTCCGCGGCACGGGTTATCGTTTTTCTACCCGTTTCTGAACAATGACAGGAGTGTGACGCGTGCTGGAACGTCTGTCATGGAAAAGGCTCGTCTTTGAACTGATCTTATGCTGTATTCCGGCCTTCATTCTGGGGGCCTTTCTTGGACACCTGCCGTGGTTTCTGCTGGCGTCGGTCACCGGGCTGCTGATCTGGCATTTCTGGAACCTGCTGCGCCTCTCCTGGTGGCTGTGGGTTGACCGAAGTATGACGCCGCCGCCGGGAAGCGGCAGCTGGGAGCCGCTGCTGTACGGTCTGCATCAGATGCAGATGCGTAATAAAAAGCGCCGCCGCGAGCTGGGAAGTCTGATTAAGCGTTTTCGCAGCGGTGCAGAGTCGCTGCCGGATGCCGTGATCCTGACGACCGAAGAAGGGACCATCTTCTGGTGTAACGGCCTGGCGCAACAGCTGCTGGGCCTGCGCTGGCCCGACGACAATGGCCAGAATATCCTCAACCTTCTGCGCTATCCCGAGTTCACGCTGTATCTGAAAAAGCGTGATTTTAGCCGTCCGCACAATCTGAAGCTCAATAATGGTCGCCATCTGGAAATCCGCGTGATGCCTTACAGCGATAAGCAGTGGCTGATGGTGGCGCGCGATGTCACCCAGATGTACCAGCTGGAAGGGGCGCGTCGCAACTTCTTCGCCAACGTCAGCCACGAACTGCGAACCCCGCTAACCGTGCTTCAGGGCTACCTGGAGATGATGCAGGAGCAAACGCTTGAAGGCGCGCCGCGTGAAAAAGCGCTGCACACCATGCGCGAGCAAACGCACCGGATGGAAGGGCTGGTGAAGCAGCTGCTGACGCTCTCGAAGATTGAAGCGGCGCCAACGCTCGCGCTAAATGACACTATTGATGTCCCGATGATGCTGCGGGTCGTGGAGCGTGAAGCGCAGACGTTAAGCCACAAAAAGCATCACCTGACCTTTGACGTCGACAACACGCTGAAGGTGCTGGGCAGCGAAGATGAACTGCGTAGCGCCATTTCCAACCTGGTGTATAACGCCGTGAATCATACGCCGGAGGGGACGGATATCGTGGTGCGCTGGCAGCATACCCAAACGGGGGCTGAGTTTAGCGTGGAAGACAACGGGCCGGGGATTGCGCCTGAGCATATTCCGCGTCTGACCGAGCGCTTTTACCGTGTGGATAAGGCGCGATCCCGGCAAACAGGCGGAAGCGGCCTGGGGCTGGCAATTGTGAAACACGCGGTCAATCACCATGAAAGCCGTCTCGATATTCAGAGTACGCTGGGTAAAGGAACCCGCTTCAGCTTCGTTATCCCGGAACGATTAATTGCCAAAAAGATCGCCTGACGGCAGGCGTGTCATTTTACCTTTCCACGGGTCAGCGTCTGCTGGCCCGTTTGCTTTGCAGCCAGGCGAAACGCGAGTGAATTTTATACGGCTGACTGTTTTTTGTTCGCATGATTAGCCATGGGTTTTTCTTATAAATAGCGTATTGTTCTGACGTGTGTTTTCATGCTGGCATATTGTTCTGGTTTTACGATCCCACCTTGCCTTTAAACGTTATAAGCGTTTAAATTGCGCCCCAGATACTGTCAGACCGACTGTATTTGCGTGGTAAATCGAAAAACTATTCTTCTCCACGCCAGGACGGGAGCATTTCCCGCTGAAATTGAGCAAATTTTCGGCTGTATCGTCCCGTCAGGGATATCGAAAATCTCAATGTTTTCAACACCACATCCACAGGCAGTAAGGTTTTATGACCCATCACTTAAAATCGCGTGACATCATCGCGCTGGGCTTTATGACATTTGCGCTGTTCGTTGGCGCAGGCAACATCATTTTCCCTCCAATGGTTGGCTTACAGGCGGGTGAACACGTCTGGACCGCCGCGTTTGGTTTCCTGATTACTGCCGTGGGTCTGCCGGTTCTGACCGTCGTCGCGCTGGCGAAAGTCGGCGGCGGTGTGGATAGCCTCAGCACCCCGATTGGCAAAGTGGCGGGCGTTCTGCTGGCAACCGTCTGCTATCTGGCCGTGGGGCCGCTGTTTGCCACCCCGCGTACCGCGACCGTTTCCTTTGAAGTGGGGATTGCTCCCCTGACCGGTGACGGTGCGATGCCGCTGTTCATCTACAGCCTGATCTACTTCGCGATCGTGATTCTGGTTTCTCTCTATCCGGGCAAACTGCTGGATACCGTGGGTAACTTCCTGGCTCCGCTGAAAATTGTGGCGCTGATTGTTCTGGCGGTTGCGGCCATCGTCTGGCCAGCGGGCCCGATTAGCGACGCGATGGACGCCTATAAAAACGCCGCGTTCTCTAACGGCTTTGTGAACGGCTATCTGACGATGGATACGCTGGGCGCGATGGTGTTTGGTATTGTTATCGTTAACGCCGCGCGTTCCCGCGGTGTGACCGAAGCGCGTCTGCTGACCCGCTACACCATCTGGGCCGGTCTGATGGCCGGTGTGGGGCTGACGCTGCTTTATCTGGCGCTGTTCCGTCTGGGTTCCGATAGCGCCATGCTGGTTGAGCAGAACGCCAACGGTGCGGCTATCCTGCACGCCTACGTTCAGCACACCTTCGGCGGTGCGGGCAGTATGCTGCTGGCAGCGCTCATCTTCCTGGCCTGTCTGGTCACTGCCGTTGGCCTGACCTGCGCCTGCGCAGAGTTCTTTGCGCAGTATCTGCCGCTCTCTTACCGTACCCTGGTGTTTATCCTCGGTATCTTCTCCATGGCAGTGTCTAACCTCGGTCTGAGCCACCTGATTCAGGTCTCTATTCCGGTGCTGACGGCAATTTACCCGCCGTGTATCGTGCTGGTGGTGCTGAGCTTTACTCGCCCGTGGTGGAACAACTCTTCACGAATTATTGCGCCAGCCATGTTTATCAGCCTGATTTTTGGTATCCTTGACGGGATTAAAGCATCAGCTTTCGCGCACATACTGCCGGCATGGACACAGCGTCTGCCGCTGTCCGAGCAGGGTCTGGCCTGGTTGATGCCTACCGTTGTTGCACTGGTTCTGGCGATTATCTGGGACCGTGCTGCAGGGCGTCAGGTCGCATCGAACGCTCATTAATCAACGGCAACAAACTGTTTAACCACGGGGCTTAAGGCCCCGTGGTTTTTTGTTTTTTTCGTGTTGAATGGCAAGATTTAAATGGAAAGCACTAACAAACTTAAACGTGGATTGAGCACGCGCCACATCCGCTTTATGGCGCTGGGCTCTGCTATCGGTACCGGTCTTTTTTATGGCTCGGCAGATGCCATCAAAATGGCCGGTCCCAGCGTTTTGCTGGCGTACATTATCGGCGGCGTGGCGGCGTATATCATCATGCGCGCCCTCGGCGAAATGTCGGTTCACAACCCGTCCGCCAGCTCTTTCTCCCGCTATGCGCAGGAAAACCTCGGCCCGCTGGCCGGGTTTATCACCGGCTGGACCTACTGCTTCGAAATCCTGATTGTGGCGATTGCCGACGTGACGGCGTTTGGCATCTATATGGGCGTCTGGTTCCCGGCGGTACCGCACTGGATTTGGGTCCTGAGCGTGGTGCTAATAATCTGTGCCGTCAACCTGATGAGCGTGAAGGTGTTCGGCGAGCTGGAGTTCTGGTTCTCCTTCTTCAAGGTCGCCACCATCATCATCATGATCGTGGCCGGTTTCGGCATCATCATCTGGGGGATTGGCAACGGCGGGCAGCCGACCGGTATTCACAACCTCTGGAGCAACGGGGGCTTCTTCAGCAACGGCTGGCTCGGGATGGTGATGTCGCTGCAGATGGTGATGTTCGCCTACGGCGGTATCGAGATTATCGGTATCACCGCCGGGGAAGCGAAAGATCCGGAGAAATCCATTCCGCGCGCCATCAACTCGGTGCCGATGCGTATTCTGGTGTTTTACGTGGGCACGCTGTTCGTGATCATGTCCATCTATCCGTGGAATCAGGTGGGCACCAACGGTAGCCCGTTTGTTCTGACCTTCCAGCATATGGGGATTGCCTTTGCGGCCAGCATTCTGAACTTTGTGGTGCTGACCGCGTCGCTTTCCGCGATCAATAGTGACGTCTTTGGCGTGGGCCGTATGCTGCACGGCATGGCGGAGCAGGGCAGTGCGCCGAAGGTGTTCGCCAAAACCTCACGCCGCGGCACGCCGTGGGTAACCGTTGTGGTGATGACCGTAGCGCTGCTGTTCTCGGTTTACCTGAACTACATCATGCCGGAGAACGTCTTCCTGGTGATCGCATCGCTGGCGACCTTCGCGACGGTGTGGGTGTGGATCATGATCCTGCTGTCGCAGATTGCGTTCCGCCGCCGCCTGTCGCCGGATGAGGCGAAAGCGCTGAAGTTCAAAGTACCTGGCGGGGTGGCAACCACCGTCGTCGGGCTGATCTTCCTGGTGTTTATCATTGGCCTGATTGGCTACCATCCGGATACCCGCATTTCCCTGTACGTGGGCTGCGCGTGGATCGTCCTGCTGCTGGTGGGCTGGGTGTTTAAATGCCGCCGTGACCGTCAGCTGGCGGAAGCGCAGTAATATTTTTATTCCCTCTCCCTGTGGGAGAGGGGATTTTTACCTCCTCCCCCGTCCTCCTCCCCCAATAAATCACGTCATGGTGAGCTATCCTTAACCACCCTGTGGCAAGGTGACGTCAATTTCATCAGAGGGGATTCGTGATGTTAAACGCCTGGCACCTTCCGGTTGCCCCATTTGTTAAGCAAAACAAAGACAACCTTGTGATTACGCTCTGGCTGGCGGGGGAAAATCAGCCTGAACGCGTGACGCTTCGCGCCGAAATAGATAACGAAGAGACCGGGTTGAAAATGCACAGGCTGCGCAGCCAGCCGCAGCCGGGGATCACGGCGTGGCGGGCGAATATCGATCTGCGCAGCGGACAGCCGCGCCGCCGTTACAGCTTTAAGCTTTTGTGGAATAACCGCCAGCTGTGGTTTACCCCGCAGGGGTTTAGCCGTTTCCCGCCCGCACGGCTGGAGCAGTTTGCGGTCGATTACCCGGATAGCGGCCCGCAGTGGGTTAACGATCAGGTGTTTTACCAGATTTTCCCGGACCGTTTTGCGCGCAGCGAAAAACGCACCGCCGACCAGGATAAGATCTATCACCACCATGCGGCGGGCCACGACATTATCCTGAAAGCGTGGGACGAGCCCTTAACCGCACAGGCGGGCGGCTCGACGTTTTACGGCGGCGATCTCGACGGCATCAGCGAAAAGCTGCCGTACCTGAAAAAGCTCGGCGTGACGGCGCTGTACCTCAACCCGGTGTTTAAAGCCCCGAGCGTGCACAAATACGATACAGAGGATTATCGCCACGTTGACGAACAGTTTGGCGGTGACGAGGCGCTGCTGCGCCTGCGCAAGAACACCCAAAACGAAGGCATGCGCCTGATTCTGGACGGCGTGTTCAACCACAGCGGAGATTCGCACGCCTGGTTTGACCGCCATAACCAGTCGATGGGCGGGGCATGTCATAACCCGGAGTCGCCGCAGCGCGACTGGTACAGCTTTAACGAGGAGGGCCGCGCGCTGGACTGGCTGGGTTACGCCAGCCTGCCGAAGCTGGATTTCCAGTCGCCAACGCTCGTGAATGAAATCTACGGCGGTGAAGACAGCATCGTCCGTCACTGGCTAAAGGCGCCGTGGAATATGGACGGCTGGCGGCTGGACGTGGTGCATATGCTCGGCGAAGCGGGCGGGGCGCGGAATAACCTTCAGCACGTCGCCGGGATTACGCGTTCGGCGAAAGTGGCCCAGCCGGAGGCGTTCGTCTTTGGCGAGCACTTCGGCGACGCGCGCCAGTGGCTGCAGAACGATGCGGAAGATGCGGCGATGAACTATCGCGGCTTTACCTTCCCGCTGTGGGGATTCCTCGCTAACACCGATATTTCCTACGACCCGAATCATATCGACGCTGAAACCTGCATGGCGTGGATGGAGAACTATCGCGCCGGCCTGTCCCATCAGCAGCAGCTGCGGATGTTCAACCAGCTCGATAGCCACGATACCGCCCGCTTTAAATCCCTGCTCGGCAAGGATGTGGCGCGTCTGCCGCTGGCGGTGACCTGGCTCTTCACCTGGCCGGGCGTGCCGTGCATCTATTATGGTGACGAAGTGGGGCTGGACGGCAACAACGATCCGTTCTGCCGCAAAACCTTCCCGTGGGAGCCAGAGAAGCAGGACAAGGTGCTGTTCAGCCTGTATCAGCGGCTGGCGAGGCTGCGTAAGCAGAGTCTCGCCCTGCGCTACGGCGGCTGCCAGGTGGTATACGGCCACGATAACGTGGTGGTGTTTGCTCGCGTCTATAACCAGCAGCGCGTGCTGGTGGCGATCAACCGGGGCGAGGCCTGCGAAGTGGTGCTGGATGATTCACCGCTGCTGAAGGTGGCGGCGTGGAAGAATAAAGAGGGCAAGGCGACGATACAGGACGGCGTGCTGGCGCTGCCTGCGGTATCCGCGACGATCTGGTTCGGCAGCTAAGACCTGCTAATGTTTCCACCTTTTAAGATGGCGTAAATGCAACTATTTGTGTCAATCTTAACAGATCGTTTACGGTGAAGGTGGAAACATGGACGAGCTTTACATCCTTGGCTGTTTGTTCCTGGTATTTGCGCTGGTGGTTGCGCCCGTGCTTGCGGTTATTGGCTTTAATCGAAGTACGGCGGCGCGACAGGAGATCGCCCTGCTGCGACAGCGCATTGAGGCGCTTGAGCAGCGCGGCGTGCCTGAAAGCGCGCCGGAGCCGGTGCAGCCTACCGCGCCAGTGGCTGTGACCGCGCCGGCGGTAGAGGACGCTCCCGCGCCTGTCGACCCTTGGCGTTCCGATACTCCCACAGCCGTGGCAGAACCCGCCCCGGCCCCGGCGCCTGCGGCAAAACAGCCTTCTGCCTTTGGCGGCATGCTGACGTCGCTGGTGCGCTGGTTCATGCAGGGTAACCCGCTGGCGAAGCTTGGGATCCTGCTGCTCTTCCTCGGTCTTTCATTCCTGCTGCGCTATACCGTCGAACACTCCCTGTTCCCGCTTGAGCTGCGCCTCGTGGCAACGGCGCTGTTTGCCATCGTTCTGCTGGCGGTGGGGTGGCGGCTGCGGCACAAACAGCGCGTCTATGCGCTGATCCTCCAGGGCGGGGCGACTGGCGTGCTCTACCTGACGGTGTTTGGCGCGTTTCGGCTCTGGCAAATGCTGCCGATGACGCTGGCCTTTGCGCTGCTGGTGGTGATTTGCGCGGCGAGCGTCGGGCTGGCGGTGCTGCAAAAGGCGCTGAGCCTTGCCATGCTGGCGAGCCTCGGCGGGTATCTTGCGCCGCTGCTGTTGTCTACCGGGGGCGGCAGCTTTGTCGCGCTGTTCTCTTTCTATCTCCTGCTTTCCATCGGCATTCTCGTTATCAGTATCTGGCAGCACTGGCGCGAGCTGAATCTGCTCGGGCTGCTGTTTACGTTCGGCGTGGGCGGCCTGTGGGGGCTGAGTGACTACCAGCCTGAAGACTATTGGGTCTGCCAGCTGTTCCTGATTGCCAATACGCTGATATTCGGCGTCCTGAGCGTGGCGCTGTCGCTGCGGGCGCAGGAGAAAGGGAAGCAAATTATTGACGGCGTGCTGCTGTTTGCCCCGCCGCTGATCGGTTTCGGGATGCAGTACGGCATGACCCGGCACTGGGAATATGGCCCGGCCCTGAGCGCGCTGGGATACGGCGCATTTTATCTGGCCCTCGCGTTCCTTGCGCTGCGGCGCTATCCCTCCCTCGGACGACCGCTGGTCATGGCGGCGCTGGCCATCGGAGGCGGGTTCGCCACGCTCGCCATTCCGCTGGCGCTGTCGGCGCGCTGGACGGCGATGGCCTGGGCGCTGGAAGGGCTGGGTATCCTCTGGCTGGGCGTGCAGCAGCACCAGCGTCGCATGAGCTATAGCGGGACGGCGCTGCTGGTGCTGGCGCTCGGCAGCGCGCTGTGGGCGCAAACGAATGGTGTTACGTCCCTGAGCCTGCTCCTTATCTTCGCCATCCTCAGCCTTTGCTGGCTGGCTGCGGCCTGGCTGTGGCGGGCTCTCTTTCTGCCGGTCAGCTGGGCGCTGCTGGCAGGCGGGCTGCTGTTCTGGCTCGTGGCGCTATTGGGCGCGTCGCGGATGGTGCTGAAGCACGAATTGCCGATTCTCGCAGGCGTGCTGGCGCTGACGGCGGCGTCGGCCTGGGGCTGGCGGCAGGCGGCTGCTCGTCTGGCGTGGCGGGAGCTGGATGTCAGTAAATGGCTGCTGTGGCCGGTTATGCTGCTGATGGTGGGTTATCAGCTCTGGCACCAGCAGATCGTTGCCGCCGGCTGGTCAAATCTCGCCTGGTGCGTTGCGCTTCCTGCCGCGCTGATGCTGCTGCGGCGCGACGGTGAAAGACTCCTGCCGCGCATCGCGATGGGGCTGCATCTGTCGCTGTTCTGGATGATTTTGCTGGCGCTGGCCGCCGAGCTTTACTGGTTTGCCCGGTCGTTGCCGTGGGGCATGGCGGCCTGGGGCAGCGGATTAGCGATGGCCGCAGGCGGCGGGGTGATTATGGCGCTTTCTGCAGCCGTACGGCGTCGCGTGTGGCCGTTCCGGGAGTGGCCTGCGCTCTACGCCTGCCTGGCGCCGATCCCTGCCGTCGTGGCGCTGCTGGTACTGCTGGTGGTGACCAATTTCCAGGACGGCGTGGTCTATCGTCAGACCTGGCTGCCGTTGGTAAACCCGCTTGAGGAAGGCGCGGCGTTCGCGCTGCTGGGGCTGGTGGTCTTTTATCGGGCGGTAGATCGCTACTATCCGGCATGGCTTGCGCAAGCGCGTCCGTGGCCCGCCGTCGCGATTATGGCGTTTGGCTTCTGGTGGCTAAACGGTGCACTGATGCGCGCTCTGGCCTGGTACGGCGATGTAGCCTGGAATATGGCATCGCTGTGGGATTCGCGGCTTATCCAGACCAGTTTTGCCCTGTTCTGGATGCTGAGCGCGCTGGTGGTCATGATCCATGCCACCCGTCGGGCTTCCCGGCAGGAGTGGCTCTGCGGTGCCGCGCTGCTGGGCGTGGTGATGGTTAAACTGATGCTGGTGGACAGCGCGGGCGGAGGCGGTTTGTCGCGCGCGGTGGCGTTTATCGGCGTGGCGATACTGGTTCTGATCGTGGGGTATTTCTCACCGCTACCGCCCAAAACAGGAGATGAAAAATGAAATGGATGAAAGCGGTAGCCTGTACCGCGCTGCTGGCGCTTTCCGGCCCGGCGTTTTGCGACGAGGGACAAACGGAATCGCCCCGGGACTATGCCTTTGGTCTTTCACTGGATACGTCGGTTCCTTCCCAGTGGTATCGGGTGCTGCTGCCGCTCGCCGTCTATGAGCAGAGCTCGTCGCCGGATCTGCATGATGTCCGCATCTTTAACCAGTCGGGCGAGCCGGTTCCCTTCAGCCTGGTCAGCGCGACGCGTCCGCAGGCGCCAGCGCAATCCACCGCGCTGCGCCTCTTCCCGCTGGACGCCTCGCCGCTTGCGGCTTCGCAAGGATCCGGTGACAGCGATAAGATCCTGCTCCGTTCCCGAAACGGCGTTGAGATTGTGCTGGAGGGGCAAAAAGCCGCCGCAGCCGGGCAACATTATCTGCTGACCCTGCCGGAAAAGGCGACGGGCGAGATCGCTATATCCCAGCTGCAGCTGCTCTGGAATACCCCGCAGATGCCGTGGCAGGGAACGGCGTCGGTCTATTACAGCGAGGATCTTAAGCGCTGGTATACCCTGCGCGAGGATATGCCCTTGCTGGACGTCGTCAGCGGCAAGGATCGCCTTAAGCTCGATCGGATCGATACCGATACGGTTTTATCTCCCGATGCGAATCGCTATCTCATGGTGGTGCTGAATGCGCAGAGTCAGGGGATAAACTTGACCGGCGTAAACGCAATCAGCGCACCTGCCCAGGCGGCCCCGGAAGCTATCGACCTTGAGGGCGAAGGGGAACAGCTATCGACAAGCGAAGCGCAGTGGCACTGGGCGCGACCGCAGCCGCTGAGTGCTGTCAGCATTTCACTGAACGGCGATGGCGTCCTTCCCGTCGAGATAGCGTGGCGGAGTACGGAGAAAGACGCATGGCACCCCCTGAAGAAAGAGGTCCTTTACCGTCTTGAGGGAAAAACGTCGCCCCCGGTTTCGCTTCACGGAGGGCTGGTGCAGGCCGTGAAAATCACGACGCTGAATGCGCGTCTGCCGGAATACCTGCCGAGCGTCACGGGCCATCGCGATCGCTATGACCTGGTGTTCAACGCGCAGGGGAAAGCGCCGTACGTGCTCGCCTGGGGCAATGGAGCGGCTAAGCAGGCCAGCGTGGAGCCCGATATGCTGATCCCGGCCGATCTGCGCAAGAACTATGATATGGCGAACCTGCCGCAGGCCGATATTCAGGATAATGTCGCGTTAGGCGGCGAGGAGCGTCTGACCGCTACCTCCGCGGCCGAGCGAGAGAGCAGGATGAACACGCTGCTGGTATGGGGCGTGCTGATTGCGGGAGTGATTTTGCTGGCGGGCATGGCCTGGCGCATCTGGCGGGAGACGCAGCGTAAGGCATAAAAAAAGGCCCGCATAAGCGGGCCTTTTTCGTAAACCGTGCCGATTACAGGCTGGATACGTTCTCAGACAGGTATTTAGCCACGCCGTCTGGAGACGCGTTCATGCCTTCTTTACCTTTTTCCCACTGAGCCGGGCACACTTCGCCGTGCTCTTCGTGGAACTGCAGCGCGTCAACCATGCGCAGCATTTCGTCGATGTTACGACCCAGCGGCAGATCGTTCACAACCTGGTGACGAACGATGCCGTTTGCGTCGATCAGGAAGGAACCACGCAGCGCAACGCCAGCGTCCGGATGTTCGATACCGTAAGCCTGCTGGATTTCGCGTTTGATGTCCGCAACCATTGCGTATTTCACCGCACCGATGCCGCCTTTGTCGACAGGGGTGTTACGCCATGCGTTGTGTACAAATTCAGAGTCGAAGGAGACGCCAACAACTTCCACGCCACGCTTCTGGAATTCTTCATAACGTTTGTCGAATGCGATCAGCTCAGACGGGCAAACGAAAGTGAAGTCCATTGGCCAGAAGAACAGAACGGTCGCTTTACCGTTGGTGTGCTGTTTGAAATTGAAGTTTTCAACGATTTCACCGTTGCCCAGAACTGCTGCAGCTGTAAAATCCGGAGCCGGACGAGTTACCAGAACCATATGATTCTCCTGTAGATACTAAGGTTATTTGGAACGCAACGCGAGCCAGTATAGAGAGTGTTCATGGATAAGACAAAGAGGTGGTGACAATCGTTCCGCCAGCTTTTACCTATCAATGTGAATTCTGTTACAGCTGTTTGTTTTTCGCCTGCGCCATCATGCGCGGGTAAAACTGCCAGAAACGCGCTTCCAGCGCATCGTAATGTTCATCCAGGTCATACCAGGAGTCGCGCAGCGCATCCAGCCGCGGGCGGCGGCTCGCCATCCCGTTCAACACGCTCTGGATGAAGTCCATATCGCGATAGCGCTCCAGCCAGCGTTCCGACCACAGATAGTTATTCAGATTCACAAAGCGCGGCGGCGAGTCGGGCAGAATGATCGACACCTGCTGGTGGGCATAGCGCACAAACGCCGGCAAGGGCATCTCCGGCGACAGCTGTTCCCAGTGGCGCGACAGAAAGTGGTCCCACATCACGTCGAGCGTGATCGGCGCAACGCGGCGCGTTTCAGGGCGAAACCACGCTTTGGCTTCCGTCACTTCCGGCAGCTTATCCGTCAGCACGTCGATGCGGCGGTGCATAAAAATCCCGTCGACAACCTCAGGGGAATAGTCCTCAGCGGGGTTGCCGCGTACGAAATCGGCCAGCAAATTGCCGGACAGGGAGCTGTCAGCGAGGTGAGCGAGATGCAGGTGAGCGAGAAAATTCATGCGTTTTATTTGTCCGGGGGCGGCTAGTTGTTGCAGCAAAAGGGTGTGAGCACTAGACTATGCCGCCTGTTTTTAAGTCACGAGTATACGTCATGCGCGTCGCCGATTTCTCCTTTGAACTACCTGAATCCCTGATTGCTCACTATCCCATGCCTGAGCGCAGCAGCTGTCGCTTACTGTCACTGGATGGGCCAACGGGCGAGCTGACGCACGGTACTTTCACCGATTTGCTCGACAAGCTCAACCCTGGCGATCTGCTGGTCTTTAACAATACCCGCGTGATCCCGGCGCGCCTGTTTGGCCGTAAGGCCAGCGGCGGCAAGATTGAAGTGCTGGTCGAACGTATGCTCGATGATAAACGTATTTTGGCACATATTCGCGCTTCCAAGGCGCCGAAGCCGGGCGCTGAACTGCTGCTGGGCGATGATGAGAGCATCAAAGCGACCATGACCGCGCGCCACGATGCGCTGTTTGAGGTGGAGTTCAACGACGAGCGCACGGTGCTCGATATCCTGAACGTCATCGGCCACATGCCGCTGCCGCCGTATATTGAGCGTCCCGATGAAGAGGCCGACCGCGAGCTGTACCAGACCGTCTACAGCCAGAAGCCTGGCGCCGTCGCGGCGCCGACCGCGGGCCTGCATTTTGATGAGCCGCTGCTGGAGAAACTGCGCGCGAAAGGCGTGGAGATGGCGTTCGTGACGCTGCACGTCGGCGCGGGGACTTTCCAGCCGGTGCGCGTGGACAGCATTGAAGATCACATCATGCACTCTGAGTACGCCGAAGTGCCTCAGGACGTGGTGGACGCGGTGCTGGCGGCGAAAGCGCGCGGTAGCCGCGTCGTGGCGGTCGGTACAACGTCCGTGCGCTCACTCGAGAGCGCCGCGCAGGCAGCGAAGAACGATCTTATTGAGCCGTTCTTCGGCGATACGCAGATCTTTATCTACCCGGGCTATCAGTACAAAGTGATTGACGCGCTGGTGACCAACTTCCATCTGCCTGAATCAACGCTGATTATGCTGGTGTCGGCATTTGCCGGTTACCAGCATACGATGGCGGCCTACAAGTCTGCGGTAGAACAAAAATATCGCTTTTTTAGCTACGGGGACGCGATGTTTATCACGTACAATCCGCTGGCTTTGAATGAGCGTGTCGGGGAATAAGTCCGCGGCACCGTTTTACAACGTTGGACTGTTTTTCTGACGTCGGAGAAAAAATGAAATTTGAACTTGATACCACCGACGGTCGCGCGCGTCGCGGTCGCCTGGTGTTTGATCGCGGCGTGGTGGAAACCCCCGCGTTTATGCCTGTGGGCACGTACGGCACCGTAAAAGGGATGACGCCGGAAGAAGTAGAAGCCACTGGCGCACAGATTATCCTCGGCAATACCTTCCACCTGTGGCTGCGCCCGGGTCAGGAGATCATGAAGCTCCACGGCGATCTTCACGATTTCATGCAGTGGAAAGGTCCGATTCTGACCGACTCCGGCGGCTTCCAGGTCTTCAGCCTGGGCGATATCCGCAAGATCACCGAGCAGGGCGTACACTTCCGTAACCCGATTAACGGCGATCCTATTTTCCTCGATCCCGAAAAATCGATGGAGATTCAGTACGATCTCGGCTCTGACATCGTGATGATCTTCGACGAATGTACGCCGTATCCTGCCGACTGGGATTACGCAAAACGCTCCATGGAGATGTCCCTGCGCTGGGCGAAGCGTAGCCGTGACCGTTTTGACTCCCTGCAGAACAAAAATGCGCTGTTTGGCATTATCCAGGGCAGCGTTTACGAAGATTTACGCGATATCTCTGTTAAAGGTCTGGTAGAGATAGGCTTTGATGGCTACGCTGTCGGCGGTTTGGCTGTGGGTGAGCCGAAGGAAGACATGCACCGCATTCTGGAACATGTCTGCCCGCAAATCCCGGCGGATAAACCACGATACCTGATGGGCGTGGGAAAACCAGAAGATCTGGTTGAAGGCGTACGCCGCGGCATTGATATGTTCGACTGCGTCATGCCAACCCGCAACGCGCGTAACGGCCATTTGTTCGTTACCGATGGCGTGGTGAAAATCCGTAACGCGAAGCATAAGAGTGACACCAGCCCGCTCGATTCCGAGTGCGATTGCTATACCTGTCGCAATTATTCCCGCGCGTATCTGCATCATCTCGATCGTTGCAACGAGATTTTGGGCGCGCGTCTCAATACCATTCATAATCTTCGTTATTATCAGCGCTTAATGGCTGGTTTACGTAAGGCTATCGAAGAGGGTAAATTAGAGAGCTTCGTGACCGATTTCTACCAACGTCAGGGGCGGGATGTTCCACCGTTGAACGTTGATTAATTTTAATAATGAGGGAATTTGAATGAGCTTTTTTATTTCTGATGCGGTAGCGGCAACAGGTGCTCCAGCGCAGGGCAGCCCGATGTCTCTGATTCTGATGCTGGTTGTGTTCGGTCTGATCTTCTACTTCATGATCCTGCGTCCACAGCAGAAGCGCACCAAAGAGCACAAAAACCTGATGAACTCCATTGCGAAAGGCGATGAAGTACTGACTAACGGTGGTCTGGTGGGTCGCGTAACCAAAGTGGCTGAAAACGGCTACATTGCTATCGCCCTGAACGACACCACTGAAGTGGTCATCAAACGTGACTTCGTAGCTGCCGTTCTGCCGAAAGGCACCATGAAGGCGCTGTAATCCCAACTTTTCCCAAAGGGAACTGCCGTGTTAAACCGTTATCCTTTGTGGAAGTACATCATGCTGGTCGTCGTGATTCTCGTCGGCCTGCTGTACGCGCTTCCCAACCTGTATGGTGAGGATCCGGCTGTTCAAATCACTGGCGCGCGCGGTGTCGCCGCCAGTGAGCAAACGCTGATCCAGGTCCAGAAAACGTTACAAGAAGAAAAAATTACCGCTAAGTCTGTGGCTCTGGAAGAGGGTGCAATTCTTGCTCGCTTCGACACCACCGACACGCAGCTCCGCGCTCGCGAAGCGCTGATGGGCGTGCTGGGTGATAAATACGTCGTGGCGCTTAACCTTGCCCCTGCAACCCCGCGTTGGCTGGCTGCGATGAACGCAGAGCCAATGAAACTCGGCCTTGACCTGCGTGGCGGCGTTCACTTCCTGATGGAAGTGGATATGGATACCGCGCTCGGCAAGCTGCAGGAACAGAATATCGACAGCCTGCGCAGCGATCTGCGTGATAAAGGCATCGCTTACACCACCGTGCGTAAAGAAGATAACTACGGCATGAGCATCACGTTCCGCGACAGCGCGGCGCGCGATCAGGCTGTAGATTACCTGACCCAACGTCACCGTGACCTGGTGATCACCTCTCAGGGCAGCAACCAGCTGCGCGCGGTGATGACCGATGCGCGTCTGAAAGAAGCGCGTGAATATGCCGTTCAGCAGAACATCAACATTCTGCGTAACCGTGTAAACCAGCTTGGTGTGGCTGAGCCGCTGGTACAGCGTCAGGGGGCTGACCGTATCGTGGTTGAACTGCCGGGTATCCAGGATACCGCGCGTGCGAAAGAGATTCTGGGTGCGACCGCAACGCTGGAATTCCGTCTGGTGAACTCCAACGTCGATCAGTCCGCTGCTGCCGCAGGGCGTATTCCGGGTGACTCCGAAGTGAAACAGACCCGCGAAGGTCAGCCAGTTGTGCTGTACAAACGCGTGATTCTGACCGGTGATCACATCACCGACTCCACGTCGAGCCAGGACGAATACAACCAGCCGCAGGTTAACATCTCGCTGGATAGCGCGGGTGGTAACATCATGTCTAACTTCACCAAGGACAACATCGGCAAACCGATGGCAACCCTGTTCGTGGAGTACAAAGACAGCGGTAAGAAAGATGCGAACGGTCGTGCGGTGCTGGTGAAAGAGGAAGAGGTGATTAACATCGCCAATATCCAGTCTCGTCTGGGTAACAGCTTCCGTATCACCGGTATCAACAACCCGAACGAAGCGCGTCAGCTCTCTCTGCTGCTGCGTGCTGGTGCGCTGATTGCGCCAATTCAGATTGTTGAAGAACGTACCATTGGTCCAACGCTGGGTATGCAAAACATCCAGCAGGGCCTGGAAGCGTGTCTGGCCGGTCTGGTGGTTTCTATCCTGTTCATGATCTTCTTCTATAAGAAGTTTGGTCTGATTGCGACCTCCGCGCTGATCGCCAACCTGGTGCTGATTATCGGCATTATGTCCCTGCTGCCGGGGGCGACGCTGACCATGCCGGGCATTGCGGGTATCGTTCTGACTCTTGCGGTGGCGGTCGACGCCAACGTACTGATTAACGAACGTATCAAAGAAGAGTTGAGCAACGGTCGCTCTGTTCAGCAGGCGATTGACGAAGGCTATAAAGGCGCGTTCAGCTCCATCTTCGATGCGAACGTAACAACACTGATTAAGGTTCTTATCCTGTATGCAGTGGGTACTGGCGCGATCAAAGGCTTTGCGATTACAACCGGTATCGGTGTCGCAACGTCAATGTTTACCGCTATTGTCGGCACCCGTGCCATCGTGAACCTGCTGTACGGCGGCAAGCGCGTCAAAAAGCTGTCTATCTGAGGAGTGCGTTGTGGCACAGGAATATACTGTTGAACAATTGAACCACGGCCGTAAAGTCTGGGACTTTATGCGCTGGGACTACTGGGCCTTCGGCATTTCAGGTTTCCTGCTGATTCTGTCCATCGTCATTATGGGCGTGAAAGGCTTTAACTGGGGTCTGGATTTCACCGGCGGTACGGTCATCGAGATCTCCCTGGAAAAACCGGTCGATATGGACCAGATGCGTTTGTCTCTGCAGAAAGCGGGCTTTGAAGAGCCGCTGCTGCAGAACTTCGGCAGCAGCCGCGACATCATGGTGCGCATGCCACCGGTGCACGATGCCAACGGCAGCCAGGAGCTGGGCAGTAAGGTTGTTAGCGTGATTAACGAAACAACCAGCCAGAACGCGGCGGTTAAGCGTATTGAGTTCGTCGGCCCAAGCGTGGGTGCTGATCTGGCGCAGACCGGTGCGATGGCGCTGCTGGTGGCGCTGATCTCCATTCTGGTATACGTCGGTTTCCGCTTTGAGTGGCGACTGGCGGCCGGTGTGGTTATCGCTCTGGCGCACGACGTGGTAATCACTATGGGCATACTGTCGCTGTTCCACATTGAGATTGACCTGACGATTGTGGCATCCCTGATGTCCGTTATCGGTTACTCACTGAACGACAGTATCGTGGTATCTGACCGTATCCGTGAAAACTTCCGTAAGATCCGTCGCGGTACGCCGTACGAAATCTTTAACGTGTCGTTGACCCAGACGCTGCACCGTACCTTGATCACATCCGGTACCACCCTGATGGTGATCCTGATGCTGTTCCTCTTCGGTGGTCCGGTACTGGAAGGCTTCTCGCTGACCATGCTGATCGGTGTCACCATCGGTACGGCGTCGTCTATCTACGTCGCGTCCGCTCTGGCACTGAAACTTGGCATGAAGCGCGAGCACCTGCTCCAGCAGAAGGTCGAGAAAGAGGGGGCGGATCAGCCGTCCATTCTGCCGTAAGGCGACGTTTAGCGCGTTATCGAAATCCCGGTCTGTTGACCGGGATTTTTTTTATCTGCTCCTGACAAACACTCCTGACACTATGCTGTCAGGAGCCCTGTCGTAGACTCCTTCTGAACCCAAACAACAGGCAGGAGGATGTATGAAAAGCGTCATTAACTGGTTTGAAATTCCGGTCGCGGATATGGATCGCGCTATCAAATTTTATGAGCCGGTGATGCAGCTCGCGCTGCGTCGCGAGAAAATGGACTGCGCGGAGCTGGCCGTTTTCCCGCATGAGGATCCGGGTACCGGCGGGGCGCTGGCAAAATTTGACGGCGTTACACCGTCTTTGCAGGGCGCTATTATTTACCTGCATACTGACAATCTGGCGGCCACGCTCGATCGCATCGCCTCTGCGGGCGGCGAGTGCGTGTTTGGCCCGCTGGAACTGCCGCATGGCATTGGCACTATCGCATTGTTTACCGACAGCGAGGGTAACCGCGTCGGCCTCCATCAACCTGCCTGAGAGCGGAATAAGATATGACCCGACGCGCTGACCGTTTGTTTCAGATTGTGCAGATCCTGCGGGGCAGGCGTCTGACAACGGCAGCGCATCTGGCGGAACGGCTTGGCGTATCCGAGCGCACGGTCTACCGCGATATCCGCGACCTGTCGCTTTCCGGCGTGCCGGTGGAAGGTGAGGCGGGGAGCGGATATCGGCTGATGTCGGGTTTTGACCTGCCGCCGCTGATGCTGACAAATAGGGAGTCCGAGGCGCTGATCGTCGCGATTCGCCTGCTCAAAACCTGGGGAGGGGAATCGCTTTCGCGCGAGCTGGAGTCGGCTCAGGAGAAGGTGCTCGCTATCCTGCCCGAGGAGAGTCGTCGAAAGGCGGAGCAGACGCGGATCTACGCCCCGGATTTTTGCATGCAAAGCCACTCCCGCAGCGATTTTGACAGGATCCATCAGGCGATTTCCGCCCAGCGCGTGCTGGCGCTGCATTACCGTGATGAAGCCGGACAGCTCTCAAAGCGCGAGGTGCAGCCGCTGGGCTTGTTCTTCTGGGGAGAGCGCTGGCTGCTGGCTGCGTGGTGCGAACGGCGCGATGACTATCGCTGTTTCCGGCTCGACCGATGCCTCAATATTTTGCAGACGGAGAGGCGGTTTAGCGAGAGTGGGGACAGGTCTCTGGCAGATTTTTTGCGCAAGGTTAAGCAGTAAAAAGCCGGGCGGCGAGGTAAAAGCAAAACGGCAACGTGTGTTGCCGTTTTTAATGTTTGCACCCTCTCCCGCGGGAGAGGGGCGGGGTGAGGGCATCAGCCCGCACAGTCCCGCACTGATTAGAAGTTGTAACCTACAACCAGGTAACCACCCCAACCGGTTGAACGGACGTTTTCTTTCATCCAGTTCAGATCGGCATCGTCGTTCCACTGTCCACCGTTGTGCCAGTAACGCGCCACAACAGAATAGTGCCAGTGATCGTAGTTCAGCGCCAGGATGTGGCTGGAGGCGATGGAGTCGTTGGTACGCTGCTTAATACCGTTCTCTGCGTAACCGCTCTTATCGCCCAGCTCTGAACCCCAGTCGAAGTTGGTGAAGCCGATGTAGCTCAGGTTACCGCCCCACAGCTGGGTGATTGGCACAAAGTATTTCACTTTGAAACGATAGCCATCCCATTCGTTCTGGTTTTCAGCACCGTAGTTCTGCCACTGGTATTTCGCGTACACGTTCAGGGACAGGCTCATTGGCAGTCCGGTATCAACGTCGGTACCCAGACCCATGTACCAGGTGCTCTGACGACCGGACGCGTTGCGGCCCATGTCGTAGATATAGTTGTTCGCGAAGTACCACTCTTTGAACGGACCGAAGCTCAGGTCGGTGCCGGTCAGCTTGTCGATGGAGAAGCGCGGTTCGATCTCCATGAACAGCGGAGAACCGTGGTTCCAGATACCTTTTGCCTGCGTGTTACCGCCGAAGAAGACCGGAGCATCCATATAGCCGTAGAAATCAAACCAGTCTTTCTTGGCGAATGCTTCGTATTCCAGGTAGGTATCGTTGCGGATCTGTGGTCCGAAACGGGTGTGGTAGCTGCCGACAACGTTAACGCTCTGGTGCCACCAGTCGGAGAGGTATTGTGGTTTATCGTTTTCCGCTGCGTTAACAGTGAAAGAGGAGGACAGTGCCAGCACGGCGCCAGCTGCGAGTAATGTTTTTTTCATAATCATGCCACTGATTGAAATTCCCTTTCGGGAGTGAAAAATGCGCGAATTGCGTTTCTAAATATTTCGTGTTTCTGCGGTGCCTATTATAGGAATCCCTGCTCACAAAAATATGTGTTGTTTCACATATCTCTCACACGCGTAATCGATTGCGTTCACGTTTGCGTACTTTAAACGGGCGGGATTGTAGCGGCAATCATTTATGTTGCCAATCCATACGAAATGTAAATGTTAGCGGAGTGACATTTCACTCCGCTAAAAGGAGGGTTACTGCGCGGCGGGCTGGATATCGTGAATGCGGATGAAACCTAACTGTTCCGGAGTCAGTCCGTTAAGCTGCAGCGGAATATCAACATCGCTCGGAGCCAGCACGCTGGCTGGTGCGGTGAATAGCTGACTGTTAACATTCACCTCCTGGTAATTCTCCGTGGTGCCCTGGATCTGGCCCCACTCGACGGTGCCGCTGAAGGCTGGAAGCGGATCGTTGGACTCGCCCTGAATGCGTAATGTTGCGCGAGTACCATTTGCATTCGCCGCCACATTCACCAGAGACATTTTCAGCGTGCCAATCTGACTGTTGAGCCGCGCAGGCGTATTCGCACCCGGCAGGAGATAAACCCCGCTGCTGGATTTGGCGTTCAGCGCGTTTTGCTGGGTGATCTTCACCGTTTCTTTGTTCAGTTTGTCCATCGCCGTATTGAGCGTATTCACGCTCTGTTTCATCTGACGGACTTCGGTTTGCTGTGCACAGGCGCTAAGGGTGAAGAGGCTCCCCACCAGCAAAATTTTAAGGTAACGTCTTGTCATTGCGTTTATTTCCTTTAAATAACGGATCGCCTTAATGGTAGCCAGCATCATCGTGTCAGACATAGATCCTTTGTCTCAAAAAGCTCTTCCTTTGTTGTCAGGCCAGATCAGGGTAAAATGAAAATTAGTTAACCACATAACAGGGATACCGTATGCATTGCCCATTCTGCTCCGCTGTGGATACCAAAGTCATCGACTCTCGTCTTGTGGGCGAAGGGTCTTCCGTACGCCGTCGTCGGCAGTGTCTGGTGTGCAACGAGCGTTTCACGACCTTTGAGGTTGCAGAGCTGGTAATGCCGCGCGTGGTGAAAAGCAACGACGTGCGCGAGCCGTTTAACGAAGAGAAACTGCGCAGCGGGATGCTGAAGGCCCTGGAAAAACGTCCCGTCAGCGCGGATGACGTTGAGATGGCGTTAAACCACATAAAATCTTATCTTCGTGGTTTGGGTGAGCGTGAAGTGCCGAGCAAAATGATCGGCAACCTGGTGATGGAGCAGTTGAAAAAGCTCGATAAGGTCGCCTATATCCGCTTCGCCTCGGTCTACCGCAGCTTCGAAGACATCAAAGAGTTTGGCGAAGAGATCGCCCGCTTACAGGATTAAGCTCATGCAGGATGAGATTTACATGGCGAGAGCCATGAAGCTGGCGAAGCGCGGTCGTTTTACTACCCATCCCAACCCGAACGTCGGGTGCGTTATCGTTAAAGATGGCGAGATCGTGGGCGAAGGTTTCCATTACCGCGCGGGCGAACCCCATGCTGAGGTTCATGCCCTGCGCATGGCTGGTGAGAAGGCGCGCGGTGCTACAGCCTACGTCACGCTGGAGCCCTGCAGCCATCACGGCCGTACGCCGCCGTGCTGCGAAGCGCTGATCGCGGCGGGCGTGTCGCGCGTGGTCGCCTCGATGCAGGACCCAAATCCGCAGGTGGCCGGACGCGGTCTGTACCGCCTGCAGCAGGAAGGCATTGACGTCAGCCATGGGCTGATGATGCAGGACGCGGAAGCGATCAACAAAGGCTTTCTGAAGCGCATGCGCACGGGGTTCCCGTATATTCAGCTCAAGCTGGGCGCCTCGCTGGACGGCCGTACGGCGATGGCAAACGGCGAAAGCCAGTGGGTAACCTCACCACAGGCAAGGCGCGATGTGCAACGTCTG
The DNA here is from genome assembly GCF_000762975.1 of Enterobacter sp. UCD-UG_FMILLET. NCBI lineage: Bacteria > Pseudomonadati > Pseudomonadota > Gammaproteobacteria > Enterobacterales > Enterobacteriaceae > Enterobacter > Enterobacter sp. UCD-UG_FMILLET. Next base: position 96,101 of record NZ_JRJC01000008.1, read on the forward strand.
CGCGCACAAAGCCATGCTATCCTCACCAGCAGTGAAACCGTTCTGGCTGACGATCCGGCCATGACCGTGCGCTGGGACGAACTGAATGCCGATACCCAGGCGCTGTACCCGCAGGAGAACCTGCGCCAGCCGCTGCGTATTATCATTGATAGCCAGAACCGCGTGACGCCGGAGCACCGCATCGTCCAGCACCCGGGTGAAACCTGGATTGCCCGCACTAAAGAAGATACGCGCGAATGGCCGGAAGGCGTGCGCAGCATTATGGTGCCGGAGCATCACGGTCATCTGGATTTGGTGGTGCTGATGATGCTGCTCGGCAAGCAGCAGGTGAACAGCATCTGGGTTGAAGCGGGGCCAACGCTCGCCGGTGCGCTCTTGCAGGCCGGGCTGGTGGATGAACTGCTTGTTTACGTTGCGCCTAAACTCTTAGGTCACGACGCGCGCGGCCTGTTTGTGCTGCCCGGCCTTGAAAAACTGGCCGACGCACCGCAACTCAAATTTAGCGAGATTCGTCCGGTAGGTCCGGATGTCTGCCTCCACTTAACGACAGCGTAATTGCTCCTGAAATAGGGAAGCAGTGCGCAAAGTATTATGATAAAATCCGCCCCCCTGCGGGGCCAAATGAACCCGTAAAGGAAGAGTATGAACATTATTGAAGCTGCTGTAGCTACCCCGGACGCTCGCGTCGCCATCACCATTGCGCGTTTCAACAACTTCATCAACGACAGCCTGCTGGAAGGTGCGATTGACGCCCTGAAACGTATCGGCCAGGTTAAAGATGACAACATTACCGTTGTTTGGGTTCCAGGCGCTTACGAACTGCCACTGGCGGCGGGCGCGCTGGCGAAAACCGGTAAATACGACGCGGTGATTGCGCTGGGTACCGTTATTCGTGGCGGCACTGCGCACTTCGAATACGTTGCGGGCGGTGCAAGCAACGGTCTGGCACACGTTGCGCAGGATGCTGAAATTCCTGTCGCGTTCGGCGTGCTGACCACCGAAAGTATTGAACAAGCCATCGAACGTGCTGGCACCAAAGCCGGTAACAAAGGTGCAGAAGCTGCACTGACCGCGCTTGAAATGATTAATGTATTGAAAGCCATCAAGGCCTGATTTTTTTGTAAGGGGAATTCCGTGAAACCTGCTGCTCGTCGCCGCGCCCGTGAATGTGCCGTCCAGGCACTTTACTCCTGGCAGTTGTCCCAGAACGACATCGCTGATGTTGAATACCAGTTCCTGTCAGAACAGGACGTGAAAGACGTTGACGTTCTGTACTTCCGCGAACTGCTGTCGGGAGTGGCGACTAATAGCGCGTATCTCGATGGCCTGATGAAGCCATACCTGTCCCGTCTGCTCGAAGAGCTGGGCCAGGTGGAAAAAGCAGTGTTGCGTATCGCGCTGTTTGAGCTGTCTAAACGTGATGATGTGCCGTATAAAGTGGCCATCAACGAAGCGATCGAACTGGCGAAAACCTTCGGCGCTGAAGACAGCCACAAGTTTGTAAACGGCGTACTTGATAAAGCAGCACCTGCGATCCGTCCCCACAAAAAGTGATCCGCAAACCGGAGTCCTGCATTGCCTGACGGGTAGTGCGGCTCCGGTTTTTTCTTTTATTTGCTGAGGCATAACGTATGGCATGCGGCGAATTCTCCCTGATTGCCCGTTATTTCGACCGTGTCAGAACCTCTCGTCTTGATGTTGAAACCGGCATTGGCGATGACTGTGCACTTCTCAATATTCCCGAAAAACAGACGCTGGCAATCAGCACCGACACCCTGGTGTGCGGCCGTCATTTCTTACCGGATATCGATCCTGCCGATCTGGCGTATAAAGCCCTGGCGGTTAACGTCAGCGATCTGGCGGCGATGGGGGCCGATCCCGCGTGGCTGACGCTGGCTCTCACCCTGCCAGAGGTGGATGAAGCCTGGCTGGAAGCCTTTAGCGATGCGCTGTTTGAGCAGCTTAGCTATTACGATATGCAGCTGATTGGCGGCGACACAACTGCCGGTCCGCTGTCGATGACGCTGGCGATCCATGGCTACGTGCCGCTCGGCCGCGCGCTGAAGCGCTCGGGCGCAAAACCGGGCGACTGGATCTACGTGACCGGTACGCCGGGCGACAGCGCGGCAGGGCTGGCGATTCTGCAGAACCGGTTAACGGTTGAAGATGCTGACGACGCGGCGTATCTGGTGAAACGCCATCTGCGGCCAACGCCGCGTATTTTGCACGGCCAGGCGCTGCGCGAACGGGCAAGCTCGGCTATCGATCTCTCTGACGGGCTGATCTCAGACCTCGGGCATATCCTGAAGGCCAGCGGCGTCGGCGCGCGCGTTGATCTGGATCTCTTCCCGCTATCTGAGCAACTGCTTCGCCATGTGGAACCTGAGCAGGCGCTGCGCTGGGCGCTGTCCGGTGGTGAAGACTATGAGCTGTGCTTCACGGTGCCTGAGCTCAACCGCGGAACGCTGGACGTGGCGTTAGCGCATCTCGGCGCGAAGTTTACCTGCATCGGTCAGATCATGCCGGAGAGCGAAGGGCTGAAGTTTGTGAAAGACGGTGCGCCGGTTACGCTGGACTGGAAAGGGTACGATCACTTCGCGTGAGTTTGTGCGATCTGTATTGCCGGGTGGCGGCTCCGCCTTACCCGGCCTACAAAAGATGGCCTACTTAAACCCCACCACCGGATGCGGCTGATACGGCGTCTCCAGCTCGGCAACCTGTTCCGGCGTCAGCGTGATATCCACCGCATTCAGCAGCTCATCCAGCTGTTCTTCCCGCGACGTTCCAATAATCGGCGCCGCGACCCCGCGCTTACTCAGCAGCCACGCCAGCGCTACCTGTGCGCGGGTGGCACCGGTATCGTCGGCGATCCCGGCTAAACGTTCGGCAATCAGCGCATCGCTGGCTTCTGTTCCGGAATAAAGATTTTTTCCCACTTCATCCGATACCAGGCGAGCCGTGGTTTCACCCCACGGACGGGTCAGGCGGCCGCGCGCCAGCGGACTCCACGGGATCACCGCCACGCCCTCCTGATGGCACAGCGGCAGCATCTCGCGTTCTTCTTCACGATAGATCAGATTGTAGTGATCCTGCATGGTGACAAAGCGCGCCCAGCCGTGCTGCGCCTGGAGATCCAGCGCCTGGGCAAACTGCGACGCGTGCATAGACGACGCGCCGATGTAGCGAGCTTTCCCTGCTTTGACCACGTCGTTCAGCGCTTCAAGGGTCTCTTCAATGGGCGTGTTGTAATCCCAGCGGTGGATCTGCAGCAGGTCGACGTAATCCATGTTCAGACGTCTGAGGCTGTCATCAATGGAGCGCAGGATCTGCGCACGAGAAAGGCCCTCAGCCAGGTCGCCTACCGGATAGTACACCTTGGTGGCGACGACGATGTCATCACGACGGGCAAAGTCGCGCAGGGCGCGGCCGACAATCTCCTCGCTGCTGCCGTCGGAGTAGCTGTTGGCGGTGTCAAAGAAGTTAATGCCGCCCTCGATGGCGCGTTTGATAATCGGACGGCTGCTCTCTTCCGGCAGCGTCCAGGCGTGGTTTCCCCGATCGGGCTCGCCAAAGGTCATGCATCCCAGACAAAGTCGGGAAACCTTAAGGTCCGTTTTTCCTAACGTAGTGTATTGCACGGTTCCGCTCCTGCTGTTTAAACACCAGGTTTAAGCATAGCAGGAGCGGAAAAGGGGGGAGGGGTCAGTCCAGCCAGGTACGGATTTTGGCTTCGATACCGGCGGCGTCCAGGCCAATAGCCGCACGGGCTTCATCCTGAGTACCTTGCGGAATGAAACGATCCGGCAGGCCGAGGTTCAGCACCGGCACGGCTTTACGATTTGCCATCAGCACCTCGTTCACGCCGCTGCCCGCGCCGCCCATGATGGCGTTTTCTTCCAGCGTGACCAGAACGTCATGCGTCTCAGCCATACTCAGGATCAGAGATTCATCGAGCGGCTTCACAAAGCGCATGTCCACCAGAGTGGCATTCAGCGCTTCAGCCGCTTTAGCCGCCTCTGGCATCAGCGTGCCGAAGTTCAGAATCGCCACTTTCTCACCGCGACGCTTAACCACTCCTTTACCCAGAGGCAGTTTTTCCAGCGGCTGCAGCTCAACGCCCACCGCATTGCCGCGCGGGTAGCGGACGGCGCTTGGGCCATCCTGATAGTGATAGCCGGTAAACAGCATCTGACGACATTCGTTCTCGTCGCTTGGCGTCATGACAACCATATCCGGAATACAGCGCAGGAAGGATAGATCAAACGCGCCCTGGTGCGTCTGGCCGTCGGCACCGACGATGCCCGCACGATCGATAGCAAACAGTACCGGCAGCTTCTGAATCGCCACGTCATGGATCACCTGATCGTAGGCGCGCTGCAGGAAGGTGGAATAGATAGCGACAACGGGCTTGTAGCCACCAATAGCCAGGCCCGCAGCAAACGTCACCGCATGCTGCTCGGCAATGGCGACGTCGAAATACTGGTCAGGGTATTTTCTGGAGAACTCCACCATGCCAGAGCCTTCACGCATGGCCGGGGTGATCGCCATCAGCTTGTTGTCTTTGGCTGCGGTTTCGCACAGCCAGTCGCCAAAGATTTTTGAATAGCTCGGCATGCCGCCGCTGCTTTTTGGCAGACAGCCGCTGGACGGGTCAAATTTTGGTACCGCGTGGAAGGTGATCGGATCTTTTTCCGCCGGTTCGTAACCGCGCCCTTTTTTGGTCATGATATGCAGGAACTGCGGGCCTTTCAGGTCGCGCATGTTCTTGAGCGTGGTCACCAGGCCCAGCACGTCATGGCCGTCAACCGGGCCAATATAGTTAAAGCCCAGCTCTTCAAAAAGGGTGCCCGGCACCACCATGCCTTTGATGTGTTCTTCGGTACGCTTGAGCAGCTCTTTAATCGGCGGTACGCCGGAGAAGACTTTCTTGCCGCCTTCGCGCAGCGAGGAGTAAAGCTTGCCGGAGAGCAGCTGAGCCAGATGGTTGTTCAGCGCGCCAACGTTCTCGGAGATCGACATTTCGTTATCGTTGAGGATAACCAGCATGTCCGGCTTGATGTCGCCCGCGTGGTTCATGGCTTCGAAGGCCATCCCTGCGGTGATGGCGCCGTCGCCAATCACGCAGACGGTGCGGCGCTGCTTGTTCTCTTTCTCGGCGGCAACGGCAATCCCGATGCCCGCAGAAATGGAGGTGGAGGAGTGGCCGACGCTCAGCACGTCGTACTCGCTCTCACCGCGCCACGGGAACGGGTGCAGGCCGCCTTTCTGACGAATGGTGCCAATTTTATCGCGACGTCCGGTCAGAATTTTGTGCGGATAAGCCTGATGGCCCACGTCCCAGATGAGCTGATCGAACGGCGTGTTATAGACGTAGTGCAGCGCCACGGTCAGCTCTACCGTGCCAAGCCCGGAGGCGAAATGGCCGCTGGAGCGGCTTACGCTGTCGAGCAGGTAGCGACGCAGCTCGTCGCACAGCTTCGGCAGGCTCTCTTTCGGCAGCAGACGTAACTCCTGGGTGGAGTCAACTAACGCCAGTGTCGGGTATTTGGCAATATCAAAACTCATCAAAGGCTCATCGAGATATATAGTTTATTTATCACGCTGGATTATATAGTCCGCTAGCGCTTCCAGTGCCGAGGTATCCAGCGATTGCGCGGCCAGTTCATTTAGGGACTGGCGGGCATCGTCAATCAGATCCCGGGCTTTACGTTGGGCTTGCTCAAGACCCAGCAGGGCGGGGTAGGTACTTTTGCCAAGCTGCTGGTCCGCACCCTGACGTTTACCCAATGTTGCAGTATCGCCCACCACATCCAGAATGTCATCCTGAACCTGGAATGCCAGACCGATACTTTCTGCGTATCTGTCCAGAATCGGCAGGGCTTTGCGCCCTTGTTCACCCGCGCTCAGCGCGCCCAGGCGAACGGCTGAGCGAATCAACGCCCCGGTTTTATGGCGGTGAATACGCTCCAGCTGTTCCAGATTAACCTGACGTCCTTCCGCTTCCAGATCCAGCGCCTGTCCCCCGCACATGCCGGCCACGCCGCTGGCCATTGCCAGTTCGGAGATCATCGCCAGGCGGTCGCGGTCAGCCACTTCCGCCATCGGCGCGTCGCTCAGAATCGAGAACGCCAGCGTTTGCAGGGCATCACCCGCCAGAATGGCATTCGCCTCGCCAAACTTGATATGGCAGGTGGGTTGACCCCGACGCAAATCGTCGTCGTCCATGGCCGGGAGATCGTCGTGGATCAGCGAGTAGGCGTGGATGCACTCCACGGCGGCTGCCGGGGCGTCCAGCGTGTTATCGCTGATACCAAACATATTGCCTGTGGCGTATACCAGGAACGGGCGCAGGCGCTTTCCACCCAAGAGTGCGCCATAGTGCATGGCTTCAACCAGTGGAGTGTTCTGAAAAGGCTGTGGCGCAATAAAACGGCGCAGGGCGTCGTTGGCGCGTACGACACGCGCCTGAAGCTCGTTGGCAAAATCCATTTACTCGGCGTCCGGTGTGAAAGGCGTGGTTTTCGCGTCTTCGCTGTCGGAAAGCAGGATCTGCACGCGCTGCTCGGCCTGCTGCAGTTTGACCTGCCCCTGGCGCGCCAGCTGCACGCCACGCTCGAATTCGTTGAGCGCCTCTTCCAGCGGGAGATCGCCGCTCTCAAGACGGGTAACGATTTGCTCCAGTTCACTCAGCGCAGTTTCGAAACTGGCCGGTGCGTCGTTCTTCTTCGGCATAGTGAATTGACTCTTATATTCTCAGCCCCGACATGGTAACGGACTCAGGGCAATTATCAAATAACGCGCAATGTGCACAGGAGCGGCGCGATGGTGGTATACTTGCGCGCCTGGATGCAGCCACGGGTGTGGGCTGCTGTACTCTTTTCCATTACAAGCTTTAATACGCTTGCCTAAGAAACATTGCCGCCATGAAGTTTATCATTAAATTGTTCCCTGAAATCACCATCAAAAGCCAATCTGTGCGTTTGCGCTTTATTAAAATTCTCACCGGGAACATTCGTAACGTATTAAAGCACTACGACGAAACCCTCGCCGTGGTGCGCCACTGGGACCACGTTGAAGTGCGCGCCAAAGACGAAAACAAACGTCAGGATATTCGCGACGCGCTGACCCGTATTCCGGGGATCCACCATATCCTGGAAGTGGAAGATGTTCCGTTCAGCGATATGCACGACATCTTCGAGAAAGCGCTGGTGCAGTACCGCGACCAGATCGAAGGCAAAACCTTCTGCGTGCGCGTGAAGCGTCGCGGCAAGCACGAATTCAGCTCCATTGAAGTGGAACGTTACGTCGGCGGCGGTTTGAACCAGCACGTTGAAACGGCGCGCGTTCGTCTGACCAACCCGGACGTGACCGTGAACCTGGAGATCGAAAACGATCGCCTGCTGCTGGTGAAAGGGCGCTATGAAGGTATCGGCGGCTTCCCGATCGGCACCCAGGAAGACGTCCTGTCCCTCATCTCCGGCGGCTTCGACTCCGGCGTCTCCAGCTATATGCTGATGCGTCGCGGCTGCCGTGTGCACTACTGCTTCTTCAACCTGGGCGGTGCGGCGCACGAGATCGGCGTTCGTCAGGTGGCGCATTACCTGTGGAACCGCTTCGGCAGCTCTCACCGCGTGCGTTTCGTGGCGATCAACTTCGAACCTGTGGTCGGCGAAATCCTCGAAAAAGTGGACGACGGCCAGATGGGCGTGGTGCTGAAGCGCATGATGGTGCGTGCGGCGTCCAAAGTTGCCGAGCGCTACGGCGTGCAGGCGCTGGTCACCGGTGAAGCGCTGGGGCAGGTTTCCAGCCAGACGCTAACCAACCTGCGTCTGATCGACAACGTGTCTGATACGCTGATCCTGCGTCCGCTGATCTCCCACGATAAAGAGCACATCATCGATCTGGCGCGCGAAATCGGTACCGAAGATTTTGCCCGTACCATGCCGGAATACTGCGGCGTGATCTCAAAAAGCCCAACGGTGAAGGCGGTGAAGGCGAAAATCGAAGCGGAAGAAGAGAACTTCGATTTCAGCATTCTGGAAAAAGTGGTGGAGGAAGCCTCCAACATCGACATCCGCGAGATTGCCCAGCAGACCGAGCAGGAAGTCGTTGAAGTTGAAACCGTAAGCGGTTTCGGCGCTAACGATGCGATTCTGGATATTCGCTCCATTGACGAGCAGGATGACAAGCCGCTGCAGGTTGAAGGCGTCGAAGTGGTTTCTCTGCCGTTCTATAAGCTGAGCACCAAGTTTGGCGATCTCGACCAGAGCAAAACCTATCTGCTGTGGTGCGAGCGCGGGGTGATGAGTCGCCTGCAGGCGCTGTACCTGCGCGAGCAGGGCTTTGCGAACGTGAAGGTGTATCGCCCGTAGTTTTTTGCCGGGGAGTGCGGCCTGATGCCCTCACCCCGTTCCTCTCCCAAAGGGAGAGGGAGAACACCTATTCGTAATAATTATAAATCCCCGCCGGCATCACCAGCGATGACGCTACTTCGTACGCTTTTTCGCGCCCGACCAGCAGGTCAATAATCTTTAAGCCAAAATCAATCGCGGTACCTGGCCCCTGGCTGGTCAGCAGGTTGACGCGCGGATCCCAGACGACGCGTTTATCCACCCAGTGCTCTTCCGGGATCGTATCCTTAAGCCCCGGGAAACCGGTCATGTTGCCGATGGGGAAGATATCGTGCGGAATCAGAACCGTTCCGGCGGCGGCACAGATTGCCGCGACGATGCGGCCGGATAAATGAAACTGACGCACGGTCTCGACCAGCAGCGGGCTGTCGCGAAAACATTCCGCGCCTTTTAAGCCGCCGGGCAGCACGATGATGTCGTAATCGCCGTCAGCCACCTGAACGAGGGGGGCATCCGCGAGGATTTTCACCCCGCGCGAGCAGGTGATTGCCAGATTGCCGTCGCTGGAGACGCTGGCGGTGGTAACCTGAATGCCGCCGCGCACCATCAAATCAATGGTGGTGACCGCTTCCATCTCTTCGCTACCAGGGGCGAGGCAGATCAGGGCTGACGCGCTCATATTCACTCTCCTTACGTTTAACCAGGTCATACAGACGGGCGTTTTCCGGCACGGAAATGCCGTGTGCGCGGGCGCGTTTTAGCAGATAGCCGGTGATGTAGTCGATCTCCGTGTGGCGTAATGCCCGAACATCCTGCAACATTGAGGAGATGTTTTCTGCCGTGCTCTCAATGACCTGCCCTACATAACACCGCAAATCGTTGGCCGAGGTATGCAGGCCTTCCCGCTCAACGACCGCCGCGACTTCCGCACACAGTGTGGCAACGTCCTGCGGATGATTTTTCAGCTCTCCGTTCGGGCAGTTCCACAGCGCCGTCAGCGGGTTGATCACGCAGTTTACCGCCAGCTTGCGCCACAGCTGAGGGCGGATGTTGTTGTGCCAGGCCACGTCCGGCAGCACCTTCTGCAGCACATCGGCAAGATAGCTGTAATCACCATCCTGCGTTCTGGCGGGACCGATATGCGTCACTCCGCTGGCGACATGCACGATGATGTTGCCGTCGCGACGCGCAGCGTGCGTGGTCGTCGCCATCAGCAGGGGCTGCTGGACGTTTTTCAGCTCATCAAGCGTCCCCATGCCGTTATGCAGCAGCAGTATGGGGGAAGTGGGGGGGAGCTGCGCGGCCAGCGTTTTTACCGCGTCTGAGACCTGCCAGGCTTTGAGCGTCACCAGTAAAAGATCGCTTTGCGCCAGGAAATCAGGATCGTTCGCGGTGAGGGATTCGTTAAAGATGCTTCCGTCTTCACCAATCAGGTTTACACTGCAATAGGGCTGGGGCACGCGCAGCCAGCCCTGAACCTCATGTCCGTGCTTGCACAGCGCGGTCAGCCACAGCTGACCAAGCGCTCCGCATCCGAGCACCGTAATTTTCATTGTTCCTCCTCACCTGCAACTGCGCCAGGTGTTACAGCTTAATTATACAGCTAAGCTTCTGTTGAGTTATGCCTCGTAGCGGGTATTATGCAACGCAACAAAAGTGAAGGGAGAAGAAAAGATGCCATCTTTCGATATTGTTTCCGAAGTTGATATCCAGGAAGTTCGCAACGGCGTTGAGAACGCAACCCGCGAAGTTGAGTCACGTTTCGATTTTCGCGGCGTTGAGGCGTCGTTTGAGCTGAACGACGCAAATAAGACCATTAAGGTGCTGAGCGAGTCTGATTTCCAGGTGAATCAGCTGCTCGACATTCTGCGCGCCAAGCTGTTAAAGCGCGGCATCGAAGGGACGTCTCTGGACGTGCCGGAAGAGTTTGTGCACAGCGGTAAAAACTGGTTTGTTGAAGCCAAACTGAAGCAGGGCATCGAGAGCGCGGTGCAGAAGAAGATCGTTAAGCTCATTAAAGACAGCAAGCTGAAGGTGCAGGCGCAGATCCAGGGCGAAGAAATTCGCGTGACCGGTAAGTCCCGCGATGACCTCCAGTCCGTAATGGCGCTGGTGCGCGGCGGCGATCTGGGGCAACCGTTCCAGTTTAAAAACTTCCGCGATTAATATAAAAAGCCCGGTTTAACCGGGCTTTTTTTCACGCTTTGAGCGCTTGCTCGACCTCGAAGCGGTTGGTCATTTTACTGTCTATTTTGACGTAAGCGCTGCGCTCTTCCGGAACGATGAGCACCTCTGTCACACCCTCTTTGGCTTCCAGACGCTGTTTCAGCGCATCGCTGATCTCCACATCATCCGGGATTTCTACCCGCAGGCTGCTCACGTAGCGCGGCTCTTTCATGGTGCTGGCGACCAGCAGCCAGACCGTCGCCAGTAGCGCACCGGCGAGAAACACGGTTTGTGAATCAAACAGGCCGTCCACCCAACCGCCGAGCGAGCCGCCGATCGCCACGCCGAGAAACTGGCTGGTGGAGTAGATGCCCATCGCGGTGCCTTTATACCCGGCGGGGGACTCTTTACTGATCAGCGACGGGAGCAGCGCTTCCATCAGGTTAAAGGCCAGGAAGAACAGCTGTACGCCGGCAATCAGCTCCCAGAAGTGCGGGCCGGCACCCCAGAGCACAATTTCGGCAATCAGCAGGACCGCCACGCAGCCCACGAAGACGCGCTTCATTTTGCGCTTCACTTCGGCGTAGATGATGAACGGCACGACGGAAACAAACGAAATCAGCATCGTGACCAGATAGATTTTCCAGTGCTCAGCCGCCGGGAAACCCGCTGCGGCCAGCTGGCCGGGCAGGGCGACAAAGGTGGACATCAGAAGGATGTGCAGGCACATAATGCCAAAATTCAGCTTAAGCAGGCGCGGCTCGACAATCACTTCGCTGAAGCAGCCTTTTACCATCCCCGATTCACGGTTCAGAACGTGGTTTTTGCTGTCCGGCACGACCCACAGGGTTAAGGCAATACCGATGGTCGCCAGCACGGCAATCATCCAGAACAGGGCGTGCAGACCCAGCGTGTGCGTAATGATGGGGCCCAGCACCATTGCAATCGCAAAGGTCACGCCAAAGCTCACGCCGATGAACGCCATCGCTTTGGTGCGGTTCTGCTCGCGGGTTAAGTCGGACAGCAGCGCCATCACCGCGGCGGCAATCGCGCCGGAACCCTGCAGGGCGCGGCCGAGAATAATCCCCCAGATGGAGTGGGAGAGGGCGGCAATCACGCTTCCGAGCACAAAGACCAGCAGCCCGCCGACGATCAGCGGCTTTCGGCCCACCCGGTCAGAGAGCAGGCCAAAGGGGATCTGGAAAACCGCCTGCGCCAGACCGTAGATGCCGATTGCGAGGCCAATGAGCGCCTCGCTGGCCCCCTGCAGCGCCATACCGTACGTGGTCAGAACAGGCAGGACCATAAACATGCCAAGCATCCGTAGCGAGAAGACAGTCCCTAAGCCCCAGGTCGCGCGAAGCTCGCCTGGCGTCATTTTATAATCGTTCATTACCACCTCAGTTCAAAAGCAGGCCATAGTGTAGTGCGGGGAAGGGGCGGGGTAAATAAAGGGTTATTTAACAAATATTACATGCGTTATTAGTAGATTCAGTGAATAAAAAAGGGTGCCGAAGCACCCTTTTATTGACCTGTTTTGGCTTACCAGACGTAAGTCAGCAGGTTGTGTGAATCTGGCACCATGAAGTCTACGGACATCATCACGGACAGCGAGGTGATGGCCACAATCGAGAACACAAACAGTTTGCGCGCCCAGACCTTGTCATCTTCCACTTTGTAACCGCGCAGCGCCATACCGAGCCACCAGACGCTCACCGCAGCCGCTACCGCCAGATATTTATACCCAGCGTAACCACCCAGAGAGAGCATCAGCGTTGCCACGGCAAAGGCGATGATGTACAGCGTGATGTGGTTCTTGGCAACAGAAATGCCTTTCACGACCGGCAGAACCGGGATGTTCGCTGCCTGATAATCCTTAAAGCGGAAAATCGCGATGGCATAGGAGTGCGGCATCTGCCACAGGCTAAAGATAGCCAGCAGGATCAGCGCACCGCTGTCGAACTCGTTCGTGACCGCGCAGTAGCCAATCACCGGCGGCGCAGCGCCGGAGAGAGAACCAATCAGCGTGCCGTAGACGGAGTGGCGTTTCATATACAGGCTATAGACGCCCACATACACCACGAACCCCATCACCCCCAGCCAGCAGGCCAGCGGGTTAGCACCAAACCACAGCAGCATAAAGCCAGCAATACCCAGCAAGGTGGCGTACACCAGCGAGACGGAAGGGGCGATCAGGCCTTTCACCAGCACCCGATTTTTGGTCCTTTCCATCTTCTTGTCGATATCCATGTCGATGTAGTTGTTAAATACACAACCGGACGCAACAACCAGTGACACACCGACCAGCGTGTAAATAAAGAGGGTGTAATCAATGCTGCCCTTAGAGGCCAGCAGGAACCCTCCGATCACGGAGATCAGGTTGCCAAAGATGATGCCTGGTTTCGTTACTTGCAGGTATTGCTTAAACATACTCGCCGCTCTTAGTGAACCATCATGTTGTAGTTGAGGTTCCACATAATCCAGATGGAACCGACTACCAGGATAGCGATGATAATCACGGTAAAGATAAAGGCGGTCATATTCCAGCCTTCATCGGACTTGGTGTTCATGTGCAGGAAGCAAACCAGATGCACCAGAATCTGAATCACCGCGGTCACCAGGATTGCACCCAGGATAACCGGCTTAGACGCAGAACCGCTCATCACCATCCAGAACGGGATCACCGTCAGGATGATCGACAGGATGAAACCTGTCATGTAGGTTTTTACGCTGCCGTGGGAAGCGCCATGATCGTTTGAATGACTCATTACATCGCCCCCATCAGATAGACAACAGAGAACACACAGATCCACACCACGTCCAGGAAGTGCCAGAACAGGCTCAGGCACATGATACGGGTACGGTTAGTGCTGGTCAGGCCGCGACGGGATACCTGGAACATCAGTACCGCCATCCAGATCAGACCAGAGGTCACGTGCAGACCGTGAGTGCCGACCAGCGCGAAGAACGCGGACAGGAAGCCACTGCGATCCGGGCCGAAGCCTTCCATGATCAGGTGATGGAATTCATAGATTTCCATCCCGATAAATCCAGCACCAAACAGCCAGGTCAACGCCAGCCAGGAGACAACCTGGCTCTTGTTGTTTTTGTACATGGCGATAGCCGCCATGCCGTAGGTGATGGAGCTGAATAACAGCAGTGCGGTTTCAACCAGAACGAACGGCAGTTCAAAGATGTCCTTGCCGGCCGGGCCGCCCGCCGTGCCGTTCACCAGAACGGCATAGGTCGCGAACAGACAGCAGAACAGAATGCAGTCGCTCATCAGGTAGATCCAGAAACCGAAGACTTTAGTCGGTCCTGCATCGTGGTGCGCATGCTCATGCGCGTGGGCAGTTGAGTGCGCCAGAGTATCAGTTGCCATTTTTCAGCCCCGCTTTAGAAATCTCGTCGAAATGCTGATTTTCCAGCTTCTCAACTTCACGGACTGGTACGTAGTAGTCCACGTCCTCGTCAAAGCTCTTCACAATCCAGCTGATTACGATGCCGGCGAAGCCAACAATCGCCATCCACCAGATGTGCCAGATCATTGCGAAACCAAATACCGTTGCGAAGGCGGCAATCACAATGCCCGCACCGCTGTTTTTCGGCATGTGGATCTCTTCGTAATGAGCAGGTTGCTTGTACGCTTCACCTTTTTCTTTCATTTCCCAGAATGCGTCGCGTTCATGAACCTGCGGCACGATGGCAAAGTTATAGAAAGGAGGTGGAGAAGAGGTCGCCCACTCCAGCGTACGGCCACCCCATGGGTCACCGGTCAGGTCACGGTTCTGGTCGCGGTCGCGAATAGACACGTAGAACTGAATCAGCTGAGACGCGATACCACAGGCAATCAGCACCGCACCGCCCGCTGCAACCATCAGCATTGGGTGGAACTGCGGATCGATCTGCTGGCTCAGACGACGGGTCATACCCATGAAGCCCAGCACGTACAGCGGCATAAATGCTACGAAGAAGCCGATGATCCAGAACCAGAATGCGCGCTTACCCCATTTTTCGTTCAGCGTGAAGCCGAACGCTTTTGGCCACCAGTAGGTTACGCCAGCGAAGCAGCCGAAGACCACGCCACCGATGATAACGTTATGGAAGTGCGCAATCAGGAACAGGCTGTTGTGCAGAACGAAGTCAGCACCTGGTACCGCCAGCAGTACGCCGGTCATCCCACCTACGGAGAAGGTCACGATGAAGCCGATGGTCCACAGCATCGCTGAGTGGAACACGATACGGCCCTGGTACATGGTGAACAGCCAGTTGAAGATCTTCACCCCGGTAGGGATGGCGATAATCATGGTGGTAATACCGAAGAAGGCGTTTACGTTCGCGCCCGCACCCATGGTGAAGAAGTGGTGCAGCCAAACGATGAACGACAGGACGGTAATACACACGGTTGCCCACACCAGAGAGGTGTAACCAAACAGACGTTTACGCGAGAAGGTTGCCGCGATTTCGGAGAACACACCGAACACAGGCAGAACCAGAATGTACACTTCCGGGTGACCCCAGGCCCAAATCAGGTTGATGTACATCATCATGTTGCCACCCATATCATTCGTGAAGAAATGGGTGCCCAGGTAGCGGTCCAGGGTCAGCAGCGCGATGGTGACGGTCAGAATTGGGAAGGAGGCAATAATCAGGATGTTGGCGCACAGAGATGCCCAGGTAAATACCGGCATCTTGAACATGGTCATGCCAGGGGCACGCATCTTGATAATGGTCACGAAGAAGTTGATACCGGTCAGGGTAGTACCGACACCGGAGAGCTGAAGCGCCCAAATCCAGTAGTCGACGCCAACGCCCGGACTGTACTCAATTCCTGACAGCGGCGGGTAAGCCAGCCAGCCGGTCTGCGCGAATTCGCCCACACCCAGTGACAGGTTAACCAGGATAACGCCGACAACCGTGAACCAGAAGCTCAGGTTGTTCAGGAACGGGAACGCCACGTCGCGCGCGCCGATTTGCAGCGGAACGACCACGTTCATCAGACCGATAACCAGCGGCATCGCCACGAAGAAGATCATGATAACGCCGTGGGCGGTAAAGATCTGATCGTAGTGGTGCGGTGGCAGGAAGCCGGCTTCACCCGCAGAAGCGAGTGCCTGCTGGCTACGCATCATGATGGCATCCGCAAAGCCACGAATTAACATGACGATACCGACGATGCAGTACATGATACCGAGTTTTTTGTGGTCAACCGAAGTCAGCCACTCGTTCCACAGGTAGCTCCACTTACCGAAGTAAGTGATCAGGGCCAGTAAGGCCGCGCCACCAATGATAATTGCAGCCACCGTAACCACGATAATCGGTTCATGGTAGGGCACTGCATCCAGTGTCAATTTTCCGAACATTTTCTTCCTCGGCCCCTTAGTGAGCGGTTTCCGCGTGGCTCATGTCCATGCCTTCCATACCTTCGTGCGCGCTGTGCTCGCCTTCAGGCTGGGTCATGTCCATGCTCTTGCCGTGATCCATAAATTTGCCAATAACGTCTTTGAACAAATCTGGTTTCACATTAGAGAAGTACTCCACCTTGTTGTATTCGCTTGGTGCAGCCACTTTTTCGAACGCCGCCATGTCAGACATGGTGTTTGGAGACTGCTTCGCTTTTTCAACCCACTGGTCGAAAGCTGCACGGTCTGGCGTCGCAATAGCTTTGAACTTCATACCTGAGAAGCCCGGGCCGCTATAGCTGGCGGAGATACCATCATAGGTGCCTGCTTCATTCGCGATCAGATGCAGGTTGGTCTGCATACCGGCCATCGCGTAAATCTGGCTACCCAGACGTGGGATGAAGAAGGAGTTCATTACGGAGTTGGAGGTCACTTTGAACTGAACCGGAGTGTTCGCCGGGAAGGCGATTTCATTCACGGTAGCAATACCCTGCTCTGGATAGATGAAGAACCATTTCCAGTCCATGGAGACCACTTCAATGGTAATAGGTTTCTCATCGTGAACCAGCGGTTTGCTTGGCTCAAGTGCGTGAGTGGTTTTCCAGGTCAGTACGGCAAGGAACAGGATGATCAGAATAGGTACCGTCCAGACCACAGCTTCCACTTTATTGGAGTGTGACCAGTTAGGGCTATACTTCGCATCTTTATTGCTCGCACGATACTTCCAGGCGAAACCAACAGCCATCAAAATGGCAGGAATAACCACAATCAACATCAGGCCAAAAGCCGTCAATATCAGTGAACGTTGTTCCAGTCCAATCTGTCCTTTGGGGTCTAGTAGTGCAGAATCGCAGCCACTGAGTAATACAGTGCCCGCGAATAATGACAACCATCCCAAACTTTTATTGTATTTCCCGAGTCTCATTTAACGACCTCAATTCCACGGAGTCTGGTGGCGTTTAAAGTGTGCGGGCATTTTACGGGAAGGTTACATTACTGTAAACATCATTAGGCCTGTGTCAGGAAGGTGTTACCGGGTTCTGCCGCACGTGTCACAAGTGTTGCAAATTATGTCGCTTTTTATGACCGAAGCCGCATGTCATGGGCTTTATAACGAAAGGACCCCCAAGCATACCTTAAAAGGGGCAATTGGTATAACCATTGTTGAAAATAAACAAAAAATTAACAATTAATTATCAATAAAAAGACATCTGAAAAACGAAAAATCAAACTCTCGGGTGCTGAATCGTTTAATGAAAAATAGCGTTTTGGAACTGGTGCCAATAATTTCCAAATCCTATCCCGCACAAAACAACAAATATTTTTTTAGCGGTTGGTGGCTATTTCGCCGTTATAATTGCGGTTAGTGATTACAACGGGAAATAACCTTTCGCTTTTTTCTTCAGGTCAGCTGGATTTTACGCAACGCCATGAAATCAAGCAGACCTCCGGTCAGGATCCCGGCGATAGCCAGCAGGGCGCCTGCGTCCAGCAGAAGGGCTTCGAAAGGGAGTACCAGAGAGGTGCTGGCATTGATAATAAGCACCACAAGCCAGAGCGCCAGAGCAGTGCAGCCCGCCATTAACAGACGTAGCGCAAAACGGTAGGCGCGGCGATATTCGGTGCGCGGCATAAAATGTTCTGTCCGCTGGGTATATTCCAGCGTCTGACGGCAGACCAGCAGCAATAAAATTCCCGGCACGGCAGCCACGACCGAGAAGAGATAAAATGTTGGCCAGCCGTGGGCTTCCACGAACCAGCCGGCAATCGGGCCAACGTACACGCGGCCAACGGCGGAAAGCGCCGAGAGCAGAGCGAACTGGGTAGCGGAAAACGACTTGTTGCACAGGGTCATCAGCAGGGCGACAAACGCCGCTGTTCCCATGCCGCCGCAGAGGTTTTCGAAGAACACCGCCGCGGCCATGCTGATCGTATGTTTGTCGGTAATCGACAGCAGCCAGTATCCTGCGTTAGAAGCGCCCTGAAGGATGCCGAAAATCAGCAGCGCGCGGAACAGCGTCAGGCGCTGCATCAGCACGCCGCCATAAAGCGCGCCGACAATGGTCGCAAACAGCCCCAGCGTTTTATTCACCACACCCACTTCACCGGCATCAAAACCGACACCCCTGATCAGGAAGGTGGTGGTGAGGCTCATGGCAAAGGCATCACCCAGCTTATAAAGGACGATGAGCAGCAGGATCAGCCAGGCGTTGTTGCGGCCAAAGAAGTCGCGGAGCGGTTCGGCGACGGCCTGCTCCAGCGAGCGGGGAACCGGGATGATGTCACTCGGTTCGGGCGCGAACAGCGTCGCGATAATGCAGGGGATCAGCAGGGCGGCCATCAGCCAGTACATGCCCTGCCAGCCGAGGTAACGATCTGCCAGCCACAGCGCCAGCCCGCCGGAGACCAGCATCCCGAGGCGATAGCCCAGCACGCTGATTGCCGCGCCGGCGCCGCGCTCTTCTGCAGGTAGCACGTCCGTCTTCCAGGCGTCGAACACGATATCCTGAGAGGCGGAACAGAAGGCAATTACCACCGCAAGTGCGGCCATCCATCGAAGCTGGGTGGTGGGTTCAAGAAATCCCATCGCCGCGATGGCCAGCAGCAGCAGGATCTGCGTCATTACTAACCAGCCGCGTCGACGCCCGAGGAAAGGCGGCGTGTAGCGATCCATGACCGGAGACCACAGGAACTTAAAGACATAGGCCTGGCCGACAAGCGAGAAGAAACCAATGGTTTTAAGATCGATGTTCTCAACCGTCATCCACGCCTGAAGCGTGCCGGAAGTGAGCGCGAGGGGTAAACCCGAGGCGAAGCCGAGGATCAGCAGAATCGCTGATTTCGGTTGCTGGAAAATGCGTAAGTAATGGCTGGACATGTTCTTATAAAACTGACCCGGTGATACACCGGGTCAGAGAGCGGGATTAACGCGCGTTCTGCTTGATGAAGTCGTGAATGCTGGTGTCCTGCGCCATATCGGCGATGGTGTCGGTCAGCACGCTGTTCACGGCGTTAGCAATGTTCTGGTTAGAAGCCTGGAAGGCACCTTCAACAGAGTAGCTGGCGCGGTAGTTTTTGGTCATCTTGTTGCCATTCTTCGCGGTGGCAATGATGGCGATATCCGCTTTGGTCGCGATGTTGTAGCGCACGTTGCCCTGAGACACGTCAGCGTACAGGTTGTTCACGATGATCTGCAGATCGACCGCGCCGCTTGGGCCAATCATGTAGCCGCGAGCGGTCATCTGTTTCTCCAGTACTTCCTGGAGCAGGAAGCGCAGGTCGCGGGAGGCGGTGAGGGTAACCTGCTGGTTATCGCGGGTCACTTTTGCCAGCGCCTGGTCCTGACGCTGATCGGCACCGTTAATGCTCACGGTGACGCCCATCAGGCTTGGGTCCTGCTGAGGCAGGGTGATTTTTGGTGAGACATCAATGGTGGTAGGCGGAGTAGCACAGCCTGCCAGCATAAAAAGGGCTACCAACGGAAAGAAGAGTTTTTTTAACATTTTCGGGTTCTCAACGAATCGTAAGCATATAAAGAGAAAAATTGCCGCCATCATAACATCGCCAACGGCGAGGGGAAGTGGTCAACGCATGTAAATTCATCGCCTTGTCCGAAAACTGACCAGTTCACCGTTTTTCCCAATCCGTGTATGACAAAACGTATGAGTCTCACAGTGAACTTCATTCGTTTGAATGAGAAAATCAGACGAAAGCTAAATATTTGTTGTCAAGGTGTAATGGAAACGGTAAAAGCGGCTAACATTTAAAGGGATGGGTGACATCCTGGCGTTGTCGGAGGAGTAATTTCATGATGATACGTGAGCATATAGAAGATAAATTAAGGGCAGCGTTCAACCCTGTGTTCCTCGAAGTCGTCGACGAAAGCTATCGTCATAACGTGCCGGCAGGTTCTGAAAGCCACTTTAAAGTGGTTCTGGTTAGCGATCGCTTCACGGGAGAACGTTTCCTGAATCGACACCGCTTGATCTACAGCACCTTGACGGAAGAACTCTCCACGACCGTGCATGCGCTGGCACTGCATACCTACACCATTAAGGAATGGGAAGGCCTGCAGGATACGGTCTTCGCATCGCCGCCCTGTCGCGGTGCAGGCACTATCGCCTGATAAATCGGATTTGCAACGGCTGGAGATTTTCCAGTATGTTGCTTACAGATTTCCTCAAAACGGCCTCCGGGCCGTTTTGTTTTGTTTGAGTTTTGAGCGGATGGTGCGATTTTAAGGCTAAAAATAGCCTTAAAGTGTGAAAAAAGCCGCAGCAACATGCCCCAACCGTTCTCGACTCACCTAAGTGATGCCGCTATAATGCCGCGTCTTATTGAATGTCTTCGGGATGATTCTGGCGACAGGGAATGTGAATCTGCACTAAGAGAGCATCCCGGTATAACAGACAGATTCAGAGTTGACCGAGCACTGTGATTTTTTTGAGGTAACAAGATGCAAGTTTCAGTTGAAACCACTCAAGGCCTTGGCCGCCGTGTAACGATTACTATCGCTGCTGACAGCATCGAAACTGCTGTGAAAAGCGAGCTGGTCAACGTAGCAAAAAAAGTACGTATTGACGGCTTCCGCAAGGGCAAAGTACCAATGAATGTTGTTGCTCAGCGTTATGGCGCTTCCGTGCGTCAGGATGTGCTGGGTGAACTGATGAGCCGCAACTTTATCGATGCGATCATCAAAGAAAAAATCAATCCAGCCGGCGCGCCGAACTATGTTCCAGGCGAATACAAACTGGGCGAAGACTTCACCTACTCCGTAGAGTTCGAAGTGTACCCGGAAGTTGAGCTGAAAGGTCTGGAATCTATCGAAGTTGAAAAACCAGTTGTTTCCGTGACTGACGAAGACGTTGACGGCATGCTGGATACCCTGCGCAAGCAGCAGGCGAACTGGAAAGAGAAAGAAGGCGCTGTTGACGCTGAAGACCGTGTCACCATCGACTTCACCGGTTCTGTAGACGGCGAAGAGTTCGAAGGCGGTAAAGCGTCTGACTTCGTACTGGCGATGGGCCAGGGTCGTATGATCCCAGGCTTCGAAGACGGTATCAAAGGCCACAAGGCTGGCGAAGAGTTCACCATCGACGTGACCTTCCCGGAAGAATATCACGCTGAAAACCTGAAAGGGAAAGCAGCGAAGTTCGCTATCAACCTGAAGAAAGTTGAAGAGCGCGAACTGCCAGAACTGACTGAAGAATTCATCAAGCGTTTCGGCGTGGAAGATGGTTCCGTAGCGGGTCTGCGCACCGAAGTGCGTAAGAACATGGAACGTGAACTGAACGGCGCGGTGCGTAACCGTGTGAAATCTCAGGCGATCGAAGGTCTGGTGAAAGCCAACGAAATCGACGTTCCAGCTGCCCTGATCGACAGCGAAATCGACGTTCTGCGCCGTCAGGCTGCACAGCGTTTCGGTGGCAACCAGCAGCAAGCGATGGAACTGCCACGCGAGCTGTTCGAAGAGCAAGCGAAACGCCGCGTTGTTGTTGGCCTGCTGCTGGGCGAAGTGATTCGTACCCACGAGCTGAAAGCTGACGAAGAGCGTGTGAAGGGCCTGATCGAAGAGATGGCTTCTGCATACGAAGATCCATCAGAAGTGATCGAGTTCTACGGTAAGAACAAAGAGCTGATGGACAACATGCGCAACGTTGCCCTGGAAGAGCAGGCTGTTGAAGCGGTACTGGCGAAAGCGAAAGTGACCGAAAAAGCGACCTCTTTCAACGAACTGATGAACCAGCAGGCGTAATTTCGCCCCAACGGTTTAAAGTTTGAACAGAAAACCCGTTGCCTTGCGGCAGCGGGTTTTTTTTATCGCAGCGATAGCCCAGGAAGAGTGCTAAAACGCCCTTTCGGTGTTAGCGTAACAACAAAAGGTTGTTATGCTTGAAATAGGGCACTGTGAACCCCATAAGTACGTAATCATGATGAATGAGACTGGCTGATAATCCGTCCGTAAGGTTACAATCAGTACAGCAGGTGTTTTCAATTTTGATCCAGGAGACGGAAATGTCATACAGTGGCGAACGAGATAACTTTGCACCCCATATGGCTCTGGTGCCAATGGTTATTGAACAGACCTCACGTGGTGAGCGTTCTTTTGATATCTATTCCCGTCTGCTCAAGGAACGCGTTATCTTTCTGACCGGCCAGGTGGAAGACCACATGGCTAACCTGATCGTGGCGCAGATGCTGTTTCTGGAAGCGGAAAACCCGGAAAAAGACATTTACCTGTACATTAACTCCCCGGGTGGCGTGATTACAGCAGGTATGTCCATTTATGACACCATGCAATTCATCAAGCCTGATGTAAGCACTATCTGTATGGGTCAGGCTGCATCTATGGGCGCGTTCCTGTTAACAGCAGGGGCGAAAGGTAAGCGTTTCTGCTTGCCAAATTCCCGCGTGATGATTCACCAGCCGCTGGGCGGTTACCAGGGGCAGGCGACGGATATCGAAATCCACGCCCGCGAAATTCTGAAAGTAAAAGCGCGCATGAATGAACTTATGGCGCAGCATACGGGTCAACCACTCGAGCAGATCGAGCGCGATACCGAGCGCGATCGCTTCCTCTCTGCTCCAGAGGCAGTTGAGTACGGCTTAGTCGACTCCGTGTTGACCCATCGTAATTGATGCCCGTGACGCGAGTGTGCCGCTATACTAAGGTAGGGCGGCACGCTGCTGATTGCAGCTTGCGTCTTAGAATGGCATTTGCGTCGTCATGTGCGGCACAAAGAACTTAAAAAGAGGTTTGGACTCATGACAGATAAACGCAAAGATGGTTCGGGCAAACTGCTGTACTGCTCTTTTTGCGGCAAAAGCCAGCATGAAGTGCGTAAACTGATTGCCGGGCCGTCCGTGTATATCTGCGACGAATGTGTCGATTTATGTAACGACATCATTCGCGAAGAGATTAAAGAAGTCGCACCGCACCGTGAGCGCAGCGCGCTGCCAACGCCGCATGAAATTCGTCATCACCTTGACGACTACGTCATCGGACAGGAGCAGGCCAAGAAAGTGCTGGCGGTAGCGGTCTATAACCACTACAAACGTCTGCGTAACGGTGACACCAGCAATGGCGTAGAACTGGGTAAAAGTAACATTCTGCTGATCGGCCCAACCGGTTCCGGTAAAACGCTGCTGGCTGAAACCCTGGCGCGTCTGCTTGATGTTCCGTTCACGATGGCGGATGCCACCACCCTGACCGAGGCCGGCTATGTGGGTGAGGACGTCGAAAACATCATTCAGAAACTGCTGCAGAAGTGCGATTACGACGTACAGAAAGCGCAGCGCGGGATTGTGTACATCGATGAGATCGACAAGATCTCCCGAAAATCAGACAACCCGTCCATTACCCGTGACGTATCGGGTGAAGGCGTACAGCAGGCACTGCTGAAACTGATTGAAGGTACGGTTGCCGCCGTTCCGCCACAGGGTGGTCGTAAACATCCGCAGCAGGAGTTCCTGCAGGTTGATACCTCCAAGATCCTGTTCATCTGTGGCGGTGCGTTTGCTGGTCTGGACAAAGTCATCTCCCACCGTGTTGAAACCGGCTCCGGCATTGGTTTTGGCGCAACGGTGAAATCGACGTCCGAAAAACCAAACGAAGGCGAACTGCTGTCTCAGGTTGAACCGGAAGATCTGATCAAATTCGGTCTGATCCCTGAATTTATCGGCCGTCTGCCGGTTGTCGCAACGCTGAATGAGCTGAGCGAAGACGCGCTGATCCAGATCCTGAAAGAGCCGAAAAATGCGCTGACCAAGCAGTACCAGGCGCTGTTCAATCTGGAAGGCGTTGATCTGGAATTCCGCGACGAAGCGCTGGATGCGATTGCCAAGAAAGCGATGGTTCGTAAAACCGGTGCCCGTGGTCTGCGTTCAATTGTTGAAGCGGCACTGCTCGACACCATGTACGATCTTCCGTCGATGGAAGACGTTGAGAAAGTGGTGATTGACGAGTCCGTCATTAGCGGTCAAACCAAGCCGCTGCTGATTTACGGCAAACCGGAAGCGCAGCAGGCATCTGGCGAATAATTAACCAAATCATACAAGCAGTTAATCAAAAAGGGGGGATTTTATCTCCCCTTTACTTTTTCCGTATTCATAGCGTTGAATGTGTGGGAAACATCCCCATATACTGGATACATGTTAATGGTTATGTGAAGCACAGTGACATGACCAGCTTACCTGGCGGACACTAACTAAGAGAGAGCTCTATGAATCCTGAGCGTTCTGAACGCATTGAAATCCCCGTATTGCCGTTGCGCGATGTGGTGGTTTATCCGCACATGGTCATACCCTTATTTGTAGGGCGGGAAAAATCTATCCGTTGCCTCGAAGCCGCCATGGATCATGATAAAAAAATCATGCTGGTGGCGCAGAAAGAAGCATCAACGGATGAGCCGGGTGTAAACGATCTTTTCACCGTCGGGACCGTGGCCTCTATTCTGCAGATGCTGAAGCTGCCTGACGGCACCGTGAAGGTGCTGGTAGAAGGCCTGCAGCGTGCGCGTATTACCACTCTGTCAGACGACGGCGAACACTTCTCTGCAAAGGCAGAGTACCTTGATTCGCCTGAGCTTGATGAGCGCGAGCAGGAAGTGCTGGTGCGCACCGCGATTAGCCAGTTTGAAGGCTATATCAAGCTGAACAAGAAAATTCCACCAGAAGTGCTGACGTCGCTGAACAGCATCGACGATCCTGCGCGTCTGGCGGACACCATCGCTGCACATATGCCGCTGAAGCTGGCTGACAAACAGTCCGTGCTGGAAATGTCCGACGTTAACGAACGTCTGGAATACCTGATGGCGATGATGGAGTCTGAAATCGATCTGCTGCAGGTTGAGAAGCGCATTCGCAACCGCGTCAAAAAGCAGATGGAGAAATCTCAGCGTGAGTACTATCTGAATGAGCAAATGAAGGCCATTCAGAAAGAACTGGGCGAGATGGACGACGCGCCGGACGAAAACGAAGCGCTAAAGCGTAAGATCGACGCGGCGAAGATGCCGAAAGAGGCGAAAGAGAAGGCCGAAGCAGAACTGCAGAAGCTGAAAATGATGTCTCCAATGTCGGCTGAAGCGACCGTTGTTCGCGGCTACATTGAGTGGATGGTACAGGTTCCGTGGAACGCCCGCAGCAAGGTCAAAAAAGACTTGCGTCAGGCGCAGGAAATCCTGGATACCGATCACTACGGCCTGGAACGCGTGAAAGACCGCATTCTTGAGTACCTCGCGGTACAAAGCCGTGTAAACAAAATCAAGGGCCCAATTCTGTGCCTGGTAGGACCGCCGGGGGTAGGTAAAACCTCTCTGGGCCAGTCCATCGCCAAAGCGACCGGACGTAAGTATATCCGTATGGCGCTGGGTGGCGTACGCGATGAAGCGGAAATCCGCGGTCACCGCCGTACCTACATCGGTTCTATGCCGGGTAAACTGATCCAGAAGATGGCGAAAGTGGGGGTTAAAAACCCGCTGTTCCTGCTCGATGAGATCGACAAGATGTCGTCGGACATGCGTGGCGACCCTGCGTCTGCGCTGCTGGAAGTGCTTGATCCAGAACAGAACGTGGCGTTCAGCGATCACTACCTGGAAGTGGACTACGACCTGAGCGACGTGATGTTCGTGGCGACCTCCAACTCCATGAACATTCCGGCCCCGCTGCTGGACCGTATGGAAGTGATCCGTCTCTCCGGCTATACCGAAGATGAGAAGCTGAACATCGCTAAGCAGCACCTGCTGCCGAAACAGATTGAGCGTAACGCGCTGAAAGCCAACGAGTTGACCGTCGAGGACAGCGCGATTATTGGCATCATCCGCTACTACACCCGTGAAGCGGGCGTGCGTAGCCTTGAGCGTGAAATCTCTAAACTGTGTCGTAAAGCGGTGAAACAGCTGCTGCTGGATAAGAGCCTGAAACACATTGTGATTAACGGCGACAATCTGCATGCCTATCTCGGCGTCCAGCGCTTCGACTACGGTCGTGCGGACAACGAAAACCGCGTTGGTCAGGTGACCGGCCTCGCATGGACGGAAGTGGGCGGCGATCTGCTGACCATCGAAACCGCCTGTGTGCCGGGCAAAGGCAAGCTGACCTACACCGGCTCGCTGGGAGAAGTGATGCAGGAATCCATCCAGGCGGCGCTGACCGTGGTGCGCGCGCGCGCGGAGAAACTGGGTATCAACTCTGATTTCTACGAAAAACGCGACATCCATGTGCACGTTCCGGAAGGGGCGACGCCGAAAGATGGTCCAAGCGCGGGTATTGCCATGTGTACCGCTCTGGTTTCCTGCCTGACAGGTAACCCGGTGCGTGCCGATGTGGCAATGACCGGTGAAATTACGCTGCGTGGTCAGGTTCTGCCGATTGGGGGTTTAAAAGAAAAACTGCTGGCGGCACACCGCGGTGGGATCAAAACCGTATTGATCCCTTACGAAAACAAACGCGATCTGGAAGAGATTCCGGACAATGTGATTGCCGACCTGCAGATCCATCCTGTGAAGCGAATTGAGGAAGTTCTCAGTCTCGCACTGCAGAATGAACCCTCCGGAATGCAGGTTGTAACCGCAAAATAGTGACCTCGCGCAAAGAGCGTCAATAAAAACAAGGCTGGTAAGTCATTTCGCACTTGCCAGCCTTTTTTTGTATAGCTAATTTAGATTGCTGATTAGGTCCGTCATCAACAACGGGTGTTGTAAGGTCATGGCAGGCCTGATATAACTGCTGCGCGGTCGCGTTGTGAAGGATTCAGGCGCGATATAAATTATAAAGAGAGGAAGAGAACAGTGAATAAATCTCAACTGATTGACAAAATTGCTGCGGGTGCTGATATTTCTAAAGCTGCAGCTGGACGTGCGTTAGATGCCTTAATTGCTTCTGTTACTGAATCTCTGCAGGCTGGGGACGACGTTGCACTGGTAGGTTTCGGTACTTTTGCTGTTAAAGAGCGTGCTGCCCGTACTGGCCGCAACCCTCAGACCGGTAAAGAGATCACCATTGCTGCTGCTAAAGTGCCGGGTTTCCGTGCAGGTAAAGCGCTGAAAGACGCAGTAAACTGATTGCTTTCCCGTTTCAGGGAAGCCGGAAAGTACAAGGGCGCATCATTTGATGTGCCTTTTTTGTTTGTCCAGACCTGATTTGTGCGAGTTTATGCGAGTTGTGGGCTGACAATCGCCCCGTTTTCTTGTCACAATACGCCTTCACGCGCGACGGGCAGGATTTTCCGTCAGCGTCAGGTAACCAGTCACCTACAGCGGAGTGTTGTTACACCATGATGGACAGCTTACGCACGGCTGCTAACAGTCTCGTGCTCAAGATTATTTTCGGTATCATTATCGTGTCGTTCATATTGACCGGCGTGAGCAGTTACCTTATTGGCGGTGGCGCAAACTACGCCGCAAAAGTGAATGGCCAGGAAATCAGCCGTGGTCAGTTCGAGAATGCTTTTGCCGGCGAACGTAACCGTATGCAGCAACAGCTGGGCGACCAATTCTCTGAACTGGCGGCGAACGAAGGGTACATGAAGACCCTGCGCCAACAGACACTGAACCGTCTTATCGACGAAGCGCTGCTCGATCAGTATGCCAAAAAACTGGGCCTTGGCATCAGCGATGAGCAGGTGAAAAAAGCCATCTTCTCCACGCAAGCCTTCCAGTCTAACGGTAAATTCGACAACGCGCGTTACAACAGCATCGTCAATCAGATGGGGATGACGGCCGATCAGTACGCTCAGGCGCTGCGTAACCAGCTGACCACCCAGCAACTCATCAATGCCGTCGTGGGCACCGATTTCATGCTCAAAGGTGAAACGGACGAACTGGCCGCGCTGGTGGCGCAGCAGCGTGTTGTTCGCGAAGCAACCATTGATGTGAACGCCCTGGCGGCGAAACAGCAGGTAAGCGATGCTGACGTTAACGCTTACTACGAGCAGAACAAGAATTCCTTTGTTTCTCCAGAGCAGTTCCGCGTGAGCTACATTAAGCTGGATGCGGCCGCGCTGCAGGAAACCGCGTCTGATGCTGAAATCCAGTCTTACTACGATCAGCATCAGGATCAGTTCACTCAGCCGCAGCGTAACCGCTACAGCGTGATTCAGACGAAAACCGAGGCTGATGCAAAAGCGGCGCTGGATGAGCTGAATAAAGGCGCTGATTTCGCGACCGTTGCGAAAGCGAAATCCACCGACATTATCTCTGCGAAAAACGGCGGTGATATGGGCTGGCTGGAAGATGCGACCACGCCTGACGAGCTGAAAAATGCCGGTCTGAAAGAGAAAGGTCAGCTTTCAGGCGTCATTAAGTCTTCCGTTGGTTTCCTGGTCGTGCGTCTGGACGATATAACCGCGGCGAAAACCAAGCCGCTGGCTGACGTTCGCGATGATATCGCGGCGAAAGTGAAACAGGAAAAAGCGCTGGATGCCTACTACGCGCTGCAGCAGAAGGTGAGCGATGCCGCCAGCAACGACAACGAATCTCTGGCAGGTGCAGAGCAGGCGGCCGGCGTGAAGGCGGTTGAGACGGGCTGGTTTGGTCGCGACAACCTGCCGGAAGAGCTGAACTTCAAACCGGTTTCCGATGCCATCTTCAACGGTGGTCTGGTGGGCGAGAACGGCACGCCGGGCAGTAACTCTGACATCATTACCGTCGACGGCGATCGTGCGTTTGTGCTGCGCGTCAGCGAACACAAGCCAGAAGCGGTCAAACCGCTGGCGGAAGTGAAGGATCAGGTTGTCGCTCAGGTTAAGCACAACAAAGCGGAACAGCAGGCGAAACTAGATGCTGAGAAGATTCTGTCCGATCTGAAAGCGGGTAAAGAAGACGCGCTGAAAGCGGCTGGCCTGAGCTTCGGTGAAGCGAAAACGCTGAGCCGTACCGGCCAGGACCCAATCAGCCAGGCCGCGTTTGGTCTGACGCTGCCTGCGAAGGACAAGCCAAGCTTCGGCACTACCACCGATGCTCAGGGTAACGTCGTTCTGCTGGCGCTGGATGAAGTAAAAGCCGGCACCCTGCCAGAAGCGCAGAAGAAAGCGATGGTTCAGGGAATTACCCAGAACAATGCCCAGATTGCCTTCGAAGCCATGATGAGTAACCTGCGTAAAGAAGCCAAAATCAAGCTGGGTGATGTCATGACTCAGCAGCAGTAATTACGTGTCTGCTCGCAGATTTTCGTAACGCTCTGCAAAAACTAAAGGCCGCTTTCGCGGCCTTTTCCATTTCTGCAATCTGCTGTTTGTGCCGGTTTTATCTGGTGGCTATTGTGACCTGGCTGTCAACAAACAAGGAGATACAGCATGAAATGTGGAATCAAAGCACTATTAATTACGCTGGCTATTGCCACCACCGGGATGAGTGCGGGTGCGATGGCCTCGGCCCCCGCCACCAAAACACAAGCTACCCAGAGCAAGTCCGACGCGGCAGCGCCGGCGCAAGGGCAAACCAAAGCGACAGACGCCGGTAAAAATGCGGATGATGACGGTACGCGGGTCAGTATCAATTCGGCCTCAGCGGAAGATCTCGCCCGCGCGATGAATGGCGTGGGCCTGAAAAAAGCACAGGCCATCGTTAGTTACCGCGAAGAGTATGGTCCTTTCAAAACGGTCGACGATCTCAAGCAGGTGCCGGGCATGGGCAGCGCGCTGGTTGAGCGCAACCTCTCACACCTGACGTTGTAATTACGCAATTTCTTGCACTGCGGCAAAATTTTGCCAGGATAGAGAGGTCATACCAGTTATGACCTCTCTTCCTACAATAACAGTAAAGGCTATTGCGCTATGCAGACAAAAATCAAAGTACGCGGTTTTCATCTCGACGTTTATCAGCATGTGAACAATGCTCGCTATCTTGAGTTTCTTGAAGAAGCGCGCTGGGACGGGCTGGAAAATAGCGAAAGCTTTCAGTGGCTGACCGCGCACAACATCGCGTTTGTGGTCGTAAATATCAATATCAACTACCGCCGTCCGGCCGTGCTGGGTGATGTGCTCACGGTCACCAGCCAGGTGCAACAGATCAATGGCAAAAGTGGGGTCTTAAGCCAGGTGGTGACGCTCGATCCAGAAGGGCAGGTGATCGCAGATGCGTTGATCACGTTCGTCTGTATCGATCTGAAAACGCAGAAAGCGCTGCCACTGGAAGGGGAATTGCGGGAAAAGCTGGAGTTGATGATCGCGTAAGACATGTTAAGGCGTACTCGTGCTGTCGATACCTGTTTGCGACAGCACGGTCAAGTAGCCCTATTTAAGTCCGGTTTTTTTCTGCATCACGGCCATCACGCCGGATTTATCGGCAAGATAGTGGTTTAGCCCGTTAGCGCGCAGATTACAGGCCGCACACTGGCCGCAACCGTCGCCTTTGATACCGTTATAGCAGGTGAGCGTTTCGCTGCGAACCAGGTCCAGCTTGCCCCAGTAGTCCGCCAGCGCCCAGGTTTCGGCTTTATCCAGCCACATGAGCGGAGTTTCAAAGCGCGTCTCTTTCGCCATCCCCAGATTGACGGCGTGGTTTAACGCTTTTACGAACTCATCACGACAGTCCGGGTAGCCGGAGAAGTCGGTCTCGCACACGCCCGTGATCACCGCTTCGGCTTTTACCTGGTAGGCGTAGATCGCCGTCAGGGTCAGGAAGAGGATATTACGGCCCGGCACGAAGGTATTAGGAATGCCGCTGGCATCGGGTTCGTAGTCTGGTACAGGAATACTGTCGCGGGTGAGGCTGCTCACGGCCAGTTCATTTAACAGCGTAACGTCCAGCACCTTGTGCGCGCGTGCGCCCAGTTTCAGGGCTAATTCACGAGCAACGTCGATTTCAGCGCGATGACGCTGACCATAATCGAAAGTGACACAGTGAACTTCATCGTACTGATGAAGGGCCTGGACCAGGCAGGTAGTAGAGTCTTGTCCTCCGCTGAACACGACGACGGCACGTTTCATAAATCATCTCGACTGTTACGGTAAAAACGTTATGTTACCGTCTGACCACGACGGCGACCAGCTTCTTCACGATTTGGGCGCGGGCAGCCAGGCTTCGGTAAAGTCAAACCAGCCGCGGGTGTTGAGACGTATACCATTCACGCCAGGCGGAGCACTGATTTGGTATTGATAATTAAAGAGTGGCGTCAGCACCGCACTCTCCATTAGCCGGTTAAAGATGGCTTGCAGTCCCGCGTGTCTATCCCGAGCCTGGGCCTGAGTCTGTACCGCATCCAGCGTCGCTTGCAGATGAGCGTAAGCCGGAGCGCTGAGAACGTGCGGCCAGAGGGCATCGCAGCGCAGCCACTGTTCAAGCGTATATTCTGGCGCTTCGCCAATCAGCCTGTCCCCCATCATGATGTCTGCATCGGCAAGCTCCAGGCATCCGTCCCACGTCTTGGCGTCGTGAAAGATGACGGTCAGTTCACACCCCTGCAGCGCCAGGTATGCCTTCAACTGGCTGGCCATGGTGTGAAGCTCAACAGGGAGATGGTAAACCAGCGTCAACGCTTCAGGGAGGGTGACGTCCGATAAATCAGGCCATTCGGGGATGGTCCACCCGGGAAGCAGTTCCTGGGTGGGCGTGATAAGCCCTTCGTTTAGCGGAAGTGTGTGGAGAAGCCTGGAGAGATGAATGATATTGATAAGCCGTTTTGCCTGGATCTCACTCAGACGCGCGCTCTGTTTTAGCGTGAGGTAACAGAACCCCAGGCTGGTGCTGCTGCTTACCAGCCGCAGACTTTCCAGCTCGTCAGCCTCGCCGATCGCGATTTGCACCGGGTGGCGACAGCTGGTACCCAGCCTGTAATCAAAAAGCTGGGGGGTGATCCAATATTCGATGGCTTTGAGCAACGGATGGCTCAGGTGATACTCCTCATGGCTTTCCAGACGAACCAGGTCGGACTCAAAGGCAGCCAGCCGAAACGGGCCACTGCCAACCGCAGGATGGTCGGGATGCGCCAGACGGCTACAGTAGGTTGCCAGCCTGTGCGGCAGCCAGTAGTCAGGTTGGTGCAGCGTAAACGTCAGACACTGTGGATGCGTTGTTTCAGTACATAAGACGCTCTGAAACAGAGTGCGCAGGGCGGGAAGCGTCAACAGCGCTGTCAGACTTCGCTGGAGTTGCGCCGTTTCTATTTTATCGCCGTTATGCCAGTGCAGGGTGGAGCGAATGTAGAAATGCCAGCGCAGGCCGTCATCAGAGACATCCCAGTGATGCGCCAGATCGCCCGCGGGTTCACTGTTGTTACCGTTAAAACGCGTCAGGCCTGAAAACACCTGTCCCGCCAGATGCTGCTCTGCCCGGCCCGGTAAAAACCCCGGCTGAAGCGGCTCCAGGGAGCGATAGTAGGGTATGCGCAGCGTCGGCGTGTCGTTTTGCCACTGCCCGCCCAAAAAAGGATGCAGTAATGACCGCAGCGCTTCAGGGGCAAGCTGGGCCAGTTCCAGCGCGTTATGCTGCTGCCCGCTTTTCAGCGCCTCTTCCATCATCGCATTGCGCAGCGACTCCGGGGCGACATGGAACGTTAGCTCACCGCGCTTACCGCGGCCAGACTGCGCGCGCCAGCTGAGCCACCCCGCCTCCTGGGCCTGGCGCAGCAACGTTCGGACATGCCGCTCGCTACAAAAACAGCGGGCGGCCAGCTCGCTGATGGTGACCTGTTGCGTTGCACCCTGAGAAGGCTGCCAGAGGCGGTGATACTGGTTGAGTCGATTGAGCTGGCGCATAAGAAACCCGGAACAATAATTTTCATCTATTCACTATTACTTCCGTATATCTCACACGATACTGTTGCACAAGTTAACCGCATCACATTTCGGGAGTAATCATGGCTCGGCTCGCTGCATTTGATATGGACGGTACGCTGTTAATGCCGGATCACCGTTTAGGGGAAAAAACCCTGAACACGCTGAAGCGCCTGCGCGAGCGTGATGTCACCCTGACGTTTGCCACTGGCCGCCATGTGCTGGAGATGCGCCATTTGCTGGGCGCGTTTTCCCTCGACGCCTTTCTCATCACCGGCAACGGGACGCGAATTCACTCCGTAGAAGGGGATGTGCTGTACCGCCAGGATCTCAATCCGGAAGTCGCGGATATCGTGCTGCACAGCACCTGGGACACGCAGGCCAGTATCCACGTCTTTAACGATCGGGGCTGGTTTACCGGACGTGAAATTCCTGAACTGCTGCACGCGCATGTATACAGCGGTTTCAAATATCAGCTTATCGATCTTCGTCGGATCCCCGCCCATGCGGTAACCAAGATCTGCTTCTGCGGCGATCATGACGATCTGTGCCGCTTAAGGATTCAGCTGAATGAGGCGCTGGGCGACCGGGCGCATCTGACCTTCTCGGCGGTGGATTGTCTGGAAGTGCTGCCGGTGGGCTGTAACAAAGGCTCCGCTCTGGCGGTGCTGAGCGACCACCTGGGCTTAACGCTGCAGGAGTGTATGGCGTTTGGTGACGCCATGAACGACCGCGAAATGCTGGGTAGCGTAGGTCGCGGTCTGATCATGGGGAATGCGATGGCGCAGCTGAAAGCAGAACTTCCCCATCTTCCGGTTATTGGCCACTGCCGCAATGAAGCAGTGTCCCATTTTTTGACGCATTGGCTGGACAACAACAATCTCCCGTATTCCCCCGAATAGTGAGACCCTTCCAGCAAGCCAGACTTCGGTCTGGCTTTTTTTATTTCACCAGGTCTGCAATCTGTGCTTTCCACGGGGCGATATCGCCGATGTTGGCCTGCACCCACTCCGCGTTATAGTAAGTTTCAAGGTAGCGCTCGCCGCTGTCGCACAGCAGCGTGACGATGGAACCGGTGCGCCCCTCTTCGCACAT
This sequence comes from Enterobacter sp. UCD-UG_FMILLET, assembly GCF_000762975.1. Taxonomy (NCBI): domain Bacteria; kingdom Pseudomonadati; phylum Pseudomonadota; class Gammaproteobacteria; order Enterobacterales; family Enterobacteriaceae; genus Enterobacter; species Enterobacter sp. UCD-UG_FMILLET. The sequence goes on from NZ_JRJC01000008.1 coordinate 129,826, forward strand.
ACGGGCGGCAAGCTGCAGTGCGCCCCACATATTTGTGCCCGTTGATGCGCCCACTTTGCGGCCCAGCTGCGTTTCCAGCCAGTGCGCCGTTGCCACGCTTGCGGCATCCGGCACGCGCATCATCTCATCCACAACGTCGGGGATAAAAGAGGGCTCCACGCGCGGGCGGCCAATCCCTTCAATTTTGCTGCCCACCGGGCTGCGCAGTTCCGCATCGCGATTTTGCCAGTACTCGAGGAACACGGAGTTCTGCGGGTCAACCACCATCAGCTGGGTATCGTAGCCCTGACAGCGAATGTAGCGTCCAATCGTGGCTGACGTGCCGCCGGTACCGGCGCTCATCACAATGTACGACGGAACCGGATGCGGTTCGTGGGTCATCTGGCGGAAAATACTGTCGGCAATGTTGTTATTGCCGCGCCAGTCCGTCGCGCGCTCGGCGAAGGTGAACTGGTCCATATAGTGGCCGTTCAGCTCGCGGGCCAGCATTTCGGAGGCTGCGTAGATTTCGCAGGCGCTTTCCACAAAGTGGCAGCGGCCGCCGTAAAATTCGATCTGTTCGATTTTGCGTTTTGCGGTGCAGGACGGCATCACCGCGATAAACGGCAGGCCCAGCAGGCGGGCGAAATAGGCTTCGGACACCGCCGTTGAACCGGATGAAGATTCAATAATAGTGGTGCCTTCTTTAATCCAGCCGTTACATAAACCGTATAAAAACAGCGAACGCGCCAGGCGATGCTTCAGGCTGCCGGTTGGATGGGTGCTTTCATCTTTCAGATAGAGCTGAATGCCGTCAAATCCCGGCAGGGAAAGGCGAATCAGGTGCGTATCCGCCGAGCGCTGATAGTCGGCATTGATTTCGCTGATCGCATGTTTAACCCAGGTGCTATTCATCATCGTTATCCGTTTGTCATTTTGTGCCTAGGATAGCGAAAAGCACAGAAAAAATTGTTGCTATCTGGCCTTTAAAATAGAATGAAGAGAGAAAAATTTTCTCTGTGAGGTGGGTATGCTAGATAAAATTGACCGCAAGCTCCTTTCATTGCTGCAAAATGACTGTACCCTCTCTTTGCAGGCGCTGGCAGATGCCGTTAATCTGACCACCACTCCGTGCTGGAAGCGCCTTAAGAAGCTGGAAGATGACGGCATTCTTCTGGGGCGCGTCGCGTTGTTAGATCCCGAAAAACTGGGGCTTGGGTTGACGGCATTTGTGCTGATAAAAACCCAGCATCATAGCAGCGAGTGGTATTGCCGCTTCGTTACTCAGGTGTCTGAGATGCCCGAGGTGCTCGGTTTCTGGCGTATGGCCGGAGAGTATGATTACCTGATGCGCGTCCAGGTGGCCGACATGAAGCGCTATGATGATTTCTACAAGCGGCTGGTGAACAGCGTACCGGGTTTGTCGGACGTCACCTCAAGCTTCGCCATGGAACAGATTAAATACACCACAGCATTACCCATTGAATAACTTCGTAAAATACCTTCAGGAACAAACCGCGTGCGATTATTTGCCCAATTAAGCTGGTACTTTCGTCGGGAGTGGCAACGCTACCTCGGTGCAGTCGCCCTGCTTATTATTATTGCCATCCTGCAGCTGATCCCGCCGAAAGTGGTGGGGTACGTCGTGGATGGCGTCACCGAAAAGCATTACACCACCGCACGGGTGTTGATGTGGGTCGGCACGCTGGTGCTGACGGCCGTCATTGTTTATCTGCTGCGCTACGTCTGGCGCGTGCTGCTGTTTGGTGCGTCCTATCAGCTGGCCGTTGAGCTGCGTGAAGATTTTTACCGCCAGCTGAGCCGACAGCATCCCGAATTTTATCTGCGTCATCGCACCGGGGATCTCATCGCCCGCGCGACAAACGACGTCGATCGCGTGGTCTTTGCCGCCGGGGAAGGGGTGCTGACGCTGGTGGACTCGCTGGTGATGGGCTGTGCGGTGCTGATCGTGATGTCCACGCAGATCAGCTGGCAGCTGACCCTGCTCGCCCTGCTGCCGATGCCGATCATGGCGCTGGCGATCAATCGCTATGGCGAACAGCTGCACGAGCGCTTCAAGCTGGCGCAGGCGGCGTTTTCGTCTCTGAACGATCGCACCCAGGAGAGCATGACCAGTATCCGCATGATCAAAGCGTTTGGCCTGGAAGACCGGCAGTCTGCGCTGTTTGCCGCCGATGCGGCAGACACCGGGGCGAAAAACATGCGCGTCGCGCGCATTGATGCGCGATTTGATCCGACGATTTATATCGCAATCGGCATGGCAAATATGCTGGCCATTGGTGGCGGAAGCTGGATGGTGGTGCAGGGCACGCTCACCCTGGGGCAATTGACCAGCTTTGCGATGTATCTGGGTCTCATGATCTGGCCGATGCTGGCGCTGGCCTGGATGTTTAACATCGTGGAGCGCGGGAGCGCCGCCTACAGCCGTATTCGCGCCATGCTGGCCGAAGCGCCGGTGGTCATCGACGGTAGCGAAGCGGTGCCGGAAGGGCGCGGCGTCATGACCGTCGACGTCCGCAAGTTTGTCTATCCGCATACGGAGCATCCGGTGCTGGAGAATGTCAGCTTTACCCTGCAGCCAGGGCAAATGCTGGGCATCTGCGGCCCGACGGGATCCGGCAAAAGTACCGTGCTCTCTCTGCTTCAGCGGCACTTTGACGTCACCGAGGGCGATATCCGCTTCCACGATATTCCCCTGACCAGACTGCTGCTGGACGAGTGGCGTGGCCGCCTGGCGGTCGTCAGCCAGACGCCGTTTTTATTTTCGGACACCGTGGCGAACAACATTGCCCTGGGACGCCCCGGGGCGACGCAGGACGAGATTGAACATGTGGCGCGTCTGGCCAGCGTACATGATGATATTTTGCGTCTGCCGCAGGGGTACGAAACGGAAGTCGGGGAACGCGGCGTCATGCTGTCCGGAGGACAAAAACAGCGCATCTCCATTGCCCGCGCGCTGCTGCTGAATGCTGAAATTCTGATCCTGGATGATGCGCTTTCCGCCGTGGACGGCCGTACCGAGCATCAGATCCTGCATAACCTTCGCCAGTGGGGTGACGGACGCACGGTGATTATCAGCGCCCACCGTTTGTCGGCGCTCACTGAAGCCAGCGAAATTGTGGTCTTACAGCACGGGCACATTGCCCAGCGCGGGCAGCATGAAATGCTTGCCGAGCAGCCGGGCTGGTATCGCGATATGTACCGCTATCAACAGCTTGAGGCGGCGCTGGACGATGCGCCGGAGCAGGATGAGGAGGCCGCCAATGCGTAAGCTTGGAACGATGTGGCCGACGCTCAAACGTCTGCTGGCCTACGGCTCGCCGTGGCGTAAACCGCTCTCCGTGGCCGTGCTTTTACTCTGGATAGCGGCGATTGCTGAAGTGAGCGGTCCGCTGCTCATCAGCTATTTTATCGACAACATGGTCGCCAAAAGCTACCTTCCGCTGGGGCTGGTGGCGGGCTTAGGTGTGGCCTACGTTGGCCTGCAGCTGGCGGCGGCTGGGTTGCACTATGCTCAGTCTCTGCTGTTTAACCGTGCAGCCGTGGGCGTCGTTCAGCAGCTGCGTACGGATGTGATGGACGCGGCGCTTCGCCAGCCGCTCAGCGAGTTTGATATCCAGCCGGTCGGGCAGGTGATTTCGCGCGTGACCAACGATACCGAGGTGATCCGCGATCTGTACGTTACCGTGGTTGCAACGGTGTTACGCAGCGCGGCGCTGATTGGCGCGATGCTGGTGGCGATGTTCAGCCTCGACTGGCGCATGGCGCTGGTGGCGATCACCATCTTCCCGGCGGTGCTGATTGTCATGGTCATTTACCAGCGCTACAGCACGCCAATCGTGCGTCGGGTCCGCGCTTATCTGGCCGACATCAACGATGGCTTCAACGAAGTGATCAACGGCATGAGCGTCATCCAGCAGTTCCGCCAGCAGGCGCGCTTTGGCGAACGCATGGGTGAAGCCAGCCGTTCGCACTACATGGCGCGTATGCAGACGCTGCGGCTTGATGGTTTCCTGCTGCGTCCGCTGCTGAGCCTTTTCTCGGCGCTGGTGCTTTGCGGGCTGCTGATGCTCTTTGGGCTGAGCTCAAACGGTACGATTGAAGTGGGCGTGCTGTACGCCTTTATCAGCTATCTCGGGCGCCTTAACGAGCCGCTGATAGAGCTCACCACCCAGCAATCGATGCTGCAGCAGGCAGTGGTCGCCGGGGAGCGCGTCTTTGAGCTGATGGACAGGCCGCGCCAGGCCTACGGCAATGATGAGCGGCCTCTGCAAAGCGGGACTATCACCTTTGATAACGTCTCGTTTGCCTATCGCGAAGACCGGCTTGTGCTGCAGGACATCACGCTTGACGTTCCGTCGCGCGGTTTCGTGGCCCTGGTAGGGCATACCGGCAGCGGTAAGAGCACGCTTGCCAGCCTGTTGATGGGCTATTACCCGGTCACGCACGGCGAAATCCGCCTCGACGGGCGCCCGCTCGCGTCTCTCAGCCACACCGTGTTGCGTAAAGGCGTCGCGATGGTGCAGCAGGATCCGGTCGTGCTGGCCGATACCTTCTACGCCAACGTGACCCTGGGGCGAGACTACTCCCAGGAGCAGGTCTGGGACGTGCTGGAAAAAGTGCAGCTGGCAGAGCTGGCGCGCGGGTTTAGCGATGGGATCAATACCAAACTGGGCGAGCAGGGGAACAATCTCTCCGTCGGGCAAAAGCAGCTCCTGGCGCTGGCGCGGGTGCTGATTGAAACGCCGCAGATTCTGATTCTTGATGAAGCTACGGCCAGTATTGACTCCGGTACCGAGCAGGCCATCCAGCAGGCGCTGGCCGCGGTACGCGACCATACGACGCTGGTAGTGATTGCCCACCGTCTTTCCACCATCGTTGATGCCGATACCATTCTGGTGCTACATCGCGGGCAGGCCGTTGAACGCGGTACGCACCGTGAACTGCTGGAAGCAAAAGGTCGCTACTGGCAGATGTACCAGCTGCAGCTGGCGGGCGAAGAGCTGGCGGCCAGCGTGCGCGATGAAGAGTCGCTTAGCGCCTGATGCACCAAAATGAGGCGGCGCGCTAACAGTCATTCCTGTTGGTGCAAAACTGAAACGCACCCTGCACCGGCATGGTGCGTTTTTTTTCACCTGTTTGTTTATTACGGCCGCGTAATGCTCTGTGCGCCGCCGTTCCCCCTCGTTTTCATTTCTGGCACACCCCTTGCAATACCTTCTGCGTAAGCTGCGGCCATTACCGAATTCTGACTGGAGGGGATCTATGAAGCTGGTTACGGTTGTAATCAAACCATTCAAACTCGAAGACGTGCGTGAAGCGTTGTCTTCAATGGGTATTCAGGGACTGACTGTCACCGAAGTGAAAGGCTTTGGTCGTCAGAAGGGTCATGCCGAGCTTTATCGCGGGGCGGAATACAGCGTTAACTTTCTGCCAAAAGTAAAAATTGATGTCGCGATTGCTGACGATCAGCTTGATGAAGTCATTGATGTCATTAGCAAAGCGGCCTATACCGGCAAAATTGGCGACGGCAAAATTTTCGTTGCCGAACTGCAGCGCGTCATTCGCATCCGTACCGGCGAATCTGACGAAGCGGCTCTGTAAGTAACTCCTGGCACACAGTGATAGGGATCGAGAAAATGAAGATAGCAACACTCAAAACGGGTCTGGGTTCGCTGGCGCTGCTGCCGGGCCTGGCGCTGGCTGCTACCCCAGCGGTGGTCGACAAAGCCGATAACGCCTTTATGATGATCAGCACCGCGCTGGTGCTGTTCATGTCAATTCCGGGCATTGCGCTGTTCTACGGCGGCCTGATCCGTGGCAAAAACGTTCTCTCCATGCTGACGCAGGTTGCCGTGACGTTTGCGCTGGTCTGCGTGCTGTGGGTGGTTTACGGTTACTCGCTGGCGTTCGGTACGGGCAACGCGTTCTTTGGTAACTTCGACTGGGTGATGCTGAAAAATATTGAGCTGACCGCGCTGATGGGCAGTTTCTATCAGTACATCCACGTTGCGTTCCAGGGCTCCTTCGCCTGTATTACCGTCGGGCTGATTGTGGGCGCGCTCGCCGAGCGTATCCGTTTCTCTGCCGTGCTGATCTTCGTGGTGGTCTGGATGACGCTCTCCTATGTGCCGATTGCGCACATGGTCTGGGGTGGCGGTCTGCTGGCAACGCACGGCGCGCTGGACTTCGCGGGCGGTACCGTTGTACACATCAACGCCGCGGTAGCGGGCCTGGTGGGTGCCTACCTGATTGGCAAACGCGTGGGCTTCGGTAAAGAAGCGTTCAAACCGCACAACCTGCCGATGGTGTTTACCGGTACGGCTATCCTCTACTTTGGCTGGTTTGGCTTCAACGCCGGCTCGGCAAGTGCAGCAAACGAAATCGCCGCGCTGGCCTTCGTGAACACCGTTGTGGCCACAGCGGGTGCAATCCTCTCCTGGGGGTTTGGCGAGTGGGCGGTACGCGGTAAACCTTCTCTGCTGGGTGCCTGTTCGGGTGCCATTGCCGGCCTGGTTGGCATTACGCCAGCGTGTGGTTATGTCGGCGTGGGCGGTGCGCTGCTGGTCGGCCTGGTGTCCGGTCTGGCGGGTCTGTGGGGCGTGACCGCATTGAAACGTGTGCTGCGCGTTGACGACCCATGCGATGTGTTTGGCGTGCACGGCGTGTGCGGCATCGTGGGTTGTATCATGACCGGTATCTTTGCCGCGAAATCGCTCGGTGGCGTGGGCTACGCAGAAGGCGTGACCATGGTTCATCAGGTGCTGGTGCAGCTGGAAAGTATCGCTATCACCGTTGTCTGGTCTGCCGTAGTCGCTTTCATTGGCTATAAGCTGGCGGATATGACGGTGGGTCTGCGCGTACCGGAAGAGCAGGAGCGCGAAGGTCTGGACGTCAACAGCCACGGCGAGAATGCGTATAACGCATAATTAACAGCAAAACGGCAACTTCGGTTGCCGTTTTTAATGTTTATTCCCTCTCCTCGCGGGAGATAGTCAGGGTGAGGGCATCAGGCCGTACACAATCACCCGCGATTACGCATCACCCCTTCCTGCACCGTAGACGCGACCAGCACGCCGTCCTGAGTATAAAACTCCCCACGCACAAACCCGCGCGCGCTTGACGCTGACGTACTCTCCACGCTGTAAAGCAGCCACTCATTCATGTTGAACGGACGGTGGAACCACATTGAGTGATCGATTGTCGCGACCTGCATTCCTTTTTCCAGGAAACCTACCCCGTGCGGCTGCAGCGCCACCGGCAGGAAGTTGAAATCTGACGCATAGCCGAGCAGATACTGATGCACGCGGAAATCTTCCGGCACGGTCCCGTTGGCACGGATCCAAACCTGGCGTTTCGGCTCGGCGGTATGGCCTTTCATCGGATTGTGGAATTCAACCGGGCGGATCTCCAGCGGCTTATCACAGAGAAACTTCTCTTTGACCTGCGGGGGAAGCAGATGCGCCAGCGCGCGGGCAATGTCCGTCTCTGATTTTAAAGAGTCGGGTGATGGAGCCGGGGGCATCACTTTTTGATGCTCGTAGCCGGGTTCCGGCGCCTGGAAAGAGGCGGTCATGTAAAAAATCGGCTTGCCGTTTTGAATGGCCGCTACGCGGCGCGCGCTAAAGCTGTTGCCGTCTCGCAGGACTTCAACGTCATACACAATCGGTTTTGCGCTATCGCCAGGGCGTAAGAAGTAGCTGTGGAATGAATGCACCAGGCGGTCTGCCGGGACGGTCTCCTTTGCTGCGTACAGAGCCTGTCCGACGACTTGCCCCCCGAAAACCTGACGTAAGCCGAGATCTTCGCTCTGTCCGCGAAAGAGTCCTTCCTCAATTTTTTCCAGATTCAGTAATGTCAGCAGATTGTTCAGTGCCTGACTCATAGTTGTCCTCAATAAACGCCGTAGCGAAAGATAGGCAGAGTATAACGCAGAAATGAAAGTGGTCCGATGGGTAGAATAATCTGAATATCGTGACGTTTTCAGGCATAAATCGGTGATCTGTGCCACACTTGAATACGTTATGTGATTGAAACGACATCGGATGGGATCGATCCCGCTGGTGCATTGATAAGGAGACTTCAATGAAACTCGTGCCTATGCTAAGTGGTGTAGCGATTGCGGTGGCGTTGTCCGCCTGTGCCGGTAAGAGCGCCCAGGTGCCGGTACCAGCTGCAGACCCGAACGGGATTAATACCCTTTCGCAGCAATCCATTCAGCAGCCTAACGTTTCCGGTACCATCTGGATTAAACAGAGAGTTGCGTTGCCGCCAGATGCGGTATTAACCGTAACACTGTCGGATGCTTCTCTGGCTGACGCGCCGTCGAAAGTTGTGGCCCAGCGTGCCGTTCGTACTGAAGGCAAGCAGGCGCCGTTTAGCTTCGTGTTGCCGTATAACCCGTCGGACGTGCAGCCTAACGCCCGCATCCTGCTGAGTGCTGCGGTAACGATTAACGGTAAGCTGGTCTTTATCACCGATACGGTCCAGGAAGCGATCAACCACGGTGGTACCAAAATTGATCTGAACCTGGTGCCGGTGCAGCAGACCGAAGTACCGGTCGCACCGCAGACCAATCAGCCGTCCCTGCCAACCCCACCGACTCAGATGTAATGTCTGCATTGCCCCTCTCCTTCAGGAGAGGGGTCAATACACCCAGCGAAACTTTTGCAAATCGATCTGACCCGACCCCGACACCTGCACTCCCTCTGCAAGTAACGCCTGACGCTGACGCTGAAGATCCGGCCCGGTGAGCGAAATGGCACCATGACGATTCACCACCCGATGCCAGGGCAGCGTACTGCCTTCCGGCAGTCGTTTCAGGACGCCTCCAACCTGCCGTGCCGCGCGCGGGGAACCGGCCAAACGCGCGACATCACCATAGGTGGTGACATAGCCTTCCGGGATTGAGGCCACGATTTGCCATACGCGCTGTGGAAAGGAGTCGTGTTCGTCCATACCTTTACCTGTGGGGAGTTTCTGGAAAGCTATGGTAAACGAAGATCGTCATGATTGCTGCGCCTGTTTGCGCAAGAAACCAGCATCCGGTTGCTGGTCGCTTGCAATTGGGCCTTAGCACAGGGATAATGCGCCAGCGCGTTGGTTATCAACGCTCTCAATGGGGGCTCTGTTGGTTCTCCCGCAACGCTACTCTGTTCACCAGGTCAGGTCCGGAAGGAAGCAGCCAGGGCAGACGACGTGTGTGCCGGGATGTAGCTGGCAGGGCCCCCACCCATTTGTGGCCTCATAAGAGTCTTCAGCTTCACCTCTCCATTAAATCATTATCCCACAATAAAAATGCGCCTATATCGTGTAATATATATTTCATTGTATTGAAATAATATTGTCATAAACATGTAATAATAGACTGTCATTTTATAATCGGACGGTTATTTTCTTCCATAACTCAAAAAAATATATATCTGGATAATATTGTTAACTTCGTGTATTAAATAAAGTACTTATTCCGAAGGGAAGTGACAAACATGGCTACAGCGGTATTAAACGTTAAGATTGATGACGCGCTAAAAGAAAGGCTTCGCCACTATGCGGAAAGCAATAACGAGAATTTAAGCGTGACGACAGAGAAACTGCTGCTGCTGGCATTCGAAGCAGTAGAAGAGGCGGGAGTATCGGAAGAGGATATTGATAATCAGCATACGGAAGAAGAGAGTGTTTCTCCTTTTACTCCTAAAGAAATCAAGGCTCTACGTAAAATTCTGAAGAAGAGAAAATGAAACAACAACTGTCAACCGCCAGTGACTACAACGAGGCCTGCGATCTGTTGCGTTCAGGCTACGTGAAGCATGTACGTCTTGGCTGGAATGTTGGAAGCGATGAGTTCTTTCGTATTGCGTCCGACTGGTGTGATACGGGTGCAAAAATAAAGAAAGACGGTGATAACTTCGTTATTTCACTAAAAGGCTTTCCTATTCCACCTCAGCATTAAACCCTGACCAGTGAAAACTGCTGACTGCATATGTTACAGTCAGCAGTTTTTATTTTATGATCTGCTTCAAATATTTTAATATTAGATCACGCTGCGTTTTAACGATGGCACGTTTTTATTCAGGGCGAGCCATAACGGTTTGATCCTCAGTAACGCCTGCTCAAGCTCTGTCGATTCCAGCGAGAAGGGCATACGTAAATAGCGGTCAAACGCCCCTGATAAACCAAATCGCGTCCCGGTTCCCAGGTTAATCCCGATTATTTCTGCCCGTGCGGCAAGCTGTGTCGCCAGCATGCCCGGGAGCTCTATCCAGTAAGAGAGCCCGCCTTCCGCCTCGTGGAATTTCCACTCCGGGAAATGTTCGCGCAGCAGGTCACCACAGCGATCGCGCCGTTCTGCCAGCATCTTCCGGCGTGCGGGCAGAAACGTCTCGCTGTTATTAATGAGCCATTGCATTGCCAGCTGTTCCAGCAGCGGCGAGCCTAAATCCAGGGTATCCCGCGTCTGGGCAAGCGTGGCGATGATGCGCGATGAGGCACGGATCCAGCCGAGACGCAGCCCGCCCCAGAAGCTTTTACCGGCAGAGCCTAAGGTGATGACGGTGGCCTGCGGGTTAAAGGCGGCCAGCGGTGGCGGGGGAGGCGCATCAAACCAGAGATCCACCATCGTTTCATCCACCACCAGCGCCGTGCGGGTTTGGGCTGCAATATCCGTGATGGCCCGACGGGTGGCGATATCCATACAGCGCCCGGTCGGATTATGAAAATCTGGCATCAGGTAGGCCAGGCGCGGCGCCGTCTGGGCAAGCGTTGCGGCAAAGCCATCCGTATCCCAGCCGGTTTCCGGCAGCGACACCCCGACTGGCCGACATTGCGCCCCCTGAATGGCGGCAATCGCCAGCGGATAGGTGGGATGATCGACCACGACGCGGTCCCCCGGCCCGGTCATCATCCGCAGTACCAGCGCAAAGCCGCTGACGGCACCATTGACCACCATCACTTCATCTGCGCGGGTGGGAAGACCCCGCGCGGTGTAGCGCGCAGCGATGGCCTCCCGCAGCGTCGGCAGCCCAAGCTGATCGTAGCCCGTCAGCGAGAGATGCGGGGTAATGGCCGTGAGCGCATGGGTATAAGCCTGATGGATCTCCGGCCCGGCATTCAGGGCGGCAGTGGAGAGATCCAGTGCGGCGCTCGCCGCTGAAAGGGTAGGAACGGCGCGCGTGTCAGGGAGAATGACCCGTGACCCGCTGCCGTGGCGGCTTTCAAGGTACCCTTCTTCACGCAGGTGGGCGAGGGCGCTGCTGACGGTGGTTCGGCTCACGTCCAGCGCGGAGGCCAGCTCGCGCTCACCCGGCAGCCGCGTATTCAAGGCCAGACGCCCATCAAGAATTAACAAACGCAGCGCGTCGGCCAGCTGTCGCCAGAGCGGGGTTCGGGATGAGGCTTGCTGCCAGTGGCCTAAAAGGCGTACCAGAGACTGACTTCCGAAGCGACGTGATGACATATGCAGTCCACTATTTGAAAACTGGACATTAATCATAGTGCCATTTTAGGTCAGGATGAAAGCCTGGTTCACTGGAGAAGATAAAAATGGTACGTCGTCTGCTACAACTTTATGTCGGTTTAGGACTGTATGGCCTTTCCACCGCGATGTTCATTCGTTCCGATTTGGGCGTCGACCCCTGGGATGTGTTTCACCTCGGGGTGGGGATGCAGCTGGGGATGACTATCGGGACGGTGATCATTGTGACCGGCGCTGCGGTGCTGCTGCTGTGGATCCCGCTGCGCCAGATGCCGGGCCTTGGCACGATAAGCAACGTGATTTGTATCGGTCTGGCGGCGGACGCCAGCATGGCGCTTATCCCGGAGCTGGATTCGTTACCCGTTCGAATTGCTTTCCTGGTGTCGGGCATCGTGATGAACGCGATTGCGACCAGCATGTACATCGGGGCCGGTTTCGGACCAGGCCCGCGCGACGGCCTGATGACCGGGATTCACGCCCGGCTGGGGTGGTCTATTCGCAGCGTGCGTACCTCAATTGAGGTGTCCGTCCTGCTGATTGGGTGCGTGCTTGGCGGCACGTTTGGGGTGGGAACCGTACTGTATGCCCTGACCATTGGCCCGCTTATCCAGCTCTGTCTGCCCTGGTTCCGCCAGAAGCCGCGCATTGCGGAAATCCCCCAGCCGGAGCGGGTGGTTTAATTTTGCGAAGCGCTCACATGTTTTAACGGCGTCGCTGTGCCAGAATAGGCGCTTCGAAAATCGCGATGCCAGAAAGCATGAAAGCAATCACTCTCTATGATGTCGCCCTCCTTGCGGGGGTTTCTTACCAGACCGTTTCGCGCGTCATTAACGATGCGGAACATGTGTCTGCCCGCACGCGAGAAAAGGTGCAGCAGGCGATGGCGGAGCTGCACTACGTTCCTAACCTACGGGCACAGCAGCTGGCGGGTAAACGCACCCGTTCGCTGGGCCTCATCACGACTGACCTGGCCCTGCACGCGCCTTCACAAATTGTGTCGGCGGTCAAATCGCGTGCGGCGGAACAGGGGGCGAGCGTCCTGATTTCCATGGTGGAGCAACCCCAGCAGTGTCAGGCCGCGCTTCAGGCGCTGTTGGCACAGCGGGTGGACGCGCTGCTGGTGAACGTGCCGCTTGACGATCCTGACGCCGAAGAGCTTGGGGCGCTGGCGTCGCCCGTCCCGGTGCTGTTCCTCGATGTGGCGCCCTCAGCGCGGGTAAACAGCCTCGTGTTTAACGCGGAGCAGGGGGCGCGTCTGGGCGTTGAGCATCTGCTGTCGCTGGAGCATCGGAATATTGCCCTGCTGAGCGGGCCGGAAAGCTCGGTCTCTGCGCGGGCGCGCCTGGCAGGGTGGAAAGCGACGCTGGCGCAGGCGGGTCTTAACGCGACGGCTGTGGCCTACGGTGACTGGAGCGCGGCCAGCGGTTACGAGAAGGGACACGTGCTGCTGTCGGGTGCGGCATTACCGGACGCGATTCTGGTGGCGAACGATCAGATGGCGCTCGGGGTGATGCGCGCCTGCGCGGAAAAAGGGATCGCGATCCCAGGCCAGCTTTCGGTGGTGGGGTTTGACGATACGGCCGACAGCGCATGGTTTTCCCCGCCGTTGACGACCATTCGTCAGGCGTTTCGCGAGGCGGGCGAACGCAGCGTGGAGTGGCTGCTGGCCCCTACCGGAGGCGAGACGTGCTGGCAGGTTCAACTGCCGGTGACGCTGGTTTCCCGTCATTCCAGCGCGCGCCGCAACCCGAAGCAGGCCGAGCGCGAGGATCTGGCGCAGCAGCTCAGAAGCCTGGCACTGCTTGCCGAGCAGATTGCCCGCAAATAAAACTTTGTGATCGGACTCGCTACCCCGCGATTGAACGCTTTACCGTTGCCCGGTGCCAGGGCATGTTAACCAAAATTGTGAGCGCTTCGCAAAGAGGTTACTATGTCCACCACTTCACCGCTGACCCTCAGCGCCATTCTGGCCCGTCGGGACTGGGAAAATCCTGGCGTCACCCAGTGGAACCGTCTGGCCGCACACGCGCCGTTGCACAGCTGGCGCAATGAGCCCTCTGCCAGAGAGGACGCTGGATCGACCAGCAGGCACTCTCTGAACGGAGTGTGGCGGTTTAGCTACTTTACTGCACCGGAACGGGTTCCTCAGGCATGGGTAACCGAAGATTGTGCAGATGCCGTTGCGATGCCCGTGCCGTCTAACTGGCAGATGCAGGGGTTCGACACGCCCATTTATACCAATGTCACCTATCCCATTCCCGTTAATCCGCCTTTTGTGCCGCAGGAAAACCCTACCGGTTGTTACTCGCTCACATTTGAGGTGGATGACGCCTGGCTTCATAGCGGGCAGACCCGCATCATCTTCGACGGCGTGAACTCGGCGTTCCATCTCTGGTGCAACGGTCAGTGGATGGGCTACTCCCAGGACAGCCGCTTGCCCGCCGAATTTGACCTCTCGGCGGCATTACGCCCCGGGCAAAACCGCCTGGCGGTGATGGTATTGCGCTGGTGCGACGGCAGCTATCTGGAAGATCAGGACATGTGGCGCATGAGCGGCATCTTCCGCGATGTGACCTTGCTGCATAAACCCGAGACGCAGATTGCCGACTATCACGTAGTGACGGATCTGAATGCGGAGCTGGACCGCGCGGTGCTGAAGGTTGATGTCGCGCTGGCAGGCGCCGGCTTTGCGGACTGCGAGGTGGTCATGACCCTGTGGCGCAGGGGTGAAAAATGCGCCAGCGTTTCCCGGCGTCCGGGGGCTGCCATCGTCGACGAGCGCGGCAGCTGGGCAGAGCGCTTAACGGCGTCGATCCCCGTTGACCAGCCCGCGCTCTGGAGTGCTGAAACGCCAGAACTGTACCGCCTGACGATTGCGCTTCTTGACCCGCAGGGTGAGGTTCTGGAGGTTGAGGCGTGCGACGTAGGCTTCCGCCGCGTTGAAATCAGCAATGGCCTGCTGAAGCTCAACGGTAAACCGCTGCTAGTCCGCGGGGTTAACCGGCACGAGCATCATCCGGAAAACGGCCAGGTGATGGACGAAGCGACCATGCGCCGCGATATCGAAATCATGAAGCAGCACAACTTCAACGCCGTGCGCTGCTCGCACTACCCGAACCATCCCCTATGGTACCGGCTTTGCGACCGCTACGGGCTGTACGTCGTTGACGAAGCCAATATCGAAACGCACGGCATGGTGCCGATGAGCCGCCTTGCTGACGATCCGCGCTGGCTGCCCGCGATGAGCGAGCGCGTGACCCGCATGGTGCAGCGCGATCGTAACCATCCCTCGGTTATCATCTGGTCTCTGGGCAATGAGTCGGGCCACGGCGCGAATCACGATGCGCTGTACCGCTGGCTGAAAACCACCGATCCTACGCGTCCGGTGCAGTATGAAGGCGGCGGCGCGAACACCGCGGCGACCGATATTGTCTGTCCGATGTACGCCCGGGTCGATTGGGATCAGCCTTTCCCGGCAGTGCCTAAATGGTCAATCAAGAAATGGATCGGCATGCCGGACGAAACGCGCCCGCTGATCCTCTGTGAATATGCCCACGCGATGGGAAATAGCTTTGGCGGGTTTGCGAAATACTGGGAAGCGTTTCGCAGCCATCCTCGCCTGCAGGGCGGGTTTGTCTGGGACTGGGTCGATCAGGCCCTGACGAAACGGGACGAAAAGGGCAATACGTTCTGGGCCTACGGCGGAGACTTCGGCGATAAGCCGAACGATCGGCAGTTCTGTCTTAACGGGCTGGTGTTCCCCGATCGCTCGCCGCACCCGGCGCTGTACGAGGCGCAGCGCGCCCAGCAGTTCTTTACCTTTACGCGAGTCAGCACCTCCCCGCTGGTGATTGAGGTGCAAAGCGGCTACCTGTTCCGCCATACCGATAACGAAGTGCTGAACTGGACGGTTGTCCGGGACGGGGACGTGCTGGCCGCGGGCGAGATGACGCTCTCGATGGCGCCTGAAGGCACCCAGCGTCTGGAGATTGACCTGCCGGCGCTGAAAGCCGGGCCGGGTGAGGTCTGGCTGAACGTTGAAGTGCGCCAGCCGCGGGCAACGCCGTGGTCACCTGCTGACCATCGGTGCGCGTGGGAGCAGTGGCCGCTGTCGGCTCCCCTCTTTATTGCTCCCCCAGCCCCGGCGGGCGAGCCTCCGGTGTTAACGCAAAACGATCGCATCCTGGAGATCTCCCATCATCAACAGCGCTGGCAATTCGAGCGCGCAACCGGAAATCTGACTCAATGGTGGCGAAATGGCGTTGAAACGCTGCTTTCAGCTCTGACGGACAACGTCAGCCGCGCGCCGCTGGACAACGACATTGGCGTGAGTGAAGCGACGAAGATCGATCCGAACGCCTGGGTTGAACGCTGGAAAGCGGCGGGCATGTACGATCTCACCTCGCGCGTTCTGCACTGTCAGGCAGAGCAGCATGCGGGTGAAGTGGTGGTCACAACCCAGCACGTCCTTGAGTATGGCGGCAAAGCCCTGTTCATGAGCCGTAAAGTCTGGCGGGTGGACGATCGGGGAGTTCTGCATGGCGATATTCAGATTGATGTTGCGTCTGATATCCCGGAGCCTGCGCGCATTGGCCTGAGCGTTCATCTTGCCGAAATGCCGGAAAACGTTCACTGGCTGGGGCTGGGGCCGCATGAAAACTATCCGGACAGAAAGCTGGCTGCACGGCAGGGGCGCTGGACATTACCTCTCGCAGACATGCACACGCCGTATATCTTCCCGACGGAAAATGGTTTGCGCTGCGATACCCGGGAACTTGTGGTGGGAACGCATCAGCTGAACGGCCGGTTCCACTTCTCGGTGAGTCGCTACGGTCAGCAGCAGCTGCGAGAGACAACCCATCATCATCTGCTGCGGGAAGAGCCGGGATGCTGGCTTAACCTCGATGCGTTCCATATGGGCGTGGGTGGCGACGACTCCTGGAGTCCCAGCGTTTCACCGGAATTCATTCTGCAGACACGTCAGCTTCGCTATACCTTCAGCTGGCAGCAGAACCCTTAACTAATCATGAAGTTGCGGCCACAGAGCGTGGCCGCACGCTTACTCCAGAATGCCGCTCAGTCCATGCAGGCTCATGTAAATCCCTACTACGGTAATCAGAGCAGCGGAGATCCACGGCGCTTTACGGGAGAATTCGCTAAACCCGGGCCAGCGTTTTGTCGCATGTTTGAGGCTTAAGGCGGCAATCGCGCCGGAAGCGACCAGCGTTAACGCCAGACCAATACTGAAGCTGAACACCAGCGTTGCGCCGAGGGCAAAATGCTTCAGCTGCAGGCAGATCAGCAGAACGGTGATTGACGCCGGGCAGGGGATAAGCCCACCGGTGAGGCCAAACATCACGATCTGTCCGGTAGTGACATTTTGACCGCTGAAGCGCCGGTTAATATCCTGCGCGTGAGCGCGCTGGTGAGCGTCCTGCCACTCTTCTTCAACCAGCGGGTGTTCGTGGTGGTGATGATCATGATGGTGGTCATGGTCATGGTGGTGATGACGATCGTGTGGCTGACTCTCTTTCCAGGTTCGCCACGCCATCCACAGGGCGATCGCAACGATCAGCACCCCGGAGAACAGCTGGAACCAGGGTTCGGACGTGTGCGCATCCCAGCCCCGACCAAACCATAGTCCCGCCATCGCAACGAGCCAGACCACCGCCGTATGGGAGAGCGTGGCCGCCAGGCCGAGCAGTACCGCCTGTTTCAGCGTGCCGCGGATGGCAACAATAAAGGCGGCCATCATTGTTTTTGAATGGCCCGGTTCCAGGCCATGCAGTGCACCGAGCAGGATAGCGCTGGGAACAAACAGCCAGGCGTTGCCCTGCTGAAGGAGTGAAGCAAAATCGGTCATGGGAAATTCCGGAGTGGAAAGCGTGCGGAGATACTACTCCCCCCCAGTAGTTTAATACTACCCCCCAGTAGAAAAATACTCAGGGGGAGTAGAGCGTGATATGCTTTAAAAGCCTAAAAACAAGGGATACAGAGATGTCACATACCGTTCGCGACAAGAAAATGTTACTGACTCGCCTGAAGAAAATTCAGGGGCAGAGCACCGCGCTGGAGAAAATGCTCAACAGCGATCACGAATGCGCCGAGGTGTTACAGCAGCTGGCGGCGATCCGCGGGGCGGTCAATGGCATGATGATGCAGGTGATCGAAGGGCATTTAACCGATCATGTGGTGAAAGAGCCTGAAGAAGCGCAGCGTGAAGCCGATCTTGGCGTGGTGTTGCGGGTGATGAAATCCTATCTCAAGTAGTGTGCGTTCCGAGGTTATTTTCTGCCCAAAGAATAAATTCCGTCTTTGGCAGCGCTTTACTGTAAAACCACCCCTGACCGTACTGCACGCCGTGGCGGTGTAGCCAGGCGAGCTGCCCTGCGGTTTCAACGCCCTCCGCCACCATCGCCAGCTTCAGCGACTTCGCTATTTCAATGATGTGCGGCGTCACGTTTTTATACTCCAGCGCATCCACGAACGATTTATCAATTTTTAGCGTGTCGACGTCCAGATCCTGCAGATAGCTCAGGCTGGAATAGCCCGTGCCAAAATCATCAATATAGACAGGGTGGCCCGAACGACGGAATGCGGCGATAGCCGGTGCGCTAATTTTGGGGTCGGCAAAGCCGCGCTCGGTGAGCTCAAGGGCGATCTGTCGGGGATGGATCTGCCACTTGTTCAGGAGCTGACTCAGCAGAGGCGGCAGGATGCCGGAGGTTAAATCGGCAGGGGCGAGGTTAATGGAGATATGCTGATCCGGATGACGCTGCAGCCAGTGTCCCATATCTTCAAACACCTTTTCGATGACTAACTGCGTCAGCTGCGAAATAAGCCCCGTTTGCTCGGCAAGGGGGACAAAAATATCCGGCGAGAGGCTACTTCCGTCCGGCTGGGGCCAGCGCGTCAGCGCCTCAGCGCCCACAATTTTTCCGCTACAGAGCGCCACTATAGGCTGATAGTGCACCACAAAATCCCGGCTGTGAATGGCGTCAAGCAGGCGATTGCGCGGCGACTGGATACGCCGCAGGATCCGCAGGACAAACAGTGCGGCGAGCAGGCTTATCAACATGCCGAACGGTAACCAGAAAAGAAGCTGCCGGTGCCAGGTTTCAGCGAGCGGTTTGAGCGTTGCCCATGCGACGACGGTAAACCCAAGCTCAGGTACAGACTTCATAACGTACATTGAACCGTTGTACTGCACGCTTTTCACACCCTGCTCCTGAACCATGTCGCGGATGTGAGAGTCGAGCTTGCTGCTGCTGGCGAATATGCGGTGCGTTGCGCTTCCTACCAGAGCGGCATCAATCGCAATCTCGCCGAAAGGGATCACGTCCACCAGCGAGGCAGGATCGACCATCACAAGGTAGTTGCCTTTTCCCAGCACCGTCATGTAGCGGTTAAACCCAAGATCGTTTTGCGTGGTCAGCCACGCGCTGTAACCATCTTCGGTAATGCGCATTGGAGGAGGGAAAGGGGACGCATGACTGGTTTGCTCCAGGGAGGAGCAGAGCGGTCGAAGGTTGTCGATATAAATCACTTCCTGGACATATCGCCACGAGAAAGCGACCCGGCGCATTTCCCGCAATTGCAAGGGGCTACACGGCACACCCTCAAAGGCCTGCAGGTGATCGAGCGCTTCTTTTGCCTGATCCACAACCCTGTCGGTGCGTACCAGCACGCGGGAAGCATAGTTATCCAGCGCATCGGCAAATTTATCTTCCGCCTGGCGGTGGGCCAGCCAGATGCTCAGGCAAATGGGGACCAGCACGGAAAAGATAAGTACGCCAGTCACCAGACTGACCAGATGTCGGGTTTTCATGCTGTCGTGTCCTTCCTCGTACACCCGTTCCTGGGCATTGAGTTCCCTGCCTGAAGAGAAAGATTTTACCGCGAAATGATATAGTTATAGCACGTGGTTGGCATGGTTTTCATTTTATCTCAGGCAAATGAGAAAATATCGCCAGGCGAGAGGGGGTTGTTTTTTCTAACTGGCCTGGATATTATTTTGTTATGTTATAACAAAACATAAAGGATTTACGATGAAACCCAATATCCACCCAGCCTATCGCACCGTGGTTTTCCACGACACCAGTGCCAATGAATACTTTAAAGTAGGCTCAACCATTAAAACCGACCGCGAAATTGAACTCGACGGTGAGACGTATCCGTACATCACCATCGAGGTTTCTTCAAAATCGCACCCGTTTTATACCGGTAAGCAGAAAACGTTCTCCACGGACGGCAGCGCAGCACGCTTCCGCAAGCGTTTTGGCGGTTTTCTCAATGCGAAGCGGGGCTAACCATGCAGGTACTTAACTCATTACGCAGTGCGAAGCAGCGTCACCCGGATTGCCAGATAGTCAAACGCAAGGGACGCTTATACGTGATTTGCAAATCTAATCCGCGCTTTAAGGCGGTTCAGGGACGTAAAAAAAGACGCTAAACGCGCGTTTCTCGCCAGCTTTCCAGGGATCTAATCTGTTTGCCATCGGCAGTAAAATTGTCGGTGGCAAGCCAGCTTTCAAAGGCGCTCGCCAGCGCAGGCCACTCTTTGTCGAGAATCGAAAACCAGTCGGTATCCCGGTTACGGCCTTTTATAACCAGCGCCTGACGAAAGCGACCTTCAAACTGAAAGCCCAGACGCAGCGCCGCTTTGCGGGAAGGCTCGTTCAGGCTATTGCACTTCCACTCATAACGCCGGTAGCCCAGGGTATCGAACACATACCGCATCAGCAGATACTGCGCTTCTGTCGACCCTGGCGTGCGGCTTAAAAGCGGTGAGAAGTGAACGTGCCCCACCTCCACGACCCCGTTTTTGGGATCGATCCGCATCAGGGACAGCGTCCCGACAGGGGACTGGGTCCGGTTATCGATAACGGTAAAGTGGATGGGGTCGGATAATTCACTTACGCTCGCCACCCATTCGGCAAACTCCTCTGCGGTGGCATCGGGTTCACGCAGCAGCCACGTCCAGCTGCGGGTATCCTCGGCCAGGGAATAGGCGGAGAACAACGCGTGGGCATGCTCCACGCGCAGCGGTTCAAGCCGACAATAGTGACCATGAAGGACCACCCGGGACGGGTGCGGACGAGGCTGCCAGTCGATAAGGGCTTCGCCTACGGGCTGTCCAAACGCATTGAATGTATTCATCTTTATTTCCATGACGTTGAAAAGATCTCCAGATTAGTGAATTGCTGGTTCCTTAAAAAGAACCACCAGGCTATGTTTTTCTGGTACCAAAAGGAGGGAAGATGAATATACCGGGTGATGAGCTTTACGCTTTGCTCCATGCTGCCCTGAAAAAGCGTGGGCAGGAGACGCTTCAGCGCGCGCTCTATCTTGCTTTGCGGGAGGCCATACTGGGCGGAAGGCTTCGGTCCGGCAGCCAGCTGCCCGGTTCGCGAACGCTGGCGCAGCAGATCTCGGTTTCCCGAAATACCGTCAATGCGGCGCTGGACCAGCTCACGCTCGAAGGCTATTTGCTGCGTAACCGTCAGGGTACGCGGGTGGGGCAATTCGCTCATCGTACGATTGCCCGGACATTGTCGGATCCTGACGTCAGGCTGACAAAACGGGTCGCCTTGCTGCCCGCCCCCGTGCCGCGCGACACCCCGGTGATGGCGTTTACGCCGGGAACGCCTGCCATTAACTATTTCCCCTTGCCGCTGTGGCGGCGATTGTACGATCGCGTCCTGCGCGAGGAGGGGAGTGCCCTGTTAGGCTATGGCGACCCGGCCGGCGAGCCGTCGCTGCGTGCCGCGATTGCCCGGCATCTCGCCCTGTCCCGCGGTATCGACTGCGACGCCAGCCAGATTGTGATAACCGAAGGAGCGCTGGAGGGCGTCAACCTCTGCACGATGCTGTTAAGCGAGCCTGGCGATGTCGCCTGGGTAGAAAACCCCGGTTATAGCGGGGCAAAGAGTGCGTTTGTTAAAACTGGCCTGGCAATGACGGGAATACCGGTTGATGACGAGGGAATGTGCTGGGAAGGGCTGGATGCGCCTGCGCCCTCAATGATTTTTACCTCACCTTCGCATCAGTTCCCTTACGGGAGCGTGCTCAGCGCGCGGCGGCGGTTGGCGCTGCTGGAGCTGGCACGGCAGCACAACGCGTGGATCATTGAAGACGATTACGACAGCGAGTTTCGCTATGCCGGTGAGCCCGTACCGGCGATGCTGGGAATGGTCGCTAACGCGCCCGTTGTGTATCTGGGGACGTTCAGTAAAACGCTGTTTCCGTCGCTCAGAGTGGGGTTCATGGTGTTACCGCCAGCGCTGGCGAAAGCTGCGCATCCGGCCATCGGCTCGCTGCTGCGCGGGGGGCATCGTGCGGAGCAGCGTACCCTGGCGCGGTTTATTGAGGAGGGGCACTATGCCCGTCATTTGGCTTCCATGCGTCGTCTTTATCGTAAGCGTTACCGACAGCTGCGGGAAGTGCTGGGCGCAGAGCTTAATACGCCGCACCGTATTCTCGCTGGCGAAGGCGGGATGCATCTGACGCTGGCAATAGACGGTATTGACGATCAGAGAATGGTGGAGCAGGCGAGGGCGTTTCAGCTGGCACCCGCTGCACTGAGCGGGTACTACCTGGAGGCGAAGCAGGGGCAAACCGGTCTGGTTTTAGGTTACGGCAATACCCCTGCTTCTCAGTTTGCGCCGGGGATCCGACGTCTGCAGACGTTAATTACGCAGCAGCAGGGCGGGAAAGGGTAAAGACATCATAGAAAGAGAGCTGACCTTTGGTAGAGACCATTTTCTGCAGCTTCTCTTTTTGCCCGGCTTCTACCGCCGGTGAATGCATGATGTTTTCGATCAGCTCCTCTGGCACGTAACGCGTGTTGTACCATTCGCCGTTATAGCAGACCCGGAAATCGAGCACGTCGATATCTTCGTAACGGTAGCGCGGATTCACGTCGAAAAAGAAAAAGGCGTTAAAGACGACAAACAGTACAACCAGCAGCCAGACGGAGTCCACCAGCGTTTCGGACTTCAGCATCACAATAAGCGTTGCCAGCCAGGCGGCATACATGGCGACAAACAGCCCGGGATGTTTGCGAATAAAGCTAATGCTAAAGCGCGGGCGATTATCGCGCTTTTCGCGGAGGTTAAGATCGTCGATGGTGGCGGTAAGCAGGCGCTGTATCTCGGTCATTTTTTGCCTTCATGAGAGTTGACAATACAGGGTGTCTGCCAATTTTAGGGGAGCCATCAGGCTGAAAAAAGTAACAGTCTGGCGCTAAAAGACCATAACAGTTGACTCCCCGCAACCTCACAGCGTTTTGATGATTTTTGCCGGATTGCCACCAACGACGACGTTAGCCGGGACGTCTTTCGTCACGACGGCGCCGGAGGCCACGACCACATTATCACCAATGGTGACGCCAGGGTTAATGACCGCCCCGGCCGCCAATCCAGACGTTATTGCCAATATTGACGGGTTTTCCAAACTCCACGCCGCTGTTTCGTTCTTCCGCGTCCAGGGGATGGGTAGCCGTATAAATATGAACACCCGGCGCGAGCATGCAGTTATCGCCAATATGAACAGGGCAGACATCCAGCATCACGCAGTCGAAGTTAGCGTAAAAGTTTTTGCCCAGATAAATGTTATATCCATAGTCGCAGCGGAAGCTCGGCTCAATATAAGCGCCTGCGCTTTGTCCCAGAAGTTCCGCCAGAATGTTCTGGCGTTCTGTTTTTTCATCAGGCGCGGTGTGGTTATAGCGGTAAACCAGATGGCGGGCCCGCAGTCGGTCAGCCCGTAACGTCTCATCGCCGGGGCGGTAATGTTCACCGGCAATCATTTTCTGTTTTTCTAAGCTCATTGGAAACCTCTCTGGATGTGATTACCGAAGGGTAATCGGAACAGGCCAGAAGGGGAACGTTCCCGAAAAGCCGATGTGACTGACGTCACAACATTGCTGCTGATGAACACGTTTTACACGGAGACCTGGCCTGGGCACAGGGAGCATAACGGGATAGGTAAATACTCAGAACGAGGCGTAGAACTCTACAGACACCCTTCAAAGATTAACGGACAAATTTCCACACAGAAGTAGGGATTTTGTCATACAGCTTATTCATTGTCAGCTCAGCAAGACGATGGTCAGCGGCTGAATAAAATACCGCCAGTTCATTATCAGAAAGCTCGTATTTATTCTTTTCGATGACGCGCTCAAGCGTGTCAATTGACTGACAACGTCGTAAGCGCATCAAATAATCGATCTTTGTGAGTGGTTTATCAGACATAAATTCACCTTAGTAATTGTAATAATTTTAACAGGAAAGACTAACCGGGTTAGCTCTGCTCACGTTGACGAAACAGCGGAATAGCCGATTTCCCGATTTACGCCATTTTTGCAAATCCTGAGCGTTAATGCCGTAACTGCTGAACAACATAAAGGTGTCGTCCAGGTATTCATCAATTTGCTCAATGAGCTTATTATCTTCATTGTACTTAATTTTATAATTAAGTGCGAAGGTTGCGATATGCTCTATCAGCTCGTTCAACTGTAAATTGATGGCAGACGTTGGATCGTTTACCCAGCCATGGTTACTTTCATCAAGATTGGCAAGGCAGTCATGGTACAAGGATTCGCAGAGAAATTTCAACTGCGCGATATCATGCCTTTTTGGCGAGTACTCGTCCATAGCGCATCCCCTTCTGAGTGATTTCTTACTCACCGAACATCATTGTCGGGATGGATACAACTGACTTAGCTACATGAGTGCTGTGTTCCTGATAACCTAACTATAAGCCACTCCTTCCTGGATTTCACCGCGCTATTACGAAAAATTACAAATAAAAACCGCAGGCTGGGAGCGTGTACGCAAATGGTCACCCTGGACTCAACGTTTTTATCCAAATTAACGACGGGGTTTTATCCCTTCCTTACGTTTCATCGGCTTAGCAAAAATGATGAGAAAAGTTCAGATTCAGACTTATCTATGTACGAACGTCTTATTAGGAATATTCCTAATACCTTAAGCGGGGAAATGAAATTAAAAAAATTCTGAATTCACCGATTAAGTTATCAGTTAATTATGATATGTCTATTTAAGATGACAGAAAATAAATAGAACTACAATAAGCGTAATTTATGATTTTTTCTGAAAAAGAAAAAGGCCGCTAATGCGGCCTTTTTATCATGTGGAACCGGTATCAGTGAGGTTCTACCGAATGACTGTGTTCAACATCTTCATTCTTGCGGCTAAAGCGGCGGCGAACCACCACGAAGAACACCGGTACGAAGAAGATAGCCAGTACGGTCGCGGTAACCATACCGCCCATCACGCCTGTACCTACCGCGTTCTGCGCGCCGGAGCCCGCACCGGAGCTGATAACCAGCGGCAGTACGCCGAGGATGAACGCCAGCGACGTCATCAGGATTGGGCGCAGACGCATACGAACCGCTTCAAGCGTCGCCTCAATAAGACCTTTACCTTCTTTCTCCATCAGATCTTTGGCGAATTCAACGATAAGTATCGCGTTCTTCGCCGACAAGCCAATGGTTGTCAGCAGGCCTACCTGGAAGTAAACGTCGTTGGTCAGTCCACGGAACGTTGCCGCAAGCAGCGCTCCGATAACCCCAAGTGGAACCACCAGCATAACGGAGAACGGAATCGACCAGCTCTCGTACAGCGCCGCCAGACACAGGAAGACCACTATCAGTGAAATGGCGTACAGAGCAGGGGCCTGGTTACCGGACAGACGTTCCTGATAGGACATACCGGTCCAGTCATAGCCGATACCCGAAGGCAGTTTGCTTGCCAGTTCTTCCATCAGGTTCATGGCTTCACCGGTGCTTCGGCCCGGTGCGGCCTGACCCAGGATTTCCATCGATGGCAGACCGTTATAGCGTTCCAGACGCGGCGAACCGTATTCCCAGCGTGAGGTTGAGAACGCCGAGAACGGGACCATCTGACCATTGCTGCCGCGCACGAACCAGTTGTTGATATCGTTAGGCAACATACGGTACTGCGCCTCTGACATCACGTACACTTTCTTCACGCGACCGCGGTCGATGAAGTCGTTAACGTAGCTACCGCCCCAGGCTGCGCCCAGCGTGGTATTGATGTCACTGATGGATACGCCCAGCGCCTGGGCTTTCTCCTGGTCGATATCGATCTTGTACTGCGGCGTATCTTCCAGGCCGTTTGGACGCACGCCGACCAGCAGGTCAGGGTGTTTAGCGACTTCACCAAACAGCTGGTTACGCGCCTGCGTCAGCTTCTCGTGACCCAGGCCACCCTGGTCAATCAGCTGGAAGTCGAAGCCGGTCGCGGTACCCAGTTCAACAATCGCTGGCAGGTTAAAGGCGAAGACCATCGCATCTTTAATCTGCGAGAAGGTGCCCATTGCACGGCCGGTGATGGCTTCAACCTTGTTCTTTTCGCCCGGACGTTCAGACCAGTCTTTCAGAGAAACGAAGGCAATACCGGTGTTCTGACCACGACCCGCAAAGCCAAAGCCGTTAACCGCAAATACGGACTCAACGTTGTCTTTCTCTTTGGTGAGATAGTAGTCCGTCACTTCATCCAGCACTTTCTGAGTACGCTCTTGCGAAGCACCCGCCGGAAGCTGTGCCATCGTCAGGAACACGCCCTGGTCTTCATCTGGCAGGAACGAGCTTGGCAGACGAACGAACAGGAAGGCCATGCCCACCACGATGATGATATAGAGCAGCAGGTAACGACCGGTGCTGCGCAGGATGTTGCCCACGCTGTCGGTGTAGTGATGCGTGCTCTTATCGAACATGCGGTTAAACCAGCCGAAGAACCCTTTGTGCTCGCCGTGACCGCCTTTCTGAATAGGCTTCAGCATGGTGGCACACAGCGCAGGCGTCAGGATCAACGCCACCAGCACCGACAGCGCCATCGCGGAAACGATGGTAATGGAGAACTGGCGGTAAATCGCACCGGTGGAGCCCCCGAAGAAGGCCATCGGGATAAATACCGCAGACAGCACCATCGCGATACCGACCAGCGCGCCCTGGATCTGACCCATTGATTTACGGGTCGCTTCCTTCGGCGGCAGACCTTCCTCCGCCATGACACGCTCGACGTTCTCGACCACGACGATGGCGTCATCAACCAGCAGGCCGATGGCGAGCACCATCCCGAACATTGTCAGGGTGTTTATCGAGTAGCCAAATATCGACAGGATCGCAAAGGTCCCGAGCAATACCACCGGCACGGCAATCGTTGGGATAAGCGTCGCGCGGAAGTTTTGCAGGAACAGGTACATGACCAGGAAGACGAGTATGATCGCTTCAACCAGCGTCTTAACCACTTCGTGAATCGAAATTTTAACGAACGGCGTGGTGTCGTACGGGTAAACGATTTTCAGACCTGACGGGAAGTAAGGTTCCATCTTCTTCAGCTCTGCGCGGATCGCCGTGGCGGTGTCCAGGGCGTTCGCGCCTGTCGCCAGTTTGATACCCAGACCGGAAGCCGGTTTACCGTTAAACTTCGCGATGATGTCGTAGTTCTCACCGCCCAGTTCAACTTTCGCCACGTCGCGCAGGCGAACCTGCGAACCGTCCTGATTCACTTTCAGCAGAATTTTGCTGAACTCATCGGCAGAGGTCAGACGGGTCTGCGCGATGATCGAGGCGTTAAGCTGCTGGCCTTTCACCGGCGGTGTACCGCCTAACTGACCGGCCGCTACCTGGGCGTTCTGCGCTTTAATTGCGCTGATCACGTCAACCGGGGTTAGCTGGAAGTTGTTCAGCTTGTTCGGATCCATCCAGATACGCATCGCGTATTGGGAACCGAACAGCTGCACGTCACCCACACCGGAAGTACGGCTGATGGCGTCCTTCATGTTGGCGCCCACGTAGTCGGAAATATCCTCCTGCGTCATGGTGCCGTTGGTGTTGATAACGCCGACAACCATCAGGAAGCTACTGGACGATTTCTCGACGCTCACACCCTGCTGTTGTACTTCCTGCGGCAGCAAAGGCATTGCCAGCTGCAGTTTGTTCTGCACCTGAACCTGCGCGATGTCAGCATCCGTACCTGACTGGAAGGTCAGGGTGATCTGCACCGTACCGGTGGAGTCACTGTTTGAGGACATGTACATCAGATTATCGATACCGTTCATGTTCTGTTCGATAACCTGGGTGACGGTGTCCTGCACCGTTTTCGCATCAGCCCCCGGGTAGGTTGCGGAAATTGTCACCGCCGGTGGCGCAATCGTTGGATATTGCGCGACAGGCAGCTTCAGGATCGCAAGTCCCCCGGCCAGCATGATGATTATGGCGATCACCCACGCAAATATGGGGCGATCGATAAAGAAATTAGGCATGTCTTAACGGCTCCTGTTTAAGTTAAGACTTGGTTTGTTCTGACTGGCCAGCGGCCGAAGCTTGTTGTTTATCGTCAGATTTCACTTCCTGTGCTTTAACCTGCGCGCCAGGACGAACTTTTTGCAAACCAGTAACAATCACGCGATCGCCATCTTTCAGACCTTCCGTCACCAGCCATTTATCGCCAATCGCCTGGGTGGCGGTGATATTGCGCGTTTCGACTTTGTCATCAGCCCCAACAACCAGCGCGCTCGCATCGCCGCGTGGCGTACGGGTCACACCCTGCTGTGGAACCAGAAGTGCGGTTGGATTCGTTCCTTCTTCCAGACGCGCGCGAACGAACATACCTGGCAGCAGATTTTTGTCAGGGTTCGGGAAAATCGCACGTAAGGTGATGGAACCGGTGGTCTGGTCGACCGTCACGTCAGAGAATTCCAGGGTACCTTCCTGCGGGAACTTAATACCGTCGTTGGTAATCAGCTCCACTTTGGCTTTGCCGTTTTCCTGTTTCAGGGTGCCGTTTGCCAGCTCCTGTTTCAGGCGCAGGAAATCGTTGCTGGACTGCGTCACGTCAACGTAGATCGGATCAAGCTGCTGCACGGTTGCCAGCGCATTGGTCTGACCGTTCTGCACCAGCGCCCCTTCCGTGACGGAAGATTTACCAATGCGACCGCTGATAGGGGAGGTCACTTTGGTATAGGCCAGGTTAATGCGCGCGGTTTCGACGGCCGCTTTGGCTGCCACCACGGCCGCGTTAGCCTGCTGTGCATCTGCCAGGGCGGTATCGTAATCCTGTTGGCTGATGTACTTGGTACCGAGCAGCTTTTGGTAGCGGTTCAACGTCAGCTGAGCAATTTTGGCCGCGGCCTGTGCTTTCGCCAGGTCACCTTTCGCACTTTCATAAGAGGCCTGATAGGTTGCTGGATCAATCTGATACAGAGACTCACCGGCTTTCACATCACCACCTTCGGTGAAGTTACGCTTCAGGATAATGCCGCTGACCTGAGGACGCACTTCCGCAATGCGGTAAGCATTGGTACGGCCTGGTAATTCGGTGGTAATTTGTAGAGGTTCAGATTTGAGCGTCACGACGCCTACTTCTGGCGCCTGCTGAGCTCCTTGTTGAGCTGGTTTGTCGTCACATCCTGTTAGCGCTAAGCTGCCTGAGAGCATCAGAACGACCGCCAGAGGCGTTAACCCTCTGTTTTTGTTCATATGTAAACCTCGAGTGTCCGATTTCAAATTGATCAAGGGTCCTGAGTCTAAAAACCCATTGCTGCGTTTATATTATCGTCATGCTATGGTACATACATTCACAAATGTATGTAAATCTGACTCCTGTAAATTCACCCACCTATGGCACGAAAAACTAAACAACAAGCGCTGGAAACCCGACAACACATTCTGGATGTGGCAATACGTTTGTTCTCGCAGCAGGGTGTTTCATCCACCTCGCTGGCGCAGATTGCTCAGGCTGCCGGTGTGACGCGAGGAGCGATTTACTGGCATTTTAAAGATAAGTCAGATCTGTTCAGTGAAATCTGGGAGCTTTCAGAGTCCAGCATTAGCGATCTCGAGAGTGAGTATCGGGCAAAATTCCCTGACGATCCACTCTCAGTATTGAGAGAAATATTAGTATATATCCTTGAAGCAACGGTAGTTGAAGAACGTCGCAGATTAATGATGGAGATTATATTTCATAAATGCGAGTTCGTGGGCGAGATGGCGGTGGTGCAGCAGGCGCAACGCAGCCTTAGCCTGGAGAGCTATGATCGTATTGAACAGAATCTGAACCTGTGTATGCAGGCAAAATTATTACCGGCCAATCTCTTGACCCGACGGGCGGCAATCCTGATGCGCAGCTACATTTCAGGTCTGATGGAAAACTGGCTTTTCGCGCCGCAATCCTTTGACCTTAAAGAGGAAGCCCGCAGCTACGTGGCGATTTTACTGGAAATGCTACAGCTCTGCCCCACGCTGCGCAGCGACGCGCCTTCGCTAACGGCCTGATCCCTCTCCAGGATTTATCTCAGAGGATAACGTTCGCGCTATTCTGCTTTCAGCGAGCGTGATATTCTTCACGCCGGACTATTTTCGGTCATCTTCTGACATCATTCACAACTATGCTGCCCATCAATCGCTCGCAACATCCTGTTTTTGCATTGCTCTTTGCGATGCTGTTTTTCTTCGCTACGGCGCCGCTGACCTGGGCCCGCGCCGATAACAGCAACGATATTCCCTCGCGCGGCGATGTTCAGTCGCAGCTCGACACGCTGAACAAACAAAAAGATCTCTCTCCTCAGGAGAAACTCGTCCAGCAGGATCTGACGGAAACGCTGGAAACGCTGGATAAAATTGAACGCATCAAAGCAGAAACCGTCCAGCTTCGTCAGAAGGTGGCGCAGGCGCCTGAAAACATGCGTAAGGCCACCGATGCGCTGAATGCCCTCAGCGATGTGGATAACGACGACGAGACGCGCAAGACGCTCTCGACGCTCTCCTTACGCCAGCTGGAGTCCCGCGTCGCGCAACTGCTCGACGATCTGCAAACCGCGCAGTCGGATCTCGCTACCTATAACAGCCAGCTTGTCTCGCTGCAGACCCAGCCCGAGCGCGTGCAAAACGCGATGTACGCCGCGTCTCAGCAGCTGCAGCAAATCCGCAACCGTCTGAACGGCACGACGGTCGGCGAAGGTACGCTGCGCCCGACGCAGCAAACCCTGCTGCTGGTTCAGCAGACCTTGCTCAATGCGCAGATCGAACAGCAGCGTAAAAGCCTGGAAGGGAACACGGTGCTGCAGGACACGCTGCAGAAACAGCGTGATTACGTGACGGCGAATATTAATCGCCTCGAACACCAGCTTCAGCTGCTGCAGGAAGCGGTTAACAGCAAACGCCTGACGTTAACGGAAAAAACCGCCCAGGAGGCCGTATCGCCGGACGAAACCGCCCGCATTCAGGCGAATCCGCTGGTGAAACAGGAGCTCGAGGCCAACCACCAGCTGAGCCAGCGCCTGATACTGGCGACGGAAAACGGCAACTCGCTGGTTCAGCAAAATATCAAAGTGAAGAACTGGCTGGATCGCGCGCTGCAGGCTGAGCGCAACATTAAAGAGCAGATTGCGGTCCTGAAGGGCAGCCTCCTGCTGTCGCGTATTCTCTACCAGCAGCAGCAGACGCTCCCGTCCGCCGATGAGCTGGAGGACATGACCAATCGCATCGCGGATTTACGTCTGGAACAGTTTGACGTCAACCAGCAGCGCGATGCCCTTTTCCAGAGCGATACCTTTGTCGCCAAAATTGAAGAGGGGCATTCCAGCGACGTGAACCCGGAAGTGCACGACGCGCTGCTCCAGGTCGTCGATATGCGTCGCGAGCTGCTGGACCAGCTCAACAAACAGCTGGGCAACCAGCTGATGATGGCCATTAACCTGCAAATCAACCAGCAGCAGCTGGTGAGCGTCTCGAAAAGTCTGCAGGAGATCCTGACCCAGCAGATTTTCTGGGTGAACAGCAACAAACCGATGGACTGGGACTGGGTCAAATCCTTCCCGGAGACGTTGAAAACACAGATTAAGAGCATGAAGATCACCGTAAACTGGGAGAAAGCCTGGCCTGCGGTAATGATTGCTTTCCTGGCCGGTTTACCGTTGCTGCTGATTGCCGGCCTGATCCGCTGGCGTCTGGGCTGGCTGAAAAAATATCAGGAGAAGTTGGCCTCCGAAGTGGGGCAGTTGCGCAACGATAGCCAGCTCCACACGCCAAAAGCGATTCTTATCGATCTCATCCGCGCCCTGCCGGTGTGCCTGATTATTCTGGCTGTGGGGCTGATTCTGCTCACCATGCAGCTCAACGTCAGCGATCTGCTGTGGGCGTTCAGTAAAAAACTGGCGCTATTCTGGCTGGTGTTTGGCGTGTGCTGGAAGGTACTGGAAAAAGACGGCGTGGCGGTGCGTCATTTCAACATGCCTGCGCAGCTGACCAGCCACTGGCGTCGTCAGATCGTGCGCATCAGCCTGGCGCTCCTGCCGCTGCACTTCTGGTCGGTTGTCTCTGAGCTTTCTCCGCTGCACCTGATGGATGACGTGCTGGGCCAGCTGGTCATCCTGCTGAACCTGCTGCTGATTGCGATCCTGATGTGGCCGATGTGCCGCGACAGCTGGCGTGATAAAGAGTCCCACAATATTCGTCTGGCCACCGTGACGGTGCTGGCGATCATTCCGCTGGCGCTGATGGTGCTGACGGCAACGGGCTACTTCTATACCACGCTGCGCCTTTCCGGGCGCTGGATTGAAACGGTCTATCTGGTGATCGTCTGGAACCTGCTCTATCAGACCGTGCTGCGCGGCTTAAGCGTCGCGGCCCGCCGCATTGCCTATCGCCGTGCCATCGCGCGTCGTCAGCATCAGGTGAAAGAGGGGGCCGAGGGCGCGGAGCCGCAGGAAGAGCCGACCATCGCCCTGGAGCAGGTTAACCAGCAGACGCTGCGTATCACCATGCTTGTGATGATCGCCCTGTTTGCGGTGGTGTTCTGGGCTATCTGGTCCGATCTTATTACCGTTTTCGCCTATCTCGACAGTATTACCCTCTGGCAATACAACGGTACCGAAGCGGGCGCGGCGGTCATGAAAAGCGTGACCATGGGCAGCCTGCTGTTTGCGCTGGTGTCGTCGGTGGTAGCCTGGGCGCTGATCCGCAACCTGCCAGGCCTGCTCGAAGTGCTGCTCCTGTCACGTCTGAATCTTCGCCAGGGAGCGTCCTACGCCATTACCACGATCCTCAACTACGTGATCATTATTGTTGGGGCGATGACGGTCTTTGGCTCGCTTGGCGTCTCATGGGATAAACTGCAGTGGCTGGCGGCGGCCCTCTCGGTCGGTCTTGGTTTTGGCCTGCAGGAGATCTTCGGTAACTTCGTGTCCGGCCTGATCATCCTGTTCGAACGTCCGGTACGTATCGGCGATACCGTCACCATCGGCACGTTCTCCGGTACGGTCAGCAAGATCCGTATTCGCGCCACCACCATCACCGACTTCGATCGCAAAGAGGTGATCATCCCGAACAAAGCGTTCGTGACCGAGCGTCTGATCAACTGGTCGCTCTCCGATACGGTGACGCGCGTGGTGATCCGCCTGGGCGTTGCCTATGGATCGGATCTGGAGAAGGTGAAAGAGGTGCTGCTGAAGGCGGCGTCAGAACATCCGAAAGTGATGCACGATCCGGCCCCTGCGGTCTTCTTCACCACCTTTGGGCCGAGCACGCTGGATCACGAGCTGCGTTTATACGTGCGCGAGCTGCGCGACCGCAGCTATACGGTGGATGAACTCAACCGTTCTATCGATCGTCTGTGTCGTGAAAACGATATTAATATCGCCTTCAACCAGCTCGAGGTTCACCTGCGTAACGAGAAAGGTGATGAGCATACGGAAGTGAAGCGCGACATTAAGGGTGACGATCCGACTCCGGCGTAATCTATTTTTTTCCCTCTCCCTGTGGGAGAGGGTTAGGGTGAGGGCAACAGGCCTTCACCTTTGCTTCAAAATCCCGCCGCACGATGTCCAGAGCTTTAAGCACCGTTTCGGCGGGGATCTCATGATTCTCCAGCAGCATAATCAAATCGACGGCCAGCTTGACCTCATCGGGTGCATTTTCCAGTGACATGGGTGTGGCTCCTGTTAACGGGTCAAACGTTCAATGACGCGCTCAATCTCATCCAGCGCCTGACGGCAGCGGACGATACGTCCTTCCAGCGCGCTAATCTCGCGCATCAATAGCTGCTGCTCTTCCAGCGTTTCACTGTTGTTCAGCCGCGTCTCGCGCTCGCGCTTCATCTCAAACAGCCTACGTTCAAACTCCTGGTTCTCCAGCCGCTTGCGCTGCCATTTACCGAGCCCCGGCGAGGCGCTGTCCCAGGCGCGCAGCGGCCAGGCGGCGATTTCGCGATGCAGAGCGGTGATCTGCTCTGTGAGATGCTCTGCGAGCCACGCCACCTGTTCCTGCTGTTCACTCTCAACCGCATGGCGAAGCTCGTCGAGGTTGGTCTGCGCTTCCGCCAGATAATCCTGAATGACGGTGCTGCGGGCACGAAAAAGCTGCCGGTCAAAGCGCGGTTTCAGCGTGGCGTGCCCCATCAGCGGTGTAGCCTGCTCCCGCAGAGCAATGAGCTGATTTTGCAGCCTCTCAAGAAGCAGTGCTGTTTTCAAGGCGCTCTCCAGTGGTAAAGTAGCCGTTCAGTTTGATAACGATTCGCATTATGAAGCGTACTATTTTAATCATCATTGGCTGGCTCGCGGTAGTGCTTGGCACGCTGGGTGTGTTTTTACCCTTGCTGCCGACCACCCCGTTTATCCTGCTTGCGGCCTGGTGCTTCGCCCGCTCGTCGCCGCGTTTTCACCACTGGCTGCTCTATCGCTCGTGGTTTGGCGGCTATCTGCGGCACTGGCAAAAACACCGGGCCATGCCGCCCGGCGCGAAGCCGCGCGCGATCGCGGTGATCCTTACCACCTTCGCTATTTCATTATGGCTGGTGAAAATGATGTGGGTACGCATTCTGCTGCTGGCGATCCTCTCCTGCCTGCTTATCTTCATGTGGCGGATCCCCGTGGTTGATGAAAAGCAACAAAAGCACTGAAGCCTTATCATGGCTGTTGCAATTATTGCGCACAGCCAGTAAATTCGACCGTTTTCGAGCACAGGTGCGCCTGGTCAAAGGTTAAACAATTGTTGCCTTGGCCGACTCGTTGCGCGCTGTGAGTAACACTGTTTCATTTAGGCAAAACCGATGACCGCAACTGCACAGCAGCTTGAATATCTGAAAAACAGCATCAAAAGCATCCAGGACTATCCAAAGCCTGGCATTCTTTTCCGTGATGTCACCAGCTTGCTGGAAGACCCGAAAGCGTACGCGCTCAGCATTCAACTGCTGGTCGAGCGTTATAAAAACGCCGGGATCACCAAAGTAGTAGGTACCGAAGCCCGTGGCTTCCTGTTTGGCGCACCGGTTGCGCTGGCAATGGGCGTGGGTTTTGTGCCGGTGCGTAAGCCGCGCAAGCTGCCGCGTGAAACCATTGCTGAGAGCTATGAGCTGGAGTACGGCACCGATCAGCTGGAGATCCACGTTGACGCGATCAAGCCTGGTGACAAGGTGCTGGTGGTCGACGATCTGCTGGCAACCGGCGGTACCATTGAAGCGACCGTGAAGCTGATCCGTCGTCTGGGTGGGGAAGTGACCGACGCGGCCTTCATCATCAACCTGTTCGATCTCGGCGGTGAACAGCGCCTGGAAAAACAGGGTATTACCAGCTACAGCCTGGTGCCTTTCCCGGGCCATTAATCCCGGTTTTCACAACCTCGCTCAATGGGTGAGGTTGTGATAGCATTCCCCTCCATAAATTCACCTTCCAGCGTTGCAGAGCCTGCCCATGAGTTATCAGGTGTTAGCCCGTAAATGGCGACCACAAACCTTTGCTGACGTTGTCGGTCAGGAACATGTGCTGACGGCCCTGGCGAACGGCTTGTCGCTAGGTCGCATCCATCACGCCTATCTTTTTTCCGGCACCCGCGGCGTCGGTAAGACCTCTATTGCCCGTTTGCTGGCAAAAGGTCTTAACTGCGAAACCGGGATCACCGCCACGCCGTGCGGCGTGTGTGATAACTGCCGGGAGATCGAGCAGGGGCGTTTTGTCGATCTGATCGAGATCGACGCCGCCTCGCGCACCAAAGTGGAAGATACCCGCGATCTGCTCGATAACGTGCAGTACGCCCCGGCGCGCGGTCGCTTCAAGGTCTACCTGATCGATGAAGTGCACATGCTGTCGCGCCACAGCTTTAACGCCCTGCTGAAGACTCTGGAAGAGCCGCCCGCGCACGTGAAGTTCCTGCTGGCGACCACCGATCCGCAAAAGCTGCCGGTCACGATTTTGTCACGCTGCCTGCAGTTCCACCTGAAGGCGCTGGACGTTGAGCAGATCCGCGCTCAGCTTGAGCACATTCTTGATGAAGAGAAAATTGTCCACGAACCGCGCGCCCTGCAGCTGCTGGCCCGCGCGGCGGACGGCAGCCTGCGTGATGCGCTCAGCCTGACCGACCAGGCGATTGCCAGCGGTGACGGCAAGCTCTCCACCGAGGCGGTCAGCACCATGCTCGGCACGCTGGATGACGATCAGGCGCTGTCGCTTATCGAAGCGATGATTGCCGCCAACGGCGAACGCGTGATGTCGCAGGTGAATGCGGCCGCTGCCCGGGGTATTGAATGGGAAGGGCTGCTGGTCGAGATGCTCAGCCTGCTGCACCGCGTGGCGATGCTGCAGCTTTCTCCGTCCGCCATCGGCGCGGATATGGCCGCTATCGAACAGCGGATGCGTGAGCTTGCCCGCACCGTGCCGCCTGCCGACGTGCAGCTGTACTACCAGACGCTGCTGATTGGCCGCAAAGAGCTACCGTTCGCGCCGGACCCCAGAATGGGCGTTGAAATGACGCTGCTGCGCGCGCTGGCGTTCCACCCGCGCATGCCATTGCCGGAGCCAGAAGTGCCGCGGCAGTCTTTCGCGCCGGTCGCCCCTACGGCGGTGATGTCGCCGCAGCAGGTGCCACCGCAGCCGACACCGCCGCCGCAGCAAAACGTGCCGCTGTCGGATGCCACCAGTTCGGTGCTTGC
Source organism: Enterobacter sp. UCD-UG_FMILLET (assembly GCF_000762975.1). NCBI lineage: Bacteria > Pseudomonadati > Pseudomonadota > Gammaproteobacteria > Enterobacterales > Enterobacteriaceae > Enterobacter > Enterobacter sp. UCD-UG_FMILLET. The sequence continues at coordinate 166,267 of NZ_JRJC01000008.1, forward strand.
CGCACGCAGCCAGCTGCAGCGTGCCCAGGGAGTAACCAAACCAAAAAAGAGTGAACCGGCAGCGCCTGCAAGAGCGCGGCCGGTGAACAACGCCGCGCTTGAACGACTGGCCTCGGTAACGGAGCGCGTGCAGTCGCGTCCTGCACCGTCCGCGCTCGAGCAGAAAGCCCAGGTGAAAGAAGAGGCTTACCGCTGGAAGGCAACCACCATCACCGAAGAGGTGAAGGAAGTGGTCGCCACGCCGAAAGCGCTGAAAAAGGCACTGGAGCATGAGAAAACGCCGGAGCTTTCCGCGAAGCTTGCCGAAGAGTCTATTGCGCGCGACGCCTGGGCCGCCGAGGTCAGCAAACTCCAGCTGCCGAAGCTGGTTGAGCAGGTTGCGCTGAATGCCTGGAAAGAGCAGGACGGCAATCAGGTGCGTTTGCACCTGCGTCCGGGTCAGCGGCACCTCAATTCTCCTGGCGCGCAAAAGGCGCTGGCGGAGGCGCTCACCGCATTACAGGGGGCGCCGGTTGAATTGACTATCATTGAAGATGATAATCCGGCAGTGAAAACGCCGCTCGAGTGGCGCCAGGCTATTTATGAAGAAAAGCTCGCGCAGGCGCGCGAGGCGATTATTGCGGATAACAACATTCAGACCCTGCGCCGGTTCTTCGACGCCGATCTGGATGAAGAGAGTATTCGCCCCATTTGATCGTGAGTCTGACTTACGGTTGTAATCCTTAAACGTGAAAGAAGAGAGAAGCCTATGTTTGGTGGAAAAGGCGGTCTGGGTGGCCTGATGAAGCAGGCTCAGCAGATGCAGGAAAAAATGCAGAAGATGCAGGAAGAGATCGCTCAGCTGGAAGTCACGGGTGAGTCCGGTGCCGGTCTGGTCAAAGTGACCATCAACGGTGCGCACAACTGCCGTCGCGTGGAAATCGACCCGAGCCTGCTCGAAGACGACAAAGAGATGCTGGAAGATCTGGTTGCAGCCGCGTTTAACGATGCCGCTCGCCGTATCGACGAAACTCAGAAAGAGAAAATGGCCTCTGTTTCCAGCGGTATGCAGCTGCCGCCTGGCTTCAAGATGCCATTCTGATGCAAACCAGTCCGCTGCTCACGCAGTTAATGGAAGCACTGCGCTGCCTGCCGGGCGTTGGCCCGAAGTCGGCGCAGCGCATGGCGTTTACGCTATTGCAGCGCGACCGCAGCGGCGGGATGCGCCTGGCGCAGGCTTTAACCCGCGCCATGTCAGAAATTGGTCACTGTGCGGATTGCCGTACTTTTACCGAGCAGGACGTGTGTAACATCTGTATGAACCCGCGTCGTCAGGAGAACGGTCAGATTTGCGTGGTGGAGAGTCCGGCGGACATCTACGCCATCGAACAAACCGGGCAGTTTTCCGGCCGCTACTTCGTGCTGATGGGGCATCTCTCCCCGCTGGACGGTATTGGCCCGGATGATATCGGTCTTGACCGCCTTGAACAGCGTCTTGAGTCCGAAACCATCAAAGAGGTGATCCTCGCCACCAACCCAACGGTGGAAGGGGAAGCAACCGCCAACTACATCGCCGAACTGTGCTCGCAGTACGGCGTTGACGCCAGCCGCATCGCCCACGGCGTGCCGGTGGGTGGCGAGCTGGAGATGGTCGACGGCACTACGCTGTCGCACTCTCTGGCCGGGCGTCACAAGATTATTTTCTGACCAAACGGAGGCTGCGCGCGCGGCCTCCGCTTGAAAATCTCCCCCCTTATCCCCATCTCTCACTCAACGTTTTACAACCCCATTAAATGGCATTGTTGAGGTCGACATAGATGAAAGGACAAGAAACCCGTGGTTTCCAGTCAGAAGTAAAACAGCTTCTGCACCTGATGATCCATTCCCTGTATTCCAACAAAGAAATTTTCCTGCGTGAGCTGATTTCCAACGCCTCGGACGCGGCGGACAAGCTGCGCTTCCGCGCGCTGTCCAACCCGGACCTGTACGAAGGCGACGGCGAGCTGCGCGTGCGCGTCTCGTTTAATAAAGAGAACCGCACCCTGACCATCGCCGATAACGGCATCGGGATGAACCGCGACGAGGTGATCGACCACCTCGGCACCATCGCGAAATCAGGCACTAAGGCGTTCCTGGAGTCCATGGGCTCTGACCAGGCGAAAGACAGCCAGCTCATCGGCCAGTTCGGCGTCGGTTTCTACTCGGCGTTCATCGTGGCCGACAAAGTCACCGTGCGCACCCGCGCGGCGGGCGACAGCGCCGAGAACGGCGTGCTGTGGGAATCCAAAGGGGAAGGTGAATACACCGTTGATGACATCACCAAAGCGGATCGCGGCACCGAAATCACCCTGCACCTGCGTGAAGGGGAAGATGATTTCCTGAACGACTGGCGCGTGCGCTCCATCATCAGCAAATATTCCGATCACATCGCCCTGCCGGTAGAGATTGAAAAACAGGAAGAGAAAGACGGTGAAACCGTGATCTCCTGGGAGAAGATCAACAAGGCGCAGGCGCTGTGGACGCGCAATAAGTCTGAAATTAAAGACGACGAATACAACGAGTTCTATAAGCACATTGCCCACGACTTTACCGACCCGCTGACCTGGAGCCACAACCGCGTGGAAGGTAAGCAGGAGTACACCAGCCTGCTGTACATTCCGGCACAGGCGCCGTGGGACATGTGGAATCGCGATCACAAGCACGGCCTGAAGCTGTACGTGCAGCGCGTCTTCATCATGGACGACGCCGAGCAGTTCATGCCGAACTACCTGCGCTTCGTGCGCGGTCTGATAGATTCGAACGATCTGCCGCTGAACGTCTCCCGTGAGATCCTTCAGGACAGCACCGTCACCCGTAACCTGCGCAACGCCCTGACCAAACGTGCGCTGCAGATGCTGGAAAAACTGGCGAAAGACGATGCGGAAAAATATCAGACCTTCTGGAAACAGTTCGGCCTGGTGCTGAAAGAAGGCCCGGCAGAAGACACCGCGAACGTTGAAACGATCGCCAAACTGCTGCGCTTCGCCTCTACGCATACCGACTCCTCCGCGCAGACCGTGTCGCTGGAAGAGTACGTCTCCCGCATGAAAGAAGGGCAGGAGAAGATCTACTACATCACCGCCGACAGCTACGCGGCGGCGAAGAGCAGCCCGCACCTGGAGCTGCTGCGTAAGAAAGGCATCGAAGTGCTGCTGCTCTCTGACCGCATCGACGAGTGGATGATGAACTATCTGACCGAGTTCGACGGTAAGGCGTTCCAGTCCGTAGCCAAAGCCGACGAGTCCATCGACAAGCTGGCCGATGAAGTGGACGAAAGCGCGAAAGAAGCCGAGAAGGCGCTGGAGCCGTTCGTTGAGCGCGTGAAAAACCTGCTGGGCGAGCGCGTGAAAGAGGTGCGCTTCACGCACCGTCTGACCGACACCCCGGCGATTGTCACCACCGATGCGGACGAAATGAGCACCCAGATGGCGAAACTGTTCGCTGCGGCGGGCCAGGCGGTACCGGAAGTGAAATATATCTTTGAGCTTAATCCGGATCATCCTCTGGTGAAACGCGCGGCGGATACCCAGGACGACGCCCGATTTGCCGAGTGGGTTGAACTGCTGCTGGATCAGTCCCTGCTGGCCGAGCGCGGCACGCTGGAAGATCCTAACCTCTTCATTAAACGTGTGAATGCGCTGCTGCTGGCGTAATCGACCACGCCTCCCCTGGTCTTCTCCCTCTCCCGTGGGAGAGGGCCGGGGTGAGGGCTCCAGACCGCACTAACCCAAATAATCTCCCTCCGTTAACCGTTTCAGCCTTCCCGCCTTCCTTGAGCGATGTCCGTTCTGGTGGTATTGTTTAGCGCTTTTGAAAAATTGAAACGACTTTTGAGGGGATTTTCGCAATGCGTATTATTCTGCTTGGCGCTCCGGGCGCGGGTAAAGGAACTCAGGCTCAGTTCATCATGGAGAAATACGGTATTCCGCAAATCTCCACCGGTGACATGCTGCGCGCCGCTGTAAAATCTGGCTCCGAGCTGGGTAAACAAGCGAAAGACATCATGGACGCAGGCAAGCTGGTGACCGACGAGCTGGTGATTGCTCTGGTCAAAGAGCGCATTGCGCAGGAAGACTGCCGTAATGGTTTCCTGCTGGACGGCTTCCCACGCACCATTCCTCAGGCTGACGCCATGAAAGAAGCGGGCATCAACGTGGACTACGTTCTGGAGTTCGACGTACCGGACGAGCTGATCGTTGACCGCATCGTTGGCCGTCGCGTACACGCTGCTTCTGGCCGCGTTTACCACATCAAATTCAACCCACCTAAGGTTGAAGGCAAAGACGACGTGACCGGCGAAGAGCTGACCACCCGTAAAGACGATCAGGAAGAGACCGTGCGTAAACGCCTGGTGGAATACCATCAGATGACCGCGCCGCTGATCGGCTACTACACCAAAGAAGCGCAGGCGGGTAACACCAAATACGCCAAAGTTGACGGCACCAAAGCCGTGGCTGACGTACGTGCAGAGCTGGAAAAAATCCTCGGCTAATCGCGCGCCTCTCACCCGGTCTTCCGGGTGAGAAATATTCTCATCTTACCTATTACAGCAATGGGTTTCGTTTAAACGCATTTCCGCTACAATTGACAACCTATCAAATGGTTAAGAGGCGTGAATGAGTCAGGCGAAAACCGGCATCCTGCTTGCCAATCTGGGCACTCCAGAAGCACCTACATCAGACGCGGTAAAACGCTACCTGCGACAATTTTTAAGCGACACGCGCGTCGTGGATTTCCCGCGACTGCTGTGGTGGCCGCTGCTGCGTGGCGTCATTCTGCCGATTCGTTCCCCGCGCGTCGCCAAACTCTATCAGTCCGTCTGGATGGAAGAGGGCTCGCCGCTGATGGTCTACAGCCGTCGCCAGGAAAAAGCGCTGGCCGCCCGCCTGCCGGATATGCCCGTCGCGCTCGGCATGAGCTATGGAAAACCGTCCCTGGAAAGCGCGGTGGAATCCCTGCTGGCGCAGGGCGTGGACCATATCGTGGTGCTGGCGCTCTACCCGCAGTACTCCTGCTCGACGGTGGCCGCCGTCTGGGACGAGCTGGCGCGCATACTGGCGACCCGCCGCCGCATTCCGGGCGTGACCTTTATTCGCGACTACGCGGATAACGAGCTCTACATCAAGGCGCTTGCTAACAGCGCGCGCGCGTCGTTTGAAAAACACGGCGAGCCGGATCTGCTGCTGCTCTCCTATCACGGGATCCCGCAGCGCTTCGCCAATGAAGGGGATGATTACCCGCAGCGCTGCCGCGATACCACCCGCGAGCTGGTCTCCGCCCTTGGCCTGCCGCCTGAGAAGGTGATGATGACCTTCCAGTCGCGCTTCGGCCGCGAGCCGTGGCTGACGCCATACACCGATGAAACCCTCAAAATGCTGGGTGAGAAAGGCGTGAAGCACATCCAGGTAATGTCGCCGGGCTTCTCGGCTGACTGTCTGGAAACGCTGGAGGAGATCGCGGTGCAAAACCAGGAATTTTTCCTGGAGGCTGGTGGCGAAAAGTACGAGTACATTCCGGCGCTTAACGACTCGCCTGAGCATATCGACATGATGGTCTCGCTGGTAACGAACGGTCGTTAATCGCACTTCGGGCCGGGTTTGTGCTACCATTCCCGGCCCATATTCTTCGTACAGTTCAGACCATGAAATTTCCCGGTAAACGCAAATCCAAACACTACTTCCCCGTCGATGCCCGCGATCCGCTCCTGCAGCAAATCCAGCCAGAAAATGAAACCAGCGCGGCCTGGGTCGTCGGTATCGACCAGACGCTGGTGGACATTGAAGCGAAAGTGGATGATGCGTTTGTCGCCCGTTATGGTCTGAGTGCCGGCCACTCGCTGGTCATTGAAGACGACGTTGCCGAAGCGTTGTATCAGGAGCTGGTGCGCGAAAACCTGATTACCCATCAGTTCGCCGGTGGAACCATCGGCAATACCATGCATAACTACTCCGTGCTGGCCGACGACCGCTCGGTGCTGCTCGGCGTGATGTGCAGCAATATCGAAATCGGTGGCTATGCCTACCGCTATCTCTGCAACACCTCCAGCCGTACCGATCTCAACTACCTTCAGGGCGTCGACGGGCCTATTGGCCGCTGCTTTACGCTAATTAGCGATTCCGGCGAGCGTACCTTTGCCATTAGCCCGGGTCACATGAACAAGCTGCGCGCCGAGAGTATTCCGGAAGAGGTGATCGCGGGCGCCTCGGCGCTGGTGTTGACCTCCTACCTGGTGCGCTGCAAGCCGGGCGAGCCGATGCCGGAAGCGACCATGAAAGCGATTGAGTACGCGAAGAAATACAACGTGCCTGTCGTTCTGACGCTGGGTACTAAATTCGTTATCGCCGATAACCCCGAGTGGTGGCAGGCGTTCCTGAAAGAGCACGTCTCGATTCTGGCGATGAACGAAGAAGAGGCCGAAGCGCTGACCGGCGAAAGCGATCCGCTGCTGGCGTCTGACAAAGCGCTGGACTGGGTGGATCTGGTGCTCTGCACCGCCGGCCCGGTTGGTCTGTACATGGCGGGCTTCACGGAAGAAGAGAGCAAACGCAAAACCCAGCACCCGCTGTTGCCCGGTGCGATTGCCGAGTTCAACCAGTACGAGTTCAGCCGCGGCATGCGCTACAAAGACTGCGTGAATCCGCTGCGAATCTACTCTCATATCGCGCCATACATGGGCGGGCCGGAGAAGATCATGAACACCAACGGTGCGGGCGACGGCGCGCTGGCCGCACTGCTGCACGACATCACCGCTAACGCCTACCACAAAACCAACGTGCCGAACTCCAGCAAGCACAAGTTCAGCTGGCTGACCTATTCCTCGCTGGCGCAGGTGTGTAAATATGCCAACCGCGTGAGCTATCAGGTACTGAACCAGCACTCCCCGCGCTTAACGCGTGGGCTGCCGGAACGGGAAGACAGCCTCGAAGAGGCTTACTGGGACAGGTAAAAGCAAAACGGCAACCTGGGGTTGCCGTTTTTAGTGTTTATTCCCTCTCCCTGTGGGAGAGGGTCAGGGTAAGGGCATCAGACCGCTTAAAACTTAACTCGTCACAGCCTCTTCAACCGGCGGATTCTCCAGCAGCGTCAGCATCGTGTTCGCAATTTCGCGCTCGCCCATCACCACCTTATTAGCACCGCGCTCGGTAATGTACTCCACCTCGTCGTCATAGTGCGCCCGGGCGATAATCTCAATCGTTGGGCACTTCTCGCGTGCGGAAGCCACAATCTCACCCGCTTCATAGCCGTTAGGTATGGTCAGCAGCAGCCAGCGCGCGCAGTCAAGATGCGCCAGATTCATGATCTCTTCGTTTGCCGCATTGCCCAGCACCGCACGAATACCGCGCTCGCGCAGCTCGTCGACGCGGGTGCGTGAGGTCTCAATCACCACCAGCGGAATGCCCTGTGCCATCAGCTTCTCACCGAGCAGGCTGCCCACGCGGCCAAAGCCGACCAGCAGGGCGTGATTGCAAATATCCACCGGGATCTGCTTCTCTTCTTCGATGGCCTCTTCGAGCGTCTGTTCTTCCAGCGTTTCGGTTTTATCGAGGTATTTTTCGAGCAGGGCAAACAGCACCGGGTTCAGCATAATCGACAGAATCGCCCCCGCCAGCACCAGGTTTTGCCCCGCCTGCGGCAGCAGGTTCAGGGCCATGCCCAGACCGGCCAGAATAAAGGCGAACTCACCTATCTGCGCCAGGCTGGCGGCGATGGTCAACGCCGTCCGCGGGGAGTGGCCGAACATCCGCACCAGGAAGAAGGCGGCAAGCGACTTGCCAAAAATAATGATCGCCAGCGTGCCCAGCACGGCCAACGGCTGCTGGATCAGCACCAGCGGGTCAAACAGCATCCCGACGGAGACGAAGAACAGCACGGCAAACGCATCGCGCAGCGGCAGCGTGTCGTGCGCCGCACGGTGGCTCAGCTCGGATTCGTTCAGCACCATCCCGGCGAAGAACGCGCCCAGAGCAAAGGAGACATCAAACAGCTCTACGGCACCAAAAGCGATTCCCAGCGCCAGCGCCAGCACGGAGAGGGTGAACAGCTCGCGGGAGCCGGTCGCCGCGCTGCGGGACATGATCCACGGTACCAGACGGCGGCCCACCAGCATCATGATGGCGATAAACGCCACAACCTTACCGATGGTGATGCTCATATCCAGCGCCAGCGAGGCGAAGCCGACGTTGTCTTTTTCCATCATTCCGGCGACGGCGGGCAGCAGCACCAGCGTCAGAACCATGACCAGATCTTCAACAATCAGCCAGCCAATCGCGATTTGCCCGCGCTGGCTGTCAATCAGCTGTCTCTCCTCAAGCGCGCGCAGCAGCACCACGGTGCTGGCGGTGGAGAGACACAGCCCAAATACGATGCCGGTCATTAACGACCAGCCCAGTACCGCCGAAAGCGCCATCCCCAGCAGCGTCGCCACCCCAATCTGGGCGATCGCTCCCGGTATGGCGATCGACTTTACCGCCATCAGATCCTTCAGGGAGAAGTGCAGGCCGACGCCAAACATCAGCAGAATCACGCCCAATTCCGCCAGCTCAGGAGCCAGTTTGGTATCCGCCACGAAGCCTGGCGTAAACGGTCCCGCCAGTACACCCGCTAACAGATAGCCGACAAGAGGAGAAATACGCAGCTTATTGGCAATCATGCCGAGGATAAAAGCGAGCACAAGTCCACCAACAATGGTGGTGATAAGCGGTGTGGCGTGGTGCATTCCGTCTCCTTTCGTTGTGGGTGTTCCTTTTTGGCGAAAACCAAAAACCGAGTAATAGTTTATGACAATTTTTACCCTTATGTTTATGAATTATTGTTGAAGTTTGAATAAAACAGCAATATGCACGTAAAAAAGCGCGTTTTGATAAATTCAGTGAGGTGAGGAAGAAGAAACCCTTATGGCATGAGGGTATCAGATAGCCAAAGTTTAACTTTGGCTACCCGTAATTTACGCTTTGTGACGGTTATCAGGCAGGAATATGGTTAACATCCCAAGAAGTGGCAGGAAAGCGCAGATTTTATAGACCAGGAAGATGCTGGTGTGATCCGCCACCATCCCCAACACCGCCGCGCCCAGCCCGCCCATGCCGAAGGCGAAACCAAAAAAGAGTCCGGAAACCATACCGATACGGCCAGGCAGCAGCTCCTGGGCATAGACCAGAATGGCGGAAAAGGCGGAAGCGAGGATAAAACCAATGATCACGGTTAAAATCCCCGTCCATTCAAGGCTGGCGTACGGCAAAATAAGGGTAAACGGCGCCACGCCGAGGATAGAGCCCCAAATAACATATTTACGCCCAATCTTATCCCCCACAGGCCCGCCAATGACCGTACCGGCCGCGACGGCAAACAGGAAGGCAAACAGGTGGAACTGCGCGTTTTGTACCGATAATCCGAATTTTTGCATCAGATAAAAGGTGTAATAGCTGCTGATGCTCGCCATATAGAAGTATTTCGAGAAAATCAGTACCAGCAGCACGGAAACCGCCAGGATAACCTTATTACGCGGAAGGGGATTGATAATCTTCGCTTTAGGTTTACCTTTATTCACGCGATGCTGAGCGGCATACCAGCGGCTGATCTGAGCGAGTACGATAATGGCCAGCAGTGCGGCCAGGACAAACCAGGCCACGTTGCCTTTGCCATACGGAGCGATGATCACCGCGGCCAGCAGCGGGCCCAGAGAGCTACCGAAGTTACCGCCTACCTGGAACAGCGACTGCGCCAGGCCGTGACGTCCCCCGGAGGCCATGCGCGCCACGCGTGAAGACTCCGGATGGAAAACGGACGAGCCGGTGCCCACCAGCGCGGCGGCAATCAGAACGGCTTCAAAACTCCCGGCCATGGCCAGCAGCACCAGCCCGCTTAGGGTAAAGCACATGCCGATCGGCAGCGACCACGGCATCGGGTATTTATCCGTCCAGTAGCCCACCACGGGCTGCAGAAGCGAGGAAGCCAGCTGGAAGGTCAGGGTGATCATCCCTATCTGCACGAAGGTTAACGAAAACTCGGACTGAAGTAGCGGATAAATGGCCAGAATCAACGACTGGATCATGTCGTTGAGCAGGTGCGAGAGACTGATTGCGCCTAATACCTTAAAGGAGGTGCGCGACGCCGGTGCGCCCGGAACGGGCTGGGTTGATTCACTGATTGCCATAGAGAGAAGTACCACGTCTTTAGTTATTAGTTATGCAGGGTGTAATTATTATCCGACTAACATACCCGCCCGGGACATTTGAAGAAAGTCGCAATTCTGAAAACTTATTTGTCTATTCTTGTTAGTCACTGTAATTTTTGCCTTTGTCTATTGGTCAGGGAGAGAGAAGATGAAGTTAATGAAGCGGGGCGTCGCGCTGGCGCTCATCGCCGCATGGGGCCTGGTAAGCCTGCCCGCGCAGGCGTATGAAAAAGACAAAACCTATAAAATCACCATTCTGCATACCAACGATCACCACGGTCATTTCTGGCGCAGCGAATACGGCGAATATGGACTGTCGGCACAAAAAACGCTGGTGGACGGCATTCGTAAAGAGGTGGCAGCCCAGGGCGGCAGCGTGCTGCTGCTGTCGGGGGGCGATATCAATACCGGCGTGCCGGAATCCGATTTACAGGACGCGGAACCTGATTTTCGCGGCATGAACCTGATTGGCTACGACGCGATGGCCGTGGGTAACCACGAATTCGATAATCCGCTGACCGTGCTGCGTCAGCAGGAAAAGTGGTCAAAATTCCCGTTCCTCTCCGCCAATATTTACCAGAAAAGCACCGGCGAGCGTCTGTTTAAGCCGTGGGCGCTGTTTAAGCGTCAGGATCTGAAGATTGCGGTCATCGGCTTAACCACCGACGACACGGCAAAAATTGGCAACCCGGAGTTCTTCACCGATATCGAATTCCGTAAACCGGCAGACGAAGCGAAGCTGGTGATTCAGGAGCTGCAGCAAAACGAAAAGCCGGACGTGATTATCGCCACCACGCACATGGGGCACTACGACAACGGCGAGCACGGCTCTAACGCGCCCGGCGACGTGGAGATGGCGCGCAGCCTGCCTGCGGGCTCGCTGGCAATGATTGTGGGCGGTCACTCACAGGATCCGGTGTGCATGGCCTCGGAGAACAAAAAGCAGGTGGACTACGTCCCGGGCACGCCGTGCGCGCCGGACCGTCAGAACGGTATCTGGATTGTTCAGGCGCACGAGTGGGGCAAATACGTTGGCCGGGCGGATTTCGAGTTCCGTAACGGCGAGATGAAGCTGGTCCATTATCAGCTCATCCCGGTCAACCTGAAGAAGAAAGTCACCTACCCGGACGGGAAAAGTGAGCGCGTACTCTACACGCCAGAGATCGCTGAAAACCAGCAGATGCTCTCCCTGCTGACGCCGTTCCAGAACAAAGGCAAGGCGCAGCTGGACGTGAAAATCGGCACGCTAAACGGTCGTCTGGAGGGAGACCGCAGTAAAGTACGCTTCGTGCAGACCAATATGGGGCACCTGGTGCTGGCGGCGCAAATCGCGCGCACCGGCGCTGATTTTGGCGTGATGAGCGGCGGCGGTATTCGTGATTCCATCGAGGGTGGAAACATTACCTATAAGGACGTCCTGAAGGTGCAGCCGTTCGGCAACGTGGTGGTCTATGCCGACATGAGCGGGAAAGAGGTGATTGACTACCTGACCGCCGTGGCGCAGATGAAGCCGGATTCCGGGGCCTATCCGCAGTTTGCCAACGTCAGCTTTGTGGCGAAAGACGGCAAGCTTAACGACCTGAAGATCAAAGGCGAGCCGATTGATCCCGCCAAAACGTACCGTCTGGCAACGTTAAGCTTTAACGCCACGGGCGGCGACGGCTATCCGCACATCGATAACAAACCGGGCTACGTGAATACCGGCTTTATTGATGCGGAAGTGCTGAAGCAGTTCATCGAGAAGAATTCGCCGATTGACGTGAATGCCTACGAGCCGAAAGGTGAGGTGAGCTGGCAGTAGTGGGGTTGTGTTGCCCGGCGGCGCTGCGCTTGCCGGGCACATTCATCAATCCCTGCGCGCAATATCCGCAAACTTCGCGTCCAGCATTTTTGCCAGATCGCCCGCGGCAAGCTCGATATCCAGCCCGCGTTTGCCGCCGGATATAAAGATGGTTTCAAATTCCTGTGAAGGGGCATCAATCAGCGTCGGCAGGCGTTTTTTCTGCCCGAGCGGACTGATCCCGCCCACCAGATAGCCCGTGGTGCGTTGCGCAACCATCGGGTCCGCCATATCCACCTTCTTCGCCCCCAGCGCTTTGGCGACTTTCTTCAGATCCAGCTGCCCCGCCACCGGAGTGACCGCGACGGCGAGGTGTTTCATATCGCCATTCACCGCCACCAGCAGCGTTTTATAAACCTGGTCGGCATTCAGCCCCAGTTTGCGCACCACTTCATCACCAAAGTTAGTTTCATTCGGATCGTGATCGTAAGTGTGGATCCGGAAAGAAATGTTGTTTTTTTCGAGTAATTTAACGGCGGGAGTCATAGCTATCCTTCTTACGACAGACAAATCATGCACACAGCATACGCCTGACGTTTGTCTAAAAAATAGCACCATCTTGCGCAATAGTATTGGCAGTGATGGTTACTTTGAGCGACAATCGGCTCAACCGAAGGTCTCCTTCGGCATAATAAAAACGATGAAATTCCTCTTTGACGGGCCAATAGAAATATTGGCCATTTTTTTATTTCAATAGTGACGGTAAATTCCCTTCTCCGTACAAATGTAACGCCCCAACCGCCACCACGTAATGCCCCGCAGGTAACGCATGTAGCGTCTGCCGCCAGGCTTTGTTACGCGCATTCATCAACACATCGTATAACGATTCGCTGAACGTCGACGGTAACGCCAGCTTGCCGTCCGCTGGCGGCGCGTCCAGCCACCAGCCAATCATGGTCTGCAGAAGGCGCGCGTTGGTGTGCCAGTGGGTCAACGTATCATCCAGCAGCATCAGGCCGTCGTCGGGAAGCTGCCGCAGAAGCGCAATCTGGCTGTCCGTCCCTTCCAGCTCGATGATGGGCATACTGCGCGCCCTTGCCACGTTCAGCAGCTGGTAATCAATGCCGTAGTCACCGCGAAGTCCCAGACGCTGCGCCTGCGTAGCCTGAAGCACCATCGCAATTTGCCAGAGCGGCAGGGTGTCAATCATGGAGAGCGACACGCCGGTTTCATCCGCGACGCGCGTCAGCTCCGCAAGCTGGGTTTCATTCAGGCGCTCCGCCAGGGTGAGATCGCTCTCAAGTCCGGCAAACGGCGACTCCTGACCCGAAATGTCCGCCTCAACGATCAGCGCATCAGCGTGTTTCAGCAGTTTAATCAGGCCGGGTGGCAGGGGAGACATATCCTGCGTACCCATATGAATACTGCCGACCAGATGCAGGTGCTGCCCGCCGGGGAGAGAGATATCCAGACCGGGCCAGGCATAACGGCGAGGAAAGAGGGCGCGAAACGATGCTTTTATACGATTAAACAGACCCATACGCGCTCCATGAACGGAAAGGTTCATGCTAGCGCGTACGGGTACAACGTTCAATCCTTCGGTTTAAACCGCAACAGACGGTTGGCGTTACTCACCACGGTGATGGAGGAGAGCGCCATCGCCGCACCCGCGACCACCGGATTAAGCAGCGTGCCGGTCAGCGGCCACAAAATACCGGCCGCGATTGGGATACCGAGGGTGTTATAGACGAACGCTCCCAGTAAGTTCTGCTTCATGTTGCGCAGCGTGGCTTTTGAAATGGCCAGCGCGTCGGCAACGCCCATCAGGCTATGGCGCATCAGCGTAATGGCCGCGGTTTCGATGGCGACATCGCTGCCGCCGCCCATGGCAATCCCCACGTCCGCCTGGGCCAGCGCCGGGGCATCGTTGATGCCGTCGCCGACCATCGCTACCTGACGACCCTGACTTTGCAGTTTCTTGATGGCGTCCGCTTTACCGTCCGGCAGCACGCCTGCAATGACCTCATCAATTCCGGCTTCTTTCGCGATGGCGTTGGCCGTTGTCGGATTGTCCCCGGTCAGCATCACCAGACGGTAGCCCGCACGATGCAGGCGCTGCAGGGCGTCCACGCTGTCCTGGCGAAGCGGATCGCGCACGGCCAGCAGCGCGGCGGCTTTGCCATCCACCGCCAGCAGAACCGGGGTGGCGCCCTGAGACGCCTGCGCCTTCAGCTCGCTTTCCAGGGCGGCGGTATCAATACCGTTTTCATTGAGCAATGCCTGGTTGCCCAGCAGCAGCGTATGGCCTTCTGCTTCACCGCTGACGCCGAGCCCGCGCAGGGTGCGGAAATTGCTGACCTGCGCCACGGCAGAAGCATTCGCTTTATCGAGAATGGCGCGCGCCAGCGGATGGCTGGAGCCTTGCTCCAGCGCGGCGGCGAGGCGTAGCGCCTCCTCTTGCGTAATGCCAGCGGTAGTGACGGCCACCACCTGCGGTTTGCCTTCGGTCAGCGTACCGGTTTTATCAAACACCAGCGTATCGAGGGTGCTGGCCCGCTGCAGCGCGTCCGCGTCCCGCACCAGTACGCCAAATTCGGCCGCGCGGCCTACGCCGGAGATAATCGACATCGGGGTCGCCAGGCCAAGGGCGCAAGGACAGGCGATGATCAGCACCGTGGTGGCGATCACCAGGGTGTAAACAATCTGCGGTGCCGGGCCGAAGAAATACCAGATCGCCGCGCTCAGCAGGGCAATGCCGACCACCACCGGCACAAAAATGGCCGAGATTTTGTCAGCAAGCTGGCCAATTTCCGGCTTGCTGCTCTGCGCCTGGCGCACCATGCGGATAATACGCGACAGCGTCGTGTGGCTGCCGACGGCGCTGGCGGTAAACAGCACGCTGCCGTCCTGCACCACCGTACCGGCGTGAACGGCGTCGCCGTCTGATTTCTGCTGGGGGATAGGCTCGCCGGTCAGCATCGCTTCATCCAGCCAGGCTTCGCCCTGGGTTATCTTGCCGTCAACGGGAACGCGATCGCCCGTCGTCAGGCGCAGCGTCATGCCGGGCTGAACTTCCGCCAGCGGGACGCTTTTTTCCCCTTCGTCCGTGACCACGCGGGCCGTCGGCGGGGTTAAATCAAGCAATCTTTCCAGCGCTTTCGAGGAGCGCTGGCGGGCGCAGGCTTCCAGCATGTGGCCCAGGTTAATCAGGCCGATAATCATCGCGCTGGCTTCATAGTAGAGATGGCGCGCCTCCATCGGGAACCACTGGGGCCAGACGTTCACGCTCATTGAATAGAGCCACGCCGCGCCGGTACCGAGCGCCACCAGCGTATCCATGGTCGCGGTGCGGTTTTTCATGCTCTTCCAGGCGCTGGTGTAAAAATGCCCGCCTGCAAACACCATCACCGCAAGGGTAATCAGGCCAATCACCAGCCACAGCGTGCGGTTGTCAGCGGTGACTATCATGTTGTCACCCATCATGCCCCACACCATCACCGGAATACCCACCAGCAGGGCGACGATCGCCTGCCAGCGGAAGCGCTTCATTGTGGCGATAGCCGTTTCCTGCTGGCGCTCGCGGCGCTCGGCATCATCTTCGATGGCCTCTGCGCCATAGCCCGCTTTCTCAACGGCCTGCACTAACTCTGCGGCGGAGGCGCTGCCCATTACCAGCGCAGTGCGCTCCGCGAGGTTTACCCGTGCCTGCGCGACGCCCGGAACGGCCTGCAAGGCGTTTTGTACCCGGGAGACGCAGCTGGCGCAGCTCATGCCGTTGATCAGCAGCTGTTGGCTGTCATCAATATCATCCGCTGCCGGAAGCTCAGGAGTGGCCGCTGTCAGCGCTTCCGACGGGGATGATGACTCTGCCAGCGGTTTAGCCTTTGGGTGGCTTAACTCCGCCCCGTAACCGGCCTGCTTGATGGTATCGATCAGCGCATCCGCGCTGGCGCTGCCGGTCACGGCGGCATGATCGATAGTCACGTCAGCGCTTTCAACGTCAGGGCGCTGTTCCAGGCTTTCTTTAACGCGTTTGACGCAGTGGCCGCAGGAGAGGCCGTCCAGCGTCAGGTCGATAGTGTGAGACATAACAAAACTCCCGTATAATGATCTGGTCAGTTGTTGACCGATACAGTGCTTTTCACTGACTGTTATAAAGGTTAAACCTTCCATCAAGGGGAAGGTCAAGGGGGAAATGTGAATATCAGTGACGTGGCAAAAAAAACCGGCTTAACCAGCAAAGCGATTCGCTTTTATGAAGAGAAGGGGCTGGTGACGCCGCCGCTGCGCAGTGAAAACGGCTACCGCAGCTACACGCAGCTGCATCTGGATGAGCTGACGCTGCTGCGCCAGGCAAGACAGGTCGGTTTTAATCTGGAAGAGTGCGGCGAGCTGGTAAATCTGTTCAACGATCCGAAGCGTCACAGCGCCGACGTGAAAAAACGCACGCTGGAAAAGGTGGCCGAGATCGAACGCCATATTCTCGAGCTGCAGGCGATGCGCGAACAGCTGCTGCAGCTCGCGGAATCCTGTCCGGGGGATGACAGCGCCGACTGCCCTATTATCGACAATCTTGCCGGCTGCTGTCATCGTAAAGCCTCTGTCTAACAGGCCTTCACCCGCAGGGTAATACCTTCCACCGCAATGACCTCAACCCGCGTGCCGGCGCTGAGGTCGTCGTCGGCGACCACCGGCCACGAGCTGTCGCCCACCCGCATGTGCCCGCGTCCGTTCACCAGCGCGGTGTCGAGCGTAAAACGCTTGCCGACAATCTGCTGTCCGCGCTGGTTGAGATGCGCGTCCACCGGTTTCTGCTCGTTAACCCGCCGGCTGAGCCAGCGCCACCACAGCCACGCGGCCACCAGCGTGAGCACGGCAAACAGTGCGCCCTGCCACGCCCAGTCCAGGGGAAGGATCCAGACCAGAAGGCCCGTAATGACGGCGGCAACACCGCTCCAGAGCAGGTAGCCGTTGCCGCCCAGCATCTCCGCCGCCAGCAATAAGCCACCGAGGCTTAGCCAGAAGGCGTGAGGATGTGCAACAATCAGCTCAATCATTTTTTACGCTCGTTTCCGCTGTCTTTAATCAGCTCGGCAATACCGGCGATAGAGCCCATCAGGCTGCTGGCTTCCAGCGGCATCATCACCACTTTGCTGTTGTTCGCGGAGCCTATCTCTTTCAGCGCATCGGTATATTTTTGCGCGACAAAGTAGTTCACGGCCTGGATATCCCCTGCGGCAATCGCCTCAGACACCATCTGAGTGGCGCGGGCTTCCGCTTCGGCTGAACGTTCACGCGCTTCTGCCTGTAAGAACGCGGACTGACGATCGCCTTCCGCTTTCAGGATCTGCGACTGCTTTTCCCCTTCCGCTTTGAGGATCTCGGCCTGACGCACCCCTTCGGCTTCCAGGATGTAGGCGCGCTTGGTTCGCTCGGCTTTCATCTGGGCGTTCATGGAGGCGATCAGCTCCGCCGGCGGACGCACGTCGCGGATCTCGATGCGGGTGACCTTGATCCCCCACGGGTTGGTGGCCTCATCGACAATGTGCAACAGGCGGGTGTTAATGCTGTCGCGCTGGGAAAGCATCTCGTCCAGCTCCATCGAGCCGAGTACGGTACGGATGTTGGTCATCGTCAGGTTGACGATCGCCAGCTCCAGGTTGCTGACCTCATAGGCCGCTTTCGGCGCGTCAATCACCTGAATAAAGCAGACGGCGTCGATGGTGACGTTGGCGTTATCCTTGGAGATGATCTCCTGAGACGGAATGTCCAGCACCTGTTCCATCATGTTGATCTTACGACCAATCCGATCCATGAAAGGAACAATCAGGCTCAGGCCTGGCTGGAGGGTGTTGGTGTAGCGACCGAAACGCTCAACGGTCCACTGATAACCCTGGGGAACAATTTTGACGCCTGCGCCCACAATAACCAGCGCAACGAAAATAAGGACAGGAACAACGATAAGCATAAAAACCTCCTGTTTTGCATGCTGTGATGAGTGAAAGTGTGTGTTTATTGCTCGTAAGTATAGGTAAAGTCAGAGATGAATCCATCACCCGCTTCGGCAATGGCTTTGGATAATCCCTGGTAGTACTTCTCCAGCCCCAGCGCTTCGATACGCTGGATCTGTTCGCGGACAGGGGCGCAGAACAGAACGGCATTTCCCGCTTCAACGCGCTTGTTATTGGGGGGAAGGTCGCCCGCGATGGCTTTAAACCAGGTTCTGATACCCTGCTTTAAATTATGCGGCGCTTTAGTCAGATTATCCATGCCCGTCAGGACCTGCAGGGTGGGGAACTCATCGGCCAGCACGGCGGTTTTCATGCGCGCAAAGAACTGGCTGAATAGCTCAAACGATCCCAGATCGGTCACGCGCGGTTTGGTGGTTTTACCGTTTTTATTGCCGATTTTCCCTGCGGCTGACGCTGCGGCCGGAACCGCATTCACCTTTTCCAGCTCCAGCCCGAATAACAAATTACAGTGCGCACGGCGCTCTTTCAGAGGGTAGGACATCAGCACGTCAATGAACCGGGTGGCTTTTACATCCGCAAGATCGTGGTTGATAAGCCACTGGGTACGAGAAAATTCAGCGGGAGAGATGAACCAGTCGGGTACTTCACTGAAACGTTTTGATTTTCCCTTGCCGTCAAATTCCAGGAAGTGTGTCCCGTTGTCGAAGGCGAAATAGCAATTTTTGAAGCTGCCGATCGTGGTGTTCACGATGAGCGCCTTCTTAATAAAATCCACCACCTCTGCACCAATCACAAAACGCGTGAGTTCCGACGATTTGATGACTTCCATTAATGTTTCGACATCAGGAACACCAGGCTTCAGGGAAGGAAACTCATAAAAGATATGTGCCATGCTGTTTACTTCCTGTAGTGATGGTGGAGACAAATGACAAACAAAAAGTTTAACACTTGCTTCTGCGTGAGGCTATTCGCGCTGTGCGCACGAAAGGATTATGCTACAGGCGGTTATTACACGAAGCGGTTAACGGAAGCGTAATGAACGATAAAAAAGAACTATTACAACTCAGGGATATTGGATTTCGTGTTGGAGAAAACATTATTCTTCAGCACGTCGGGTTTAGCCTGTCGCCGGGCGAGTTTAAATTAATCACGGGCCCCTCAGGCTGCGGTAAAAGCACGCTGCTGAAAATTGTGGCTTCACTCCTCAGCCCGACGGAGGGAACCATTCTGTTTGAAGGAAAGGATATCGCAACGCTGTCCCCGGAAAGCTACCGCCAGCAGGTCTCCTACTGCGTGCAAACCCCCGCGCTTTTTGGCGACACGGTTTATGACAACCTGATTTTCCCGTGGCAAATCCGCAATAAAACGCCGGAGCCGGAAAAGTTTCTCCACGATCTGGCCCGCTTTGGCCTGGCGCAGGAGACGCTGACCAAATCCATCACTTCGCTGTCGGGCGGAGAAAAGCAGCGGGTCTCGCTGATCCGCAACCTGCAGTTTTTACCCAAGGTGTTGTTGCTGGACGAAATCACCAGCGCGCTCGATGACGTCAACAAGCGCAACGTCAACGAGATTATTCATCGCTATGCCCGGGTGCAAAATATTGCCGTGCTGTGGGTGACGCACGACGCTAACGAAATAACCCATGCGGATGACGTTATTACGCTCCAGCCGCACGGCGGGAAAATGCAGGAGGCAAACCGTGGGTGAACATAACATTACCAACGAATCGCTGGCCTTTTCGATGGTGCTGGTGCTGATTGCGATTGTGGTCAGCTACCGGGAAAAGCTGGGGCTGGAAAAAGATATTGTGTGGAGTATCTGCCGCGCGGTGATTCAGCTCATCATCGTCGGCTATGTCCTGAAGTATATCTTCAACGTTAACCACGCGGTGCTGACGCTGCTGATGGTGCTCTTTATTTGCTTTAACGCGGCGTGGAATGCGAAAAAGCGCAGTAAATACATTGATAAGGCGTTTATCTCGTCGTTTATCGCCATTACCACCGGGACGGCGCTCACGCTGGCGGTGCTGGTGCTCTCCGGCTCGATTGCGTTTACGCCGATGCAGGTTATCCCTATCTCCGGGATGATTGCGGGGAACGCCATGGTGGCCGTTGGGCTCTGTTATAACAATCTCGGCCAGCGCTTCAGCAGTGAACAGCAGCAGCTCCAGGAGAAACTAAGCCTGGGGGCGACGCCAAAAGTGGCCTCGGCGCGGCTGATCCGTGAGAGCATTCGTTCATCGCTGATCCCAACGGTAGATTCAGCCAAAACGGTGGGGCTGGTGAGCCTGCCTGGCATGATGTCGGGGCTGATTTTTGCCGGTATCGATCCGGTAAAAGCGATTAAGTATCAGATCATGGTGACGTTTATGCTGCTCTCCACGGCAAGCCTGTCAACCATCATTGCCTGCTACCTGACCTATCGGAAGTTCTACAACGCGCGCCACCAGCTGGTGGTGACGCAGTTGAAAAAGACGGGGTAATATCGGCTTTTGTCGGCCCGGTAAGGCGAAGCCGCCACTGGGCTTTTTTTATCAGTACAGCAGGGCGTACAGCTGACGACGATACTTCGACGCCAGCGCGTCTCCGGTGCCCAGCGCGGCCAGGATCTCCTGAAACATCTTACGCGCCTGACCGTCTGCGGCGGCTAAATCTTTTTGCAGATGGCTGAAGAGCAGCTCAAGCGCCTCTTCGTTACGCCCCACCTGATGCAGCTGCAGCGCCAGCTGGCTTGCCAGCGCGGCATCGGCCGGGTTGTTGGCAACCTGCTGCTGCAGCTGCTGAATTTCCGGGGTGTCCGCCGCCTGTTTCAGTAGCTCAATTTGTGCGACCAGCCCCTGATAGCGGGTGTCCTGATCCTGGAGCGGAACCGTCTTGAGAACGGCTTCCGCGTCTTCTGAGCGGTGCAGGGCAATCTGCGTTTCCGCCAGCAGCAGGCCAATCTGGCTGTTCTGATTCGACAGCTGCCACGCCTCTTTGAGCAGCGGCAGCGCCTCGTCGTATTTACCTTCCTGCATCAGCGCCATGCCTTCCTGCGCTTTCAGCTCTTCTTCACGAGGCAGCACTTTATCCAGCAGGGCGCGGATCGCCTCTTCCGGCTGCGGCCCCTGGAAACCGTCAACGGGCTGGCCGTTCTGGAAGAGATAGACGGTAGGAATGGCGCGCAGACCAAACTGGGACGCCACCATCGGCTCGGCGTCACAGTCCAGCTTCGCGAGGATGAACTGACCGTTGTACTGCGCAGCAAGGCTTTCCAGCACCGGCGTCAGCTGCAGGCAGTGTTGGCTGCGTTCAGACCAGAAGTAGAACAGGACCGGTTTGGTCATCGACTGTTCAAGGGTCTGTTGCAGGTTAGCTTCTGTAATATTGACGATATTCTGTACGGACATGCGGCTTTCTCTTTTGTCGGTTTGTTCTTTACATGGGGATGAGCGTCGTCGCTTCAACTCAACCGTGCAAAATTTTGTCCATCATCCGGCCCGGTAGCAGGCGCTTTAACCAGCCTACGGCGTGGGTGACCAGCGTTACCGGATAGCGCATTTTGGGATGTTCACTCTCAAAAGCATGGCGCACTTTGGCCACTACCGCCTCTGGCCCGAGGGTAAAACGTGCGGCAATGCCGGGGTTTTCGACCGGCTTATCTGCCTGCGTCTGGTTCACGTTTTCGGTAAAGCGGGTGCGGATCGGGCCGGGCTCAATCAGGCTGACCTTGATGCCGCTGTGGCGCAGCTCCATGCGCAGGGCGTCGGACCAGGCCTCCAGCGCATATTTGCTGGCGGCGTAGGCGCCGCGGCCCGGGGTTGAAATCAGCCCCATCACTGACGACGTCATCACGATGCGCCCTTCACCGTGGGGCAGCATCGCGGGGAGCAGACGCATGGTGAGCTGATGCACGCCGAAGAAATTGGTCGAAAACTGTTTCTCCAGCGTTTCGCGGGAGAGCGTATCCAGCGGGCCATACACGCCGTAGCCGGCGTTGTTAAAGAGCCCGTACAGACGATTGTCGGTCAGCGCGATCACTTCATCGGCGGCGCGTTCAACGCTCTCCGGCGAGTCCATATCCAGCAGCACGCCGGTAAAGCCCAGCCCGTTCATGCGTTCGACATCGTCGGGTTTGCGACAGGCCGCCAGCACCCGAAACCCCTGGCGCTTCAGTTCGAGCGCGCTTTCCAGGCCGATTCCACTGGAACATCCTGTAATTAAGACCGATTTTTGCATAACTTTACCTGTCAGGATCTCCGCTTAATCAGGAGTCATGTTTAACTAAAGGAGCCAGCCGCGTTGCCATCCAGTCGGCAATAAACGGCTGAGCATCGCGATTGGGGTGGATCCCGTCGTCTTGCATCCACTGGGGTTTGAGATAGACCTCTTCCATGAAAAATGGCAGCAGCGGAATATCAAACTCTTTGGCAAGCTTAGGATAGATCGCGCTAAAGGCTTCATTATACCGACGACCGTAGTTGGCGGGCAGGCGAATTTGCATCAGCAGCGGCTGGGCGTTTGCCGCTTTGATATCCTGCAAAATGGTGCGCAGCGTTTGCTCGGTTTGCTGAGGCTGGAAACCGCGCAATCCATCGTTACCGCCAAGCTCTACCAGCACCCAACGCGGCTGATGCTGTTTGAGCAGCGCAGGCAGGCGCGACAGGCCCTGCTGCGAGGTATCGCCGCTGATGCTGGCGTTGATTACAGCGGTCTTGCTCTGCCATTTGTCGTTGAGCAGAGCGGGCCAGGCCGCGCTGGCCGCCATGCGATAGCCTGCGCTGAGACTGTCGCCGAGAACCAGTAACGTGTCCGCTGCCGCCGCGCGGAAGGTCATCAGAATCAAAAACAGGAAGGGCAAATGCCAGCGGAAAACAGTGTTGAAGTTCATCATCTTAAGAAGTCCGTCGGTCAGGGGGAACACGAGCTTTCCATCCTTACCGGAGTTGAACTCGTTGTCAAACGCGCTGAAACCATCGCGCTGATTGGCGAATCCGGCTCCGGCAAGTCCACGCTGCTGGCGATTTTGGCCGGTCTGGACGACGGCAGCAGCGGCGAGGTCCACCTTGTCGGGCAACCGCTGCATCAGCTTGATGAAGAGGCGCGGGCCGCGCTGCGCGCGCGTCACGTTGGTTTTGTCTTTCAGTCCTTTATGCTGATCCCAACCCTGAACGCGCTGGAAAACGTCGAACTCCCGGCGCTGTTGCGCGGTGAAAACAGCCGTGAAAGCCGGGCGCACGCGAAGGCGCTGCTGGAGCAGCTCGGTCTGGGCAAGCGTCTCGACCATCTTCCCGCCCAGCTCTCCGGCGGCGAGCAGCAGCGCGTGGCGCTGGCGCGGGCGTTCAACGGCCGTCCCGAAGTCCTGTTTGCCGATGAGCCCACCGGTAACCTTGACCGTAAAACCGGCGACAAAATTGCCGACCTGCTGTTTTCGCTCAACCGCGAGCACGGCACCACGCTGATCCTCGTAACCCACGATCCGCAGCTCGCCGCCCGCTGCGACCGCCGCCTGCGGCTGGTGAACGGTATTCTTCAGGAGGAGGCATGATTACCCGCTGGTTCTGGCGCGAGTGGCGCTCGCCCTCGCTGCTGATTGTCTGGCTGGCGCTAAGCCTGGCGGTGGCCTGCGTGCTGGCGCTCGGCAGCGTCAGCGACCGCATGGAAAAAGGGCTCAGCCAGCAGAGCCGGGAGTTTATGGCGGGGGACCGGGCGCTGGAAAGCTCCCGCCCGGTGCCGTCGGGCTGGATTGCAGAGGCACGTAAAGAAGGGCTGAAGGTGGGAGAGCAGATAAGCTTCCAGACCATGACCTTCGCGGGCGACACGCCGCAGCTCGCCAGCGTTAAAGCCGTCGATGATATCTATCCGATGTACGGCGAACTGCAGACCAACCCGCCAGGGCTGAAGCCCAAGCCCGGTACGGTGCTGCTGGCATCACGTCTGATGGCGCTTCTGAACCTGAAACCCGGCGATAGCATCGACGTCGGCGACGCCCCCCTCAACATTGCCGGGGAAGTGGTGCAGGAGCCCGATTCCGGCTTTAACCCCTTCCAGCTCGCGCCGCGCCTGCTGATGAACACCGTGGATGTCGCGGCAACCCATGCTGTACAGCCGGGCAGCCGCGTCACCTGGCGCTATAAGTTTGGCGGCACGCCTGCCCAGCTTGAGGCGTACGAAAAATGGCTTCTGCCGCAGCTCAAACCAGAGCACCGCTGGTACGGGCTGGAGCAGGACGAAGGGGCGCTGGGTAAATCTCTTGAACGTTCTCAGCAGTTCCTGCTGCTGTCGGCCCTGTTGACCCTGCTGCTGGCGGTGGCGGCGGTTGCCGTGGCGATGGGGCATTACTGCCGCAGCCGTTACGACCTGGTGGCGATCCTCAAAACCCTGGGGGCGGGCAGGGCGCAGCTGCGCAAGCTGATTGTTGGCCAGTGGCTGATGCTGCTGATTCTGTCCGCGCTGACCGGCGGAATAATGGGGCTGCTGTTTGAAAAACTGCTGATGGTGATGCTGAAACCGGTGCTCCCGGCCGCCTTGCCGCCGGCCAGCCTCTGGCCGTGGCTGTGGGCAATCGGCGCGATGACGGTGATTTCGCTGCTGGTGGGGCTACGCCCCTACCGCCTGCTGCTCGCGACGCAGCCGCTGCGCGTGCTTCGCAACGATGTGGTGGCGAACGTCTGGCCGCTGAAGTTCTACCTTCCGGTGATTATTGCCGTGGCGGTGGGGCTGCTGGCGTGGCTGATGGGGGGCAGCACGCTGCTGTGGGCGGTACTGGCCGGGGCGGTTGTGCTGGCGCTGCTGTGCGGCGTGCTGGGCTGGATACTGCTTAACGTCCTGAAGCGGCTCACGGTGAAATCGCTGCCCGTGCGCCTGGCGGTCAACCGCCTGCTGCATCAGCCGTGGTCAACGCTCAGCCAGCTGTCGGCGTTTTCGCTGTCGTTTATGCTGCTGGCGCTGCTGCTGGTGCTGCGCGGCGATCTGCTGGATCGCTGGCAGCAGCAGCTTCCACCGGAAAGCCCGAACTATTTCCTGATCAACATTGCCCCTGAGCAGGTCACGCCGCTGAAGGGCTTCCTGGCGGAGCATCACATCATTCCCGAGTCGTTCTATCCCATCGTTCGCGCGCGTCTGACCCAGATCAACGGTCAGCCAGCGGAGGGGAACAAGGACGAGTCGCTGAACCGCGAGCTGAACCTGACCTGGCAGGAGAAACGCCCTGACCACAACCCGCTTACCGCAGGCACATGGCCGCCGAAAGCGGGGGAAGTGTCGATGGAAGAGGGGCTGGCGACGCGGCTGAACGTGAAGCTGGGGGACAGCGTCACCTTTACCGGTGATACCCAGGATTTTACTGCGAAAGTCACCAGCCTGCGTAAAGTGGACTGGGAAAGCCTGCGGCCAAACTTCTTCTTTATCTTCCCGCCGGGCGCGCTGGACGGACAGCCGCAGAGCTGGCTCACCAGCTTCCGCTGGGAAAACGGCAACGGCATGCTGACCCAGCTTAACCGGGAGTTTCCGACGGTCAGCCTGCTGGATATTGGGGCGATCCTGAAGCAGGTGGGGCAGGTGCTGGAGCAGGTGAGCCGCGCGCTGGAGGTCATGGTGGTGCTGGTGACGATCTGCGGCGTACTGTTGCTGCTGGCCCAGGTGCAGGTGGGCATGCGCCAGCGTCATCAGGAGCTGGTGGTCTACCGGACGCTGGGAGCCGGTAAGCGGCTGCTGCGCAAGACGCTCTGGAGCGAATTTGCGCTGTTGGGGCTGGTGGCGGGTCTGGTTGCGGCCATTGGCGCAGAAACGGCGCTGGCGGTGCTGCAGACAAAGGTCTTCGACTTCCCGTGGGAGCCTGACTGGCGTCTCTGGTTGATCCTGCCTCTCAGCGGCGCGGTGCTGCTTTCTCTTTGCGGAGGCTGGCTCGGCACGCGGCTGTTAAAGGGGAAAGCCCTGTTCCGTCAGTTTGCGAGTTGATTTAGCACGGTGATAGTTGCGCGCCGGGTTTTAATGCCGGCGCGAAGCGTTTAAATAGCACAAAGTGATAATACCATCTCAATTAGTAGCACAAAACATTAAAAACCCGACCCCACGGCCCGATTATTTCCAGTTAATATTCACCCGCTAAATATTTAGCAGCGTGTCTATTAAGGAAAAATAATGACTATAAAAAAATCAGCGCTGGCGGCAACGATCGGCGCGGCAGTGGCATTGACGTCCTTCGCTTCTCAGGCGGAAATCACCGTTCTTAAGCAGGATCCTCAGGCGGGTAACCCGCTGAGCCGCCTGAACTTCACCGTCGGCGGCAGTATTCGTCCTCAGTTCCAGAACATGACCGGCGACGACGGTAAAAACAGCTACAAGCGTAACGGCTTTGACGGCGGCACCCGTTTCCGTTTCGCGGCTGATTACTACCTGTTTGATGACATCAGCTGGATCAGCTACTACGAGCTGGGTGTCAATATTCCTGCGCAGTTTAACTGG
Organism: Enterobacter sp. UCD-UG_FMILLET; assembly: GCF_000762975.1. Lineage (NCBI taxonomy): Bacteria > Pseudomonadati > Pseudomonadota > Gammaproteobacteria > Enterobacterales > Enterobacteriaceae > Enterobacter > Enterobacter sp. UCD-UG_FMILLET. Next base: position 192,655 of record NZ_JRJC01000008.1, read on the forward strand.
GATCACCACTACGCCGACGGCGCACACGACACCACGCGTCGTATGCTCTACACCGGTCTGAAGAGCGACACCTGGGGTACGCTGACCTTCGGTCAACAGAACAGCGTTTACTATGATGTAGTTGGCGCGAAAACCGATATCTGGGACTACGACATGATCGGTCAGGCGCCAGGTAACGGGATCAACGGCGATTACGACGGTTCTTACCGTTCACGCCAGATGCTGAAATATAAGAAAACCGTCGGTGATGCCGACATTTATGCATCCTACCTGTTTGAAGACAGCGAATACCTGCCGGGCAACGGCCTGCGCTACAAGCGTAAAGGCGGCGGTTCACTGGGTCTGGATTACCACCTGACCACCGACCTGACCTGGGGCGCGGCGTGGAACTATACCCGCGCGGACATGCGTAACCCGGACAACGGCGACAGCAAAACCTACGACCAGAACATCCTCGGTACCGCGCTGAGCTGGACGCCGGACAACTGGACCTTCTCCGCAGGCGGCGGCTGGTACCAGAACTTCCTGACCACCAAAAAAGTGTCTGTTAACGACTACTTCGCCGGTGATGCATGGGGTATTGAATACTTTGCGGGCTACAAGTTCCCAATCGGTCAGTACGCGGTTAAATCCATCCAGCCTTACTTCATGGGTGACCGTATTGAATACGTGAACGGCCGTAACTACCAGCGCATCGACAACGGCGTGGGTATCAGCTTCCAGCTGGATTACGGTTTCCGCGTGGATTACGAACACGTGTTCACATCCAGCACCGACAACCTGGGCGATATGAACCTGGTGCGTCTGCGTTACGACTTCTAAGTCGTCTTGTTGGGTGCGGTCTGATGCCCTCACCCTGACCCTCTCCCACGGGGAGAGGGAACAAACCACCCGGCTTTATTTTTCAGCGATCAAGCCACTCAGCAATTTCTTCAAACGTCCCGCGATAGACAATCTTCTCCGCTTTCTTCTCCAGCTGATAGCCGTACATCGGGTCGTAATAGTCCTTCAGCAGCGGCGCAAGCCAGCTGAAGTGCACGTCAGTGCTGCCAGTACGTTGTTGTTCGACAAGCGCGGCGTCCAGTAAGGCGGTGAATTCCGCAAAGCGCTGCAGCCCCAGACGGCGGCGAATGGCGAACAGGCCGTGGTGCAGATACTCGCTGTACTCCTTCCAGCCTGCTTCCTCGCCGTATGCGGCAGAAAAATCCGCCCACATGTGGTCAAAATACTCTTCGCGCAGACGTTCAAGACGAATTTCAAACGGGTCTTCGACAACAACGATAGGGGCTTCAACCATGCGGTCGCGCAGGCACTCCGGCAGGTGGTTGGAGCCAATCATCCGGCCCTCGTCTTCCAGCACCCAGCGCGCGGCGTCTTTTTTCAGGAGCTCAACCGCAAGGTGGTTTTCAAAGCTGGCCTGGGAAAGCTGCGGCGTCAGCGTGCGGCCAAACGACGAACCGCGATGGTGCGCCAGCCCTTCCAGATCGATACCCTGCGCGTGCTGCTTCACCAGCAGGGTTTTACCGTTTCCGGTGCAGCCGCCAATCAGCACCATCGGCTTTTGTGACTGCTCGATGGTCACCTGAATCGCCGTCTGGCGCAGGGCTTTGTAGCCGCCGCGGATAAGCGGGTAGTCGATGCCCGCCTCTTTCAGCCAGGCCTGCGAGATATGCGAACGCTGGCCGCCGCGCGCGCAGCAGAGATAGCCCTCAGGATGGGCAAGGCTTGCTTCCCGCCAGGCGTTGATGCGTGCCTCACGCGTCTCGCCGCTCACCAGCTGATGGCCGAGCGCCAGAGCGGCCTCGGGGCCCTGGCGTTTATAGCAGGTGCCGACGGCAGCGCGCTCGTCGTCGTTCATTAAGGGCAGGTTGACCGCCGCAGGCATCGCGCCCTGGGCAAATTCGATCGGCGCGCGAACGTCGATTAAAGGGGTATCAGACGCGAGGATCGCGCGATAGTCCGTTCCATCGTTCATGGTTATTCCAGAAGAAAACTCAGCAGCAATGGGCGGGAATTGTACGCCGGGGAAGGGGAAGATCAACTCCCCGGCGCAGATGTCTTACTTGAGCTTTGACTGTGCCCAGACAATACCGCTCGCATATTCCGGCGGCAGGAGCGGGATCATCGCTTCCAGGGTAGCACTCAGGCGGCTCGTGTCGCTGTCGTTCAGGTTCAGGTGACCGACCTTACGACCTCCGCGAACCTCTTTGTCATACCAGTGCAGATGCACGAGCGGCAGCTTCAGCCAGTCGTAGTTCAGATCGGTGCCGATCAGGTTGATCATCACCGACGGGCTGTTGACCACCGGCTGCGGCAGCGGCAGGTCGGTAATCGCGCGCAGGTGCAGCTCGAACTGGCTGATGGACGCGCCGTTTTGCGTCCAGTGGCCGCTGTTGTGCACGCGCGGCGCAAGTTCGTTGATCAGCAGACCGGACGGGGTGATAAAGCACTCCATCGCCATGACGCCCACATACCCGAGTTCGTGCATGATGGCAGAGAGCATATCTTCCGCCTGCGCCTGCTGGTCAGCATTGGCGTGCGGGAAGGCGACGCTGGTGCGCAGAATGCCGTCCTGATGCAGATTATGCGTCAGCGGATAAAAGACGGTATGCCCGTCGTGCCCGCGGGCGCCAACCAGCGACACTTCACCGCTGAAGTTAATGCCCTGCTCAACGATGCACTCGCCGTAGCAATCGTCCGGCAGTTCTGCCGTTTCATCTGCACGCAGGCGCCACTGGCCGCGGCCGTCATAGCCGCCCACGCGGCGCTTCACGATTGCCAGCTCGCCCAGCATCGCGAAAACGTCATTCCACTCGCTTTTATCAGACAGGAGCTGCCAAGGCGCGGTTGGCAGACCGAGCTTGTCGAACAGCTGCTTTTGCGTCAGACGGTCGGCAATGATCGGGAACACGTCGCGGTTAACGAAGGCGTTATGACGCGCCAGCTCGCGGGTCAGAGCCGTTTCCGGCCAGCGTTCGATCTCGGCGGTGATCACGCTCTGGTGGAACGGTACGGCTTCAGGTTCAGCATCCAGCCCGACGGGCCAGACGGCAATACCCAGCGGCTCACCGGCCTGACGCAGCATGCGGCCTAGCTGGCCGTTACCGAGGACGCAAACCTGCTTCATGCCGCACCCCGCGGGTCCGGATTGTCCAGCACCTCGTCGGTCTGGGCTTTACGCCACTCCGCCAGACGCTGGTGTAATGCTTTATCGTGCGTCGCAAGAATTTGCGCCGCCAGCAGGGCGGCATTGGCAGCACCCGCTTTACCAATCGCCAGCGTGCCGACAGGAATACCGCGCGGCATCTGGACGATGGAGTAGAGGCTATCCACACCGCTTAACGCGGCGCTTTGGACCGGAACGCCCAGTACCGGCACCAGGGTTTTGGCGGCAATCATGCCCGGCAGGTGTGCTGCGCCGCCCGCACCGGCGATGATCACCTCATAACCGTTCTCTTCGGCGCTTTCGGCGAAGCTGAACAGTTTGTCCGGTGTACGGTGCGCGGAGACCACTTCAACGTGGTGCGGAACATTCAGGATTTCAAAGATTTCGGCGGCGAACTGCATGGTAGCCCAGTCGCTTTTGGACCCCATCACGATGGCGACACGCGCCGGATTATTGCGGGAAGACATGCGTCTTAAAACTCCTGTGGTGCGAAACACACTGCTTTCGAGGGCACAGAGAATAGCATGTTATACGGTCAAGGAAAACGGTTGCGCGGTTAAATCTTGAGCCGTTGTTGCCATCAATTCATAACAAAACAGACCGCATTCTGGCGGTCTGCTTTTGCCGATGGGCAATCATTATTTCGTCAGTTCTGCGGTCATATACACGCGGTTGTCGACCTTCGCGCTGGTGATTTTGTAAGACGCGCCCTGTTCAGCAGCCTGCGCGGCAATTTTCGCTTCTGCGCGGTCAAGGGTAGAGGCGGTTGCGCTCACGCTTTGAGCGAAAGAACCGAAAGAAACCAGAGAAAGAGCGGCAACTGCAACGAAAGTTTTGATGGATTTCATGGTCGTATTCCTTAAGTATTTTATCTGGGATAGGGCGTGTTGCCCTGATGTGATAAATAATAGGCCGACCACAGGCTGATTAAAATCGAAACAATTTGCCGATATTGTTCAAAAAAATAGAATGATAGTGCGAGGGGTTAAAACGGAAACGCGATCAGCTCCACGCCCTCTGGCGTGACTTTGACCATGGAGCCTTCGGTGTGCCAGGCACCTAATACCACGCGATGGGCCGGTTCGCCGTTGGCGAGAAGGGAATGGACGTCAGGACGATGGGTGTGACCGTGGATCAACCACTGAACGCCATGCTTTTCCATCACGCTCACCACGGCCTGCGGGTTCACGTCCATGATGGTCATGGATTTGCTGCTGTTGGCGGCTTTACTGTCCGCGCGCATTCTGGCGGCGATGCGGTTGCGGATAAACAGCGGTAGCGCAAGGAACACCTTCTGGATCCACGGGGTGTGGACTTTGGCGCGAAACGCCAGGTAGCCGGTATCGTCGGTGCAGAGCGTGTCGCCGTGCATGATCAGAACCTTGCGGCCATAGAGGTCGAGCACCTGCTCTTCCGGGAGCAGCGTCATGCCGCTTTCGCGGGCGTAGCGCTTGCCGATCAGGAAATCACGGTTGCCGTGAATGAAGTAGCAGGGGACGCCGGAATCTACCAGCGCGTGAATGGCGGCGGCCATTTCACGGTGCAGCGGATTAGGGTCGTCGTCGCCAATCCAGGCTTCAAAGAGGTCGCCCAGGATGTACAGCGCATCGGCGCTTTTCGCTTCACCGCGTAAAAAACGCAGAAAACCGGCGGTAATCGCCGGTTCTTCTGTTTGCAGATGCAGATCCGCAATAAAGAGTGTCGCCACGAATTACTCGCTGACGGTCACGCTTGTAATCACAACGTCTTCTTTTGGAACGTCCTGGTGCATACCGCTGCGGCCAGTAGAGACGGCTTTGATCTTGTCAACCACGTCCATACCTTCAACCACTTCTGCGAATACGCAGTAGCCCCAACCCTGCAGGCTTTCGCCGGAGAAGTTCAGGAAGTCGTTGTCAGCCACGTTGATGAAGAACTGTGCGGTGGCAGAGTGCGGAGCCTGAGTACGGGCCATTGCCAGCGTACCGCGGGTGTTTTTCAGACCGTTGTTCGCTTCGTTTTTGATCGCTTCTTTGGTCTCTTTCTGGTTCATGCCAGGTTCGAAACCGCCGCCCTGGATCATAAAGCCGTTGATCACGCGGTGGAAAATGGTGTTGTTGTAGAAACCTTCGCGGCAGTAGTCCAGGAAGTTTTTAACTGTTTCAGGCGCTTTGTCATCAAAGGTTTTGATTACGATATCGCCATGATTAGTGTGGAAAGTAACCATTTTTGCATCCTGTTCCGTTATTGTGGTACGTCGACCCGCCTTCGGGTCATCTATAGGGGCTTGTTATAGCATAACCACAGGATGCGATCACCTTGCATTGTGTGCTGCTTCGGGTTTGAATTACGGGTAGAATAGCCGGTTTTCAACCACACACGTGTTTACATGGAATCTTCGATGTTAAAAATCTTTAATACAATGACGCGCCAGAAAGAGGAATTTAAACCTATCCATGCCGGGGAAGTCGGCATGTACGTGTGTGGTATTACGGTTTACGATCTCTGTCATATTGGCCATGGCCGTACCTTTGTCGCCTTCGACGTGGTGTCACGCTACCTGCGTTTTCTGGGCTACACCCTGAAATACGTGCGTAATATCACCGACATCGACGACAAAATCATCAAGCGCGCTAATGAAAACGGCGAAAGCTTCGTTGCGCTGGTCGATCGCATGATCGTCGAAATGCACAAAGACTTCGACGCCCTGAATATTCAGCGCCCGGACAGCGAGCCGCGCGCGACCCACCATATTCACGAAATCATCGAGATCACCGAAAAGCTGATCGCCCGCGGTCATGCCTACGTTGCGGACAACGGCGACGTGATGTTCTCCGTACCGACGGATCCAACCTACGGTTCGCTTTCCCGTCAGGATCTGGACCAGCTGCAGGCGGGCGCACGCGTTGACGTGGTTGACGTGAAGCGTAACCCGATGGACTTTGTGCTGTGGAAAATGTCCAAAGAGGGTGAGCCAAGCTGGCCATCCCCGTGGGGCGAAGGTCGTCCGGGCTGGCACATTGAATGTTCCGCGATGAACTGCAAGCAGCTGGGCAAGCACTTCGATATTCACGGCGGCGGTTCAGACCTGATGTTCCCGCACCACGAAAACGAAATCGCGCAGTCCACCTGTGCCCACGGCGGCGAGTATGTGAACTACTGGATGCACTCCGGGATGGTCATGGTTGACCGCGAGAAGATGTCTAAATCGCTGGGTAACTTCTTCACCGTGCGTGACGTGCTGAAGTATTACGATGCGGAAACCGTGCGCTACTTCCTGATGTCCGGCCACTATCGCAGCCAGCTGAACTATAGCGAAGAGAACCTGAAACAGGCGCGCTCTGCGCTGGAGCGCCTGTATACCGCCCTGCGTGGTACCGACAGGTCCGTTCCTGCAGCCGGCGGCGAAGCGTTCGAAGCCCGCTTTGTTGAGGTGATGAACGACGACTTCAACACCCCGGAAGCGTACTCCGTGCTGTTCGACATGGCGCGCGAAGTGAACCGCCTGAAGTCAGAAGATATGGCTGCGGCGAATGCCCTGGCGTCCCATCTGCGTAAGCTCTCCTCCGTGCTCGGCCTGCTGGAGCAGGATCCGGACGTGTTCCTGCAGAGCGGTGCGCAGGCGGACGACGGTGAAGTGGCGGAGATTGAAGCGTTGATCAAAGCGCGTCTGGAAGCGCGTCAGGCAAAAGACTGGGCGGCGGCAGATACGGCGCGTAATCGTCTGACCGAGATGGGCATCATTCTGGAAGATGGCCCGCAGGGCACCACCTGGCGCCGTAAGTAAGTCTGGTGCGCGCTGATGCCCTCACCCCAGCCCTCTCCCACAGGGAGAGGGTGTAAACACTAAAACGGCAACTGAGTTGCCGTTTTGCTTTTATCTCCGCCTCCACCACAGCAACCCCATCAGCACGACTCCCGGCAGCCACACCCACAGCAGCTCTGAGATAATCACCTGATGCCCGTACGGCGTGGTGTAGCGCGACAGCGCAAACGGCGCGACCTTAATCACCTGCCACGGCGCGAAGAAGCGTTCATCTGACCACGGCCACAGCCAGCCGACGCCTTTCCCGCCCGTGGTAATCGAATCCAGCAGGCTGTGCGACAGCAATGACACGGTTAAAAACAGCCAGCACCGCGTCAGGCTGGCCCGGAACCATCGTCGTCCAGTCAGCACGCAAAGTATCGGCACCACAAAGGCGAACAGCAGGGAGTGGGTAAAGCCGCGATGGCCGAAAACATTGCCGTACGCGACGCCGAACTTGAACGCCAGCACGTCGGCATCCGGCAGCATGGCGAGGACAATCCCGGCAAACAGCAGGCGGGGAGGAATCACTTTGGTTCCGAGGCCTAAGCCCAGACAAAGCGGAACAGCAGCGTGTGTAATAACGGTAGGCATTGCGATTATCCATGGCAAATCACGGAAATATAGCAGCAATCCCGCGCCGGCAGACCCGCGTCAAATTCTTATTTTTACGCCGACTCGCGCGCGATTAGCTGCCCGGAAAGCGTAATGCGCTGGGTTTGCAGCGTCGGCTCCTTCAGCGTGCGAATAATCAGCCCGGCAGCCTGACGCCCGGTCTCTTCGCTGGCGGATGAGACGTAGGTAAAGGACGGTGAGGTGAGGTTAACGTGGAGCATATCTTCGAAACCGACCAGCGCGACCTGCTGCGTCAGAAACACATCTTTACCCACCGTTCGTCCGACCTGATGAATACCGGAGATGGAGCCGATCATCGCATCCGGAGAGTGGCAGAGCAGGGCGGTGATGGTGTTGTTTTTTTCCAGCAACTGGCGGGTGGCGAAACCCGCTGCCAGGGTGTCATCGCTGCAGGCCGGAGAGTATTCATCTCGCCAGACCAGCCCGTTCTGCGTCATCGCGCTGCGAAAACCGAGCAGGCGCTGCTCGCGGATAAGGCAGCCTTCACGCCCGCCAATGTAGGCGATATTGCGATGGCCGCGCTCGATAAGATAACGCACCGCCAGGTTTGCCGCCTGGCGGTTATCGCGCATCACCAGATTGCATTTTTCATCCAGCAGCGACTGAGAGACCACCACCAGCGGCAGCGGGCAGCGGCGAATCTGCTCCGGCAGGGTGGAGGTACGGGTATCCGAGGCCAGATAGATCACCCCGGCGACGCCCTGCTGCTTAAACGACAGCAGGCAGCGCTCAAGATGGTCATGGTCGTTCTGGGGCTGGCCGAGAAACACCATATATCCCTGTTTCTCAAGATCCTGGACGATGCTCGCCATCACCTTGATGGAGAAACTGTCGCTAAAGTCACGGAGGATCAGGCCAATCAGATTGGACGTATTGGCGCGGAGGTTGGCAGCGGCGACATTATGAACATAGCCCAGCGCATTGATGGCGGCGTTGACCTTCTCGATCGTTGCCTCTGAGATTTTCCCTTTCTGGCGCAAAACCAGCGAGACGGTTGAGACCGACACGCCCGCGTGCTTTGCGACATCAATAATGCTGACTTTCTTCAAAACCGCTCCCTGAAATTCACCGATTATCAGTCAGATACGACAATGCGTCTCCCAGACTACAGGAGACGCGTCGTTCAGGCATCTTATTATTTGCCGATCATAGTGGACATGGTCTGGGCGATAAACTGTGCTCTCGCACCGAAAATCACCTGAATACCGTTGTCGCCGACGAAGACCACGCCGCGCGCGCCGAGTCCGTTCAGGCCGTCCTTATCGACCACCTCGCTTTTTGCCACTTCCAGGCGAAGGCGGGTGATACAGGCGCCGACGGAGTCGATGTTGTGCGCCCCGCCCAGCAGGGTGATGATCTCGGTCGCGAGTTCTGAATCAGACTTATCATCCGCGTTGGCGGTCACTTCAGTGCGGCCCGGCGTTTTCACGTCGAAACGACGGATCACAAAGCGGAACGTGAAGTAATAAATCAGGCCCATTGGAATGCCGATGATAATGGCATTAAGGAAGTTGGTCTGGTAACCGTTAAATGACGGCAGGATCCCGAATGACAGATAGTCTATAAAGCCCGCGGAGAACGACTTGGCGATATGCGCATGCAGCAGGTACATGGTCATGTAGGCCAGACCCGCCATGATGGCGTTAAAGACGTACAGGATCGGCGCCACGAAGATAAAGGTAAACTCGACCGGTTCGGTGATCCCCGTCAGGAAGCAGGTCAGCGCCGCAGAGAACAGAATACCGGCCGCGATTTTCTTATTCTTCGTATGGGCTTCGTGATACATCGCCAGGCACGCTGCGGGCAGCGCGAACAGCATCAGCGGGAATTCGCCCTGCATGAATTTACCGGCATTCTGGTAGGTGTCGCTGCTGAAGGACTTCACCCCTTCTTCCAGCATCTTGAACCAGATGGTCTGGTCGCCGTGGATCACCTGTCCCGCCTGGGTGGTGTAATCCCCGAACGAATACCAGAACGACGGATACCAGATGTGGTGCAGGCCGAGCGGGATCAGCGCGCGCTCTACCAGACCGAAGATAAAGGTCGACGCCGCCTGATTATCGCCGTTAACCACGACGGAGAGCGCGTCGATACCGGCCTGGATATGCTGCCACACGTACGGCAGCAGCAGCCCCATCAGGAACGACAGAAACGCCGTTGCAATGGCCACGAAGCGCTTGCCGGAGAAGAAGCCCAGGAATTCTGGCAGCTGCATGGTGTGGAAGCGGTTATAGCACCAGGCCGCGAGAATACCGCAGATCAGGCCGCCGAAGACGCCCATCTGCAGCGTCGGAATACCCACTACCATGGCGTACTTCCCGCCCTGGGAGGCCATTTCCGGCGTGATGCTCAGCACGGTGCTGATGGTGATATTGGTGACAAACACCGACACCGCCGCAGACAGCGCCGCGATGCCGGATTCTGACGCCAGACCCACGGCGGAGCCAATGGCAAACAGCATCGGCAGGTTATCAAAGATCACCCCGCCCGCGTTCATCATCAGCGGCAGATGGAACTTATCGCCGAAGGCCAGCAGCAGGCCCGCAGCGGGAAGCAGTGAAATTGGCAGCATTAAGGCGCGACCAATCATCGATAACTTAGACAGCGATTTAACAAACCCTGATATCAGACTCATGCTGATTTCCCCCGAGTAGCGCTTTTTTGGCGCTGTTATTGTAAGTAGAACGTTTTAGTAGAACGTTCTACTTATCGTGGGCAAAGAGTGAAAAACGCGCAACAGAATTTTCATGTTTCAACAGATGAAATAGTGATTATTTGAAGTTGATCGATAAATAACCGCGATGGGTATGAGGAGATGCTGAAAGAAATTGCCGGGTGGCGGCTTCGCCTTGCCCGGCCTGCAAACGGCGTTCGGACTGTACAGCGCCGGGGTGAGGGCATCAGCGCGCACGTTTTCTCCACCACAGCACTCCCATCAGCACCACACCCACAGCAGTTCTGACACGATCCGTGGAGGAATGACTTTCAGTCCCAGACCCAGGCAAATGGCACGGCAACATGTGTAATAACCGTAGTCCTACATCCGCTATCCATGTAAAACAGATAATCACACCCATCGTCTTTGAATATGCAGGTGGGCTTCCTTCACTCGCCCGAATTAATTACCTAAGTAAGTTCATCGGGACTTGTTCAGTTGCCGCCTTCCTGTAACTCGAATTATTTAGTTTATGAATTATTAATAGTATTACATGAAGTCATAATATTATCTTTAGGATTGTGAAGACACCGCCATTATTTCATGAGGAGCTCTACTTTTTGCAGATAGATTTTGAATCGTCTAATTTTGGACAAGAATAATTTCTTTTCATCATTATTTTGTGAAAATTTCAATGTAACATATATGGATGATATGTCGCGTCCCTACCATGTTCAGCTATGAGGCGGTCTTTTGGTTCATATGTAAAAGATTTCTATAAATGGTTTCGTTATATTAAGGATAAATATTGTGATCGTCATTAGTAGATTGCGCGAAAAACATACTATAAATCATTTGGTTACTTTGCTCTTTATTTCACATCTCTTGATGTTGACGGGTTGTCAACATTCTCAATCCAATGAAGTTCGCGCAGGATCGGAAATACCAGCATCACTCTCTTACGTACCAGCACCTGTGATAACACCGAAAGCTCCTGCGCCTAAGATAGCCCGGCCAGAGTTAACATCGTCCGAATCGGGGGCGGCTTCAACCTGTCAGCGAGAGCTGATAGTGTTATCGAAAGTTAACCAAAGACTTTACGCACAGAAAAAAGCAGCCTTTGATGAGTTAATCTCAAGTGTGTCTGTTTACACGGCTGTACGCGAAGATATCAATCCACAAACGAAAGATACCATGGACGCTTTCTATAAATTTAAAACGCAAAAAATCTGCAGTGATATTGAGCAGGCTGTAAGGCAGGCGCTCATTAATCGCGTGGAGAACTTTAAATGAGTGCATTCAGAATGAAGCCGTTGATCATCGCTCTGCCGATGGTATTTGGCTGTTCGATTGCTCTGCAGGTTCAGGCGAGTGATACAACGGCTGCGGTAAAGTCTCTCGATTCGATAGCTTCGCAATCTAGTGAAATACCTTCCTTATTACTGGAGAAAAATGTCACGCTTCCTGAACCTGTTGTTTCTGCACAGGAGTCACGAGCAACATCTGTACCTAAAAGTGCCCGCTATCGTTTGCAGACCTCGCAGGCACAGGCGGATGCGTTGAATGCCCAGATAGCGACGATGAAGGCAGCGCAAGAGAAAAAGATAGCAGAGTTGACCCGACAAATTTTGCAGGCTCAGGAGAGCGCGTCTAAATCGGGCGAAGCCCAGCAGCAATTAAAAGAGATGCAGAAGCAGCTTGCTGATATGCAGACGAAGTGGCAAAACGCTACACAGCAACTGGAAAACGCTAATAAACGGATTGCTGAGCTGTCAGCGGGGCGTCTGGATGATGGGCAGGAAGTCGAGCAGTTGAAACAGTCTTTGACAGACACTCAGAGTCAAAATGTTGAGCTAACGAAGAAGATTACTGCACTGTCAGCGTTGCAGGATACTAAAGCAGTGGAACTTGCCACGGCGAAAAAAGCATTAGCGGACAGTGATGTAAAGCGTGCTGATGCGGAGAAAAAGTGGCAAAGCGCTTCTCAACAACTTGAAATGGCGAACAAGCGAGTGGTGGAAATGAATGCCAGCCACCTTGAGGACAGCCAGCAAGTCATAAATCTGAAGCAATCATTAACAGAGACTCAGAAGCAGGCTGTGGAACTAACCAAAAAAATGACCGCGCTTAACGAACAACAGAATGCTAAAACCACTGAACTCGCGGCGGCAAATAAAGCGTTAACCGAGAATGAGGCGAAGCGAGCGGCGTTAGAGAAAAAATGGCAAGAAGCAAATAGCAAACTGGAAAGTCAGAGCAAGCAACTCGCTTCTCTGCATACGGAGCCTGAGACTCCCGTCCCCACCAGTAAAGACGATATCCGCGCTTACGCCCTCGGTGCATTTTGGGGCCACGACGTGCTGAGTGCGATGAAAAAAGTGGAAAGTGACGGCTTTACCCTTTCTCAGCCACAGGTCATCAGTGGTGTCATGGATATGATGCGAGGGAAATTTAAAATCCCTCAGGAACAAATGTTGGCCGAATTGAAAGATATGGATACCAGCGTTATGGCCAAATCATCGCAACCTTCCACCTCTGAAGATGAGGGCAAAAAGCTCATCGCCGCCTACAGTAAGAAACCAGGCGTGAAGCGTGCTGATATGGGATATTACTACCGTATAACAGAAAAGGGGCGCGGGGAAATTAAGAATTCTGATATCGTTGCCATTGCGGTAACAGAGAGCTTGTCGAATGGTAAGGTCATTAAAGATATGAATAAATTAGGCAAAGTGCTGGTGCTTCCGCTGGAAAAGTTCCCGCCTCTGTTTAAAACTGCAATTAGCAAATTGAACAATAAAGGCACACTACAAATGGTTGTGCCACCCGAGCTGGCTTATGGCAACGCTGGCAGCCCGCCGAATATTCCGCCTAATTCTACGATGATCTATGACGTGAAAATTGTTAACGTTACCCACTAACAACTGCGGCGCCAGACATGTACTGGCGCCCTTTTTTTTAGGCCGATTTCCGTGCGACAAGTTCAGGCGGTGATTGTAATGCTCTTTCCTTCAAAGCTCACGGTCTGACCCGCGACAATCTTGCAGCGCTTGCGGGTTTCCACCGCACCGTCGACTTTCACTCGCCCGTCGGCGATAACGATTTTGGCCTGCGCACCGCTTTCGCTCCAGCCTTCCAGCTTGAGCAGATCGCACAGCTCAACGTGCGGGTGTTTGCCTAATGAAAATGTGGCCATCTTATGCTTCCTCTACGTCGTGATACTCTTCGCACGCCTGCAAAGTATTCTGAATCAGTGTTGCAACGGTCATCGGGCCAACGCCGCCCGGTACGGGGGTAATGTAAGACGCGCGGGCAGCGGCATCTTCATACACCACGTCGCCGACCACTTTGCCGTTTTCCAGACGGTTAATCCCGACGTCCACGACAATCGCGCCCTCTTTGATCCACTCGCCCGGAATAAAGCCCGGCTTGCCGACCGCGACGATCAGCAGATCGGCGTTCTCGACGTGGTGACGCAGGTTTTTGGTGAAACGGTGGGTCACGGTGGTGGTGCAGCCCGCCAGCAGCAGCTCCATGCTCATCGGGCGGCCCACGATGTTGGACGCACCGATAACCACGGCGTTCAGACCGTAGGTGTCGATGTTATAGCGCTCCAGCAGCGTCACAATGCCGCGCGGCGTGCACGGGCGCAGACGCGGCGCGCGCTGGCACAGGCGGCCAACGTTGTACGGATGGAAACCGTCCACGTCTTTATCCGGTGCGATACGCTCCAGCACCTTCACGTTGTCGATACCCGCCGGCAGCGGCAGCTGAACCAGAATACCGTCGATCTCTTTGTCGGCATTCAGGGTGTCAATAAGTTCCAGCAGCTCTGCTTCGCTGGTGGTTTCCGGCAAATCGTAAGAGCGGGAGACGAAGCCCACCTCTTCACACGCTTTGCGCTTGCTGCCGACATAAATTTGCGATGCCGGGTTGCTGCCAACCAGCACAACGGCCAGCCCGGGGGCGCGTTTTCCGGCAGCTTTACGCGCCTTCACTTTTTCCGCGACCTCAGAGCGCACCTGCTGCGCAATCGTTTTACCGTCAATAATCTTTGCTGCCATCAGAGAGAAGATTCCGTCTGTAACGTTTGAAAGGGGGGATGGCGTGTATTTTGTCAGAAGCGAGCGTCGCTGTCAGTCACCCTTTACGCGTTTTTATCAGTGAGACGTAAAAACCCTTCGTAGGGGATGGTCAATTTCTTAGGCGGTATTAGGATGTGACCTGGCGAAATGGCAGCGTTTTGACATATTTAAAAAACGCGTCCTGAGCTACTTTGTCTCCTCCGAAATAAGCTTTCAATTAATCAATTGAACGTATTTCTTATTCCCGATTATTCGCGGGAAGGGTTATTTACATTTTAAAGGAATAGACATGAAACTCAGCAACATTGCTTCTACTGTTATTGCTACTTTGGCCCTGGTTGCAGGTGCCGCAAATGCAGCAGATCCTGCTGCGCCGGTTTCCGTTAATGGCGGTACCGTACATTTTAAAGGTGAGCTGGTTAATGCGGCTTGTTCAGTAAATACGGATTCTTCCGAGCAGACCGTTAATCTGGGTCAGTATCGCACCGCGAAATTTACCAAAGTGGGCGACACCACCTCTAATATTCCATTCAACATTGAACTGAATGATTGCGATCCGCTGGTGGCCAAAACCGCAGCCGTTGCGTTCACCGGTCAGATCGACCCAACCGACAAAACCCTGCTGGCCGTGACCTCCGGTAACAACGACAACACCGCGAAAGGCGTGGGTATCGAAATCCTCGACAGCAAATCCAGCGTTCTGACCCCAGACGGCGCGACCTTCTCTGCTGCGCAGACGCTGATCGAAGGGACCAACACCCTGAAGTTCACCGCGCGTTACAAGTCAACGGCTGCCACCACTGAGCCAGGCAAGGCGAACGCTGACGCCACCTTCGTAATGAAATACGAGTAATTCCTCCGCACAGGGATGTTCAGGCCTCACGGACGAGGCCCGTCATACGCAAATGCCAGGAACGAAGGATGACAAGGACTGGAACACTACTGCTGTTAACCCTTGCGATGGCTTGCCCGGCATCGGCGCATACCGTGGTGATCGAAGGTGGCAAGGTTCATCTCAGAGGTGAACTGGTGAACGGCGGCTGCGCCGTGGCGCCCGACAGCCAGAATATGCGCATCGACATGGGGCAGTACCGAACCAATTCATTTTCCGGCGTGGGTAGTTTTTCCACGGTTAACGTGCCTTTTACCGTGCGACTGCTGGACTGCAGCGTTGATGTTTCGCGCACCGTGGGGATCCAGTTTCAGGGCGTGACGCCCGCAGAAGATCCGCAGGTCTTTCTGGCGACATCGCGGCCGGGTGAAACGCCCGTCAGCAGCGGCGTGGGGCTGGCGCTCTTTGACGAACAGCAGCGTCAGGTTATCCCAAACGCCACGGCCGTCAGCTGGCTGCCGATCGATACCCGCGAGCTCGCGTTCCATTTTAGCGCCCGCTATCGGGCTATTTCCGAACACCTCGAGCCAGGCAAAATTCAGTCGGATGTCTGGTTTACGTTGATTTATCCATAACACCTGCGAACACATTATTAAAGGTACGGTTGTGATGAATACCCTAATTAAACCAGGACTTTTTTTATCGTTTATTTTGATGATGGTTTCTGCCTGCGCAAATGCTTCCGGCGGTATTGCTCTGGGGGCCACGCGCGTTATTTATCCCGCAGAGGCAAAGCAAACGTCGCTGGCGATCACCAACAGCAACAAACAGGAACGCTATTTAATTAACGCGTGGATCGAAAATGCGAGCGGGCAAAAAGAAAAAACCTTTGCCGTCACTCCGCCCCTGTTTGTCAGCGAGCCGAACAGTGAAAACACGCTGCGTATTATTTATGCCGGACCGGCACTGCCTGTCGATCGCGAATCGCTCTTTTACATGAACGTGAAGGCGATCCCGTCGGTGAACAAAGCGAAAACGGAAAACAATAACGTGCTGCAGCTGGCGATCCTCTCGCGCATCAAGCTGTTTGTGCGCCCGAACAACCTGGCGATGCAGCCGGAAGAGGCGCTTTCCCAGCTGCGGTTTGAGCGCGCGGGCAACCATCTCAAAGTCAGCAACGCTTCCCCGTATTACATCACCCTCGTCAATCTGAAGCTGGGCGGGCAGCAGCTGGATAACCTGATGGTTGCGCCGAAAAGCTCTGCTCAGCAGGTGCTGCCAGCCGGTGCCAGCGGCACGCTTTCCTGGCAGAGCGTGAATGACTACGGTGCCATTACTCCGGCGCGTAGCGTCAACCTGTGAGCAGAGTCAGGGCGATGAAAAACCACCAGAGACGTTACTGCCCGGTTGCGCTGGCGCTGATGGCTGCGCTCTGGCCGCAGGCTGGCTGGAGCGAAAGTTATTTCAACCCGGCCTTCTTGTCCGACGACACCGCCAGCGTGGCGGATTTGTCGCGTTTTGAACAAGGACACCAGCAGGCACCCGGCGTTTATCGCGTGGATATCTGGCGTAACGATGAGTTTATCGGTACCCAGGACGTGCGTTTTGAGCAGGCCGAGAACACGCCGCCGGTGGCGGGCGGTTTGTCGGCGTGCATTACGCGCGCGATGCTGGATCGCTTTGGCGTCAACGTCGCGGCGTTTCCCGAGCTGGCTAAGGTGCAGGGCGATACCTGCGTTCCGTTGACCACGGCCATACCCGGCAGCGAAACGGTATTCAACTTTGCCTCTCAGCGTCTGGACGTCAGCCTGCCGCAGGTGGCGTTGCAAAACAGCGCCCGGGGCTACATTCCGCCTGAACAGTGGGATGAAGGCATTCCCGCCGCGCTGGTGAACTACAGCTTCACCGGTAACCGGGGAAGCGAAGACGACAGCTATTATCTGAACCTGCAGAGCGGGCTGAACTATGGCGCCTGGCGTTTACGTAACAACGGCGCATGGCGGTACACGCAGAATAACGGGCAGCGGCACAGCGAGTGGCAGAATATTGGCACCTGGGCTCAGCGCACCGTCATCCCGCTTAAAAGCGAACTGGTGCTGGGCGACAGCAATACCGGGAATGACGTCTTCGACAGCATGGGGTTCCGCGGCGGGCGGCTCTTCTCGTCTGACAGCATGTACCCGGACAGCCTGCAGGGCTACGCGCCGACCGTGCGCGGGATCGCCCGTACGCCTGCCAAAGTGGTGGTTCGCCAGAACGGCTACGTTATCTATCAAAGCTATGTCCAGCCGGGCGCATTTGCGATTACCGATCTTAACCCGACCTCCTCAAGCGGTGACCTTGAAGTCACGGTCGAAGAGAAAGACGGCACCCAGCAGCGCTATACCGTGCCGTACTCCACCGTCCCGCTTCTGCAGCGTGAAGGGCGCTGGAAGTATGACCTCGTTGCGGGGGATTACCGCAGCGGTAACAGCGATCAGGATACGCCGTTCTTCACCCAGGGCACCCTGATTACCGGCCTTGCCAACGGCTTTACGCTCTACGGCGGGACGCAGCTGGCGTCACGCTATACCGCGGTGGCCGTCGGGGCCGGGAAAAACCTGGGCGACTGGGGCGCGGTCTCGCTCGATATCACCCACGCCCGCAGCCAGCTCGCGGACGACAGCAAGCATGAAGGGCAGTCTTTGCGCTTCCTCTACGCAAAATCCCTTAACGGCTTCGGCACCAACTTCCAGCTGCTGGGCTACCGCTACTCCACAAAAGGGTTTTACACCCTCGACGATGTCGCCTGGCGCTCAATGGAGGGCTATCAGTATGCCGATAGCCAGAACGATAACGATGTGCCGGACGTGCAGAGTTATCACAACCTGACGTGGAATAAAAAAGGCCGCTTCCAGCTCAACGTTTCTCAGTCGCTGGGGGACTACGGCTCGGTCTATATCTCCGGTAGCGAGCAAACCTACTGGGGAACGGACGAGACTAACCTCTGGTACCAGCTGGGCTACGCGGGGGGCGTGAAGGGGATCAACTACTCCGTCTCGTGGTCGTGGAATAAATCCGTGGGGATAGACGGCACCGATCGGATCGCGTCGTTTAACGTCTCCGTGCCGTTCAGCCTCTTTACCCGTCAGGGCTATCGCCGGGACAGCGCGATTGACCGCGCCTACGCTACGGCATCCGCCAGTCGAAACAGCGATGGCGACACAAGCTGGCAAACCGGCGTCAGCGGAACGCTGCTGGAGGATCGCAACCTGAACTACAGCGTGACCCAGGGACACGCCAGCACCAACGGCGCAAGCGGAAGCGCTAGCGCCAACTGGCAGGCGACCTACGGCACGCTGGGGGTGGGCTACAACTATTCCCGCGACCAGCACGATCTCAACTGGCAGCTCTCCGGCGGGGTGGTCGGCCACGCCGACGGCGTGACCTTCAGCCAGCCGCTGGGCGACACCAACGTGCTGATCAAAGC
Source organism: Enterobacter sp. UCD-UG_FMILLET (assembly GCF_000762975.1). Classification (NCBI taxonomy): domain Bacteria; kingdom Pseudomonadati; phylum Pseudomonadota; class Gammaproteobacteria; order Enterobacterales; family Enterobacteriaceae; genus Enterobacter; species Enterobacter sp. UCD-UG_FMILLET. Next base: position 211,280 of record NZ_JRJC01000008.1, read on the forward strand.
GCCGGGGGCATCGGGCGTCAGTATTGAAAACCAGACCGGCGTGAAAACCGACTGGCGAGGCTACGCGGTGATGCCGTATGCCACCGTCTATCGCTACAACCGCGTGGCGCTGGATACCAACACCATGAGCAACAACACCGATATCGAAAACAACGTGAGCAGCGTGGTGCCGACCAAAGGCGCGCTGGTACGCGCCAGCTTTGATACCCGCATTGGCGTGCGCGCCCTGCTGACGGTAACGCGCGGCAACCAGCCCGTGCCGTTCGGCGCGGTGGTGCGTGAGACCAAAAGCGGCGTCACCAGCATGGTGGGGGATGACGGGCAAATTTACCTGAGTGGGCTGCCGCTGGAAGGTGAACTGCTGATCCAGTGGGGTGACGGGGCGCAGTCCCAGTGTCGCGCACCTTACAGCTTGTCTGAACAGAGCCTGCAACAGGCAATCACACTGAAGGGGATTCGCTGTGAATAAAACCCATATCTTTGCCTTGTCGCTTCTGGCGTTACTGCCCGCGACAAACGCGTTAGCCACCGTGTGCGTCAATGAAAAAGGCGTACCGACGGAGGTGCATTACGACCTGACGGATAAATTCAACAGCTCGAACAATCACATTGGGCAAGTGGTGACGCTCAACGAGAAGACGCAGTGGGTCGGGGTGAATGCCGTCTGCCCGAAGGGGACGACCGGAAATACCACCAAGCGCAGCTATGTCACCGATTATCCGGTAACGGGAACGAGCGATGGCTATCAATATCTGAAGCTTAACGACTATCTGGACGGGGCGATGAAAATCACGGACAGCTATGCTGGCGCGTTTTATCCGCCCAAAAGCTATATCCAGATGGGGAGCCATCCTAACGTTTCCAAAAACAAACCGTTTGGCGTTCAGGACTCCAGCCTGGTCTTCCGTCTTAAGGTTACCCGGCGTTTTATCAACATGGTGGTGATCCCGCGTGCCACCATGTTCCGCGTTTACGTCACCACGACTTCTTCCGATCCGCTCACCACGCCGGTCTATACCATTAGCTACAGCGGAACCATTCAGGTGCCGCAAAGCTGCGCCATTAATGCCGGTAACGTGGTGGAGTTTGATTTCGGCGACATCGGCGCCTCTTTGTTCAGCAAGGCGGGCGTGGGTAACAAGCCGGAAGGCGTCTCATCGCAAAGCAAAACCATCGCCATCAAATGCACCAACGTGGAGGCGAACGCCATGCTGACGATGCGCGTCGAGGCGGAAAAAGTCTCTGATAATGTGCTGGTGTCGGATAACCCGGACGTGGGATTCATCATTGCCAACGAGAGCGGGGCGCCGCTGACGCCCAACAACCTGACGAGCAAAATTCCGTTCCGCCTTGACGACAGCGCGCAGGCGCAGGTGGGGATCCGGGTCTGGCCGGTGAGCGTGACGGGCAATAAGCCAGCGGAAGGGCGCTTCACCTCGCGCGGGTATTTGCGCGTGGATTACGACTAAGGAGCCGATATGCGAAACGGGATCCGTTTTATCACCGTGGCGCTCTTTGCGCTTTGCACACAGGCTCAGGCGGACACCGCCCTGGGCGAGATTAACATTCGGCTTTACGGCAATATCGTCGATTTTACCTGCGTTGCCGAGGGCAGCGACAGCGAAAAAGCCGTCCCGCTGGGCACCTGGCCCACGAAACAGCTCAGCACCACCGGGAGCCGCACGCAGCCTATGCCGTTTACGCTGAAGCTGACCGGCTGCCCGCCGGGCGCGGCGTCCATTACGTTTTCGGGTAAAGCTGACGGGAGCAATAGCGGCCTGCTGGCGCTGAACGACGCCAGTACAGCAAGCCATGTCGCCGTTGAGATCAGGGATGCGGATAAAACGCGGCTGGCGCTTCAGCAGGCCAGCCGGCCGGTCTCGGTTGATGCGCAGGGAAATGCGATTCTGTCATTTTATGCCAATTATATTGCCACTGCCGATAACCCTCAGCCCGGACGGGCCGATGCGGATGCCACCTTCATGATTAATTATAATTAGCACTGACCGCACTCCCTGCAGCTCAGATAAGCTGCGGGGAGTGAATTCAGGTTATAGCAGCTCGTGGGCTTTAGCGTAATCAATTAATTCCACGATGCTTTGCACACCCAGCTTGGAATAAATATTGGATTTGTGCGCGCTAATGGTTTTGTTGCTTAATAGCAGCTGTTCAGCAATTTCCTTGTTGGATAATCCATTCGCCAGATACCGTAATACCGTGACCTCGCGATTCGATAATGGCATATCGACTGCCATCCCTTTCCCTGACCCCAAATGGTTTATAAAGTTCAGGGTTTCCGACGGGAAAAAGGAATAGCCCATCAGGATCATTTCTACGGCGTTGTAGATCTCACCCAAATCTTTTCGTTTACTTACGAAGCCATTTGCCCCGGCGCGAATAGCGCGACCCGCATAAAATAACTCTGATTTAGACGAGAGGAACAGAACCTTAATGTTTTTGTTTAAGTTTCTGATTCTCTTAAGTAAAGCGAAAGCATCCGTGCCCGTGAGTTCAATGTCAAGGATCACCAGATCGATAGGGTGATTGCGGATACAGTCAAGGACTTCATGGCTATCGCCAGACTTGAGCTTGACTGTGATATTCTTATTTTTCTGTAGCAGGACTTCTATCGACATTCTGACGATAGGATGTTCGTCCATAATGATAACGGATGCCGGTTTCATTTTTAATGCCTCAGATTGTTAAAAGCGTTATGCAGAGTTTGGTAAAACTCTCGAAATGCCGGAAGGATATAATGTGCAGATCCCTATACCGTAGTATTTCCCTGGAAAGAGCGAAAGCATCCTTGTTTACGTAATGAAAAGAACTATGCCTCAGCGCGGTCATCTCATTAGGCTGGTGTTGGCAAAAAGGTTTTTCTTATTCATATTTGATACGCATCTTATTATACAGGGTAAGTTTTTTCCGAAAACCCTGTAAATTAATATGAGGGTATTGGTTTGTATTATCTTCTGGATCTGAATCGCTATTTTTTTAAAATTAGCGGAAATATCCTGTTATCTCATTTACCGCATATTTTCATCTTTATGTAATAACAAAAAATAACAGATATCTCTGTATGTTGATTAATTGTTAACAAAAATACACCTCTTTTAAAGGGACAAACCCACAGAGGTGAGGTTGAAAATTGCCCTCGCAGGCCGTCAGACCTTCATCTGAAAGCGCCCAGGTTTACCCGAAGGCCCGCATCTCCTGTACAGGAGAACATGCTATCCGCTTCGCTTTTTCCTCCTGGCAGTTGTCGCTAAGTTGCTTGTTTTTACATCATTATCATCCTGTTAACGCCTTCTTCATTCACTTAACGGATGGAGGAAAGTGCTGCCGTTTCGTTAATCTGTGGCATTTCACAAGGTTCACACCCATAAATTAGGAATAGTTATAAATTCGATTTTATTGTTAAAAATTAACATTTTTGCAACGATGGTGGTAAGTAAATTCTTAAACCGCTTTAGGAAATAAGGGGTTAGGACGTGAGTGAAAACGTGCAGTCTGAGAGGTTATTAAGAAGATGCAGTAATTCCTGGCGATGGCTTAGCCCCAGCTTCAGCAGGATGCAGCTGAGACGATAGATAATGCGGCTATAGGGGCGATTTTGCATAAGGGCAATCTGACGCAATGTCTTGCCCCGGGAAAGTTCCTGCAGGATGGGCCATTCGTTGCGCGAGAACCAGTCTTTCTCGGTACCCGGCGGAGGGAGGGTATCCAGCAGGCTGTGCTGGAGCGCAGCGGCGTTCAGCTGACGTTCGAGCACATGAAAGGGACCTGCCGCTTTGCAGAAGAGGCGGGTGTCGTAATTATCGGCCCGGACCAACAGCCATGGCGTCAGGAACGGAGGAAACAGGCTATGCCGTCTCAACTGATCCAGTTTCTCCAGAAGCCCCGTGGATCGGCTTTCAATATCCACGACCAGACGGGCTGAAGGCCACTGCGTTTGAGCGATAAGGGCGTCGTCCAGCGTGGCGTAGTCGCAGCAGCTGCTCAGGGGAAACTGCCCGTTGAGAAAACCGGTGCGCAGGTAGTGATCCTCCGTCACCAGAAGGATAAACGGGGCGTCGGTTTTGCGGGGCTGGCTGATAGACTGGCTCAAGAATTCGAGCCGGTCGAAAAAGGGGGGAGCAAAAGGTGAGCGCGTAAATCCCAGTGCATCACTTCCTGTACGCCGCCGCCGGTAACGGCGCACTGTCATTCGCATGGTCTCCCTCCTGGAAATGGCTTTTTAATCCTCCGGCCATGTCCAGGACGGCCAGTAATATCCCTGGCCGAGGTCTGCGCCTGCCTGCAGTGCCCAGGTACGATCGCGTTCAGTCTCAATACCTTCAATAAGCACTTTCCCGGCAAGCTGAAAGCAAAGGGAAACCAGTTGCCTCAGCGCAGGGGTGTCGCGTAAACGCCAGAATGCTTCCTTATCTATTTTGATGCCGCTTAACGGGAGTCGGTAGGATAAAAACGACTGCACAGTGACGTCATCCACGTCATCAAGCCAGATAGCGTGTCCCTGTTTGCTAAGTTGCCGCAAATTTTGAACCACATGCTGCTTCTGTACGAGGGACAGCGCCAAAAATGACGCGAGGTCGACAATCTCAATATTGAGCGGCACGCCTGGCAACCGGATAAGTCGCTGAAATGACGCGGGCTCTGTCAGGACGGTTATCGGCAAATTAATAAAAAGATTATGACCGTGCGGCGTATTTTTTAACGCGGCAAGCTGCGCTTCAAGCAGCGTTATCGACCACTCTGCGGACCGATCGCAAAAAAAGTCCTCGCTGTTCCGCGTGTCGGCCAGGACGCTAAGTACCTCCACGCCAACCTGGCGCAGGGAGGAAAGGGCGACGATGGGCTCAAGCTTAATGCCGACGATGTCCTGAGAAATGTACTGTAACCGGGGGGGCGTATCGATCGGGTTTTGCGCTGTCACTCCATTGTCCTGTTGTCTGTCAGCCTCCAGGCGGCCGGGATACCTGACTCTAGTGTGACGAGCTGACGTTCAGGAAAACAGCAGGCGTTACTTAAATGCAACTAAGCCTTTTCGCAGCGCTAAATTTTACGGTGAAACAGGACGAAATGTTGAGAAAATAGCCGTATTTACAATCGGCTAGCGGTAATTGCCGTAGAAAACGGAAAAGGCATTGACTCACCTGCCATTGACCGTATAATTCTTCGCGTTTCACCACCGCGAAGTACACGCATATCAGTGCGCCCTTAGCTCAGTTGGATAGAGCAACGGCCTTCTAAGCCGTAGGTCGTAGGTTCGAATCCTACAGGGCGTGCCATTTCATTTCATAGAGTTACGCCTCCTTCACATCCTCCTGATTTTCGTTGTGGGACATATTTGGGACATCGCCCCTAAAATTTACCGGTCAAGAAGGACATTTATGTGGTATCTACTCGCAACTTCGCTTGCCGCACTCTCCCTTAATAGAAGCCTGGCTTACCTGATGCTGGGATTAACGGCATTTCTCGGCTGGAAACAGAGTATTCTTGACGCCCCGGCGCTGCTGGTTATTGCATCCATCGTTGTTGGCTGGTCTGTTGTTGAATGGCTACGTAATAAAAATAATAAATATACATATCTGGTCGAAGGCCTGTGCGTGGCCATCGCCGTTGCCCTGGTTTTGCATTTGATTCCGGGTTTTCATAACCCCAGGGTGCTGGATGCTGTCGTCGTTGGTCCGCAAAGCATACCGTTCAGTATGTACTTTAATATGGACAAGGCAGTGGTGCCGTTCTTTTTAATCACGTGCATGTCAACGTTATTCGTAGCAAAACCCCTCTATAAAGCGGGTAAGGTTGGATGGGGAATATTGATTCTTGCGATACCCGCGCTGTTACTTCTGGCTGTTGCATTAGGTGGGCTGAGAATTGAGCCGCATGCGCCAGAATGGTTCGCTCAATTTGCCCTTGCGAATATTTTCTTCGTCTCTTTGGCCGAGGAAGCCTTGTTCAGAGGCTACCTGCAGCAACGCTTGTCCCGGATTATTCATCCTGTTGTCGCGCTGTTGATTGCCTCAGTCATCTTTGGACTGATGCATTATAGCGGCGGTTTACTACTGATTATTTTTGCCAGCCTCTCCGGCATTATTTACGGCCTGGCGTGGATGTGGAGCGGCAGGCTTTGGGTTGCGACGTTATTCCATTTTGGGCTGAACTGCGTGCATTTATTGTTCTTCACCTATCCGATGTATGCCCCTCATGCGGTTATGTGATGCTTTTTAAATTAGTCGCCTTATAAATTTAGCGACCTCCGGATAAGCATAAAAAGCTCCGCAAAATCGGGGCTTTTATATCTTCCGGGCGCAGGAATAACAGATTTACCTTCGCGTCATAATGAATAGAAGGCTAATCAATTTCATTTTAAGCAAGCTTAAGGTTTTCTTAATCTAAAAATTATCTCTCATTAAAATTTGGATTTTTATCATTCTAAAATCTTCTAAAAAGAAATTTTACACTTTTACGCGTAAACTGGATTGATACTAATTATCATTAGCGTTGTTGTATGCTTTAATCCTGTCCCACAAAGCTATGAGTCGTTAATCACGTTGGTCTATTAAGGATATGTTCATGAATTCTCGCCTGCTGTCCTGCTTCTCGCTTGCCTTGTTGTCTTCATCACTTTTCCTTTCTACACAATCGGTTGCGGCCGATAACAGCGAAGGTATCGTTGTTTATAACGCGCAGCACGAAAACCTGGTGAAGTCGTGGGTGGACGGTTTTACTAAAGAAACCGGCATTAAAGTCACTCTGCGTAATGGCGATGACAGCGAGCTGGGTAACCAGCTGGTTCAGGAAGGCAGCGCGTCACCGGCAGACGTGTTCCTGACGGAGAACTCGCCTTCAATGGTGCTGGTGGATAACGCCAACCTGTTTGCGCCGCTGGATGCAGACACCCTGAAGCAGGTACCGGCAGAATATCGTCCGGCGCACGGCCGCTGGATTGGCATCGCGGCCCGCAGCACGGTGTTTGTGTATAACCCGGAAAAACTGAACGAACAGCAGCTGCCTGAATCGCTGATGGATCTGGCAAAGCCCGAGTGGAAAGGCCGCTGGGCGGCATCACCGTCAGGCGCGGATTTCCAGGCCATCGTGAGCGCGATGCTGGCGCTGAAAGGCGAGAAGGCCACGCTGGAATGGCTCAAGGCGATGAAAGCCAATTTCGTTGCCTATAAAGGCAACAGCACCGTGATGAAAGCGGTCAATGCCGGTCAGATTGATGGCGGCGTGATTTATCACTACTACCGTTTTGTCGATCAGTCCAAAACCGGTGAGAACAGCAAAAACACCCAGCTCTACTACTTCAAACACCAGGATCCGGGCGCGTTTGTGAGCCTATCCGGCGGCGGCGTGCTGGCATCCAGCAAGCATAAAGCGCAGGCGCAGGCCTTCATCAAATACATTACCGGTAAAGAAGGTCAGGAAAGCCTGCGTACCAATAATGCCTTTGAATACGCAGTGGGCGTGAACGCGGCCTCCAACCCGAAACTGGTTCCGCTGAAAGATCTTGATGCACCGAAAGTTGAACCCTCAACGCTCAACAGTAAAAAAGTTATCGAGCTGATGACGCAAGCCGGTCTGCTGTGATCCTGAGAGTGAAGTGAACGCCTTATGTCTGGTCTGAGTCTCGACATCGGAAAAAACAGAGTGCAGGAGACTGCCCGCAAGCGTCCTGCACTGCCGATGGTTGCGTTAGCTGTTTTGTTTTCATTAATGGCGCTTCTGCCTTTGGGTTTTATCATTGCCATTGGCATTGAGACCGGCTGGGAAACCATTAAGGCGCTGGTGTTTCGCCCGCGTGTTGCAGAGCTGCTCAGCAACACGCTGTGGCTGACGGCTTTAGCGGTTCCGCTGTGTATCGTGACGGGCGTGGCGATAGCCTGGCTCACGGAGCGCACGCAGCTTGCCGGGCGAGGGATCTGGTCCGCACTGGCGGTCGCCCCGCTGGCGATCCCCGCGTTTGTGCAAAGCTATGCCTGGGTGAGCGCTGTCCCGTCTATGCATGGGCTCTCCGCGGGCGTGTTCCTTTCCGTTCTTGCCTACTATCCGTTTATCTATATGCCGGTTGCGGCGGTGCTGCGTCGCCTTGACCCGACGCTTGAAGATGTCGCCGCTTCGCTGGGTACGCCGCCGTGGCGGGTCTTTTTCCGCGTGGTGCTGCCCCAGCTCAAGCTGGCTATCTGCGGCGGCGCGCTGCTGGTGGCGCTGCACCTGCTGGCGGAATATGGCCTGTACGTGATGATCCGCTTTGATACCTTCACCACGGCAATTTATGACCAGTTCCAGTCTACCTTCAGCGGCCCGGCGGCGAACATGCTGGCAGGCGTGCTGGCGTTATGCTGCCTGGCTATCTTAGTGCTGGAAGGCGTGACGCGCGGAAAAGCACGCTACGCGCGCATTGGCGCCGGGGCCGCGCGCGAGCAGAAACGCTGGCCGCTGAAGCCTGTGGCCGCCGCGCTGGGCCAGCTGTTTTTCATCGTGCTGATCGTACTGGCGCTGGGCGTACCGTTAGTTGTTCTGTGTCGCTGGATTTGGCTCGGCGGCGTGCAGAACTGGATGAGTGCCGATCTCTGGCACTCCCTGCGCCAGACGCTGATGCTCGGCGTGGGCGGTGCGCTTCTGACGACGGCGTGCGTGATCCCCATCGCGTGGCTGGGTATTCGCTATCCGCACCGCATCTTCCGGATGCTGGAAGGGTGCATCTATATCACCAGTTCGCTGCCGGGCATCGTCACGGCGCTGGCGCTGGTCACCGTCACCATTCATTACGCCCGTCCCATTTACCAGACGGAAATTACCCTGTTCCTGGCCTACCTGCTGATGTTTATGCCCCGCGCGCTCATCAACCTGCGGGCGGGGATTGCGCAGGCGCCGGTTGAGCTGGAAAACGTGGCGCGCAGCCTGGGCAGCACGCCCGCGAAGGCGCTCTGGAGCGTCACGATGCGGCTGGCCGCGCCGGGTGCGGCAGCGGGGGCCGCGCTGGTTTTCCTCGGCGTCAGCAACGAGTTGACCGCCACGCTGTTGCTCTCTCCGCTGGGCACGCGCACGCTCTCCACCGGATTCTGGGCGCTGACCAGTGAAATTGACTATGTTGCCGCCGCGCCTTACGCGATGCTGATGATCCTGATTTCACTCCCGCTGACCGCCATTCTCTATATGCAGTCGAAAAAAATTGCAGGGCTATGACATGCTTGAATTAACCGCCATTTCTAAATCGTTTTCTGATGTGCAGGTGCTCGAGAGCTTAAACCTGAGCGTGGCGCCGGGGAGCAGGACGGCGATTGTCGGGCCGTCCGGGTCGGGGAAAACCACGCTGCTGCGTATTCTTGCCGGGTTCGAAACGCCTGACACCGGGCGCATTGTCATGCAGGGGAGAACGCTGTTCGATGAAAACAGTTTTGTTCCCGCCCACCTGCGCCGGATTGGTTTTGTGCCTCAGGAGGGTGCGCTGTTCCCGCACCTCAATGTGGCAGACAACATCGCCTGGGGGCTGGACGGCACCCGCCACGAGAAACGCCAGCGCGTTGAGGCGCTGATGGAGATGGTTTCTCTGGACAGGCAGCTCGCAACGCACTGGCCCCACGAGATTTCCGGCGGACAGCAGCAGCGCGTGGCCCTTGCCCGTGCGCTGGCCCAGCGGCCTTCACTGATGCTGCTGGATGAACCGTTCTCGGCTCTGGATACCGGCCTGCGCGCCACGACGCGTAAGGCAACGGCCGATCTGCTGGCCGAAGCGGGCGTGGCCTCGATTCTGGTCACCCACGATCAGAACGAAGCGTTGTCCTTTGCCACGCAGGTTGCCGTCATGCGCTCAGGGCGCTTCACGCAGGTCGGTACGCCTTATGATGTTTACACCCGTCCGGTTGACGAAGAGACGGCGCTGTTTCTTGGCGATGCCGTGATCCTGCCTGCTCAGCTTGCGGCCGGGTATGCCGTGTGCGCGCTGGGTGAAGTGCCGACGGACAACGCGCGTGCGACAGGACAGGGCAGGGTAATGATGCGCCCTGAACAATTACGCGTGACGGTATGTGCAGCGCATGAAAGTCCGATCTCAATTCTCGACGTGGACTTCACCGGCCAGCTGTCGACGCTCACCCTGGGATTAGCCGGGCAGCAGTCCGTGACCCTGAAGACCGTCAGCCAGCCAGGATGGACCCCGGGTGCGGCGGTACGCATTGATGTTGCAGGTATCGCGCGCGTTTTGTGATATTCACCGCCCCGAAACGGGGTGGTTGTTCCCCTCTTTTCTCGGCAAACCTCCTCATGAACGCGGTTACACTTGCTAACGCATAGATAATACGTATAGTTCTCATTTGCATTGTGTTCAACATATTCTAAGGCCCGACAACGGGTCATTTTTGCGCGCACTTTAAAATGAGTTAACGATGAACAACACCATCATGCACAAAACGCTGCTGGCGCTCGCCGTTGGCGCGGCGACACATTCCGCCTTCGCGGCGGACAATCAAAAAGAGGACACCCTCGTTGTCCAGGCTAAACCTGCCAGCGATTTCAAACCCGGTGGCGACCAATTGGTACCGGCCTTCCTTGACGGACAGGTGGCGAACGGCGGGCGCATGGGGATGCTGGGCCAGCAGAACGCCATGGACGTGCCGTTCAACATCATCAGCTACACCTCGAAGCTGGTGGAAGATCAGCAGGCGAAAACCATTGCCGATGTCGTCGCGAACGACGCGGGCGTGCAGTTCGTTCAGGGGTACGGCAACAGCGCGGAGACCTACCGCATCCGTGGCCTGAAGTTCGACGGCGACGACATGACCTTTGGCGGGCTGTCCGGCGTGCTGCCGCGCCAGGTTGTGGATACCCAGATGGTTGACCGCATAGAGATCTTCAAAGGGGCCAACTCGCTAATGAACGGCGCGGCAAGCTCCGGCGTGGGCGGAATGATCAACCTTGAGCCCAAACACGCGGGGGCACTCCCGCAGGCGAAAGTCGGCGTCGACTACACCTCGGACTCCCAGATTGGCACTACGCTGGATGCGGGCCGTCGCTACGGCGACAGCGACCAGTTCGGCGCGCGCGTGAACCTGGTCCATCGCGAAGGGGAAACCGGCATACCGAATGACCGCCGCCGCACCACGCTGCTCTCAACCGGTCTCGATTACACGGGCGACCGCTTCCGCACCTCGCTGGATCTGGGCTATCAGAAGAAAACCTTCCACGGCAGCCCGACCAGCGTCAATATTTCTGCGGTTGATTTCGTGCCCGAGCCGCCGAAAAACGATCGCAACTTCTCGCAGAAGTGGGCCTACAGCAACATCGAAAACGAATTTGGGATGTGGCGCAGCGAGTACGACATCACCGACGGCTGGACGGCCTATACCGGTCTGGGCGCGCAGCACGCACATGAGGAAGGCATCTACAGCGCGCCGAAGCTGGTGGATAAAAGCGGCAAGGCAACGGTCAGCCGCCTTGATACCAACCGCATCAGCGATTCCGTCAGCGGCATGGCGGGCGTTCGCGGTAACTTCAATACTGGCTTCGTCTCGCACAAGGTCAACGTCGGCTATTCAGCGATGACCAAAAACGAAAAAATCGCGTGGAAAATGTCGGCGACGAAAGATAACCCGACCACCAACATCTACCACAACACCGGCGTCGATATGCCGGACAGCACCAACCTGAACGGCTCTGGCGGGAAGTACAGCGATCCGCTGACCAGCGGGCGCACCCGTACCCAGGGCTGGCTGCTAAGCGATACGCTGGGCGTGCTGGACGACAGGCTGCTGTTCACCGCAGGCGCCCGCCATCAGAAAGTGGTCGTTCGCGGATATAACAAAGTTACCGGTGCGGAAAACGCGGCGGACGGCTTCGACGGCAGCCGCTGGATGCCCACCTACGGCGTGGTCTACAAGCCGTGGGAGGAACTCTCCCTCTATGCTAACCATACCGAAGCGCTGCAGCCGGGCAAAACCGCGCCTAACACCGCCACCAACTACGGCCAGAGCACCGGTATCGTTCACTCTAAGCAGAACGAAGTGGGCGTGAAGGTGGACTTTGGCCGCGTGGGCGGATCGCTTGCGCTGTTTGAAATTAAGATGCCGTCGGCGATCCTCGACGACAGCGGCCACTATGGCCTGGATGCCGAGCAGCGTAACCGTGGGGTCGAGCTGAACGTCTTCGGCGAGCCAGTGCTGGGGATGCGTCTGAACGCCAGCGCCACCTGGCTGCAGGCCGAGCTGAGTAAAACCAAAAATGGCGTGAATCAGGGTAACGATGCGATCGGTATTCCGAACTTTTACGCCGTGCTGGGCGCAGAGTACGACATCAAGCCGATTGACGGCCTCACCGCCACCGCCCGCGTGAACCACTCCGGCGCGCAGTACGCTGACCTGGCAAACACCAAAAAGCTCGACAGCTATACGACGCTGGATCTGGGGATGCGCTATCGCTTCGCGGTGAACCACAATGAAAACCAGATGACGGTTCGTGCGGGCATCGACAACGTGACCAATGAAAACTACTGGGCCAGCGTGGACGATTCCGGTACCTATATCACGCAGGGAGAACCGCGCACCTTTAAGGTCTCGGTTGGCTACGAATTCTAAGCGTTCCATCTCGTTATCCGGGGCAGGGATGCCCCAATCCCTTGCTACCTCCAGCATGAAGTGTTAAAACGTGCCCCTTCTAAAAAAGAGACAGGGGTAGGACGTGAAAGACGCGTCATCCGCTTCAGGCCATGGTAGCGCTGAAGCCTCGTCGGATCAGAATCCGACGCTGCAACGTGGTTTGCAAAATCGACATATTCAGTTAATTGCCCTTGGCGGCGCGATCGGTACCGGGCTGTTTCTCGGCATCGGCCCCGCTATTCAGATGGCTGGCCCGGCGGTGCTGCTGGGTTACGGTATCGCCGGGATTATCGCCTTCCTGATCATGCGCCAGCTTGGCGAGATGGTTGTTGAAGAGCCGGTTTCAGGCTCCTTCGCGCACTTTGCTTATAAATACTGGGGCCCGTTTGCAGGCTTCCTGTCCGGCTGGAACTACTGGGTGATGTTCGTGCTGGTGGGGATGGCGGAGCTGACCGCCGCAGGCATTTACATGCAGTACTGGCTGCCGGATGTCCCGACGTGGATCTGGGCGGCCGCCTTCTTCATCATTATTAATGCCGTTAACCTCGTCAACGTGCGCCTGTATGGCGAAACTGAGTTTTGGTTTGCGCTGATCAAGGTGCTGGCGATTATCGGGATGATCGGCTTTGGCCTGTGGCTGCTGTTCTCCGGCCACGGCGGCGAGCGCGCCACGATCGACAACCTGTGGCAGCACGGCGGCTTCCTCGCCACCGGCTGGAAAGGGCTGATTCTCTCCCTGGCAGTGATCATGTTCTCCTTCGGTGGATTAGAGCTGATTGGCATTACCGCCGCGGAAGCGCGCGACCCGCATAAAAGCATTCCAAAAGCGGTCAACCAGGTGGTGTACCGGATTCTGCTGTTCTACATCGGCTCGCTGGTGGTGCTGCTGGCGCTGTATCCGTGGGTGGAAGTGAAGTCCGACAGCAGCCCGTTCGTGATGATTTTCCACGATCTGAACAGCAACGTGGTGGCCTCGGCGCTGAACTTCGTCATTCTGGTGGCGTCGCTGTCTGTCTATAACAGCGGCGTTTACTCCAACAGCCGTATGCTGTTTGGCCTCTCCGTTCAGGGCAACGCACCGCGCTTCTTAACCCGCGTCAGCCGTCGCGGCGTGCCGGTGAACTCATTATTACTTTCTGGTGCCATTACGTCGCTGGTGGTGCTGATCAACTATCTCCTGCCGAAAGAGGCCTTTGGCCTGCTGATGGCGCTGGTTGTTGCCACGCTGCTGCTGAACTGGATCATGATTTGCCTGGCGCACCTGCGCTTTCGCGCCGCGATGCGCCGCAAGGGACGCGAGACGCAGTTCAAAGCGCTGCTCTATCCGGCGGGGAACTACATCTGTATCGCTTTCCTGGGGCTGATTCTGGTGCTGATGTGCACCATGGATGAGATGCGTCTTTCGGCGATGCTGCTGCCGGTGTGGGTTATCTTCCTGTTTGTGGCGTTTAAGCTTTCCCGCAAAAAGTAGCGCGGTTTTCTCCATCTCCCTGTGGGAGAGAGCCGGAGTGAGGGCACCAGACTGCATCTGCCTTCACGCCCGGCGGCGCAAGCTGATTATCTGGCGATAACGCCCGCCAGGGAGCGAATATCGTTCCCTGTCGGAGACTGGTGAATACGCAGCCCAAATTCATCCACCACCGCGAAAATATGGTCGAAGATGTCGGCCTGAATCTCCTCATATTCTGCCCAGATCACCGTGTTGGTGAAGGCATATATTTCAATCGGCAAACCATTCGCGTCAGGCGCTAGCTGGCGCACCATCAGCGTCATATCTTTGCGAATGCGCGGGTGGTTGCGCAGATATTCGTTCAGGTAGGCGCGGAAGGTACCAATATTGGTCATCTTGCGCAGGTTTAATACCGATTCCCCTTCACCGTTCTGCTGATTCCACAGATTAATTTCCTCATGTCGCGCGGCCAGATAGGGCTTCAGCAGCTTCGCCTGAATAAGTTTCTGCTGTTCCTGCTCGTCGAGAAAATGAATGCTGGTGGTATCAATGTTCAGGCTGCGCTTAATGCGTCGCCCGCCGGAGGCCGACATGCCGCTCCAGTTGATAAAGGCGTCGGAGACCAGCGCCCACGTCGGAATGGTCGTAATTGTATTATCGAAATTGCGCACCTTAACAGTGGTCAGACCGATGTCCGTCACCGTGCCGTTGGCACCGTATTTCGGCATCTCCAGCCAGTCGCCGAGCTTGAGCATGTCGTTGGCGGAAAGCTGAATACCCGCCACAAGTCCGAGTATCGGGTCTTTAAACACCAGCATCAGGACGGCAGCCATGGCGCCCAGACCGCTTATCAGAATCGCCGGAGACTGGCCGATGAGCAGGGAGATAATCAATATCCCCACCAGGATGGCGCTCACCAGCTTGATGCCCTGGAAGATCCCCTTCAGCGGCAGCTGTGATGCGGTGGCCATTTTCTGCGACAGATTAAAAATCACGTCCAGCAGCGAGAAGAAGGAGAGCAGGGCATACACCATGACCCACAGCTTTGCGCATGTCGTGAGAATTTCCGCCGCTTCGCTGCCCTTTTGCAGCCACAGTACCGCCTGGACGTTGACGATTATCCCCTGAAGGGTGAAGGCCAGACGGTGAAATAATTTATTCTGGGTAATGATCTGCAGCCATAAATGGCTGCTGGCCTGCGCGCGTTTTTCGAAAGCGCGAAGCACCCCTTTGTGCAGAATAAAATGAACGATGATGGCGGTAAGAAAAATAATACCAAAGATAATCACTAAAGAGGTGGTCTGATTAATTTCAATGCCTAACTCTTCAACCTGAGCAATTAATTCCTGCATAACGTCTCCTGTATTGATGCAGCCCCATAATGGCGGCTGCGGATCTATTATGCAAATTCACGGGCTTATTTGGTGGCCTGACAGACCTTCACCACCGGCAGGCACAGTCTATGGCGGATGCGCAGCGTTGCCAGGGAAAGCACCACCATCATCGCCGTTTCCACCATCAGGAAGACGTTCACCGCCTGGGTGTAATCCCCGTGATGGTTCTGCAGCGCGTGCAGCAAAATCGCGCCGAAAATGGCCGGGCCAAGCCCCAGCGCGGCCTGCTGCAGCGTGCTGAGAATGGCGCTCGCGGCCCCCGCGTCGTCAGGCTGAATATCGCGCATCCCGATGCGGTAGAAGCTGTTCACAATCAGCGCCTGCCCGTAGCCGACCAGCCCGGTCGCGGGCGCCAGCGTCAGGGCGGTATTCTCCGTTCCCCAGACGCGGAACGTGGCGATCAGCGCCAGCAGGCCGGCAATCTGGATCGTCAGACCCGTCAGCAGAATGGTACTGGTGCTGTAGCGAGCAATCAGTCGCGGCGCGAACCACGCCGAAATAAAGTAGGTTACGCCCAGCGCGATAAAACTGTTTCCGGACTGCCACGGCGCCATCCCCAGACCGGTTTGCATGGTCAGCGCCATACAGAACATAAACCCGGACCAGACGCTGAAAAAGAGCATCGCAATCAGAATGCCAAAGCGAACGCTGCGAAGCTGCAGCAGGCGCGGCGGGATCAGCGGGTGGGCATTTTCACGCTCCTTTTTGCGCGCATTCAGCGCCGTCAGCCAGGCCAGCGGGATAATGGCGAGAAGCATCGCCTTCAGCGGCCACGACCAGTTCCACTGGGGGCCGAGCGCCATCGGGAACAGCAGGCAGCAAAGAATGATCGCCAGCAGCAGGGTTCCGGTCCAGTCGATGCGTGACGGCGTCTCGCGACGCGTTTCGGGTACGAAACGGCGACTCAGCGCCAGCACCACCAGACAGATCGGCACGTTGATGAAGAAGGCGTTACGCCAGCCCAGCCCGGCGATATCCGCCGACACCAGCCAGCCGCCGCCCATTTGCCCGACGATAAACGCAATCCCACCGATGCCGCCAAACAGGCTGATGGCCTTAGCGTGCGCCGTACCTTTCAGCGTCACGTGCAGGGTGGCAAGAATTTGCGGCATGATGAGTGCGGCACCCGCCCCCTGAACGATGCGCGCGGCCAGCAGCTGTTCAATGTTCCCCGCCATCCCGCACAGCAGCGAGGCCAGGCCAAAGCTCGCCACACCCCACATAAACAGACGCCGACGGCCAAGGTTATCCCCCAGCTTGCTGCCGAGCGCGAGGCAGACGGCGAAGGCCACGCCGTAGAGTGCGACAATCAGCTCCAGCTCGGTGGCGGTCGCGTGCAGCGAATGGGTGATGGCGTCCAGCGCCACGTTGGTGATTGAGGTATCAATCATCGGCAGCATCTGGCCGGTTAGCAGCAATATCAGGCCAGCGCGGCCCGGTGAAACAACTGACGTATTCATGGTAACTCCATTGCGTCATTCAACAGATGGTCGTAGCATCAACCATCTAATAAACGGGTACCAGTTCTTGCTTATACTGGTACTGGCACTACCATGCAGGGGGATTTATGGCCTTGATGTCTGAACCCGTCGTCTCTCTTCAGGATGACACCCGAAAACAGCTGGGGGCATTTCTACGCGCACGACGCGAAAGCCTCGATCCGCAGCGTCTCGGCCTGCCGCGCAGCGGTCGTCGCCGCACGCCGGGTCTGCGCCGGGAAGAGGTGGCGATGCTCGCGGACGTGGGCGTGACCTGGTACACCTGGCTTGAGCAGGGCAGGGACGTTAATCCGTCCAGCACGGTGATGGCCGCTGTGGCAAAAGCGCTGCAGTGCACCCCTACCGAGGCCCGACACCTGTTTCTGTTAGCGGGTTTACCGCCGGGCGAAGCGCCGCAGGCGGTCTGCTGCGAGGGCATCAGCGAGGGTACGCGTCGCCTGCTGGATACGCTAATGCCAAAACCCGCCAGCATTCAGAAGCCGAATTTCGATATCGTGGCGTGGAACGACAGCTTCGGGCACCTGATGGGCGTCGACTTCAATGAAATTCCCCCGGAAGACCGCAACTGTATTTACCTGTTCCTCACCCATCCGGCGTGGCGAGCGCGTCTCGGCAGACGCGACGATGTGCTGCCGATTTTCGTCTCGTACTTCCGCGCGGCGATGGCCGAACACCGGGGCGACCCGCTGTGGGAAGCCAAACTGGCGCGCTTCTTTGCGGTTTCGGAAGAGTTTAAAATCCTGTGGCACCAGCGCAACGACGTGCGCGGCGTGGAGAACCAGCTCAAGCTGTTTACCCATCCCGAACTGGGAGATTTTACGCTGCAACAGATGTACTGGTACTCTGCGCCGCGAAACGGCTCGCGGCTGCTGGTGTATCTGCCGGTGGATGAAGCCGGAGAGAGGGCGATGGCGTGGCTGGCGGAGCAGGGGAAATAAGTATTTTGCGAGGGGCTTTCAGGGAGTAAGAGCCGAGTCTGCTGAATGGATGAAACAGGTGTAAGTTGGGGTTTAACGTAAACCCCTCGAATGAATCGACATCATTTCGATGGGGTGTTAAGTCGTCTATACTCACGCCATGAGAAACCACCATGTCGCCACTGATGATTGATTCCGCAGATTTCAGCCAAAAATTAGGCCTTATCTCCCGAAACGTCGAACATACTGAAGCGTTTCTTGCGCGAGGCACGGTGGATTTTCACCTGCCCGGATTTATGCTGCCTGTGGGATATCGCCTGTTAAAATCGCGTTACGGCGATGAATATCGTCTCGTGACTACCGACGACGGAAAACCTTATACGGCGTATGCCGTTAAGTTGACGTTTCATAAAGAAATTACTTTTCCCCACGGGGCTGCGACACAGGTTATGGTCTGGCGTACGCCACGCGCGGTTCATCAGCGTGTCATCAGTGGTTTACCACAATCCTTCTTCCAGTGGGTGCTAAGCGAATACGACATTGTGGTTTCTGACAGCGAGCAAACCGGAGACGGGCAGCGGTTTTGGTTACGTATGATCGACTGGGCGTTCAGTATGAATTATCAGATAAGCGTGGCGGACGGTACGGTAGGCGAAGAGTGGCACTTAACACCGGTGAGTTCATACGCCGAGCTGGAAGAGCGCTGGATTGCGTTTGCCTGGGGATACGATCGCGATGTCCATCCACATCGCAGGTTAGTCATCAGTAAAGCGTAACGGGCCGCATTGCGCGGCCCGTTTTGTTCAGCACTCAGTTACAATCGTGCTCAGCGGCAGGCGAGACTTCGGCAGCGTGGCGTTGAAATCTTCCACGCTGTGGTGCCCAACCGGTACCACCACCAGGCTGGTAAAGCCTTTCTCTTTCAGGCCAAATTCTTCGTCGAGAATGGCGGCATCGAAACCTTCAATCGGTACCGCGTCCAGACCCATCGCGCCTACGCCCAGCAGGAAGTTACCGACGTTCAGGTAAACCTGCTTCGCCATCCACTGGTCGTCATCTTTCAGATCCACGCGGTGCATATCGGCGAAATAGGTGCGGCCCTTGTGGTTTGCGGCTTTGGCTTCCGGCGTGTTGAAGCGACCGTCGGCCTCTTCCTGATCGACAACGCGTTCCAGCCAGGCGTCATCCATCGCGGTTTTCGCGCAGAACACCACCACGTGAGAAGCATCCAGCATTTTGCGTTCGTTGAACACGTAGGTACCCGCGGCAGATTTCGCCACGCGCGCTTTACCTTCCTCGGTGCTGGCCACAATGAAGTGCCACGGCTGGGAGTTGGTGCTGGACGGGCTGTACTGCAGCAGGGTTTTGATTTTTTCCGCTTCTTCCGCGGTCAGTTTTTTGCTTGCGTCGAACGCCTTGGTAGAGTGGCGTTTCAGGGCGACAGAAATGATATCCATAACAACTCCTGGTGATGAAATTCGCCCGCTCTCGGGCGCGAAAGGAATGCAGATTACAGCGGGACGCGGAAAAAGATAAGTGCAATTCGAGCGCTTAATCTGTTCGTCTCAGACGAACAATCAGACCGGCCGGATCCACTTCTGGTCTTTTTTCGGCAGCTTATCGACCACCAGATTCCACGAATCCGCGATCAGGTCGGCGACCAGTTCAGGCGTGATGTCGTCAGTGCCGTAAAGCGAAATCCAGTGTTTTTTATTGAGGTGATAGCCCGGCTCAACGCCGCGATAAATTTGCTGATTTAACAGGGATTTTTCTGGGTCTGACTTCAGGCTGACGTGCGGTCGTCCGCGTACGGTGGCCATCAGCATAAAAATTTTCCCGCCCACCTTAAACACGTCGTACTCGGGACCGAACGGCCAGCAGTGTTCGGTGAACGGCAGCTCCAGCGCCACGCGTTTTGCATGCTCCTGCAATGCCTTACTGTCCATCGTTCTCTTCCTGGGCAAGCCCGCGCCACATCACCTCAAAGCCGAGTGCTTTAAAGTCAACGGCGCGGGAAGGGTCGCGAGTGGCAAATTCCATCGTAGATTCGGCCAGCGATAAGAAAAGCGCATCGCCAAACGTTTTAAATTCATCTGACATAAACACCTGACGCACCGAGCGGCGGCACAGCTCATGGAGTTCCGGGAACATCTCTTTCACCGCCTGTTCCGTTTCGGCGCTCAGCTTTTCACTGACGCCGATCTGGCGGATCGCCGCATGAGCAACGGGGTTACGAATCCCCCAGTCCACATAGCTGTTCCAGATATTGCGGGTATGTTCTTTTGGCAGCGTAATGGTGCGATCGAGGTTTGCCAGCATGGTCTGGCAGAGATCCTGCTTCAGATGGAGATAAAGGGCATTCAGCAGATCGTCTTTGGTAGCAAAGTAGCGGAACAGGGTGCCTTCGGCGACACCCGCCTTGCGGGCAATTAACGCCGTTGAGGCGGCAATACCTGACTGTGCAAACGCCACCGTTGCGGCTTCCAGTAAGGCCTGTTTTTTATCTTCACTCTTCGGACGTGCCACTAAATTTTCCCCCTGTCAATTATAAAAACCCTGATTGAAACACGTGCTTTGACACGCTGCAACGCGGAATGTCAAAGATCGAAAACGTCTTGACGACTTTATCATCATATCTATAATGAGTGCTTACTCACTCATAATCAAGTTTACCCCGCGCAAACTATCGGATGGGGCGCGTTTTCGGGTCTGGATATGAAAAAACCTCTCTTCATCTGCGTGGTGTTAATCATGATCATAGCTTCAGCTGCGAGTTTACCGTTTGTTCTGAATGCCGGATTCGGCCAGCCACCGCAGGGTGAGCAGCTCACTGAAGTGGAGGCCTCACCCCAGTATCGCGAGGGAAAATTCCACAATACGCTGCCGACGCCGGGCTATAACGGCGACAAAAATATGCTGGTCGCGACGTGGGATTTTCTGACCAAAAAAACCGAAAACGCGCGCCCGGCCCAGCCGCTGCCGCTGGTGAAAACCGATCTTGCGAGCCTGCCGCTGGAGCAGGACACCCTAGTGTGGCTAGGCCACTCCTCGTGGTACCTGCAGCTCGCGGGCAAACGCATTCTGATCGACCCGGTGCTCGGCAACTACGCTGCGCCGTTCTCGTTTCTGAATAAAGCCTTTGCCGGGGAGTACCCGTGGCGCGCTGAAAGCATGCCGGACATCGACCTGCTGATTATCTCGCACGATCACTACGATCATCTGGATTACGCCACCATCAGAGCGCTACTGCCGAAGGTAAAGCACGTGGTGACCCCGCTGGGCGTGGGATCCCATCTGCGCTACTGGGGGATGAAGCCTGAGATTATTGACGAACGCGACTGGAACCAGTCGGTACGCATCAGCGATGAACTGACGGTGCACGTTCTGCCGGCGCGCCACTTCTCCGGGCGCGGCATCAAGCGCGATCGGACGTTGTGGGGCAGCTTTATGTTCGTCACGCCGGAGCAGAAGGTCTATTACAGCGGGGATTCCGGTTACGGCCCGCACCTTAAGGCCATCGGCGAACAGTTTGGCGAGGTGGACTTAGCCATCATGGAAAACGGCCAGTACGACCAGGACTGGAAGTACATTCACATGCTTCCGGAGGAAACGGCGCAGGCCTCGGCGGATCTCAACGCCAAAGCCGTGGTGCCGGGGCACAACGGACGCTTCGTGCTGGCGAAACACGCCTGGAACGATCCGCTGATCCAGCTGGCGCGCGCCAGCAAGGACAAAAATTATCGGCTGCTGACGCCG
The DNA here is from genome assembly GCF_000762975.1 of Enterobacter sp. UCD-UG_FMILLET. NCBI lineage: Bacteria > Pseudomonadati > Pseudomonadota > Gammaproteobacteria > Enterobacterales > Enterobacteriaceae > Enterobacter > Enterobacter sp. UCD-UG_FMILLET. Next base: position 232,895 of record NZ_JRJC01000008.1, read on the forward strand.
GAGCTGGGTGAGCCCGTGCGGGTAAGCGACACCGCGCAAACCTTTCGTGCGTGGTGGGAATAATGTTTAAGCGAGAAGCAGAGGGGGACAGCAGTATGACCATTTCCGCTCAAGTCATCGACACTATCGTCGAATGGATCGACGACAATCTGCACCAGCCATTACGTATAGAAGAGATTGCCCGCCACGCGGGTTACTCGAAGTGGCACCTGCAGCGTCTGTTTATGCAGTACAAAGGGGAGAGTCTGGGGCGTTATATCCGTGAACGCAAGCTGCTGCTGGCGGCGCGCGATCTGCGTGAATCCGACGCCCGGGTGTACGACATCTGCCTGCGTTACGGGTTTGACTCGCAGCAGACGTTTACCCGTATCTTTACCCGAACGTTTAACCAGCCGCCTGGGGCGTACCGCAAGGAGAACCACAGTCGGACGCATTGAACGCAAACCAAAACAAGCCGGGTCAGGCGAAGCCGCCACCCGGCTTTTTTATGGGCTTACGACGCCAGTGAAAACCAGCGTCGCCAGACGAAACGCAGCACGAAGAATTCGATGGCACCCAGCAGTAAAAACCACACGCAGAACAGAATGGTATAGAGCTGGTTAAGATCGACCATGTGAAAGGTCTGAACCAGCTTCTGCGCCAGCACCAGGCCCAGCGACGGCGCGGGTAACAGCAGGCAGGAGAGCAGGGCCAGCAATAAAATGCCGCCTGCCGTAAGCAGCGATTCTAACGGGTGTTTCATCGTAATGTTAATCGTCAGTTAAAAATGTCATTGTCCGGCATCCCGGAACGTAAAGCAATATAAACCCGCCCATCCGATTTCAGGAAAATAAACGCCGTTATCTGCGCGTTAATCGTAGAAATAAAATAATATTCTGCAGGCAATTAAATTAATATCGTGTTGTGTCAATAAATGTCTGCGTTACGAAAATAATTTTACAAATGTATAAGTGCTATAACCAATTAACGTGGCAATAACAATGGCTACGACAATGTATAACGCCAGGCGACGCCCGCGATAAATACCAAACATGGATCCTCCTCGTTTAGATTTGGTTTAGAAATATTTTGTAAAAATTGGCTTATCAAAATAGTTTTAAGCAGTTTTGAATAACCGAGAAGTCATTATATTGCGGTAGATCAATTTTACCCGCAAGACTTTAAAATGAATTTATTTATGCCCGAAAGGAATTCAGGCTTCTTTTCACCGGATATTGAAGGAAAAATACGATGACCGAGAAAAAATTATCTCCAAACGTGCCGCCTTCCGGCGGGCTGGCATATCAGCAGACCACAGAGCAGGTGCTTGCTCATATGAAGAGCCAGGCCAGTGGTCTGGACCGTGCAGAGGCGCAGGCGCGTCTGCAAAGAAATGGCCCCAATGCGCTGCCGGAGAAAAAAGGCAAGCCTGCCTGGCTGCGTTTTTTGGCCCATTTTAATGATGTCCTGATTTATGTCCTGCTGGCCGCCGCCGTATTAACGGCAATCATGGGCCACTGGGTTGATACGCTGGTTATTCTGGGCGTGGCGGTAATCAATGCTTTAATTGGTCATATTCAGGAAAGCAACGCGGAAAAATCCCTGAAGAGTATTCGCAATATGCTCTCCAGCGAGGCGCGCGTTATTCGTAACGGCAACCACGAAACGATACCCACAACTGAAATAGTCCCGGGCGATATTATTGTTTTACGCGCGGGAGATCGTATTCCGGCGGATATGCGTTTAATTGAAGCGCATAATCTACGCGTGGAAGAGGCAATTCTGACCGGTGAATCCACCGTGGTGGATAAACACGTTAATCCGCTGAGCGGTGAACTGCCGCTGGGCGACCGCACCAATATGGTCTTCTCCGGGACGACCGTAAGCGCGGGCGGCGGCGTCGGCGTGGTCACCGCCACCGGTCAGGATACGGAACTCGGCCATATTAACCAGATGATGGCGGGCATCGAAAAGCACCGCACGCCGCTGCTGGTGCAGATGGACAAGCTGGGTAAAGCGATCTTCGCCATTATTCTGGCGATGATGGCCGCGCTGTTTGTCTTCAGCCTGGCGTTCCGCGAGATCCCGATGGGCGAGCTGCTGCTCTCCCTGATTAGCCTGGCGGTGGCGTCCGTACCGGAAGGTCTGCCGGCGATTATCTCCATCATACTCTCCCTGGGCGTGCAGGCGATGGCGCGCAAGCGGGCGATTATTCGCAAGCTGCCGACGGTTGAAACCCTGGGCGCGATGACCGTGGTCTGCTCGGATAAAACCGGCACCCTGACCATGAACGAGATGACGGTCAAAGCCATCATCACCGCCGACGCCTGCTACCGCGTGGACGGCAACAGCTACGAGCCGGTAGGCAACCTCTACCTGGAAGGCAGCGACGAGCCGGTCCACATCCAGCCGGGCACCGTGCTGGAGCAGTACCTGCGCACCATCGACCTGTGTAACGACAGCCAGCTGATTCAGGACGAGCACGGCCTGTGGGGCATCACCGGTGGCCCGACCGAGGGCGCGCTGAAGGTGCTGGCGGCGAAGGCCAGCCTTGAGCCGGTCATGACCACGCTGGTTAACAAGATCCCGTTCGACTCGCAGTACAAGTACATGAGCACCCACTACCAGATTGGCGGTGAGGAGCAGATCCTGATCACCGGCGCGCCGGACGTCATTTTCGCTCTGTGCGCCGAGCAGCAGACCCGCAACGGTGCGGAAGCCTTCAACCGCGCGTACTGGGAAAGCGAGATGGAGCGCTATGCGCGTCAGGGGCTGCGCATGGTCGCCGCGGCGTTTAAACCGGCGAACGGTGAGCAGGAACTGACGCACGACGACCTGAGCCACGGCCTGATCTTCCTCGGCATCGCCGGGATGATGGATCCGCCGCGTCCGGAAGCCATAGACGCGATTAACGCCTGCCAGCAGGCGGGGATCCGCGTGAAGATGATCACCGGGGATCACCCGCAGACGGCGATGAGCATCGGCCAGATGCTGGGGATCACCAACAGCGAGCAGGCCATCACCGGCTACGAGCTGGAGAAGATGGACGACGCCGCGCTGGCGGAAGCGGCGGTGAAGTATGACGTCTTCGCCCGTACCAGCCCGGAGCATAAGCTGCGCCTGGTGAAAGCGCTGCAGGACAAAGGCGAAATCGTCGGCATGACCGGTGACGGCGTGAACGATGCCCCGGCGCTGCGTCAGGCTGACGTCGGCATCGCGATGGGCATCAAGGGCACGGAAGTGACCAAAGAGGCGGCGGACATGGTCCTGACGGACGATAACTTCGCCACCATCGCCAGCGCGGTGAAAGAGGGGCGTCGCGTTTACGACAACCTGAAGAAGACCATCCTGTTCATCATGCCGACCAACCTCGCGCAGGGGCTGCTGATTGTGATTGCGCTGCTGGCGGGGAACATCATTCCGCTGACGCCGGTGCTGATCCTGTGGATGAACATGGCCACCTCCGCCACGCTCTCCTTCGGCCTGGCCTTCGAAGCCGCCGAGCGCAATATCATGCGCCGTCCGCCGCGTCAGACCGGGCAGCACGTGATGGACGCCTACGCCGTGTGGCGCGTGGCCTTCGTCGGCACCATGATTGCTATCGCCGCCTTTGCGCTGGAAGCCTGGCTGGCCCCGCGCGGCCACAGCGCGGAGTTCATCCGCACCGTGCTGCTGCAGATGCTGGTCTGCGCCCAGTGGGTGTACATGATTAACTGCCGCAACACCGAAGGGTTCTCCCTGAACCGCGGCCTGCTGGCGAACAAAGGGATCTGGCTGGTGACGGGCGTGCTGTTCCTGCTCCAGGCGGCGATTATCTACCTGCCGTTTATGCAGATGCTGTTCGGCACCGAAGCCCTGCCGCTGCGCTACTGGTTTGTGACTCTGACGGTGGCGGGCGTGATGTTCTTCGTCGTCGAAATCGAGAAGCGACTGACCCGCAGGTTCCGTAAGTCTGCATAACCTTTTGCCCTCACCCTAACCCTCTCCCACGGGAAGAGGGGACTCTGACCTCCCTCTCCCTGTGGGAGAGGGCCGGGGTGAGGGCAACAACCCTGAGGTACTCCCATGAAGCTCCCACTCCTGTTCGCACTTCTCGCCTGTACCCTGCAACCCGTATTCGCTGCCGCCATTCCCGTTCGCGTCGCCACCGTGGAGCAGACCGCCCACGCCTCCGAGCGCCAGATCCCGGGCCGCATCGAAGCTATCCACATCGTTGAGCTGCGCGCGCGTACGGAAGGCGTCATCACCAAAATCAACTTTCGCGACGGGCAGTACGTGAAGAAAGGCGACGTGCTGTTTGAGCTCGACGACGCCGAGCCGCGCGCCGCCCTGCGGCTGGCGCAGGCCGAAGTGAGAAGCGCCGAAGCCACGCTGCGCCAGGCACAGCAGCAGCTTTCCCGCTTTGAAAGCCTGGGCAGCAGCAACGCCATCAGCCGTCACGACGTGGACAACGCCCGCATGCAAAGGGACGTGGCGAGTGCCGCGCTGGAGCAGGCCAAAGCCCGGCTAGAAACCCGTAATGTCACCCTGAACTACACCCGCATCACCTCGCCGATTGACGGTCGCGTAGGACACAGCCGGTTCCACATGGGCAGCCTGGTCAACCCTGCCAGCGGCGTGCTGGTGGAGGTGGTGCAGCTCGATCCCATCCGCATCGCCTTTGCGCTGGAAGAGGGGGCGTTTGCCACCAAAGCCGGACAGCATGCGGATATCAACGCCATGAAGCAGGCCTGGCAGGCGTTAATTGACAGCAACGGCCAGCGCGTCAGCGGAGAGCTTACGTCGGTGGACAACCGTATCGATCCGCGCACCGCCAGCGTGATGCTGCGCGCCGAGTTCGCCAATCCGCGCCATCAGCTCCTGCCCGGGGGCAACGTGAATGTCATTCTGCGCCCTGCCAGCGAGCAGCCCGCGCTAACTCTGCCTGTCGCCGCGGTCCAGCAGAACGGCGACGGCTTCTTTGCCTGGGTGGTTAACGCCGACGGCAAGGCAGAAATGCGCCCGCTCAAGATCGACGGACAGATCGGACAGCAGTTCCGGATTACCTCCGGGGTGAAGAACGGTGAGCGAGCAATCACTGACGGCGCGCAGCGTGTGCAGCCGGGCGCTGCCGTCCAGATACTGAATTAAGGAGCCATCATGCTGACGTTTTTCATCAAACGCCCGCGCTTCGCGATGGTGATTGCGCTGGTCATTACCCTGCTGGGGGCCATCGCGCTGAGGATTATCCCGGTGGAGCAGTATCCGCAGATTACGCCGCCGGTGGTGAATGTTTCTGCCAGCTGGCCGGGCGCCAGTTCGGCCGACGTGGCGGAGGCCATCGCCACGCCGCTGGAGACCCAGCTGAACGGCGTGGATCACATGCTCTACATGGAGTCCACCAGCTCGGATGAAGGCTCGTACAGCCTGAACATCACCTTCGCGGCGGGCACCGATCCGGACCTCGCCGCCATCGACGTGCAAAACCGCGTGGCGCAGGCCGTGGCGCAGCTGCCGACTGAGGCGCAGCAAAACGGCGTACAGGTGCGCAAGCGCGCCACCAACCTGATGATGGGGGTAAGTCTTTACTCACCGAACAACACCCACACGCCGCTGTTCGTCAGCAACTATGCCAGCACCCAGGTGCGCGAGGCGCTGTCCCGCCTGCCGGGCGTCGGGCAGGTTCAGATGTTTGGCGCGCGCGACTACAGCATGCGCATCTGGCTGCGTCCGGACCGCATGAACGCCCTGAACGTCACCACCGACGACGTGGCGCAGGCGCTGCGCGAGCAGAACGTGCAGGGGGCGGCAGGCCAGGTCGGCACGCCGCCGGTGTTTAACGGCCAGCAGCAGACCCTGACCATCAACGGCCTGGGGCGCTTAAGCCAGGCTGAAGACTTTGCCGACATCATCATCCGCGCGGGCGAGATGGGCCAGCTGGTGCGCCTGAAGGACGTCGCCACCATCGAGCTCGGCTCGCGCAGCTACAGCTCCGGCGCGCAGCTGAACGGGCACGACTCCGCCTATCTCGGCATCTACCCGACGCCGTCCGCCAACGCCCTGCGCGTGGCCGACGCGGTGCGCGCGGAGCTGGATCGCCTCTCGACGCGCTTCCCGGACGACCTGGTCTACGAGGTAAAATTCGACACCACCTCCTTTGTGGCCGCCACCATTAAGGAGATCGGCGTCTCGCTGGCGCTTACGATGCTGGCGGTGGTGGTCGTGGTGTCCCTGTTCCTGCAAAGCTGGCGCGCGACGCTGATTGTCGCGCTCGCCATTCCGGTGTCGCTGGTGGGCACCTTCGCGGTGCTCTATACGCTGGGCTACTCCGCCAACACGCTCAGCCTGTTCGCCATTATTCTGGCGCTGACCATGGTGGTGGATGACGCCATCGTGGTGGTGGAGAGCGTCGAAACGCTGATGGCGGAAGGGCAGAGCCGCACGGCGGCGACCGCGCTGGCCCTGCGCCAGATCGCCGGTCCGGTCATCGCCACGACGCTGGTGCTGCTGGCGGTGTTTGTGCCGGTGGCGCTCCTGCCGGGGATTGTCGGCGAGCTGTACCGCCAGTTTGCGGTGACGCTCTCAACCGCCGTCACGCTCTCAAGCCTGGTGGCGCTAACCCTGACTCCCGCCCTGTGCGCGATGCTGCTGCGTCCGCGCCCGGCGCAGCCCGCGGCGATTTTCCGTGGGTTCAACCGGGGGCTGGAGGCCACGCGTGGCGTCTACACCCGCATCGTGACTATCTTCAACCTTCGCCCGTGGCTGGCGCTGCTGGCCACCGCAGGCGCGGCGGCCGTGGTGGCGTTCAGCTTTACGTCGATGCCTAAAGGCTTCCTGCCGCAGGAGGATCAGGGCTACTTCTTTGCCAGCGTTCAGCTGCCGGAGGCGGCCTCGCTGGAGCGCACCGAAGCGGTGATGACCACGGCACGCGAACTCATCGCTAAAAATCCGGCGGTGGAGGACGTGATTCAGGTCTCCGGGTTTAACATTCTCAACGGCACCAGCGCCTCCAACGGCGGGTTTATCTCCATCATGCTGAAGGACTGGAGCGAGCGGCCGCCGCTGGACGAGGTGATGGGGAGCCTGCAGCGCCAGCTGCTGGCCCTGCCGGAAGCGACCATTATGACCTTCGCGCCGCCAACGCTGCCGGGGCTGGGCAACGCCTCCGGCTTCGATCTGCGCATTCAGGCGCAGGCGGGGCAGAGCCCGGCGGATCTGGAGCGCGTGACGCGTGAGGTGCTGGCGAAAGCCAACCAGCACCCGCAGCTGAGCCGCGTGTTCACCACCTGGAGCAGCAACGTGCCGCAGCTGACGCTGACCGTTGACCGCGAGCGCGCCGCCCGTCTCGACGTGCCGGTGTCGCGCATCTTCAGCAGCCTGCAGACCGCCTTTGGCGGTACGCGCGCCGGGGATTTCAGCGTGAATAACCGCGTTTACCACGTCGTCATGCAGAACGAGATGCAGTGGCGCGAGCGCGCCGAGCAGATTAGCGAACTGTTCGTGCGCAGCAACAGCGGCGAGCGGGTGCGCCTGAGCAACCTGGTCACCATCACGCCGACCGTCGGCGCGCCGTTCCTGCAGCAGTACAACCAGTTCCCGTCGGTGTCGGTGAGCGGCTCGGCGGCGGACGGTGTGAGCAGCAGCACCGCGATGGCGGCGATGGCCGAGATCCTGGCGGAGAATTTGCCTGCCGGGTACGACTACGCCTGGAGCGGCATGTCGTATCAGGAGCAGCAGACCGGCAATCAGGCGATATGGATTGTGCTGGCGGCGGTGGTGATGGCGTGGCTGTTCCTCGTCGCCCAGTACGAGAGCTGGACGCTCCCGGCGAGCGTGATGCTCTCGGTGCTGTTCGCCATCGGCGGGGCGCTGGTCTGGCTGTGGATGGCGGGCTACGCCAACGACGTGTACGTGCAGATTGGTCTGGTGCTATTGATAGCCCTTGCCGCCAAGAACGCAATTCTTATCGTGGAGTTCGCCCGCGCGCGGCGCATGGACGGGATGGCGATTGTCGATGCCGCGCGGGAAGGGGCCTCGCGCCGCTTCCGCGCGGTGATGATGACCGCCGTGTCGTTCATTATCGGCGTCCTGCCGATGATGCTGGCGACCGGGGCGGGTGCCCAGAGCCGCCGCATCATCGGCACCACGGTCTTCAGCGGCATGCTGGTGGCGACCGTGGTAGGGATCCTGTTTATCCCGGCGCTGTTCGTACTGTTTCAGCGCCTGCGCGAGTGGGGCCACGGGCTTACGGACTCGTCGCCCACAGCTCGCAGTGCTTCTGAACCAGAGAAATAAGCGAGCCGCCGTCGGCGATAAACTCCCGCATGCGCTGCGCCTCGCTCTTGCCCTGCTTTAACAGCAGGGCAATTTCATTGACTGCGCTCGTCGCGCCGAGCTTCTCGGCCGACGGCGCAACCTGCTCAAGCAGCCAGGCGATATCCTCCGCCACGGTTTTATGCTCGCCGGTGTGCACGTCCGTCAATATTCCCTCCAGCCCGTAGCGACAGGCCTGAAAGCGGTTAAAACGGTACAGCAGAAAATCTTTTTCCTGATGCTTATACGGCCGCGCGGTCAGCAGCCAGTGGGACGTCGCCTGGATCAGCCCGGCGATGTTAATCGCGTGGCCGAGCGTCAACGGCGTATCCATCACCCGCACCTCCACGGTACCGAAGTGCGGGCTGGGGCGGATGTCCCAGTGCAGATCCTTAATGCTGTCGATCATGCTGGTGGAACTCAGGCGGCGGAACAGCCCCTCGAATTCCTGCCAGCTGTTGACCCACGGCATCTGGCCGTTATCCGGAAATCCCGAGAAGATGTTGAGCCGCGACGAGGCGAATTTCGTGTCCGTACCCTGCATATACGGCGAGGCGGCCGCCAGGGCGATAAAGTGCGGCACGAAGCGCGACAGGCCGTGCAGCAGGTAAATCGCGTCGTCCCCGGTCCGGCAGCCGACGTGCACGTGCTGGCCAAATACCGTCGCCTGCAAAATCAGGTAGCCAAAGCGCTCCAGCGTGACGTTATAGCGCTCGTCGTCGCACACCTCCTGCCGCTGCCACTTCTGGAACGGGTGAGTCCCGCCGCCGCAGATCTGGATATGCTGCTCCGCCGCCGCGCGCAGGATGCTCTGCTGCATCACCGAGAACTGCGCCGCCGCCTGGTCGATGTTCTGGCATACGCCGGTGGCGATTTCGAGCATGCTTTCGGTGATATCGTGTTTGACTTCGCCGCCTTTAATGTCGTCTTTGACGGCGGCGATGAGCGCGGAGGAGTCCTGGCTCAGATCGTAGCCCGGCGGGTTAACCACCTGCAGTTCGAGTTCGATGCCGAGGGTGAAAGGTTCAGAGGACTTAAAATCGGGTAAAGGCATGGCGCACTCCGTTGTCTGTTGTGTGTTGAGTATAGACAACGACGTGGCGCTCACTTTTCAGGGTGGTATAACTGTTAGCAGGCTTAGCGAAAAGGGGAGTTAACCATGTCTGACAATCCAGTGATTGCGCTGATTGGGCCTGGCGCAATTGGGACCACCATTGCTGCGGTGTTGCATGACGCGGGCCGTACGCTGCTATTGTGCGGACGCACCGCGCATCCGGAATTACGCCTGCGCCACGACGAGGGTGAAACGGTGGTGCCGGGTCCGGTATTAACCGATCCGGCCGTCATCACGCGCCCCGTCGATCTGGTTTTTGTGGCGGTAAAAACGACGCAAAATGCCGACAGCGCCGGATGGCTGCGGGCCCTGTGCGATGAACACACGGTGGTCTGCGCCCTGCAAAACGGCGTGGAGCAAAAAGCCCAGCTTGAGCCGTGGGTTAACGGCGCGGCGGTGCTGCCGTCGGTGGTCTGGTTCCCGGCCCAGCGCGAGCCGGATGCCTCCGTCTGGCTGCGCGCCAAACCGCGCCTGACGTTGCCGGACGTGCCGCAGGCGCAGCGGGTGGTGGAGGCGCTTCGCGGTACGCGATGTGCGGTTGAGCTTTCGGCTGATTTCGCCAACGTCGCGTGGCGCAAGCTGCTGCAAAACGCGGTCGCCGGGCTGATGGTGCTTTCTAACCGCCGCGCCGGGATGTTCAGGCGCGAGGATATCAGCGAGCTTGCGCTGGCCTACCTGCGCGAGGGGCTTACCGTCGCCCGCGCCGAAGGGGCGAAGCTGGACGATGACGTAGCGCAGGAAATTCTGGCGAACTTCCAGCGTGCGCCTGAGGACCTGGGCACCTCGATCCTGGCCGACCGTCAGGCCGATCGCCCGATGGAGTGGGATATCCGCAACGGGGTGATCCAACGCTACGGCCGCAAGCACGGGATTGCGGTGCCCATCAGCGACGTGGTGGTGCCTCTGCTGGCGGCGGGGAGCGAGGGGCCGGGCTAACGGCCGCTGTTTTTCCGTTCGGCAAAGTAATGGGCGGGCGTGCTGCCCATCGATTTTCGGAACATGGTGATAAACGCATTCACGGATTCGTATCCGAGCGTTGTCGCCACGTTCTGGACGGGCACGCCGCTTGCCAGCTCACGCAGGGCAATAATCAAATGCAGCTGCTGACGCCAGCGCCCGAAGCTCAGCCCGGTCTCGCCCTGCATCAGGCGGGCAAACGAGCGCTCGCTGAGGGCGAGCCGTTTCGCCCACTCCTTCAGGGTGCTTCTGTCCTCAGGGCGGCTGACCAGCGCGTCGGCCATGGCGCGAATTTTCGGATCGGTTGAGACCGGCAGGCTCAGCTTCTGCTGCGGCATGCTGGCGAGCTCGTCAAGCGTGACCCGGGTCAGCCTGGCGACGTGGCCGTCGGAGGGATAATCCACGCCTTCGCGCGTCAGACGATCGACCAGTTCCTTAATCAGCGGCGAGATCGCCAGCGTGCAGCATCTCTCCGGCAGCGCCACCGCGCCGGGCTCAATAAACAGATAATTAAGATGCGCGTTCCAGGTCGCTTTGGCGCTGTGTGGGATCCCGCCGGGGATCCAGACGGCGCAGTCCGGCGGCACGATCCAGATATCATTCTCCGCGTAACAGCTAACCGCACCGTATCGGGCAATAATCAGCTGGCCCTTGCGGTGGGTATGTACCGGCACTTCCGCGGCGTAGTCCACGAAGTCCAGATGACGCGCCACTGCCGGACTGGCGGTAGAGTCGGGGTCATACAGCGTAGTAGCAAGTTGAGGCTTCACGATTCTGGCAACATTTAGGTATTTTTTGACAGAATAGAGTATTTAAGCGGGTCTGCAAGCCGGTAATAATCCCGGCATGAAAAACATCCTATCTCATTCCGTTCGTCTCCCCGCCGCGCTGCGAAACGATGCGGGCGCGCTGATCTACTCTGCGAAGAGTTTTGCCGCGGCGATGCTGGCTTATTACATTGCGCTGTCGATCGGCCTCGAACGCCCCTCGTGGGCGATTATTACGGTTTACATCGTGTCGCAGACGTCGGTCGGAGCATCGCTGAGCAGAAGCCTCTACCGTCTGGCCGGAACCGTGGCGGGTGCCAGCGCGACCGTTGTGATTGTGCCCGCCTTCGCGAATACGCCAGTCCTGTGCAGCGTGGTGCTGACGGGCTGGATCGTATTCTGCCTGTGGCTCTCCCTGCTGGAACGCACGCCCCGGGCTTACGCGTTTGTGCTGGCAGGCTACACCGCGAGCCTGATTGGTTTTCCTGCGGTGTCCGATCCCGGCGGCATCTTTAACGTCGCCATTGTCCGCGTGCAGGAGATCGCGATTGGGATTTTCTGCGCGGCGCTGATCCACCGCTACGTGCTGCCCGCGCGGGTATCGGGCCAGTTCAACGCTAAGCTATCCCAGACGCTACGGGCCGCGCGCGGGCGGGTGGCGGATACCTTAGCAGGCAAACCCGACGCGGCTTCCGGCCCCCTGCATCTGGCCCTGGCGCTGCAGTTCCTGCAGGGCATCAGCCACCATATTCCCTATGATTTTGCCCTCTCAGCCCCGGTGCGGCAGGCCAGAAAAGCGATTCACGACCGGCTGGCGCGGCTGGTTATCGTCAACTGTGAACTGCACGATCGCCTGCCAGCGATCGGAAACCTGCCCGCCGACGCGCAGGCGTTGATGGAGGACGTTCAGGCCTGGCTTGCCGCTGAAGGCGCTGGTGCCAGCAGCACGGCAGACGCGCTGCGGCTCCGCTGTGCGCTTCTCATCGAACGTTATGCCGCGCAGGCGCAGACGTTTGACGACGCGCTGCAGGTCAGCTTTATCCGCTACCTCTCGGAGGCGATCGCGCTTCTGCAGCAGGGCGAGCGTCTTTCCGGGGCTATCCACCATGCAAAACCTGGTTTTGGGGAGATGCAAACCCGCGCGGCAAAAGGCTACGTTTTCCACCGCGATCCTCTTACTGCCGCCCGCACGGCGCTGGGGGCTTTCGCCATCATCCTGAGCGGCTGTATGGTCTGGATCTTCTCGGCGTGGCCGGATGGCGGTACGGCGGTTTCGATACTCGGCGTCTGCTGCACGCTGTTTGGCAGCTTCGACACCCCGGCGCCGCACATCGTGAAATACATCATTGGCTCATTCTGGGGCGTGGTCATTAGCCTGTTCTACAGCTTTGCGCTGCTGCCGCTGGTGAGCGATTTCCCGGTGCTGGTGGCGGTGCTTGCCCCGGCGTATCTGCTGGCCGGGTCGCTTCAGGCGCGTCCGCCCACCACGTTTATGGCGATGGGCATCACCCTGACCCTGCCCATTCTGTGCGAGCTGGGGGCGCACTACAGCGGAGACTTCGCCGTTGCGGCTAACACGGCCATTGCGCTCTTTGCCGCGACCGGCTTTGCCGTCATCAGCATGAGCCTGCTGCAAACCGTGCAGGCGGATGGCGCCATCACGCGTCTGCTGAACCTCTGCCAGCGCGACATTCGCCGCAGCGTGAAGGGCTCGCTGCGGATTGATGAAACGCACTGGATCAACCTGATGATGGACCGAACCGCCCTGTTGCTGCCGCGCCTGCAGCGCAGCGCGCGCGCGCCGGAGCAGGCGCTCGATCGACTGTTACACGCGCTACGTCTGGGGCTGTCGGTCATGCATTTACGCCGCAGTGACGCGCCGTCCGGCAGGGAGGTTGACGCGCTTTTTCATCGGATAAACGCCGCGGACCGCCACGCCTTGCGCGAACGCATCGCTGCACTTATCGAACGTCATCTGCCAGCAGCAGATGAACATACGCGCCAGTTGGTCTTCAGGCTGGTGGATCTGCACTGTGCACTACGGGGTCCCGATCATGGTTAACGATCTCAATATCGGCGGGGTTTTTATTCCGGGGCTGCTGACGGTCGCCCTCGCGGCGCTGGTCTGCACGCTGGGCCTCGTCGCGCTTTTCTCGCTCAGCAGGCTCTACCGGCGCTTGCCGTTTCGCCCGCTGATGGATGTTTCAACCTGGATTGTCACCTTTTTCCTGCTGATGCAGGGTCTGACCGCGTTGGGGTTATTGTCATGAAATCACTGCTCTCTTTACTGGCTCGCTATGCGCTGACCTTAAGCGCCGTCGCGGCGGCCACGCTTCTGGCCTTTATGATGTGGAAACACTACGCACAAACGCCGTGGACCCGCGACGGCCGCGTGCGGGCGGACGTGGTGCAGATTGCGCCGGACGTCTCCGGGCCGGTCATCAGCGTGGCCGTGCGGGATAATCAGTGGGTGAACCGGGGCGATGTGCTTTACACCATCGATCCGCGCTGGCTAAAGCTGGCGGTGACCAGCGCGCAGGCGGACGTCGAGTCAAAACGCCATGAGATGCTGATGCGCCAGGACGCGGCCCATCGCCGTACGCTGATTAAAAACGCCATCTCCAGCGAGGATTTACAGCAAACCGGCAGCGCGGCGAACGTCGCGGCGGCCAATTATCACGGTGCGCTGGCCCGCGCAGGTGGTGCTGATGGGTTACGAGTCTGTCATCACGGGTCACGTGGAGAGTATCGGGCATGGGATCGGGGACAGTAACGACGAAACGGGCGGGCTGGGTCTGCCCGACGTCGAGCCCACCTTTAGCTGGGTGCGGCTGGCGCAGCGCGTGCCGGTGCGCATTCATATCGACAGATTGCCGGAGGGGGTTGAGCTGGTGGCGGGGCTGTCGGCGAGCGTGGAGGTGGGGCGGTAGATAAGGATTGAAGCGACTATTCCTCGCCTACAAACTTATCGGCTTCAGGAGAGTAATGCTGATAAACGCATGCGAGCTTATGCCCGTCAGGATCGCGCAGATAGGCAACATAAAAGTCGGGGCCGTAAGCGCTTCGCGTACCAGGCTCGCCTTCATTCGTTCCACCCGCAAGGAGGCCAGCTGCGTGGAACCGTCTGACAAGATCCGCGTTATCTGCACTGAATGCGAACATTGTCCCGTTTCCCGCCGTCGCGGGCTGCTGGTCAAAAGGAGGACAAATACAGAAGCTGAACCCCTCGCCGGAATTATTTTCATCTCCCCACATTGCCCAGCTTTCAGTCCACGCCGGCAGACGCGAGTAGCCAAGAACGTTAAAAACAGCGTCATAAAAATTCACGGAGCGCTGAAAGTCGTTTGTACCTATAGTGATATAAGCCAGCATCTTATGACTCCCATCCTTCAATATTCGATTTAACAGCCTTCAGCGTCCTTTTACGGATCCAGCCGCTTCCCGCCCGTATTACCAGCCAGTAAGCCGACATTTTTAGCCGAGTGCGTCTGTCCGGACAATAGATAAATGTTTCCGTAGCGAGCTCATGCTTGCCGGGCGTCAGCTCCGTTATCTTGTAGCGCAGCAACAGTTTCGCGCTGCCCGGCGCGGCTGGGGTCTGAAAAGCACTGGCATCCGGCACGTTTTCCAGACCGAAATCCGAACGCCAGAATTGTCCTCTTAAGCCGTAACAGATTTCTGATACTGAATTTTTCAAAAGGGTAAAACTGTGCAAACCAAAGTTTCCGATCGACTGTGCCTTCTGGTTGCGCAGAAATTTTTGCGGTATTTGACGCAATGACATTAACCGCCGAATCACGGCATCTTGCCGGACGTCAAAGCTGGCAATCATTGGCAGAATATTTTCAGGGCGGCTAGTGTGAATGACCGTTAGGTGTTTCTCATGAAACTGGAACTGGGGGAGAAAAGCGGGAACATCCTGCCACTGAGCAAGCGCTTTGCGGGTAACGAATCCAGGGTTTAGCATCTCTCTTCCTTGTCTTCCCTTGCGTCCTGCCAGAGTAACAGATGGTGTGTCGCAGGCAATTATCAGGAAAAGAGAGGGGAACAGGGAAGTAAATGAAACGAGCCGGTTGGGTTAATAACGTTCGCTTATTCACGAATGGAGAAGCTCAGCGATTTCTTTGCGCTTTCTTGTTGCCCATTCAGGTTTGATAGAGAGCATTAAACTGTATTGTCTTCTGAAGTAAACCTCTCTAAATTCTCGTTCAGAAGAATGGCTTGCTGCATACGTTGAGGCCATCCCAGCCACGGCACTCTCCACAAACCAATACAGAATTTCATCGTCACTGAGCGTTACTTTTCGCTGTATCTCAAGGCCTCTTTCACTGACGATAAAATGATATTCTTTGCCATGGATTTCAAGATAGGGAGTTGCAACCCCATCGGGTTGGTCGGGGATAAAGAAGTAATGGTTTGGCCTTGTCCCTCCGCCTAACTGCTCACCTATTTTTAGAAGCTCGTTTCGTAGTTCTTCAATGGTTTTCATAAACAGCTCTTTGTTCTTGAATATAAACGACTCATCATCGCGGATTGGGTACAAAGCACCTGCTCTCGATCACTTCCCCACAAACGCACTCACCGGCAAACCAAAACGTTTCGCCAGCGCACGCATATGATCCAGCGTTAACGTGCGCTGTCCGTTGAGGATTCGACTCACCAGAGACTTCTTGCCAATTTCGTTCTCGAAGTCGCTCTGAGTGAGTTGGTACTGATCCATCAGCGTTCGCAATAACGCAACGCCTGACGGAATGCTGGCAACACGCGCGTTAAATTCCGCAAACTCCGGAGACTCGTTTTCGTATTTATCGATTTTGGTGGTGAGCATCTCTACCAGCGGGCTATCGGGTTCATGTTCGATCAGATACTCCACCAGCGCCAGCGCATCTTCGTAATCTTCTCGCGACGGGCTTGAGCCCAGGAAAGGGAGCGCGTTTGTCAGATCGTTTGCCGCTTTGATGGCTGCTGCATAATTCATTCTTTCATTCTCCGGTAGAGGTCCGTGAGCTTGTCATACTCTGCGTGAGTGCTGATGTGTTTGATGAAAATTGTTCCTCGCTCAAAATCAGTAAAAAACATCACTCTTAAATGCCCGCCACCCACATTAATGACCCACCATTTCTCCCGGTACTTCATCCTGTCCAGGCTGGGGAAGCGCTTTCGCATGTCGTCTGGTGACAGGTAATGCTCCTTTTTTAGTACCCGGTAAAGATCGTCCAGGGCGAGTGCTTGATTAGGAAATTGTCTGGTGGCTGCGTCGAAAGGTGCTCTTGAGACTACGTGCATCCTTGCCCCTTGTTTCCAGACTGGAAACATTATGGGTGACGGTTGGTGGGTTGACAATGTGGAAACTTTGATGGAGTACAGTGTTCATATGCTCGTGATGATGGCGGTCATTTAATTAGTGTGAACACTGTATGAGGTGGCTGTGAAAAAAATGTCCGCTTTGTGCCAACAGCAGACATTGGCTTACCAGGAAAGTTGCCGTGATGTGTTTTCATCTACGCTGGTTACATTAGAATAGCTTCGTTGAAAACGAGAGAACCGGAGTGAAAATGTTTGCTGATTTTGGTGTCGTGAATTTCTGGACGTACCTGCTTGGTGCAACGCTGATAGTCCTTGTACCTGGCCCTGAAACCATGTTCGTGATTAAAACGAGCATTACCAGCGGCATCAAGCGGGGCTTTGCTGCAATATTTTCCATTCTGCTGAGCGACGTTATTCTGGTTCTGCTGGCATGGTGTGGGCTGGCGGCGGTCATAAGCTCAACTCCTGCCTTGTTTAACGCCATCAAGTACGCAGGCGCTGCTTATCTTTTCTATCTCGGTGTCCAGACAATACGCGCTATCTTCAAGCCAGCTGTCGAAACGAGTGAGGAAAAGAAAGCTTCAGCTGATGCCGGGGGGATCATCGGACGCGGAATGTTGGTTACGCTATTGAATCCAAAGACGCTGCTGTTCTATATCTCTTTCTTCGCCCAGTTCATTAATGTTCAGGCTGAACACTCCTGGATGGCTTTTATCATTCTGGCAGCAGTAATGTTCGCAATTACTCTCGTTTATTTCGGCTTTCTCGTTTTCTGCGGCTCTTATCTGCTCAGCCGTCTTAAAGGCAACCGTAGGTTATCTGCCATAGGAAATGCGCTGGTAGGGATGTTCTTCATTGGATTTGCAGCACGTCTCGCAAGCGCAACTTCTTGACTTGATAGCTTAACCGCCGTGAGGCGGTTTTTTTTTATGTTCTTTTGATGGATAGGCCGTCTGCTATTCGCTCTTAACGGACATTCCACAAACAACTCTGTACTTTGAGTAAGGCCGAAATCCTGCTTCTTACCTCGCAGAATTCCGGCCTTCAGTCACCCGCCTCAGTGCGCCTGGATATAAGGCTCCTTCACAAACTCCGCCAATAACCAGACCATATCATGCAGCAGCCCGGTGAGTTCTTTCGCCACGCTCGCAGGCAACGTCCCGCCCATCACTGCCAACGTTAACGCTACGGCATAGTCCACCTGCAACGTCGTCTCTTGCCAGCAGTCGAGCACGCAGGAAGCAATCTTTTCCCCCGCAATCAGTTGTTCAACCAGATGCGAAGGCAGCTCGGCATCGCAGCACTCCCGCAGTCGCTTCAGCGCAGCCAGCAATCGCGTACAGAGCGTGGCAAACGTCACCGCGTCGTCAGTTTCCACCAGCACGCTTACATACGCAGTGCAGGCGTCAGCCAGTTCGAAGAGATCCGCGGAATCGGAAATTGAAGTGCTGATGAGGTGATGAACTGCGCTTTCCTCAGAGAGCGCGTAAGAAAATCCAGGGGTAGTCGCCATTTAGCATCCTCTTTGTCCAAAAAAACGTCATGTTATGCTAACGGGTTCCTACGCCCGGTTACGGATGTGCCGCAACGCAGGCACTTTACGACCACGGGGAAGGGATGAAAAGGGATAACCCTGAATTACATAAGGTTGCTTGAAAGTTTGCGAGGCGGCTTCCAGAAGGGCACTGCCGGATGGCGGCTACGCCTTACCCGGCCTACAAAACCGTCAACCTACCCGCAACACGAACCGTAGGCCCGCGCAAGCGCAGCACCGCCGGGCACAGTTTGCACCACGGTTACTCCTTCACGCAGACCTTTTCATTTTGAGCAACCCTTCTAATAACGCCTGCGTCGCGCGGGAATATTTGCCCACCTGCGAACATACCAGCCCAAATTCCCGGCACAGCGAAGGCGTCACGGGTACGACGCACAAACCGCGTAATTCATCCGGCAGGGCGGATTCAGGTATCAGCGCGACGCCCATGCCTTCGCGCACCAGCAGGCAGGCGCTGATCCAGTCGCGGACGGTCACCCGCACGTCAGGCAGCTGCAGGCCAGCCTGTTCCATCAGGCTTTTTCCATTGACGGCGCAACCGCCGGTTGCGAGCACGAAGGGCTGGTCTGCCAGTTCCTCAAGGGTGATGCCGCGCGTACGTGTATAACGAGCCTGACGGTGACTGGCTGGCAACACCACGACCCATGCATCCTGCCCTAAGATCGCTTCAGCACGCCCGGGAACAGGGTTCATGACCACGCCCAGATCAACCGTATCTGCCGCCAGCCACTCTTCGACCTCCTGGTCCGTGCCTTCGAGGACGACCACCTCGATTTCAGGATGCAGGCGCTTTAAGTCGCGCAGCAGCCCGGGCAAAAACGTGGATGTCACCGAAGGAAAACTGGCAAGACGAATGCGTCCGCCGCTCAGCCCCCGGCTCTCATCCGCCAGTGCACGGATGGCATCCAGCCGCGCCAGCATACTCCTTGCTTCTTTGACAACCCGCTCGCCCAGGGCAGTCACGCCGATGTGGCGTCGCTCTCGCGTGAATACCGCAAATCCTAATGAGGCCTCTAACTGAGCGATCGCCTGGCTGGCACCTGACTGCGTCATACCGACCTCTTCAGCGGCACGGGAAATATTACTGGCATCGGCCACGGCAACCAGCAAGCGCCAGTGTAAAAGATTCATCATGGATATCAGTAGCTCAGCTAATAGCTATTTTATGAATCATTAATTTTACAGTGAGAATGGCTTTAAGCACAGTGTATGTAAATCACACAACCGCTTTAACGGAGAGATCATGAAACTCTATTACGCCCCGGACACTTGCTCACTCTCACCTCATATCGTGCTGCGCGAACTGGCGATTGAGTTTGATCTGGTAAAAGTGGACAACAGGAGCAAGATTACCGCTGACGGGCGCGACTTCCTGACCATCAACCCTAAAGGTTATGTCGCTGCGCTTGAACTGGATGACGGAAAAATCCTGACCGAGGGGCCAGCCATTTTGCAGTACCTGGCAGACATCAAGCCAGAAAGTGGGCTGGCACCGCGAGCAGACAGCTGGGAGCGAGTGCGGCTTCAGGAATGTCTAAACTTTATCACCAGCGAAATACACGCGGGATCGGCACCTCTTTTCAACCGCGTGCTGCCCGAAGAGGCCAAATCGATTTTTCGTGAGAAGCTGTTCAGGCGGTTCGATTTTCTTCAGGAAACGCTCTCCACAAGCGCTTATCTGGCGGGAGCGTCATTCAGCGTGGCGGATGCCTATCTTTTCACCGTGCTGGGATGGTGCTCGTTCTTCTCAATTGAACTCAACGACTGGCCCGCGCTAGTGGCGTACAGGGAAAAAATCAGCGCCCGTCCCGCGGTGCAGGCGGCATTACGTGCGGAGGCGAAAGACTAGGTCTGCGTATTCCGCCGCAGGTATTCATGCCTGAAGCAGGAGGCAAATGAGGATGAGGAGCCAGGATGCGTTAGCATACTGTCACTCTGCATCTGATTGCCTGGCGCTTTTCACGGCATCCTGCTTCCCCGGATTGCATTGCTGTTTTGTTCCTGGAAGATAAAATTTTCCCGACGCGTCCGGATCTGTTCCGCCCGGACAACCTGCGCGGCCCGGAGCTGAGACGGTGCCATCCGAACCGTTTCCTCCATCAGAACCGTTTCCGCCATCCCCACCATTACCGCCATCGGCAGCATTTACAGCGAATGCGCCGAGTATGAGCAAAAATGCAATAACTCGTGTAGTCATCAAAACCTCCATTGTTCAGGGTATTTCAAGGCATCTTGCCAGCATGGATTCAGCATCTCTCTTCCTTGTCATCCCTTGAGTGCAGCCAGAGTAACAGATGGTTTGCGGCAGACAATTACCAGGAAAACGTAGTACCGAAGCGTGCATCAGTAAGACCTTTACCGTTCCAGGATCCCGTGATTTGACAACAAAGGCTGACTTGCCGGGTGGCGGCAACGCCTTACCCGGCCTACAAACCAGCAGCGCTGCGCCGTCACCCCTCGCTCATCATCATCAAAAACCGCTTCACCGTCCGCGAGCGTTCAAAGCGTCGCCAGCAGAGCGCGATATCGGTATAAAGCTCCGGCGAGCTCAGCGCATGATAGGTCACATTCGGCGGTGAAATGGCCGCCATGGATTTCGGCACCAGCGCAAACCCGCCGCCAGCGGAAACCATGCTCAGGGAGGAGGAAAGCTGCGACGACTGCAGCGCGTGCTGCACGTCAATTCCGGCCCGCTCGCAGCAGCCGTGAACCCGTTCGTACAGTCCCGGCGCGACCTCCTGCGGGAACAGCACCACCGGCGTATCCCGAAGCTGCTCTAACGCCAGCGAATCGCACGCCGCCAGCGGATGATCGCGATGCAGCGCCACCACCATCGGCTCCCGGTCGAGGATTTTTAACTCGAACGCCTTGCTGCTCTCGCACGGCAGACGCACGAAGGCAATATCCAGTTCACCCTCCGCCAGCATCGTCGTCAGCGACGACATATTGGCTTCCACCTGGTGAACCTGCACCGCCATGTTCTGCACCTGAAACTGGCGAATCAGCGCGAAAATTTTGGGATGAAAAGCGTCGGAGCTGGTGATGCCAATCGACAGGTTGCCGTTCAGCCCGCGCGCGATGCCGCGGGCTTTTTCCAGCGCGGCGTCGCTCAGCGCCAGAATTTTGCAGGCGTCCTCGTAGAAGGCTTCTCCCGCCTCGGTCAGCTCCACGCCCCGCGTCAGGCGTCTGAACAGCGGCGTGCCGACTTCCTCTTCGAGCCGTTTGATCTGCTGACTCAAAGGAGGCTGTGAAATACCCAGCGCTTCGGCCGCCCTGGTGAAGTGTCGCTCGCGTGCAACCGCGACAAAATACCGCAGATAACGAAGTTCCATATCTAAAACGTCTCAAACCAGCATGGTTTCTATATTGGAACTCTCTGCTGAATCGGGTCAACATTTATTTAACCTTTCTAAATAAAGTTGAAGAGGACGAGCACGATGATGCATTCATCTGCCTGCGACTGTGAGGCCAGCCTGTGCGAGACCCTGCGTGGGTTCTCCGCCCAGCATCCTGACAGCGTGATCTATCAGACATCGCTAATGAGCGCCCTGCTAAGCGGCGTGTACGAAGGAGAGACCACCATCGCCGATCTGCTGGCACACGGTGATTTTGGTCTGGGCACCTTCAACGAGCTGGACGGCGAAATGATTGCTTTCAGCAGCCAGGTCTACCAGCTGCGCGCCGACGGCAGCGCCCGCGCCGCGAAGCCAGAGCAGAAAACGCCGTTTGCGGTGATGACCTGGTTCCAGCCGCAGTACCGCAAAACCTTCGATGCGCCGGTCAGCCGTCAGCAGATCCACGACGTCATCGACCAGCAGATCCCCTCCGACAACCTGTTCTGCGCGCTGCGCATCGACGGCAATTTCCGCCACGCCCACACCCGCACCGTACCGCGCCAGAAGCCGCCGTACCGCGCGATGACCGACGTGCTGGACGACCAGCCGGTGTTCCGCTTTAACCAGCGCGAAGGGGTGCTGGTCGGGTTCCGCACGCCGCAGCACATGCAGGGCATTAACGTGGCCGGCTATCACGAGCATTTCATCACGGACGACCGTCAGGGCGGGGGCCATCTGCTCGACTACCAGCTGGAGAGCGGCGTGCTCACCTTTGGGGAAATCCACAAGCTGATGATTGACCTGCCCGCCGACAGCGCGTTTTTACGGGCCAACCTTCACCCCAGCAATCTTGATGCAGCGATCCGTTCCGTCGAAAACTAACAGGAGAACTACCGTGAACAGTGAGAAACAGTCACGTCAGTGGGCGCACGGCGCCGATATGGTTGTCGGCCAGCTGGAAGCGCAGGGCGTGAAGCAGGTGTTCGGGATCCCGGGTGCGAAAATCGACAAGGTCTTTGACTCCCTGCTGGACTCCTCCATCGAGATTATTCCGGTGCGCCACGAAGCCAACGCGGCGTTTATGGCGGCGGCGGTAGGGCGGCTGACCGGCAAGGCCGGGGTAGCTTTGGTGACCTCCGGGCCGGGCTGTTCCAACCTGATCACCGGTATCGCCACCGCCAACAGCGAAGGCGACCCGGTCGTGGCGCTGGGCGGGGCGGTGAAGCGGGCGGATAAAGCCAAGCTGGTGCACCAGAGCATGGACACCGTTGCCATGTTCAGCCCTGTCACCAAATACGCCGTGGAGGTCAGTTCGCCGGACGCGATTGCCGAGGTGGTATCGAACGCGTTTCGCGCCGCCGAGCACGGCAGGCCGGGGGGCGCATTCGTCAGCCTGCCGCAGGATATTGTCGACCAGCCCGCGACGGGGGCGATTTTACCCGCCAGCGGTCCTGCGCTGATGGGCCCGGCACCGGAGTCGGCCATAAACGACGTGGCGAAGCTTATCGAAAAGGCCAAAAACCCGGTCATCCTGCTGGGGTTGATGGCCAGCCAGCCCGCGAACAGCGCCGCGCTGCGCAAGCTGCTGGAGAAAAGCCGTATTCCGGTCACCAGCACCTATCAGGCCGCCGGGGCGGTGAACCAGGAGCACTTCACCCGCTTCGCCGGACGCGTCGGCCTGTTCAATAACCAGGCTGGCGACCGGCTGCTGCATCTGGCGGACCTGATTATCTGCATCGGCTACAGTCCGGTGGAATACGAGCCGTCCATGTGGAACAGCGGCGACGCGACGCTGGTGCATATCGATGTGCTGCCCGCCTATGAAGAGCGTAACTACGTCCCGGATCTGGAGCTGGTGGGGGACATCGCCGAAACGCTGAACCTGCTCGCTAACCGCATCGATCGTAAACTCGAACTGAGCCAGCGGGCCTCCGAAATTCTGGTCGATCGCCAGCACCAGCGCGATCTGCTCGATCGCCGCGGCGCCTCGCTTAACCAGTTTGCCCTGCACCCGCTGCGCATCGTGCGCGCCATGCAGGACATCGTGAATAACGACGTGACGCTCACCGTTGATATGGGCAGCTTCCACATCTGGATCGCCCGCTACCTCTACAGCTTCCGGGCGCGTCAGGTGATGATCTCCAACGGTCAGCAGACCATGGGCGTCGCGCTGCCGTGGGCGATTGGCGCGTGGCTGGTGAACCCGGGCCGCAAGGTGGTTTCGGTCTCCGGTGACGGCGGCTTCCTGCAGTCGAGCATGGAGCTGGAAACCGCGGTGCGCCTCAATGCCAACGTGCTGCACATCATCTGGGTGGATAACGGCTACAACATGGTGGCGATTCAGGAAGAGAAAAAATACCAGCGGCTTTCCGGCGTCGAGTTCGGCCCGGTCGATTTCAAAGTCTATGCCGACGCCTTTGGCGCGAAAGGCTTTGCCGTGGAGAGCGCCGACGCGCTGGAACCCACGCTGCGTGCTGCGATGGACGTTGATGGCCCTGCCGTGGTGGCCATTCCCGTCGACTACAGCGATAACCCGCTGCTGATGGGCCAGCTCCATCTCAGCCAGATTTTGTGACTCAATATAAGGACAGAGAAATGCAAAAAGTTGCTCTCGTAACCGGCTCAGGCCAGGGGATTGGTAAAGCGATCGCGCTTCGCCTGGTGAAAGACGGCTTTGCCGTCGCCATCGCCGACTATAACGTTGAGACGGCAAGAGCCGTCGCCGATGAAATCATCCGTAACGGCGGCAACGCCGTCGCCGTGAAGGTCGATGTCTCTGACCGCGAACAGGTGTTTGCGGCGGTGGAGAAAGCGCGCACCGCGCTGGGCGGCTTTAACGTGATCGTGAATAACGCCGGGATTGCGCCGTCCACCCCCATCGAATCCATCACGCCGGACATTGTCGACAAGGTCTACAACATCAACGTGAAAGGGGTGATCTGGGGGATCCAGGCCGCGATTGACGCGTTTCGCAAAGAGGGGCACGGCGGCAAGATCATCAACGCCTGCTCCCAGGCGGGCCACACCGGCAACCCGGAGCTGGCGGTCTACAGTTCCAGCAAGTTCGCGGTGCGCGGCTTAACCCAGACCGCCGCGCGGGATCTCGCGCCGCTGGGGATCACCGTTAACGCCTACTGCCCGGGCATCGTTAAAACGCCAATGTGGGCGGAAATCGACCGTCAGGTCTCCGAGGCGGCGGGTAAACCGCTCGGCTACGGGACCGAAACCTTTGCCAAACGCATCACGCTTGGCCGTTTGTCCGAGCCGGAAGATGTGGCCGCCTGCGTTTCATACCTGGCAGGCCCGGATTCCGACTACATGACCGGTCAGTCGCTCTTAATCGATGGTGGAATGGTGTTTAATTAAATTCTAATAAGCTCTGACATGAGTTTTCCCCTGCACCCGTGCAGGGGCTTTTTTTTGTCTCCTCATCCATTGTGCATTACACTGCGCGCTGCAAAACTTTAGTCATTACGATCTGACAGGCGGTAACAGCGATGAACGGTACAATCACAACGTGGTTTAAAGATAAAGGCTTTGGATTTATCAAAGATGAAAACGGTGACAACCGCTATTTTCATGTGATTAAGGTCGCGAACCCCGATCTGATTAAGAAAGATGCCGCGGTGACCTTCGAGCCGACCACCAACAACAAAGGCCTTTCCGCCTATGCGGTGAAGGTGATCCCTGAAAGCAAACATCTCTTTATTGCGGGCGAGCGCGTGAAGCTCACCTCGATCAAATCCTTCGTGGTGTTTAACGAAGAAGAGCCGGTTGATACCAAAATCGACAAAGAGAACGCGGTGCTGTCGGTGGGGCTGCTGATGAACAGCATCAAGCCGAAATCCGAGAAAAAGCCGGGCGAAATGCGCACGGTGAAGAAGCTGGCGATTACCACCTTCCAGAACACGACGCTGATCTTCACCGAAGATGAGATCGACATCGACGCCACGGTGAAGCTGCTGAAGTAATCTTTTTGCCGGGTGGCGGTTCCGCTTTACCCGGCCTGCAAATCCTCTCTTTTCGCACGCTTTTTAACCTGCTATAACAAACTCCTTACCTTTCAGGGAGTCACCGCCGTGCCCGAAATCAATCAACATGGTCAAACCGTTAACGATATCGTTCCCGACTGGAGAGGCGCGCGCGTATTAACCCGCACGCCGCTGTTCGGCCAGTATTGTCGCCTGGAGCCGCTGGATGCCGATCGCCACGCGGCCGATCTCTATGAGGCCTACGCGCTGGGCGACGACAGCGACTGGACGTGGCTTGCCAGCACGCAGCCAGCGAGCGTGGAAGCCACCGCCCACTGGATCGTGGGTAAGGTTATGGACGATGAGCTGGTGCCGTTTGCCGTCATTGATTTACGCACCGAACGCGCGGTGGGGCTGGTGAGCTATATGGCTAACGAGCGGCTGCTGGGGTCGGTGGAGATCGGGCACGTGACCTGGTCGCGCAGGATGAAAGGAACCCGGATGGGCACCGAAACGGTATGGCTGCTGCTGAAAAATGCGTTTGAGCACGGCTACCGGCGCGTCGAGTGGAAGTGCGATTCCATGAATGTTGCGTCGCGCAGCGCGGCGGAGCGGCTGGGGTTTGTCTGGGAAGGTCGCCTGCGCCAGAAGCTGGTGCGCAAAGGGCGCAACCGCGACAGCGATATGCTTTCTGTTATTGACGGCGAGTGGCCGCAAAGAGACGCCGAGCTGCGCGCCTGGCTGGCGGCGGAGAATTTTGACGGGGAAGGGCGGCAGATTAAGCGGCTTGAGGCGTTTCGGTTATAAGTGTTTTATGTAGGGTACATCTGAAACGGTCGATCAATCTGCGGAAATGGCAATTTCGATCAAATTGGTTTTTCCGGACTGTAGCCCCTGCGTCACCGCCGTGGCGATATCCGCGGCCTGGGTCACCCGGCAGCAGCGGATACCCATCGCGGCGCCCAGCGACTGGAAATCAATTCGCGGGTTAATCAGATCCATCCCGATAAAGCGACCCAGCTTTGTCGAACTGTAGCCCGGCTGTCCTTTCATGAAGTTTTTCAGGATGTTGTACTCCAGGTTATTCATCACGATAAAGGTGACGGGCAGATTTTCGTGCGCCGCCGTCCAGAGCGCCTGCGGCGAGTACAGGGAGGCGCCGTCGCCAACCAGACACACTACCGGCTCGCGCCCCAGCCCCAGCGAGTGCCCTACTGCTGCAGGCATTCCCCAGCCCAGACCGCCACCGCGCATAAAGTAGTAGCGCGGGTGCTGCTGGTCGGAAGTAAACCGGCGAACGTGTCTGGCCGTTGCTATCGCCTCGTCGACAATCGTGGTGCCCGGCGGAACGGACTTTATCACCTCGTAGGCCGCGACCATCGGCGAAATCGCCGGGCGCAGCCGCTCGGCTGCCAGACGCTCTTCCTGCAGTTGCCACTCTTTTTCTCGTTCAGCGCGTGCCGCTTTGAGCAGCCGCTGATGCGTCAATTTGCTTGCCACCCGGCGCTGCTCAAGCTTCGGCAACAGTTCCTTCAGGGAGAGTTTTATATCCCCCATCACCGAGAGGCGGGTGGCGTAGGTGCGGCCAAGTTCGTTCATATCCGCCGAGAGCTGATACACCGCGCAGGTTTCCGGAATGGCCTCGCCCTCGCTATACAAAATGGTAATCAGGCTTCTGCCGCCGATGATAAACACCGCATCGTAGGCATTAACGACGCTGGCGATTTCATTTGCGGTGGTGGGCATATTGCCGCGCCAGAGCGCGTGCTGCGTGGGAAAGGGGAGGTTCAACGGCCAGGAGGAGCCGTAGACGTGGGCGCCGAGCGCTTCAGCAAGCTGGACAATCTCCTGCGTCGAGCCGCTGGAGTGAACTTCATCCCCCGCCACAATCATGATCCTGCCGGGGGTAACCTGGCTCAACTCTTCGGCCAGTTCGTCCAGCGAGCCCGCCACGGTGTGGTAGTTCACTTTAGAGGCCGTTTGTATCCCGGCGTCACTCAGCTCTTCCATCACGTTCATTGGCAGGGAAAGTAGCACCGGACCCGCGGGAGGATAGCTGGCGGCGTGAAATGCCCGACGCACCAGCACCGGGAGCTGATCGGCGCTGGTGACCTCCTGCGCCCATTTCACCACCGGCGATCCAATGGAGACAATGTCATCGTACAGGAGCGGGTCACGCACGTAGTGCCGCGTGTCCTGCTGCCCGACGGTGACAACCAGCGGCGTTTTCATGATCCGCGAATTAATGAGATTCCCCATCCCGTGTCCGAGACCGCTGGCGGTATGCAAATTGATAAAACCGGTCTTGCCGGAGGCTTTCGCGTAGCCGTCGGCAATGGCGACCACGCTGCTTTCCTGGAGTGCCAGAATATAGTGAATATTTTCATGGCGAAGAAGGGCATCAATGAGCGGAAGTTCGGTGGTGCCGGGGTTGCCAAAAATATATTCCACACCTTCACTCTCCAGCACTCCAAGGAGAATGTCGGCACCCGATCGCATATTTAAATCTGACAGGGACGTTAATGATTTAATCATAATGACACCTCATTCAGCGTTATTTAACTCATGCTAAAATTCTTCCTGCGTTGGACGGACAATTATTTCATTTACATCAACGTCGCCAGGCTGTTCGATAGCAAATAATACGGCTCTGGCAATCGACTCTGCCGGAATAGCCTGCTTATAAAATTCATGCAGGAACTGTTTGCTCGGGGCATCAGAGCTGCCAAACTGCAGCTCGCTTTCGACGGCACCGGGTGAAATAAGCGTCGTGCGGATGGTTTTACCTGCCTCCTGACGTAAGCCTTCGCTCAGGGCGCGGACGGCGAATTTCGTGGCGCTGTACACCACGCCGCCGGGGGCAAGGACCTTGATACCCGCCACGGAGGCCACGTTAATAAAGTGTCCGCTCCCCTGACGCTGGAATACCGGGAATACAGCGGCGATGCCGTACAGCACGCCTTTGATATTGGTATCGATCATCCGGTCCCACTCGTCGGTTTTCAGCTCGCTGAGGGGGGCAATCGCCATAAAGCCCGCGTTGTTGATCAGAACATCCACGCGCTGGTAGGCGGCAACGGCAGCGTCAATCGCGCGCTGAACCTCCTCCTGTTGGGTCACGTCCGCCTTCACGGCAATCGCCCGGCCGCCCTGCTGAATAATGCGATCCACCAGGGCGTTAATTCTCTCCAGACGACGGGCAACCAGCACCAGGGAAAAAGGTTTATTTGCCAGATGAAGGGCAATGGCCTCACCAATACCGCTGCTGGCACCGGTGATAACAACAACTTTGTTTGCACTATTATTCATGATCTTATCTCACTGTTGTGTGATTCAAAAAAATAAAATGCAGAGAAGGATTAAAGAATGATGACGAATTCTTTAATCCTTTTTAAAATATATTGTATATATCGAATTAAATAGCATTCGATTTAAACTTAATGGAGTTGCAGGGAGAGTGTCAATAAAGTTTCAAATAATAAAATTCATTGCGGTGCTAATATTTAATTCTTATATGTAACAGTCAATATTATGTACAGGATTGAGTATTGAAAAATCTCTCTTTTCTTATCGTTCGGGCGTAAATCCGTAGAAGGCAGATTAAGATGCTCGCGGCCCTGCGAACAAGGCCGGAGGATTAAATCTTGCCGCTGTACAGCACGGGGCCGGTGGGTTGACCGGTGGGTGATCCCCCTTTAGGTTCAAGGCTTATGGCTATCATCGCGTCAGGGGTAAGGGTGTTGTTCCTGAGGGCAACATCAGTCGGTATATCACTTTGCAGCAGCCCAAGGGATATCGGGGCCTTACCGGCAGGAATAAGCCAAAGCTGCAGGCTGTTTTGCGCCGCGACAGCGTTCGGTCTGAGAGGGGTGATGCTCAGAAACTGGCGGCGGCTGTCCGCACTGACGATCCATTGCCCGTGCTGTTGGGCATCGTTGAGCACCATCAGCGGTGCGAGTTCCGGCGTGCGGGTGGAATACCAGGTCACGACGGTAACGGCGGCGAGGCCAGCAGCGACCATCCAGCCGAGATAGGGCCGGCTTTGGCGCAAGGGCTTCCTGGGCGGCAGATCGAGGGCGATCCTCTTCCACACCGTCTCGGGTGGGTTAACGGGCGCGAGATGACTGTCGAGCGTGCTGAACGTCTCCTGCCAGTACGCCACGCGGGCGGCCAGACCGGGCTCCGCGGCAAGCCTTTTCTGGAACTGAAGCCGCGCCCCTCCGCGCAGGGTACCGAGGGCATATTCTGCAGCCAGCATGTCATCGCGTTTTTCGCTGTCATTCATAGGCCCACGCACTCCCGAAGATGATCCATCGCGCGGCGGATCCAGCTTTTTACCGAGCCCACGGGCTGCTGGAGCCAGTCGGCAATGTCGCTGTGGGACATGCCCTGATAGTAGGCGAGCGTAATGCTCTGACGCTGTTCATGACTCAGATGATCCAGACAATGCCTGAGCCGTGCTGCCTGCGCGTCGTCGTGCCAGTTGTTTTGCTCATCGCTTTCGCTCAGCAGAATATCTTCCGAATACGACTCCTCGCGGGCGGCAGCCCGGGTTTGCCCGCTGCGCAGCCAGTCAATACAGCGGTTGCGAACAATATGCGTAAGCCAGGTCATCGGAGAGCTCAGGGCGGCGTTATAGGTTTCGGCTTTACTCCAGACGGTGACAAAACAGTCGTGAAGGATCTCTTCTGCCCAGGCGCGATGGCGTAGCATGCGCAGCGCGACGGCAAACAGGTGAGGCGATGTGAGTCGGTAAAGTTGTTCAAATGCGCGGCGATCGCCGTTTGCGACCGCCTGCATTAATTTCAACTGCTGTTCAGCTAACGCGTTATCCATGTTTTTCCCGGAAGGCAACGTCACACTTCCGAAGTATAGACAACTACTTAGGCATCAGGACGGTATCAATCACATCGATCACGCCATTTTTCTGATGGACGTCATAGGTGCTGATGTTCGCCACGTTACCTTTACCATCCTTGAGCTGAATATTGTGCGGGCCGTTACTCATGATCCACAGCGGTTGACCGTTAACGGTTTTCAGCTCCGCGTGGCCGCCTCCCTGTTTAATTTTCTGCTCCAGCGCTTTCACATCGTAATTACCGGCGATCACGTGATAGGTCAGGATACTGGTGAGCAGCGCTTTATTTTCCGGCTTCACCAGATTGTCGACCGTACCCGCAGGCAATTTCGCAAACGCCGCATCGGTGGGCGCAAAGACGGTGAATGGCCCTTTACTCTGGAGCGTATCCACCAGTCCGGCCGCTTTAACCGCCGCCACCAGCGTGGTGTGATCTTTTGAGTTCACAGCGTTTTCAACAATGTTTTTGCTCGGGAACATTTCCGCTCCGCCCACCATCACGGAGCCTGACGTCATGGCAGCTGATGTGCCTGCACAGAAGAGTAAAGCGCTGGATACGAATGCAATACTGAGTAGCTTTTTCATCATTTATCCTCGGATTAAGGAGCAAAGGCGTTGCTCACATATTCACATACGAGGGCTGGTGGGAAACTGGATGCAGGAGGATGAAAATATTTTGGGAAGGGAGTGGCAAAGTGAATTTGAAAGTTGATTTTGGTTAAGTTCTGTTCGCGGCTTTTATGCGCTAATGCCCTTCTGAATCTACAATATCAGGAACTTAACTCATGGATGACTCTGAAAATCGTGCTTATCATCGGCCCATCTGGGACGACAATGGACGGTTTCATTATGAATTGACCTCCCAGCCAAAAGAAAATAATTACGTGGCGGTTTGCCTTGTGCCGCCGCACAAAATCATTCCGGTTATTTTCATTCCAGGAGTGATGGGATCTAATCTAAAGAACAAAGAGAACAAAGTCTGGCAGTACAGCTTTGAATCACTAAAAAAATGGCCGTTGGCAGG
This sequence comes from Enterobacter sp. UCD-UG_FMILLET, assembly GCF_000762975.1. NCBI lineage: Bacteria > Pseudomonadati > Pseudomonadota > Gammaproteobacteria > Enterobacterales > Enterobacteriaceae > Enterobacter > Enterobacter sp. UCD-UG_FMILLET. The sequence goes on from NZ_JRJC01000008.1 coordinate 264,054, forward strand.
CCCGGAGAAAAGAAAACAGCTTCTTGACCCAAAAACAACATTTGTTGATGACAGCGGGAATATCTTCAATGAGGGGGCTGACGGTAAAAAGTTCCCATCCCGGTGTGTGCGGGGCTGGGAAGTGCGTTTTACATGAGCTACGGCGAGGCGCTTGACCGGTTACAGTACCTGCTCAGTGACGACGATATCCTGTTAGATAATTATTTCCGTGAAGCGCAATTACAAACGGCGCGGCAGCGTTTTACCGGGGTCAGGATCGGTGACGAACCTGCAGAGCAGGTGCTGACGGAAGAAGAAGCGGCGCACGGGCACCACTTTTTATACCCGCTTCATGTTTTTGGCTATAACTGGCTACAGTCGAATGCTGATTCGGCGGCGTTGCTTGGCCAATATATCAGCAAGGTTCTGGGGTTATATCACGGTCGTCTGGCGGTGGACAAAGTCATTCTGGTCACCCATTCGATGGGAGGCCTGGTTGCCCGACATTATTCAGAAAACATGAACGGTCAGAGCAAGATTCTGGGGATTGTCCACGGGGTGATGCCGGACCTTGGCTCGCCAGCAGCTTATCGACGGATGAAAATCGGCGAACGGGGAATTACCGGGATAATTATCGGGGACAGTGCCGAGAAGCTGATGCCGGTGTTGGCCCAGTCTCCCGGCCCGTTACAACTGCTGCCGGGCAAGGCTTACGGTCCTGGCTGGCTGAAAATCGAGAGCGGCGATACGCAACAGTCTCTACCAAAGAGCGATCCGTACACGGAAATATACCTGAACAAAACGGACTGGTGGCGGCTATGTGATAAGGATTTGCTGCTGGGGGATACGAATAGTGAGTGGCAAGATTTTGTTTACCGGATAAAGAATCCAGTTAAAGAATTCATTGAGAAACTGAATGGCAAATACCACCCGCAGACCTGGCTGTTTTATGGTGCGAGTGCAGACAATAAGTCTGATGCTTTTCTGACGTGGAAAGAACGGCCTGCTCTGCGGCCTGTGCCGGTGATGGGCTATCCAGAGCCATCGTCACCGACATATCGGTATGATGCAGGAACAACCTTTGAGTTGATTTCCGCAGGAACGCCCGGCGATGGCACGGTGCCAGTAAAGGCGATCCGGACCAGGTCCCCCAGAATTTTTGGGGTGCTGGCGACCAATGTTGACCATGAAGGGGCCTATGCCGTTGATCCTGTGGATCGCTCCCGTTCAGTTTACAGCGACCTGTCCGACGCCCTGATGTTCACGGTCCGCTCGGTGGTAAAAATCGTGCAGCAGGTGCCGGCACCATGAAAAAATTCCCGTTTCCCCTGCTTATTCCGCTGGCGATGCTGTTGCTGGCGGCAGGATTCTATATTCACAACTTTGTGACGTTTGTTCATACGCCACCAGAATTGACCGCTAAGGAAAAACGTATGGTTGATACCCTGTTTGCCTCCACTAAAGCCCAGTGCGTGGGGCGCTATGTGTTTGAGGTTCCGACCTCTTTTGAAAACACCCGGACCGAAGATGCCAAAATCAATGAGATCAGCATCAGCAGCAAGCGACTTTATCGCCCGGCATTTGAACAACGTATCAGGCTACGAGAGCAGGAGTTGCTGAACGGGCATACAGTGAGGAAAGTGGATCAGCCTTTCTTAAAGCAGGTGTACCGGATCAATGAGAATGCGGTGATCTTTGACAGGAATAGAAATGGGAGTGAAGGAGGATATGGCCGCACTCTGGAAGGGCACCTGTATATAGATGGGGTAGCGTTTATCCTCAGTCAGGATATTATCGATTTATCAGATCCTAAATATCAACAAGATAAGGAGGATTTTATCAATGCTGGTGTCAGTCCTGGCCATATTAATAACAAACCTCAGAAACTAGCAGAGTTACAGGACTTAATGTCCCGTCTGAGCGGGCGAAAAAATGATGAAATCCCGACACAGCCGGGCACCTGTATTTCAGAAGGGTTTATCCGCGACGGGAACGGTAAACCAAAGGAAGACATCACCTTTATTTATCCGCACAGTTCGGTATTTTCTTTTATCGTCTGGAGCAATAATGCTCTGAAAGAAAGCACCACCATGCTGGAGCGAACCGGGGAAATTCAGTCTTATATCAACAGCATTAATGGACGCACATTACGTAAGGGTGAAGCGCAGATTGCCGGTTTCACGGGCAATGAATGGCTGATTACCGCCCCACCAAAAAGATCATCCGATAATCCCTCAGCGCAGCTCATGTTTACAGCCGTAGCGAATGAGACAAATGCAGACTTCATGCATCCCAGTCTTGATCTGACACTCAGCAACGAAATCCCACCCGAAGGAAGCGACACTGCTCCCCCATCAGCCTATAGCGAAGCTGAGCTTGTGGCGATCTGGGATCGCATTACCCGTTCATTTCGTCTCAGGGACAATGCGTTCTGACTGGTACAAATCCCCGGCGGCGACGTCCGGGGATTTTTGTCTATGAAACTGAGGTTTTAATCATCGTTGAAACGTAGGCGGGCGAAACTTAGCGTTTTACCGGTGCCCCGTTCGCCACATAATACGCCGCCGTGCTCTTCGCCAGCGGCTCGCGCCCGCGGATCGCGTCGGCAATTTTTTCGCCAATCATAATAGTGGTGGCGTTCAGGTTGCCGGTGATGATCTGCGGCATGATCGACGCATCCACCACGCGCAGCCCTTCCAGCCCGTGAACGCGGCCTTCGCCATCGACCACCGCCATCTCGTCGTAACCCATCTTGCAGGTGCCGCACGGGTGGAAGGCGGTTTCCGCGTGGTTACGCACGAACTCGTCCAGCTGCTCGTCGGTCTGGCATTCGATACCCGGGCTGATTTCGCGACCGCGATACTTGTCCAGCGCGGGCTGGTGCATGATCTCGCGGGTGATGCGGATAGCGTCGCGGAACTCCTGCCAGTCCTGCTCGTGAGACATATAGTTGAACAGGATCGCCGGATGCTGGTGCGGATCGCGGGACTTGATGCGCACGTGGCCGCGGCTCGGGGAGCGCATGGAGCCAACGTGGCACTGGAAGCCGTGCTCTTTAACCGCGTTCGAACCGTTATAGTTAATCGCTACCGGCAGGAAGTGGTACTGAATGTTGGGCCATTCGAACTCTTCACGGCTGCGGATAAAACCGCCCGCTTCGAAGTGGTTGCTCGCGCCCACGCCGGTGCCGCCAAACAGCCACTCGGCGCCAATCTTCGGCTGGTTCCACCACTGCAGGGCAGGGTAGAGGGAGACCGGCTCTTTGCATTCGTACTGGAGGTACATCTCCAGGTGATCCTGCAGGTTTTCGCCCACGCCGGGCAGGTCGTGCACCAGCGGAATATCGAACTGCTTCAGCAGCTCCGCGCTGCCCACGCCGGAGCGCTGGAGGATCTGCGGGGAGGCAATGGCACCTGCGCACAGCAGCACCTCTTTATTCGCCGTCGCTCTGGACGGGATAGTGCTTTCGCCCTCCAGCCACTCGACGCCCACCGCGCGCTTGCCGTCAAAAATAATATGATCGGTCATGGCGTGAGTGCGGATGGTCAGGTTCGGGCGCTTTTTAGCCTGGTCCAGATAGCCGCGCGCGGTGCTGGCGCGTCGGCCCTGTGGCGTGACCGTGCGGTCCATCGGGCCGAAGCCTTCCTGCTGATAGCCGTTGAGATCGTCCGTGCGCGGGTAGCCCGCCTGCACGCCTGCATCCACCATCGCCTCAAACAGCGGGTTCACGCCCGGTTTCGAGGTGGTAACGCTCACCGGACCGTCGCCGCCGTGATAGTCGTTCGGCCCTACGTCGCGCGTCTCTGCCTTGCGGTAGTAGGGCAGACAGTTGAGGTAGCTCCAGTGCTCAAGGCCAGATTCTTTGGCCCAGTTGTCGAGATCCATCGCGTTACCGCGGATGTAGCACATGCCGTTGATCAGCGACGAGCCGCCCAGCCCTTTGCCGCGTCCGCACTCCATGCGGCGGTTGTTCATGTAAGGCTCTGGCTCGGTTTCATACGCCCAGTTGTAGCGCTTGCCCTGCAGCGGAAACGCCAGCGCGGCGGGCATTTGGGTGCGGAAGTCAAAGCGGTAGTCCGGCCCGCCCGCTTCAAGCAGCAGGACGGTGGTGTTCGGATCTTCAGTCAGTCGCGTTGCCAGCACGTTGCCGGCAGAGCCGGCCCCGATAATGATGTAGTCAAATTGCAAATAAACCTCCCGGTTAAAATATGGACTGGAATTTACCCATCTCAACCTGGATGGACTTCACCTGGGTGTAGCTCTGCAGCGTCATGACGCCGTTCTCGCGGCCAATGCCGGAGTGTTTGTAGCCGCCGACCGGCATCTCTGCGGCGGATTCACCCCAGGTGTTGATCCAGCAGATGCCCGCTTCGAGCTGATGAATGGCGCCGTGCGCGCGGTTCAGGTCGGCAGTAACGATGCCCGCCGCCAGACCGTAGTCGGTATCGTTGGCGCGGCGGATCGCTTCTTCTTCGCTTTCATAGGTGAGGATGGACATCACCGGGCCGAAGATCTCTTCGCGCACGATGGTCATCTCGTCGGTGCAGTCGGTGAACACGGTCGGGGCCACCCACGCGCCGTTGTCGAAGCCTTCGCCCTTCAGCACGTCGCCGCCGCACAGCACGCGCGCGCCTTCCTCTTTGCCTTTGGCGATGTAGCGCATCACGCTGTCGCGGTGCGGGAAGCTGACCATCGGACCAAAGTTGGTGTTTTCATCGAACAGATCGCCCGCGCGGATGCGGCCCACGCGCTCGACGATTTTCTGCTCAAACGCGGCCTTGAATTTCGCGGGTACGAACACGCGGGTGCCGTTGGTGCACACCTGGCCGGAGCTGAAGAAGTTCGCCATCATGGCGATGTCTGCCGCGAGATCGAGATCCGCGTCGTCGAAAATAATGAGCGGGGATTTGCCGCCCAGCTCCATCGTTACCTCTTTCAGGGACGAGGCCGCCGAGTTGGCCATCACCTTCTTGCCGCTGGCGACGCCGCCGGTGAAGGAGACTTTGGCGATGCCCGGATGCTCGGTGAGGTACTGGCCGGTCTCCGCGCCCACGCCCGGCAGGACGTTAAACACGCCGTCCGGCAGGCCCGCTTCGGTGTAGATCTCCGCAAGCTTCAGGGCGGTGAGCGGCGTCACTTCGCTTGGCTTGAAGATCATTGCGTTGCCCGCCGCCAGCGCCGGGGCGGATTTCCACAGGGCGATCTGGATCGGGTAGTTCCACGCGCCGATGCCCGCCACCACGCCCAGCGGCTCGCGGCGGGTGTAGACGAACGAGGTCTCACGCAGCGGGATCTGGCTGCCTTCCAGCGCCGGGATCAGCCCGGCGTAGTACTCCAGCACGTCCGCGCCGGTGACGATGTCGACGGTTGAGGTTTCGGAATACGATTTACCGGTGTCGAGGGTTTCCAGCTTTGCGAGCTCATCGTTGCGCTCGCGCACGACCGCTGGTGGCGGAGGTATAACCACCATTGATATAAAGCTGCTGTTCTGCCATTCGGGACATAAATTCTCCTCGGTTATTCGGTCGGTAAATGCTGGCTGATGAAGTGGCTGGTGAGCGACTGCGCCAGGGTCTTATCCAGCGGCTTGCCGCTCAGCGCGGCGCGTAGCCACAGCCCGTCGATCAGCGCCGCCAGGCCATAGCCCGCCTCTTCGGCCTGCTCGCGCGGCAGCTCACGGCGGAACTCGTACACCAGGTTTGACAATAAACGACGGCTGCTCACCTGCTGCAGGCGGTAGAGCATCGGCTGGTGCATGCTGCTCGCCCAGAAGGCCAGCCAGGCCTTCATTGCCGCTCCGCTGGTCTGGGTTTCATCAAAATTGCCGCCCACAATTGCCTGCAGGCGCTGCTCCGCGCTGGCGTCCGGCAGGGCGCGTAAGCGGCTCAAAACCGCGTCGCGCAGCTGGCCAGTGATGTCGCGCATGGTTGCTTCCAGCAGACCGTTTTTGTCTTTGAAGTAGTGACTGATGATCCCCGTGGAAACGCCCGCCCGACGGGCGATCTGCGCGATCGTCGCGTCATGCATTCCCACTTCATTTATTGCTTCCAGCGTGGCGTCGATAAGCTGCCTGCGCCGGATCGGCTGCATCCCCACTTTGGGCATTGTTGCCACTCCATTCATCAGCGTTGGTTATACATTAAAGCGGTTTTTGATTGGACGTTCAATATAAAATGTGTCTTAATTGTTGCGGATTTGGATTTTAATAGTTAGAAAAACAGTGGGGATACTGGATGACAGACCTTTCACAAGACAGAGAAAAAGACAAAATCAACCCGGTCGTTTTTTATACCTCCGCCGGGCTGATTTTGTTGTTTTCCCTGACGACGATCTTCTTTCGTGATTTTTCTGCCGAGTGGATTGGGCGCACCCTGAACTGGGTGTCGAAGACCTTCGGCTGGTACTATCTGCTGGCCGCGACGCTCTATATTGTCTTCGTGGTCTGCATTGCCTGCTCGCGCTTCGGGTCGGTAAAGCTCGGGCCTGAGCAGTCCAAGCCCGAGTTCAGCCTGCTGAGCTGGGCCGCGATGCTGTTTGCCGCAGGCATCGGCATCGACCTGATGTTCTTCTCCGTGGCGGAACCGGTCACGCAGTATATGCAGCCGCCGGAAGGGGCAGGGCAGACGATGGAGGCCGCGCGCCAGGCGATGGTCTGGACGCTGTTCCACTACGGCCTGACGGGCTGGTCGATGTACGCCCTGATGGGCATGGCGCTCGGATACTTTAGCTATCGTTATAATTTGCCCCTCACCATCCGCTCCGCCCTGTATCCGATCTTCGGTAAAAAGATTAACGGCCCGATTGGCCACAGCGTCGATATCGCGGCGGTGATCGGCACCATTTTCGGCATCGCGACGACGCTCGGGATTGGCGTGGTGCAGCTCAACTACGGGCTGAGCGTGCTGTTTGATATCCCGGATTCGATGGCGGCGAAAGCGGCGCTGATTGCGCTCTCCGTCATTATCGCCACTATCTCGGTGACGTCGGGCGTCGATAAAGGCATCCGCGTGCTCTCCGAGCTGAACGTGGCGCTGGCGCTGGGCCTGATCCTGTTCGTGCTGTTTATGGGCGATACCTCGTTCCTGCTCAATGCCTTAGTGCTCAACGTGGGCGACTACGTGAACCGCTTTATGGGCATGACGCTGAACAGCTTCGCCTTCGATCGCCCGGTGGAGTGGATGAACAACTGGACGCTGTTCTTCTGGGCGTGGTGGGTGGCGTGGTCGCCGTTTGTCGGCCTGTTCCTGACGCGTATTTCGCGTGGCCGCACCATCCGCCAGTTCGTGATGGGCACGCTGATTATTCCGTTCACCTTTACCCTGCTGTGGCTGTCGATTTTCGGCAACAGCGCGCTGCATGAGATCATCCACGGCAATGCAACCTTCGCGCAGGAAGCGATGGCGCACCCGGAGCGCGGCTTCTACAGCCTGCTGGCGCAGTACCCGGCGTTTACCTTTAGCGCCTCCGTGGCGACTATCACCGGCCTGCTGTTCTACGTCACCTCGGCGGATTCCGGTGCGCTGGTGCTGGGCAACTTCACTTCGAAGCTGAAGGACATCAACAGCGATGCGCCGAACTGGCTGCGCATCTTCTGGTCCGTCGCCATCGGCCTGCTGACGCTCGGCATGCTGATGACCAACGGCATTTCGGCGCTGCAGAACACCACGGTGATCATGGGCCTGCCGTTCAGCTTCGTCATCTTCTTCGTGATGGCCGGGCTGTATAAATCCCTCAAAGTGGAAGACTACCGCCGCGTCAGCGCGAGTCGCGATACCGCGCCGCGTCCGATGGGCGCGCAGGACAGGCTGAGCTGGAAAAAACGGCTCTCGCGCCTGATGAACTACCCGGGCACGCGCTACACCAAACAGATGATGGAGACGGTCTGCTTCCCGGCAATGGAAGAGGTTGCGCAGGAGCTGAAGCTGCGTGGCGCCTACGTGGAGCTGAAAAACCTGCCGCCGGAGGAGGGCGAGACCCTGGGGCACCTGGATCTGCTGGTGCACATGGGCGACGAGCAGAACTTTGTCTACCAGATCTGGCCGCAACAGTACTCGGTGCCTGGCTTTACCTACCGGGCACGCAGCGGTAAGTCGACCTACTACCGGCTGGAGACCTTCCTGCTGGAAGGAAGCCAGGGGAATGATTTGATGGATTACAGCAAAGAGCAGGTGATTACGGACATTCTGGACCAGTATGAACGGCATCTGAACTTTATCCATCTGCACAGGGAAGCGCCGGGGAATAGCGTGATGTTCCCTGATACGTAAGTTACTTTTTACAAACGCGCAATCTAAGGCAAGTGTCTATCGGCACTTGCCTTTTTTTATCACTTGTGTTTGCTGGCAGAACTCATCAGGGGAAGGGAAAAAGGAATAATGTTAATTTTCATCAGAAAAATTGATCTGAGTATGTTTTTCCACAATCTGCATGATTCTTAATGGTTTTTTTATTTTCCACACGAGCCGGTGTTAGGTCTTTGTAAGGAAACTTCAGGTTTTGTAATAGGTTTTTTACTAAAACTCAAAATTTTGTCATGAATAATCTTAAATTAACCCTATTAAGAAAAGGTTTAATTCCCTTTCTTTACTCTACTAACTTATTGATTTGAATTGCTCACTGTCTCTTGTTTGGGGTTTTGTTCTATTTTGTTAAATAAAATGGATGAATATTCTAGTGTAATGGTTTTGTTAAAAAATAGTGCTAGCTCTATACATTTTTTTAGCAAAAAGATTTTTATACTTAATAATGTAACTTTGGTGGTTGAATGTTTCTGCTGGTGTCGAGAGCGTATTTTTTTATCTTGATAAATTTGTCTCATTGTCCCCTTTTCTTCATTCAAATACCATCTTCTACAAATCAGGCGAACGCTGATTTACCCAGTGCGAGGAGTAGATGTCATAGAAATGAGAACGATAAGCCCCTAAGGAGTGGTTGTGCCTTTTGTCTCTGACGAACTTCTGTATGGATACACCATTTTCCAGCATCTGGAATACAGGCCAACAACGCGCACGCTAATTAATATCAAAAATGGCCGAATCAAAAGATTTGGTACGACGAAAGCCAGATTGTTTGAGTATTTATTGTCAGGAATGGATGAAGGAATTGTCTACGATAATGACATCATCGTACATGTTTTTGAAGACCATGGGTTGCGGTGCTCCAGATCTTATCTGCTGTCCATGATTAAAAAAATTCAAAATGCGTTTAATACCGTCGGCTTTGAGCGGTATCCCTTTGCAAGGGTTGATGGAAAAGCTTATGTAATCGCTCGGTCTTCTTTAGAACGTATATATGTTGTCAAAACTTCATCTTAATCATGTTATGTGAATTAAAAAAAGGAATGAACGTTGACGACGCTACTGGTGTTCACTCGGAATTTTGCGATGAGGCAGGCCATTCAGGGCTTATCCTCAGCGGACAAAGCGGTATTCTTTTTTGATAACCGTCTTGAGTTTATTGTCTGTGCAACGATCCTGGATAAGCCTTGCATAATGATTGATGCAATAGATGAAACAACAGATAACATAAGGTGGTTATATTCTCGGCTTGCGGCCAGAGGTTTATCGCGACGAATTTATTTTATTTCGCCGGAAGAAAATACAAGCAATAGCTATTTAAAACTCTTCTGGCTGGTTACGTCGATCAAAGAGTTGAAGGCGCTTTGCGATCGCGCAGCGAAACTCCCCACAACGGAAAAAACCTGGGAAGTAGCCGATGTTATTTACGACAGGTTATCGGTAAAGTTATCGCCAGAACATCTGGACTTTCTGATGATGCTATACGATGCGTCGACCGGAGAATATCGTTGTAATGACCGCGATGACATAAATAAAAACTACTATTTAAGAAAGCGACTTGCATTAGGAAGCAGCTCAGAGATGAAACAGCTTATCGTTATTTTATCCACTCAGGCTTATCACCATCCTTCTTTAAAATCAGCCTGATTGGGCAGTAAATAATACATTAACTGGTTTAGCGGACTTATTCCGCTGTTCCTGCATTGACATGACGTCAATGCAGATAATGTTCAATCCTAAGGATAAAGCTATGCAAACTAAAGTTACCCGTGTAATTCGTAATGTACTGACGGCTGCTGCCGTGAGCGGAATCACCTTTGCCGCTCAGGCGGCCGATGGAAAAATTAATTTCACCGGCACAATCCTTGATTCAGCATGTACGATTGATACCAGTACGGCGAATCAGACAGTTAACCTTGGGAAAATCCCTAAAAGCTCGTTTAGCGCGGCTGGAGCTGTTGCTGCTGCAACCCGCTTCAGCATTATGTTGAACAATTGCCCCGCGGCCGTTACCTCTGCATCCATTAAGTTTGATGGTACTGCGGACAGCTCTGACACCAGTATTCTTGCGCTGAACAGCGATCAAACGGCGAAAGGTGTAGGCGTTGCGTTTTATGAAGAGGACGGCATTACCGCGATCCCTCTGGCAACCCAGTCGAAGAGCGTCACCCTTGACACCAGCGCAGGCGAAGATGCCACAAACAGCAATAAGATGACCTTCGTGGCGAAATATAAGGCAACGCAGGCTGCCGTGGTGGCGGGTACGGCAAACGCGGCGTCAGATTTTACCATTACCTATCAGTAATATCCCGGGCGTACCTAAGGTACGCCCCGTTGTCTCTTGCTGAAATATTAGGAACGTATGATCAGTCAACTTATTCGAACGATTGCGTTATCAGGCGTTTGCCTGTTCTCTCTGCCGGTTCAGGCCAGCATAACCGTCGGGGGGACGCGCTTAATTTATAATGGAAACGAAAGCGAAGCCTCACTTCCAGTGAGTAACAGTCGGAATGCCGTTCCCTATTTAATTCAGTCATGGGTTGAGTTAGGTGAAAATGCGAAGGAGAAGGTTCCTTTTATCGTTACGCCGCCCTTGTTCCGCCTCGACGGAGGCCATGAAAATACGCTGCGGATCATTTATACCGGTGAAAAAACACTGCCTGATAATCGTGAATCTGTTTTTTGGCTAAACGTTAAGTCTATTCCCTCAATGACCCGGTCAGATGAAAATCGGCTGCTTATTGCCGTTAAGACGCGTATGAAGATTTTCTATCGCCCTGCGGCGCTGGCGTCTGAAAAATCCGGTGAAGCATGGACGAAATTAAAGTTTGAGACGCGCGGTGAACATCTGGTGATTAATAACCCAACGCCGTTCTACGTTTCTCTTTATTCATTAACGATTGGCAATAAAACGATTGCGCAGCCGCCGATGATTTCACCCTTTAGTTCCGCAACGGTGGCCGGCAGTGGAACGCAGGTGGCCTGGAAAGCCATAAATGATTTTGGTGGCGTAACGACAGAAAAGCGCCAGATGCTGAAATAAAAAATATTAACAATACGCTATGTCACTCGCGCAGGTAAGCAAAGTGAATACTGTTCCTTTATCTCGATATGGTTTTTTCTCTGGCTCGTGGCCTAACCGCGTAAGTCGACTCTCGACGATAGCGCTTTTTATTTCGGGCATTTTTCCCGCAGCTGCGGGCGAACTCTATTTTATGGCCGATGCACTTGAAAAAACACATTCGACTTCTCAGGGCATCGATCTGGGTCGCTTCGAGCGGGGAGAGCAGTTACCCGGCACCTACAGGGTGGAAATATGGCTTAATGAAAATTATATCCGAACGGAAAATATCTCTTTTGTTTCTGTTAACGGCGTCGGGTTGGCGCCAGAGCTTAACCGGGGCATGCTTGAATCACTCGGTGTCAGGGTCAAGGCATTTCCTGAATTATCTATGCTGCCTGCCGAGGCGATAATTACCGATCCCGGCGCATTTATACCGAATGCCTCCACCCGGCTGGATTTTGACAGGCAGAGACTGGATATCTCTATCCCTCAATCGGCGCTTAACGCGCGGGCACGCGGCACCGTTGACCCGTCACGCTGGAACCAGGGCATTTCTGCACTGCTGGTAAATTACAGCATCAACGGCTCGCACAGCTGGAGCAGGGACGGCGAGACGCAGGATCAGCTTTACACCAATCTGCAAAGCGGTATTAATGCGGGGCCGTGGCGCCTGCGTAACTACAGCACCGTGACGAAGAACAACGGAAAACTGTTGTTTTCGTCGTTGAATACTACCCTGAGCCGCGATGTCCAGTTTTTGAGAGGGCAGTTTCAGGTGGGTGAAAGCAGCACCCCCGGCGACGTGTTTGATAGCGTGATGTTTCGCGGCGCCCAAATTTTTTCCGATGACACCATGTTGCCGGAAAGCATGCGCGGCTTCGCCCCCATCATTCGGGGGATCGCCCGCACCAACGCCACGGTTACCGTGAAGCAAAACGGCTACACGGTTTATCAAACCTACGTGGCGCCTGGCAGCTTTATCATTCGCGATCTTTATCCTACGTCAGCGAGCGGCGATCTGGACATTGTCGTCACCGAAGCCGACGGCAGCGTCCAGCATTTCGTGCAGCCTTTCTCCGCGGTTCCCGTCATGCTGCGGGAAGGCCGCGTGAAGTATGCGCTGAGCACAGGGGAGTTTCGAACGACGAAGCATGGGGCACATACGCCCACATTTAGCCTGGGCACGTTGGCTTATGGTCTCTCCAATAATCTCACGCTGTACGGTGGCGTCCTGGGGGCAAGTAACTATGCGTCCGGCGTGCTTGGTTCCGGCCTCAGCTTTGGCGATATAGGCTCACTATCGGCGGACGTTACCCTTGCCGATAGTCAGCTCGTTGAGGAAAAAAAACGCCGCAGTCGGGGGCAGTCCTATCGGGTGCAGTATTCAAAAACGGTGGCCACGACTGATACCACCGTGACGCTCGCAAGCTATCGCTACTCCACGGAAGGGTTTTATACCTTTCAGGAAGTGAATGAATTCAGCAGCCAGCGCTACAACAAGCGAAGCCGATTGCAGCTCAACCTTAGCCAGTCGCTGCAAAGCTGGGGTAATTTTTATATTTCAGCATACCAGCAGGACTACTGGAGCAGACAGGGCTATGAGCGCAACGTCAGCACCGGCTTTAACACCAGTATCCGTGACATCAATTACTCGCTCGGCTACACCTACAGCGAAACGCCGGGCAAAGACCGTAAGGACCAGATTGTAGCCTTTAACCTCCAGGTGCCGCTGAGCAAATGGCTGCCGCAAAGCTGGGCCAGTTATAGCGTGAATATGCAAAAGAACGGTCCTGAGACGCACCTTGTGGGTCTGAGCGGCACCGCACTCGCCGATAATAACCTAAGCTACCTTGTCCAGCAGGGCTATACCTCGTCTGGCGGAGAATCAAGAAGCTCCCTAAGCGGAACCTATAAAGGCGGCTACGGCACCGTAAATGCAGGCTACAACTACAGCCGACAGAACAGTCAGCTGAACTTCGGCCTGCTGGGAGGGATCGTCGGCCACGAGCATGGCGTGACGTTCTCTCAGCCGCTGGGGGATACCATTGTGCTGCTGGAAGCGCAGGGCGCGTCAGGCGTGAGCGTGCGCAATAACCCTGGCGTTAAAACTGACTGGCGCGGATATGCGGTAGTGCCCTATGCCAGCGCCTATCAGGAAAACCGGATTGCGATAGACATCGGTTCGCTGGGGCCGGACGTGGATGTGGACGAATCCGTAGTCAATGTCGTACCTACGCGCGGTGCCGTGGTGCGCGCGACGTTCAAAGCGAGAACGGGGTTCCGGGCCCTGATAACGCTGCTGTATCAGAACTCGCCGGTGCCCTTTGGGGCCATGGTAAAGCTCAACGGAAGCGATGCGATGAGCATTGTCGGGAGTGATGGAGAGGTCTATATGAGCGGCCTGAACGACGGTGACAGCATAACAGTACAGTGGGGAGCGAAAACCTGTCGCGCCAAAATAAACTTGAACGCCTTACCGGGTAAAATTCAGCGTACCGCTGCGACGTGTCGTTAAATTTCTCATTGCGTTAATACGTATTATTACTTTTACGAGAGAAGGCCTACGCCTCGCCTGAAATGAAGGAACATATCATGTCCACCGTATTTAAAATCGCGACGGCAGCCGTGGGGTGCGCTGTCTCTCTGAATGCCTTTGCGTTGTGTTCTGCAAACGACGTAGCGGTCAACTTCGATCACAATATTATCGTTCAGCGGGATGCGCCGGTTGGAACGGTATTAGCAACGATAATCACCAGTAACCCCATAAAATGTGACGCTGAGGGTCAGCAAATTGGATACGATGGCTCGTGGTTTATTCAGCTCTCCGGGGTGAATACGGATTACGGCGCCTCGCCGCTGGCAAACGTGCGGGCGACAGAGATTCCGGGCATTGGCATCCGGTGGAAAAACTTTTCCAGCACCACGCAAAGCAGCGAATTTGTCACCAGAATGGACCTCAATAACCCGAGCTGGAGGCGAGGGATCCTCCAAAATGGTGTATCAACGTTCACGGATACGTTTGAGCTGATCAAAACCAGCACTACCCCTGAGACGGGCTCTATACCCGCTCTGACGCTAAATATGGAATACAGTACACCGAGAAGTAATAACATTATGCGCCTGCCGCTTTTTAAATATATATTTTCGCCGATGAATATAAGCACCGCTTCCTGTCAGATTGAAGATAAAAATTTGAATATTAATATGGGGATTACGCTATTACCGAAGTTTAACGGCGTCGGCAGCACCCAGAATCAGGTGATGTTTTCCATACCGCTTATCTGTAGTGCACAGACCGCAGTGAATGTGACGTTGGATAACGTCAGCCCGCTTGCCGATCCTGTTAACGGAGTATTGGGGTTAAACAGCAGTTCGACGGCTACAGGTTTGGGCATTCAGCTAAAATATAACGATTCGCCCGTACAGTTCGGCAAGCTTATTAAATACGGCACGACGACCTCGGCAGGGGAAATCGTCAATATTCCCTTTAAGGCCGCGTATTATATGACTTCTGCGAATGCTCGATCAGGCTCGGTGAGTGCCACGGCATCGTTTACTATGACCTATCGTTAACGTTTTATTTGAAATACCCTCGCATCCGGTCTGTTCTGCGCGTTTTCCACCGAATGCCTGAAAGATAACAGCCGAATCAAGCAGATTGGTATTATGGGGATCATTTTTTCCGGCATGTTTGGTGTCGCGTTGAGCCTCTGCATTCCCGTCGGCAGGAGAGACTTACAGCAGGGTGATCGCCTGTTCGCCATGCTGTCGCCAGTGAACGGTGAAGGCGGTGGCTTTGGCATAGCCCGCTCGTTGAAGGGTTAATGCCAGGGTAAGCGCTTTATCGTCGAGGTGTGTGACGCGAGTGCTGTCAAAACCCATCCAGGACTGTACCTTCGGAAAGAGGGCTTTGAACAGGCTCTCTTTGGCGCTAAACGCCAGCGTCAGGGCGAGGGGGAACGGATAACCTGAGCGGGAAAGGATGATCTCTTCCTGGACATCAATGACGCCGTCTTTTATTTCCTGAGCTTCATTCTCGGAGAGGATCGTTTCGCAATCGATGCCGATAATCACCGGATGGTGGCATGTCACAACCGCCATCGCCTGCGTGCCGCTGTGGGTGATGCTCCCCGAAACCCCTTTCGGCCAGAGCGGTTCGCCGCTGGGGCCGATGCCGGGGATCGCGCGTTCATTTATCACGCCGAGCGCATGCGCGGCGGCAATGCGGCCAGCCAGATGCTCGGCTTTGCGTTTGCGCCCGGCGTTTGCAAGCTCTGCGTGGTGGGGGAGCCAGAGAAGGTCGGCGTCGGTGAAGGTGGTGGGGTCGAAGGTGACGTGGTGGACGGTGTGGCCGGCAAGAGAAAATGTGCTGTGGGTAGTGTGCATGGTTTTCCTTCAGAATTGTGCGGCCTGATGCCCTCACCCCGGCCCTCTCCCATAGGGAGAGGGAGGAGTTACTGCCTGAATCAGAATCGCGTATTCACGCTCATGTACCAGGTTCGGCCCGGTTCATTATACGTGTACGCTCCCGCACCGTACATATACGCACCGGTGGTGGCATTTCCGGTCGTCTGGGCATTACCCGCGCGCCACTGACGCTTGTCGAAGACGTTATCCACGCCGCCGGTCAGGCTGACGTTTTTGGTCATGTCCCAGGTCGCACTCAGGCCAACGATGCTGTACGGGCTGACTTCGTCTTTCTCAGATCCTGTCACCGGCTGACCTTTGTAGTTGTACTTCTTCGGCTGCTGCTTGCCGTACCAGGTAAAGGTCGACTGGAGCGACACGTCCTGATGCACCTGCCAGCTCAGGGTCGAGTTCAGCGTGTACTCCGGAATGATCGACAGACGGTCGCCGGTCTCCTTGTTCTTGCTCTGCAGCATATAGGTGATGTTGTTGGTCCAGTTGATCGTGTCGCTAACCGGCACGTTCAGGGAGCCTTCCAGCCCTTCGACAACCGCTTTCGGAACGTTTTCCCACTGGTAAATATCCGTCTGCACTTTGCCGGAAGAGGTATGGCCAATCGGCGCGTAGCCCGCTTCAATCTTGTCGCGATAGTCGTTGCGGAACCAGGTCACGCCAGCCAGCCAGCCGTCGCGCTTCCACTCCAGACCAATCTCTTTGTTGATGCTGGTCTCCGCTTTCAGGTCGTCGTTGCCCATCATGTAGCAGCCCACGCCGTCCGAGCTGGCGTAGCAGCCCTGGCCTTTGCTGTAGAGCAGGTAGTTCGGGTTGGTCTGGTACAGGCTCGGCGCTTTATAGGCGCGCGCGATCCCCATCTTCAGCGTGAAATCATCCCCCAGACCTTGCGACAGGTTCAGGGACGGGCTCCAGTTGTTGCCGACGATGGTGTGGTGATCGAAGCGCAGGGCTGGGGTCAGCATGGTGCTGTCGGTCAGCTCTATGTTGTTTTCGGCGAACAGGGAGAAAATCTCCGCCGAGGTGTACGGGCTGCGGTCGTTTGTCATGCCCGGAATGGTGCCGCCCTGCTGGGTTTGCGTAAAGGAGGTGGAGTCCTTCATGCGCTGCTGGTTCCACTCGGTGCCCAGCGTCAGGTTCTGGTTGACGAGGAAATCAATCGGCAGGTTGATCTCGCTGTGCAGCATCACGTCGGCCAGGTCGGTGTCGGTGAATTTATTGCTGTTGAATAACCCTTCCGTCCCGCCCGCCAGCCCTTCGCCCAGGCGGGAGTTGCGGGTGTGCTCGTACTGCGCCCAGCTGCTGGTGGTGATGCCGTTATCCCAGCCGCCGTTCCAGGTCACCGCGAAGTTCTGGCGGTAGATACGGTTAGTCTCTTTGCCGTAATTCTTCTTCACCAGCGCGCTGTCGTTGTTGGTGTTCTGCGTGTCGCCCGCGTAGAGGTTGTTCTGGCGGCTGTAGCCCGCTTCGAACTCCAGGGACTGCATGGGCGCGAAGTCCCAGCGCACCACGCCGTTGATGTCTTTGTTTTCCACGCCCTCGCGGCCAGCAGGCAGGGTGTTGGCGTAGGCACCGGTACGATCGGACTGATGACCCTGGTTGATATCCCACGCGTCGGCCTGGGTTTTATCGAGGTTACCGAACATGCGGAAGCTGAAGTCGCCGCCCAGCGGGCCGCTCAGGCTGAAGTTGGTGCGTTTGGTGGAACCTTCGTCCTTGTGCTCTGGCGCGTTCAGATAGGTGTTCCAGGAGCCGTGCCACTGGTCGTCGAATTTTTTGGTAATGATGTTCACCACGCCGCCTGCCGCACCGTTGCCGTAGCGCGCGGCTGCCGGACCGCGGATCACTTCGATGCGCTCGATCATCTCCGGCGGCACCCAGCCGGTATCGCCGCGGGTGTCGCGCTCGCCGCGCCAGCCCAGACGGATAGAGTTACGGCTGGTCACCGGCTTGCCGTCGATCAGAATCAGCGTGTTTTCCGGACCCATGCCGCGAATGTCAATCTGACGGTTATTACCGCGCTGGCCGCTGGTTGAGTTCCCGGTGAGGTTAACGCCCGGCATGGTGCGGATGATTTCCGCCACATCGCGCGCGGGCGGGTTTTTGCGGATCTCGTCGGCGGTGATGGTCGATACGCCCGGCGCCTGTAAATTCTGCTCGGCGGCGGTGATTACCATGGTGTCTTCGTGCTGCGCAGAGGCGGTGTTGTCGTCTGCCATGGCGGGCAACGCGACACCATAAATCCCTAAATTGACCAGCAAGGCCAGAGAGTGAATCTTCTTATTCATTGTACGTCCCGCTTTTATGGTTATTTAATGAACGCGCTTCCCACAGCGCGGGCATTACGCTATTGCAAATGCAAATAGTTATCAATAATATTATCAATAAAATTTGCGCTGAAACAAAAAAGACTGTGAAACATGGGGTTATAAGGGTGACGACGTTAACAACCGGAAGTGAAGCGTGGTGGCAGTCGAAAAATGGGCCTGAATGGAAGCTGGAAAAGGGAAAATATCGCGTCACGTTCTGGTGGCGTGACCCGGCAGGAACGCAAAGAACGTCATCGATCAAACGCGTCTGGCTCTACGTCACCGGCGTGACCGATCACCACCAAAATGCCCGCCCGCAGTCTCTCGAACGCATCCCGGATACCGACGTCTGGCAGTGGCAGGGTGAGTTCAGCCCCGAGTGGCGCGGAAGCTACTGTTTTATCCCATCCGTGAACGAAAACGATTTTACCGATACCGTCTTTGAAGGCGAGCAGCCGGACCGCATGGCGCTGCGCGAAGGCTGGCGTAAACTGCTGCCGCACGCGGTTTCCGACCCGCTGAATCCGCAAAGCTGGCGCGGCGGGCGCGGGCATGCCGTCTCCGCGCTGGAGATGCCGGAAGCGCCGGTTCAGCCGGGCTGGAATCATCCCGATACGCCACATCAACCTCCGATTTGCATTGAGTGGGAAAGCGCGCGCCTGGAAAATCGCCGTCGCGTCTGGATTTTCACCACCGGGGGGGACGACCGGGAGCGTCCGCTGGCGGTGCTGCTCGACGGGCAGTTCTGGGCCGAAAGTATGCCCGTCTGGCCTGCGATGGCGTCGCTCACCGCCCAGCGCAAATTACCGCCCGCGGTCTACGTCTTAATCGATGTTATCGACATGGAGCATCGCAACCGCGAGCTGCCGTGCAATCCCGATTTCTGGCTGGCGGTGCAGGAAGAACTTCTCCCTCTTGTAAAAAATATCGCCCCCTTCAGCGACCGCGCCGACCGTACCGTGGTGGCGGGCCAGAGCTTTGGCGGACTCTCTTCGCTTTATGCTGGCCTCAACTGGCCGCAGCGGTTTGGCTGCGTGCTCAGCCAGTCCGGCTCGTACTGGTGGCCTCACCGCGGTGGGCAGCAGGAAGGGCGCCTCATCGAACAGCTCCGAGCCGGTGAGCTAACCGCGAGCGGGCTGCGTATCGTCCTCGAGGCCGGACGTAACGAGCCGCTGATTTTCAATGCCAATCAGGCGATTTACGCCGAACTACACGCGCAGCAGCAGGTTACCTGGCGTCAGGTTGACGGCGGACACGACGCGCTTTGCTGGCGCGGTGGGCTGACGCAGGGGCTGATGACCCTCTGGCAGCCGCTTATTCAATAACGGAGTCTGTATGGAATTCAGCAATCCTTTCGATAATCCGCAGGGACAGTTCGCCATTTTGCAAAACGACCATGAGCAGTACAGCCTGTGGCCGCAGCAGTGCGAACTGCCGGCGGGGTGGCGCGTGGTGTGCGAAGCGCAGTCTCAGGAGGCATGCCAGCAGTGGCTGGCCGAACGCTGGGAAACGCTTGAGCCGTCTTATTTTGCGGGGGATAACGCATGAACCGTCTTCCTCTCGTCGCCGCCCAGCCGGGGATCTGGATGGCGGAACAGCTGTCCACGCTGCCAAACGCCTGGAGCGTAGCGCACTACACCGAGCTGAAAGGCGATATCGATGCGCCACTGCTGGCAAAAGCCATTGCCGCGGGCATGATGCAGGCAGACACCCTGCGCATGCGCTTTGCCGAAGAAAACGGCGAGGTGTGGCAGTGGGTGGATGAGAGCTTCGTTCTGCCGGAGCCGTCCGTTATTCGCGTTGATTCCCACGCCGCCGCCGTGGCGCTGATGGAATCCGATCTTAACCAGAACCTGCGCGTCGACAGCGGCCAGCCGCTGGCGTTTCACCAGCTGATTCAGGTCGGTGAAAATCACTGGTACTGGTATCAGCGCTATCACCATCTGGTGGTGGATGGCTTCAGCTTCCCGGCCATTACCCGCCAGATCGCCGCGATTTATGCCGCGTGGAAAAAGGGTGAACCGACGCCCGCATCTCCGTTTACGCCATTTGCCGAAGTGGTGGAGGAGTATCAGCGCTATCGCGACAGCGAGGCATACGCGCGCGACGGCGCCTTCTGGGCGGAGCAGCGCAGGCAGCTTCCTTCTCCGGTCTCGCTCTCTTCCGCGCCGCTGCCGGGGCGCGCCGCCACAACCGATATTCTTCGCCTGAAGGTTGATGCCGACGGTCGCGCCTTTAGCCAGCTTGCGCAGGCGGCAGGGCAGACGCAGCGTACCGATCTGGCCCTTGCGCTGGTGGCGCTGTGGCTGGGCCGTTTGACCGGACGGCTGGACTACGCCGCCGGGTTTATCTTTATGCGCCGCATGGGCTCCGCCGCGCTGACCGCGACCGGGCCGGTGCTCAACGTCCTGCCGCTGGCGGTGAATATAAACCCTCATGAGTGCCTGCCGGAACTGGCGCTGCGCCTGGCTAACCAGCTGAAAAAAATGCGCCGCCATCAGCGCTACGACGCCGAGCAGATCGTGCGCGATAGCGGGCGTACCGCAGGCGGTGAAGCCCTGTTTGGTCCGGTGCTGAACGTGAAGGTGTTTGATTATCAGCTGGATATCGACGGCGTGGAGGCCATCACCCACACGCTCGCAACCGGCCCGGTGAACGATCTGGAGCTGGCGCTGTTCCCCGACGAGCAGGGCGGATTGAGCATTGAGATCCTCGCCAGTAAGCAGCGTTACGATGAAGCGACTCTTTCCCGTCACGTGGCGCGTCTGAACGCGATGCTGATGCAGTTTGCGGCTAACCCGGACCTGCGCTGCGGCGAAGTGGAAACCGTTTCAGAACAGGAATACGCGCAGCTTGCGCGCATCAACAATACCGGACTGGCGCTGCCGGCCACCACGCTGGCGGAGCTGGTGGCGGAGCAGGCGAGCAAAACGCCGGACGCCCCCGCGCTTGCGGACGCGCGTATTGAGCTCAGCTACCGCCAGATGCGCGAGCAGGTGGTCGCGCTGGCAAACCTGCTGCGCGCGCGCGGCGTGAATCCGGGCGACAGCGTGGCGGTGGCCCTGCCGCGCTCGGTGTTCCTTACCCTGGCGCTGCACGGCATCGTCGAGGCGGGGGCAGCATGGCTGCCGCTCGACACCGGCTACCCGGACGACCGCCTGCGGATGATGCTCGAGGACGCGAAGCCGTCCCTGCTCATTACCACTGACGAACAGCTTCCGCGCTTTAGCGATCTGCCGATTAGTGCATTTAGTTACAACACCCTTTTACCGGCTGCGGATGCAAAACCGCTGCGGCTGGCGAAGCCGGAGCAAACGGCGTACATCATCTTTACCTCCGGTTCGACGGGACGTCCGAAGGGCGTCATGGTCGGGCATACCGCCATCGTTAACCGCCTCAAGTGGATGCAGGACCACTACCCGCTGGACGCGACGGACGTGGTGGCGCAGAAAACGCCGTGCAGCTTTGACGTGTCGGTGTGGGAGTTCTGGTGGCCGTTTATCGCCGGGGCGAAGCTGGTGATGGCCGAGCCGGATGCGCACCGCGACCCGCAGGCGATGCAGAGCTTCTTCGCGCGGTACGGCGTGACCACTACCCACTTCGTGCCGTCGATGCTGGCGGCGTTTGTCGCCTCGCTGGCGCCGGAAAACGTCGACTGCTGCAAAACGCTTAGGCAGGTGTTCTGCAGCGGCGAAGCGCTGCCGACCGAACTGTGCCGCGAGTGGGAGCAGCTCACCCGTGCGCCGCTGCACAACCTCTATGGCCCAACCGAAGCGGCGGTAGACGTGAGCTGGTATCCGGCGTTTGGCCCCGAGCTGGCGGCGGTGGAAGGCAACAGCGTGCCGATCGGCTTCCCGGTATGGAACACCGGGCTGCGCATTCTTGACGCCATGATGCGCCCGGTGCCGTTTGGCGTGGCGGGGGATCTTTATCTCACCGGCATTCAGCTGGCGCAGGGGTATCTTGGCCGTCCGGATCTCACCGCCAGCCGCTTTATTGCCGACCCGTTCGCTCCCGGCGAGCGTATGTACCGCACCGGCGACGTTGCCCGCTGGCTGGACAACGGCGCGGTGGAATATCTCGGCCGCAGCGATGACCAGTTAAAAATTCGCGGCCAGCGCATCGAGCTGGGCGAAATCGACCGGGCGATGCTGTCGCTGCCGGACGTGGCCCAGGCCGTGGCGCACGCCTGCGTCTTCAACCAGGCGGCGGCAACGGGCGGCGATGCCCGCCAGCTGGTGGGGTACGTGGTTTCCGAATCCGGCTTACCGCTGGATCGCGACGCGCTGTTGGCATCGCTCAAAGCGCAGCTGCCGCCGCATATGGTGCCGGTGGTGCTGCTGCAAATCAGCGCGCTGCCGCTCAGCGCGAACGGCAAGCTGGATCGCAAGGCGCTGCCGCTGCCGGAGTTGACGAGTAAAACCTCTGGCCGCGTGCCGGAAAGCGAATCCGAAATCGTCGTCGCGCAGGCATTTTCCGCGCTGCTCGGCTGCGAGGTCAACGACATTGAGACCGACTTCTTTGCCCTCGGCGGACACTCGCTGCTGGCGATGCGCCTGGCGGCGCAGCTTAGCCGCGCGTTCGAGCGCAAGGTTACGCCGGGGCAGATTATGGTCGCCTCCTCGGTGAGCAAGCTCAGCGCGCTGCTGGACTCGCAGATGAGCGACGAGCAGGCGCAGCGTCTGGGGTATGAAACCCTTCTGCCGCTGCGCGAAAGCGACGGGCCGACGCTGTTCTGCTTCCACCCGGCGTCCGGCTTTGCCTGGCAGTTTAGCGTCCTGGCGCGCTACCTCAGCCCGCGCTGGTCCATTGTCGGCATTCAGTCGCCGCGTCCGGACGGTCCGATGCAGCAGTGCGCTGATCTGGATGGGGTCATTGAGCATCACCTGGCTACGCTGCGTAACCAGCAGCCGCAGGGGCCGTATTATCTGTTCGGCTATTCCCTCGGCGGCACGCTGGCGCAGGGCATTGCGGCCCGTCTGCGCGAGCAGGGAGAAGCGGTGGCCTTCCTCGGCCTGCTGGACACCTGGCCGCCGGAAACCCAGAACTGGTCGGAGAAAGAGGCCAACGGCCTTGACCCGGAAGTGCTGGCGGAGATCGAGCGCGAGCGTCAGGCGTTTATTGCTGCCCAGCAGGGACAGGGCTCCAGCGAGCTGTTTAACGCTATAGAGGGCAACTACGCCGACGCGGTGCGTCTGCTCACCACTGCGCACAGCGCGCGCTTTGACGGCAAAGCGACGCTGTTTGTCGCCGAGCGGACGCGAACGATGGATCCGCAGGTCGCCTGGGCGCCGTGGGTGGCGGAGCTTGAGGTGTACAGCCAGGACTGCGCCCACGTGGATATCATTTCACCGCAGGCGTTTGAGAAGATAGGGCCGGTGTTGAGGGAGATACTGGGATAACGTCAAAAGCGCCGGGTGGCGGCTGCGCCTTACCCGGCCTACGGATCCGTGGTTGATGTTTGTTGGGTTTGCTCCCTCTCCCTGTGGGAGAGGGCCGGGGTGAGGGCATCAGACCGAACGCTTTCCAAGCGGCACCACCAGCGGCGTACCCGCCACCGGATCGTCAATAATCATGCAGCGCATGCCGTAGATCCGCTCGATCAGCTCCGGCGTCACAATCTCTTTCGGCGCGCCCTGCGCCACAATCTCACCGTCGCGAAGCGCAATCAAATGCGTGGCGTAGCGGCACGCCTGGTTTAAGTCGTGCAGCACCGCCGCCAGGGTATACCCCTGCGTGCGGTTCAGCTCGCTCAGCAGTTCCAGAAGATCAATCTGATGGCTGATGTCGAGCCAGGTCGTCGGCTCGTCCAGCAGCATGATGGAGGTCTCCTGCGCCAGCACCATCGCGATCCACGCGCGCTGACGCTGCCCGCCGGAGAGGGTGTCCACGCTCTGCTGGGCGAGCCCGGTAATACCCGTCGCCTGCATCGCGCGGTTCACCGCCTCGTCATCCTCTTTACGCCAGCGGGTAAACAGCGGCTGGTGCGGATAGCGTCCGCGCGAGACCAGCTCCTGCACCGTGATGTCTCCCGGCGTGGTGGCGTTTTGCGCCAGCAGACCGATGCGTCTGGCCACCTCCTTGCTGGCGAAGCGCTGGATCTGCTCCCCGTCGAGGAACACGCTGCCCTCAGCCGGCGTCATCAGGCGACTCAGCGTGCGCAGCAGGGTCGATTTTCCGCAGCCGTTCGGGCCGATAATGGCCGTGAAGTGGCCGTCCGGAATGGCAACGGATAAGTCACAGGCAATGATTTTTTTGCCGTAGCCGAGGGTGAGGTTTTCGCCGCGCAAGCGGGTGGTTGTGTCTGTCATTTCCTGCGTGACTCCTGAACGAGCAAGACGATGAGGTAAATCCCGCCGAGGCTGACGGTCACCACGCCCACCGGCAGTTGATAAGGCATAAATAGCCGCTGGGCGCAGAGATCGGCGGCCAGTAGCAGCAGCGCGCCGCACAGCGCCGCCTGGGTTAATCCCCAGCGCGCCGTCCCGCTAAGGCGCCGCGCGATGTGCGGTGCCACGAGGGCGATAAACGAGATTGGCCCGGCAATCGCGGTGGAGGCGGCGGTCAGCAGTACGGCGACCAGCATCAGCATCAGGCGCGAGCGTTCGACGCCCACGCCCAGCGCGCAGGCGCTATCGTCGCCCATCTCCAGCAGACGCATACGGCGCACCAGCAGTAGCGCGCCGATAAACATCAGCAAAATCAGCGGCGCGGCGGGCCAGATTTTGCCCCACGTCAGGCCGTTGAGGGAGCCTGCATACCACAGCCCGGCGGAGAGTGCGGTTTCCAGAGAAGCCTGCAACAAAAGCCAGGTGTTAAACGCCATCAGCATCGCGCGGATGCCGATCCCGATAATGATCAGCCGGAAGGTGTCAATGCCGTTGCGCCAGGCCAGGGCCCAGATAAGCAGCGAGGTCAGAATGCCGCCCGCCATCGCCGTAAAGGTAATGGCCGTCAGATGTTGCCCGAACAGCACCATCGCCACCAGCACGCCGCTCCAGGCGCCGGTGTTGAGGCCCATCACGTCCGGGCTGCCCAGCGGGTTGCGCATCAGCGACTGGAATATTGCGCCGCTCACGCCGAGCGCCGCACCGACCAGAATCGCCATCGCCACGCGCGGAAGACGCCACTCCGTCACCACCATGGTGATGTTACGCGGCGCGCTGCCGAGCAGGGTGTTGAAGACCTGAGTAAAGTCGAGCGTCACCGCGCCGCTGCGCAGGCTCCAGACCGCCAGCAGCAGAATGGCGATAAGCAGCAAGACGCTGGTCAGTAAACGACGGGACGGGGCCATCATGCGCCACCTCCGCGTTTACGACGAACCAGGAAGATCAGCACCGGCGCGCCGATAAAGGCGCTGACCACCGAGACGCGCAGCTCGCCGGGCACCAGCAGGCGGCCCAGCACGTCGGCAAACAGCAGCAGGGCAGGGGTGGCAAGCAGCGTCACCGGCAGCGACCAGCGGTGATCTGCTCCCACCAGCCAGCGCGCCATGTGCGGCATCATCAGGCCAATAAAAGCGATCGGGCCGACCACGGCGGTCGCGCTGCCGGACAGTACGGTGATGGCGAACAGACCAATCAGCTGCGTGCGCGCCACGCGGTTGCCGAGGGCGGTCGCGGTGTCGCTGCCGAGGCTCAGGCTGTTGAGCGACCGGCTTAAAAACAGCGCCACGGCGGCAGCGATAATGACCGGGATCGCCACCACTTTAAGCGTGTCGAGGGTGCGGATATCCAGCGAACCGGCCTGCCAGAAGCGCAGCTGGTCGTAGACGTCCGGGTTGAGCAGGGCGATGCCGTTGGACAAGCCTTCCAGCACCGCCGCGAGCGCTACGCCCGCAAGCGTCAGGCGTACCGGGCTCAGCTGCCCGCCGCCCTGGCTGCCGGTAAAGGCGACGACCAGCGAGGCGGCCAGCGCGCCGCAGAAGGCCATCACCAGCTGTTCAGAGGGCGAGGTCAACCCGAACAGCGCCGCGCCGAGCACGATAGCAAAGCTGGCGCCGGAGTTAACACCGAGGATACCGGGGTCCGCCAGCGGATTGCGGGTAAGGGTTTGCATCAGGGCACCGGCAAGGCCGAGCGCGCCACCGGCCAGCAGTCCGGCAAGGGTGCGGGGCAGCCGGGCGTCGAGCACGATGACGCAGTCGGCGCTCTGGCAGGTGCCGGAGAGCGCATCAACGATAACGGACGCGGGCAGCGGCTTCGCGCCAACCAGCAGACTGAGTGCAATTGCAAGGCTCAGGAGCAGCAATAAAACGGGCACGGCAACGGCGCGCACCGAAGAAGAGGAAAACGACATAGCAACATCCATGATTTGATAATGATAGTGATTATCGTTATCTATCTTATTTGGCTATGTTAGCATGTGCGCCCATGGAATGGGTAGAAATAGACTCAAGGCTTTGTCATGAATCAAAAATCCTGGCTGCTCAACCTCAGCCTGCTTAAAACGCATCCGGCGTATCGCGCCGTTTTTATCGCTCGCTTTATCTCCATTTTGTCCCTCGGGCTGCTTGGCGTGGCCGTGCCGGTACAGATCCAGACCATGACGCACTCCAGCTGGCTGGTGGGGTTATCCGTCACCTTAACCGGCGGGGCGATGTTCATCGGCCTGATGGTCGGCGGCGTTCTGGCGGACCGCTACGAGCGCAAGAAGCTGATTCTGTTGGCGCGCGGCACCTGCGGCGTGGGCTTTATCGGGCTGTGTCTGAACGCGATGCTGCCGGAGCCGTCGCTGATCGCGATTTATGCCCTGGGACTGTGGGACGGCTTTTTTGCCTCGCTGGGCGTGACGGCGCTGCTGGCGGCGACGCCCGCGCTGGTCGGGCGCGAGAACCTGATGCAGGCGGGGGCGATTACCATGCTCACCGTGCGTCTGGGCTCGGTGATTTCGCCAATGGTGGGTGGCCTGCTGCTGGCGACCGGCAACGTGGCCTGGAACTATGGGCTTGCGGCGGCGGGAACCTTTATCACCACGCTGACGCTGCTGCGCCTGCCGCTTCTGCCCCCTCCGCCGCAGCCGCGCGAGCATCCGCTGAAATCGCTGATGGCCGCTATTCGTTTCCTGTTCAGCAACCCGCTGATTGGCGGCATTGCGCTGCTCGGCGGCCTGCTGACGATGGCGAGCGCCGTGCGCGTGCTCTACCCGGCATTAGCGGGAGAGTGGCAGATGAGCGCCTCGGAGATTGGCCTGCTGTACGCCGCCATTCCGCTCGGCGCGGCGTGCGGAGCGCTGACCAGCGGCAACCTGGCGCAGAGCGCGCGTCCGGGGTTGATTATGCTGCTTGCCACGCTGGCCTCGTTTATCGCCATCGGCTTCTTCAGCCTGATGCCGGTGTGGGCGCTGGGCGTGTTGTGCCTGGTGATTTTCGGCTGGCTGAGCGCCATCAGCTCGCTTTTGCAGTACACCCTGATCCAGACCCAGACGCCGGAAGGGATGCTCGGTCGCATCAACGGCCTGTGGACGGCGCAGAACGTCACGGGGGATGCGATTGGCGCGGCGATCCTCGGCGGGCTGGGGGCGATAATGACCCCGGTGGCCTCGGCGAGCTGCGGCGGGTTTGTACTGGCAATTATTGGCGTGATTTTATTCATGTCGTTGGCAGAATTGCGCCGATTCAGGCAGGAGAGTGTGTTGAACGACGGGGCGGCCTGATGCCCTCAACCCGGCCCTCTCCCACAGGGAGAGGGAGGAAAAGGCCTACTTAAATAACGTATTCAATCTGTCTAACACCAACATCGCGCTGTAATAATCCAGGCGGAACGTCTCGGTTCCCAATGCCCAGACCCGTTTGTTTTTCACCGACGGCAAATGCGCCAGCAGCGGGTTGGCGTAAATCGCATCCACGTCTTTCTGATCGCCGGCAAACACAAACAGCCCTTCGCCGTTCAGCCCCGTCGCCAGGTTTTCCCCACCCAGCTGAATGATGTCGTGGCGTTTACCTTGGCTTTTTGATGTGTGCAGCCCGGCGGGCAGATCGGCCAGCGTAAAGCCCAACTGGTGCA
Source organism: Enterobacter sp. UCD-UG_FMILLET (assembly GCF_000762975.1). Lineage (NCBI taxonomy): Bacteria > Pseudomonadati > Pseudomonadota > Gammaproteobacteria > Enterobacterales > Enterobacteriaceae > Enterobacter > Enterobacter sp. UCD-UG_FMILLET. Next base: position 292,126 of record NZ_JRJC01000008.1, read on the forward strand.
GCAGCTGGCCCTGCGCGGATTCCGCAGTCCACAGGTTGGCGCTGTGCGCGGCGGCAGTGTAGACGATGGCGTTTACCGGCTGCGGCGGCAGCTTCATCTGCTCTTTAACCTGCGCGAGCTGTTTATCAAACGCGGCAATGCGCTCTGCGGCCTGTTTTTCCTGCCCGGTAATGGTGCCCAGCTGCGTCAGCAGTTCCTGCCAGCTCTTGTCGTCGTAGTTGATGATAAGCGTTGGGGCGATGGCGGAGAGCTGATCGTACAGCGCCAGCGCGGAATCCCCGCCGGTGGCGCCGATCAAAATCAGATCCGGCATTTGCGCGGCGACCGCTTCGGCGCTTGGTTCGCCAATGTACAGTCGCGCAACCTTGCGCTGTTTCGCAATATCGCCCCACTGGCGTAAAAAGCCCTGCGCATCCGCCACGCGGTTGTTCGGCGTGGTCGCGCCGCTGGCGACGACCGGTGCGTCAATCGCCAGCAGGGAGCCGGTTAAGGTCACGCTGGTAGAGACAATGCGCGTCGGTTTGCTCTCAAGCGTGTGAACGCCGCGGCTGTCGGTCACCTGACGCGGCCAGTCGGCGGCAACGGCTGAGGCAAGTCCTAAAACAAAAAGTCCAGGTAAAAGCAGGGTATTACGGAATAGGGCAGGGAATTTCACAGCGCGACATCCTGTTTTCGTTGAGGATAATGCTTCTCATTTTCATGGTTGATGCGAAGGGATGCAAGCTTTTGTCGCATAAGTTATTTGCCCGACGGTTGACAGCGAAGCGATGTGGGATTAGGTTAGCCGACGAAAATATAAATGATAATCATTATTGCTTCTTTTATCATTTTGAGGAGGATGATATGGACACGTCCCTGGCTGAGGAAGTTCAGCACACCGCGACCACGCTGCAATCAGACAGCTTTTTCTTTATGTCGCCTTACCGCAGTTTCACTACCTCAGGCTGTTTTGCCCGCTTCTCTGAACCCGCCGTCGGCGGCGACGATCCGGCCGGGCACTTCCAGCAAAAATTAGCCCAGGCCTTCCGGAATGCAAAAGCCAGCGGCATCGCCCATCCGGTGATGGTTGGGGCTATTCCGTTCGATACCCGCAAGCCATCTTCTCTGTTTATTCCACAACGCTGGCAGACCTTTTCCCGTCCGGCTCGTCAGCAGTCCGCACGCTATTTTTCCGGCTCGCAGGCGCTGAAGGTGGAAAAACGCACCGAGATCCCGCCGCAGCCCGTGTTCGAAGAGATGGTCGCGCGCGCCGCGTCGCTCACCGCCACGCCGCAGGTGAACAAGGTGGTGCTGTCGCGCCTGATCGACATTGCGACCGATAAACACATTGATAGCGGTGCGCTGATGGAGCGCCTGATTGCCCAGAACCCGGCGAGCTTCAACTTTCACGTGCCGCTGGAAGACGGCGGGGTGCTGCTGGGGGCAAGTCCGGAACTGCTGCTGCGTAAAGAGGGCGTTCACTTTAGTTCGCTCCCGCTGGCAGGCTCCGCGCGTCGTCAGCCTGATGACGTATTAGATCGCGAAGCGGGCAATAAGCTGCTGGCCTCCGAAAAGGACCGTCACGAGCACGACCTCGTGACCCAGGCGATGAAGGCCATTCTGGCACCGCGCAGCCACCACCTGAGCATGCCGTCTTCCCCGCAGCTCATCACCACGCCGACCCTGTGGCATCTGGCGACGCCGGTTGAAGGCGAGGCGCGTGAAAATGAAAACGCCCTGACGCTGGCCTGTCTGCTGCACCCGACCCCGGCGCTGAGCGGCTTCCCGCATGAGGCGGCAAAAGAGCTGATTGCCGAGCTGGAGCCGTTCGACCGCGAGCTGTTCGGCGGCATCGTCGGCTGGTGCGACAGCGAAGGTAACGGCGAGTGGGTGGTGACCATCCGCTGCGCGCGTCTTCGTGAAAATACCGTTCGCCTGTTTGCCGGTGCGGGCATTGTGCCTGCCTCTTCGCCGGTGGGTGAGTGGCGCGAAACGGGCGTGAAGCTCTCCACCATGCTCAACGTTTTTGGCCTGCACTAAGGATCGCTCATGACCATTCCCTTTACCCGCTGGCCTGAGGAATTCGCCCACCGCTACCGCGAAAAAGGCTACTGGCAGGATCTGCCGCTGACCCACATCCTGACGGATCGCGCGGACAGCGATGCCGTGGCGATCATCGACGGCGAGCGGCACATCACCTACCGCGCGTTTAATCAGGCGGTGAATAACCTGGCGTCCGCTCTTCAGGCGCAGGGACTTCACCGCGGTGAGACCGCGCTGGTACAGCTCGGCAACGTGGCCGAGTTCTACATCACCTTCTTCGCGCTGCTGCAAATTGGCGTCGCGCCGGTTAACGCGCTCTTTAGCCATCAGCGCAGCGAGCTGAACGCCTACGCGGAGCAGATCAAACCCGCCGTGCTGATTGCCGATCGCGAGCACGCGCTGTTTGCGGGTGACGATTTTCTCAACACCTTTGTGGATGCGCACCGCTCGGTTCGCGTCGTGCTCCTGCGCGGCGATAAGGGTGAACATGTCCTGGAAGCGGCGATTGCGCGTCCGGCGGACAACTTCATCCCGAACCCGACGCCCGCCGACGAAGTGGCATTTTTCCAGCTCTCCGGCGGCAGCACCGGCACGCCGAAGCTGATCCCGCGCACGCATAACGATTACGACTACAGCATTCGCCGCAGCAACGAAATCTGCGGAATCAATGCACACACCCGTTATCTGAACGCGCTCCCAGCGGCGCATAACTACGCCATGAGCTCGCCGGGATCGTTAGGCGTCTTCACCGCGGGCGGATGCGTGGTGCTGGCGAACGATCCGAGCGCCACGCTCTGCTTCCCGCTGATTGAACGGCATCAGATTAACGTCACCTCGCTGGTTCCTCCGGCTGTGAGCCTCTGGCTACAGGCGATTGCCGACGGCGCAGGAAACGCGCAGCTCAAATCCCTGAAGCTGCTGCAGGTGGGGGGCGCACGCCTTTCCGCCACGCTCGCGGCGCGCATTCCGGCGGAAATCGGCTGCCAGCTTCAGCAGGTGTTCGGCATGGCGGAAGGGCTGGTGAACTACACCGCGCTCGACGACGCCCCGGAACGCATCATCAACACCCAGGGCCGCCCGATGTGCCCGGACGACGAAGTGTGGGTGGCGGACGAATACGGCAACCCGCTGCCGCGCGGGGAGGTCGGGCGTCTGATGACGCGCGGACCGTATACCTTCCGCGGCTATTTCAACAGCCCTGAACACAACGCCAGCGCCTTTGACGCCGACGGCTTTTACTGCTCTGGCGATCTGATCGCCATCGACGAGCAGGGCTACATCACCGTGCAGGGGCGCGAAAAGGATCAGATCAACCGCGGCGGGGAGAAGATCGCCGCCGAAGAGATTGAAAACCTGCTGCTGCGCCATGAGGCGGTGATCCACGCCGCGCTGGTGAGCATGGAGGACAGCCTGCTGGGCGAAAAAAGCTGCGCGTATCTGGTGGTGAAACAGCCCCTGCGCGCGGTTGAAGTGCGCCGCTTCCTGCGCGAGCAGGGCGTTGCCGAATTCAAGCTGCCGGACCGCGTGGAGAGCGTGGATGCGCTCCCGCTGACGCCGGTCGGCAAAGTCGATAAGAAACAGTTGCGCCTGTGGCTTGCTGAACGCGCCCGGGGCTGAGGAACAGATTATGGCCATTCCAAAATTAACCGCTTATGCGCTGCCGACCGCCGCAGAGCTGCCGACCAACAAGGTGAACTGGGCGTTTGAGCCTGAACGTGCCGCGCTGTTGATTCACGATATGCAGGAGTATTTCCTGAACTTCTGGGGCGAAAACAGCGCGATGATGCAGCAGGTGGTGGCGAATATCGCCAGACTGCGCGCTTACTGCAAAGCGCACAATATTCCCGTCTACTACACCGCTCAGCCGAAAGAGCAGAGCGACGAGGACCGCGCCCTGCTGAACGACATGTGGGGGCCGGGCCTGACCCGCTCGCCGGAGCAGCAGCGCATTGTCCGCGAACTGACCCCGGACGAAGCGGACACGGTGCTGGTGAAGTGGCGCTACAGCGCGTTTCACCGCTCGCCGCTGGAGCAGATGCTGAAAGAAACCGGCCGCAACCAGCTGCTGATTACCGGCGTTTACGCCCACATCGGCTGTATGACCACTGCCACCGATGCCTTTATGCGCGACATCAAGCCGTTCTTTATCGCCGACGCGCTGGCGGATTTTACCCGCGACGAGCACCTGATGTCGCTGAACTACGTGGCCGGACGCTCGGGCCGCGTGGTGATGACCGACGAGCTGCTGCCGTCCCTTCCGGCGACCAAAGCCGCGCTGCGTGAGCTGATCCTGCCGATGCTGGACGAGTCCGACGAGCCGATGGATGACGAAAACCTGATCGACTACGGTCTGGACTCGGTGCGCATGATGGCGCTGGCCGCCCGCTGGCGCAAAGTGCACGGCGATATTGACTTCGTGATGCTGGCCAAAAATCCAACCATCGACGCCTGGTGGGCGCTGCTGTCCCGCGAGGTGAAGTGATGGTGCTGGATTTCACCGGTAAAACCGTCTGGGTGACGGGCGCGGGTAAGGGGATTGGCTACGCGACGGCGCTGGCGTTTGTGGAGGCGGGCGCGCAGGTGACCGGCTTCGATCTGGCGTTTCCGCTGGGTGATTATCCGTTCGCCACTGAAACCCTGGACGTGGCGGATGCCGCGCAGGTGCATGAGGTGTGCGGGCGCGCGCTGGCGTCGCTTGAACGGCTGGACGTGCTGGTCAACGCGGCGGGCATTCTGCGCATGGGGGCGACGGACCAGCTTTCGCAGGAGGATTGGCAGCAGACCTTCGCGGTCAACGTCGGCGGCGCGTTCAACCTGTTCCAGCAGACGATGGGCCAGTTCCGCCGTCAGCAGGGCGGGGCGATAGTCACCGTGGCGTCCGACGCGGCGCACACGTCGCGCATCGGCATGAGCGCCTACGGCGCGTCGAAAGCGGCGCTGAAAAGCCTGGCCCTGACCGTCGGGCTGGAGCTGGCGAGCAGCGGCGTGCGCTGTAACCTGGTGTCGCCGGGCTCAACGGACACCGACATGCAGCGCACCCTGTGGAAAAGCGACGACGCGGAGCAGCAGCGTATTCGCGGCTTCGGCGAGCAGTTCAAGCTCGGCATTCCGCTGGGCAAAATCGCACGTCCGCAGGAGATTGCCAGCACGGTACTGTTTCTTGCATCCGATGCCGCCAGCCATATCACCCTGCAGGATATCGTGGTGGACGGCGGCTCCACGCTGGGGGCGTAAGATGATCTGGAAACGTCATTTACCGCTCGAGGAGCTGAACGCGACCAGCCTGAATACGCTGGTGGCGCATCTCGGTATCGTCTATACCCGCCTCGGCGACGACACGCTGGAAGCGGAGATGCCGGTGGATGCGCGCACCCATCAGCCGTTTGGCCTGCTGCACGGCGGCGCGTCGGCGGCGCTGGCGGAAACCCTGGGGTCGATGGCCAGCTTTCTGATGATCCGCGACGGTCAGAGCGTGGTGGGGACGGAGCTTAACGCCACGCACCATCGTGCGGTCTCTCACGGCAAAGTGCGCGGGGTATGCCAGCCGCTGCATCTGGGGCGTTCAAGCCAGAGCTGGGAGATTGTGGTATTCGACGAGCAGGGGCGGCGGTGCTGCACCTGTCGGTTGAGTACGATGGTGTTGGGCTAAGCCAGGCAGATCAAAGTGATCGGCTTAACACTGTGGTGTAAATCTCTGGTTTGACCACGCATTATTGCGTTTCAAAGTTGTTAAAATTTTCCGGTTGTTCTAGAAACAAAATGTAACATCTCACTGTTTCACAACAACGGACAACAACTATGAACAACTCAGGGAAATACCTTATATGGGCAGGGCTCTCCGTTGTGGGAGCCTTTGCCCTGGGCTATATCGCCCTCAACCGGGGGGAACAGATCAATGCGCTCTGGATCGTCGTCGCCTCCGTCTGCATTTATCTGATCGCGTACCGTTTTTATGGCCGCTATATCGCGAAGAACGTTCTGGCCGTTGACGCGACGCGCATGACGCCTGCCGTCCGCCATAACGACGGGCTGGACTACGTGCCGACCGACAAAAAAGTGCTGTTCGGTCACCATTTTGCGGCGATTGCCGGGGCGGGCCCGCTGGTGGGACCGGTGCTGGCGGCGCAGATGGGCTACCTGCCGGGGATGATCTGGATCCTCGCGGGCGTGGTGCTGGCGGGCGCGGTGCAGGACTTTATGGTGCTGTTCGTCTCGACCCGCCGCGACGGGCGTTCGCTGGGTGAGCTGGTGAAAGAGGAGATGGGGGCAACCGCCGGGGTGATTGCGCTGGTGGCGACCTTTATGATCATGGTGATCATCCTCGCGGTGCTGGCGATGATCGTGGTGAAAGCGCTGACCCACAGCCCGTGGGGGACCTATACCGTTGCCTTCACCATTCCGCTGGCGCTGTTTATGGGGATCTATATTCGCTACCTGCGCCCGGGCCGCATTGGTGAGGTGTCGGTAATTGGCCTGGTGTTCCTGGTGTTCGCCATTATCTCCGGCGGCTGGGTGGCGGAAAGCCCGACCTGGGCGCCGTTCTTCGACTTTACCGGCGTTCAGCTGACCTGGATGCTGGTGGGCTACGGCTTTGTGGCGGCGGTGCTGCCGGTATGGCTGCTGCTGGCCCCGCGTGACTATCTCTCAACGTTCCTGAAAATCGGCACCATCGTCGGGCTGGCGATCGGCATTCTGATTATGCGCCCGACCCTGACCATGCCTGCGTTAACCAAATTCATCGACGGTACCGGCCCGGTCTGGACCGGAAATCTGTTCCCGTTCCTGTTTATCACCATCGCCTGCGGCGCGGTGTCGGGCTTCCACGCGCTGATCGCCTCCGGGACCACGCCGAAGATGCTGGCGAATGAAAATCAGGCCTGCCTGATCGGCTACGGCGGCATGCTGATGGAATCCTTTGTCGCCATCATGGCGCTGGTCTCTGCCTGTATCATTGACCCGGGCGTGTATTTCGCGATGAACAGCCCGATGGCGGTGCTGGCACCGGCTGGCACCGTTGACGTGGTGGCGTCCGCCGCGCAGGTGGTGAGCGGCTGGGGCTTTGCGATTACTCCTGATACGTTGACGAGCATCGCCAGTGAAGTGGGCGAGCAGTCGATTATCTCCCGTGCGGGCGGGGCGCCGACGCTGGCGGTCGGCATGGCGTATATTCTTCACGGCGCGCTGGGCGGGCTGATGGACGTGTCGTTCTGGTATCACTTCGCCATCCTGTTCGAGGCGCTGTTTATCCTGACGGCGGTGGATGCGGGAACCCGTGCGGCGCGCTTTATGCTGCAGGACCTGCTGGGGGTGATCTCCCCGAACCTGAAGCGTACCGATTCGCTCCCGGCTAACCTGCTGGCGACGGCGCTGTGCGTGCTGGCGTGGGGCTATTTCCTGCACCAGGGCGTGGTCGATCCGCTGGGCGGAATTAACACCCTGTGGCCGCTGTTTGGTATCGCCAACCAGATGCTGGCGGGCATGGCGCTGATGCTCTGCGCGGTGGTGCTGTTCAAGATGAAGCGCCAGCGTTACGCCTGGGTGGCACTGGTGCCAACCGCGTGGCTGCTGATCTGTACCCTGACGGCGGGCTGGCAGAAAGCCTTCAGCCCGGACAACAAGGTGGGCTTCCTGGCGATCGCCAACAAGTTCCAGGCGATGATCGACAGCGGTAAGATCCCGGCGCAGTACACCGAGTCGCAGCTGTCGCAGCTGGTGTTTAACAACCGTCTGGATGCCGGGCTGACCATCTTCTTTATGGTGGTGGTCGTGGTGCTGGCGTTGTATTCTCTCAAGACCGCGCTGGCGGCGTTGAAAAACGATAAGCCAACGGCGAAAGAGACGCCGTACGAGCCGATGCCTGAAAACCTGGAAGAGATTGTGACCCAGGCGAAAGGGGCGCATTAACCTGTGTGCCGGGTGGCGGCTTCGCCTTACCCGGCCTGCATTTCTTCTCGGCCCTCTCCCTCCGGGAGAGGGCCGGAAACAAAAGAGAAACTGATTATGTTCGACACCCTTTCCAAAGCAGGTAAGTACCTGGGCCAGGCCGCCAAAATGATGATTGGCGTGCCGGACTACGACAACTACGTCGAGCATATGCGCGTCAATCATCCGGACCAGACGCCCATGACCTACGAAGAATTTTTCCGTGACCGCCAGGATGCCCGCTACGGCGGCAAGGGCGGAGCGAAGTGCTGTTAACCCTCTTTCGGTAAATAGAGGCTGATCTGCTCCTGCTTGCAGCCGTAGATAGCCGCCAGCTTTTCACGGGTGCGCTTTTGCGGACGGGAGTCCAGCGCTTCCAGCTGTGACACGGCGGACTGGGTGATGCCGAGTTTTTCAGCTACCTCCTGCTGGGATAATCCGCGCAGGATACGCCACGCGGCCTGCAGGCTGACGTTCTGCCATGTCATGATGCTGCATACTTCTCCCGGCAATTCCACGTCATCCAGACTATCGTGTTCGACTTCAATATCCTCCAGATCGTCGTCGGTTTCGTCGTCAATTTCTGCCATCTGTAAGAGCATACGAAAATATTCGTGATAGGGAATAACGACGTACTGCGTTTTCCCGTTATCGTCCTTGATTAGCTGTACAGCCATAGTTGGCACTCTCCTCATGCAGGTAAGTCGTTGAAGTTCTGCGCTTGACGGCCAAAACATAACAATGGTCATCGGGATCGTCCCGAAGCGTATAGACGATGCGGTAATCGCCTACGCGAAGCCGGAAATGATTTTCTGTCGTCGATATTTTTTTGATATCGGGAAGGGGAGCCGAGCGGTCATCCAGCTCAGCAAGCTTTACCTCAATGCGACGCTGATACCGCTCGTCAATCTTTGAAAACGCCTTCTTTGCACCATTTGACCAGACAATCTTCATCCGTACCTCCACTGTACGCCCACACAAAGTATAAGGAAATAATAAGGCTATTAGATAAATTCCGAATTTCTAATGAGTTACTATAGAGCGGAGAAAAAACAGGAGAAAGCGGCAAAACGCGAACCGTCGAGGGCGCTCGGAAACGCCTCTGCCGGGCGACAGAGGCTTGCAGTGAGATTGCGATCAGGCGTTCAAACCGCCGTCCACGTCCAGACCGGTACCGGAGATCTGCCCGGCCGCCGGGCTGGCAAGGAAGGTTACCGCCGCCGCGATGTCTTCCGGCTGACCGTAATGACCCAAAGCAATAAGCTGACGCTGAGAGTCAGCCTGTTCCCCGTCTTCCGGGTTCATATCGCTGTTGGTGGGCCCGGGATGTACCAGGTTAACGGTAATGCCGCGCGGCCCTAAATCACGGGCCAGCCCGCGGGTGAGGGAGTTCAGCGCCGATTTGGTCATCGAGTAAACGGCAATGCCCGGCTGCGCCACGCGGTTTGCCAGGCAGCTGCCGATATTGATGATGCGCCCGCCGTCGGACATGTGCACCAGCGCTTCCTGAATGGCGATCACCACGCCGCGAATGTTGACGTTGATCAGGGCGTCAATGTCCGCCAGCGTCATGGACTCCAGCGGGCCGCTGCGCGCGATCCCGGCGTTGTTGACCAGAATGTCCAGCCCGCCAAGGGAACGCGCCGCATGGGTGACGGCATCCTGAATCGCCTGCGCGCTGGCGCTGTCGGCCTGCACGGCTTCGCCGTGTCGCCCCAGCGCCTTAATCTCATCGGCGACCGCCTGGGCTTTATCGGCAGATTTTTCATACGTAATAATCACATCCGCACCGGCGCGCGCCAGCGACAGGGCAATCGCACGACCCAACCCGCGGCTGGCGCCGGTAACCAGCGCCTTTTTACCTGTTAAATCGATCTGCATGATGACCTCGTTACGAGAGTGGTAAGAATCATCATTAGGTATAGTCGGTCAGGGCGATTAACGGCTGAAGGATTCCACCTTCTCAAACGCGGCGCGCAGAACGTCAGGCGTTAACGTAATCGGCAGATAGTGAATCGACTCCACCGGGCGCAGGGTGTGGGCGATGACCCGATCCAGCTCGTCGCGGTTATTGATATCGACGTCCAGCTCGCGAAGCGTGGTCGGCAGGTTAAAACGCTGGTAAGCCGCGACCAGCTGCGCCAGCACGTCGTCCTGACCGAGCAGGGCGCTTTGCACCAGAATGCCGTAGGCCACCTTGGTGCCGTGCAGGTATTTTTCCGTCTGCGGCAGCACGGTTAAGCCGTTGTGCACCGCATGCGCCGCCGCCACGCGGGTATAGCGTTCGCCCAGACCACCGACCATCCCGCCGCCGGCGATAATCGCATCGACCACGTCCCGGAACGCCTGCGTCTGTTTGCCGCGCTGCTGGTCGGCCAGCGCCTCTTCGCTGCGCGCCAGCAGCACGTCGCGGATCGCCAGCGCGCCGTTGATGCCCAGCCGCACGGTCAGCGGCAGGTTCTCCGGCTCAGGAGCCAATACCACGGCTTCGTACCACTTCGCCAGCGTATCGCCGATGCCCGCCAGCAGATATTCCGCCGGGGCGTTAAGGACGATCTGCGGCTCCACCAGCACCAGGAAATTGGCGTCGTCGAAGATCTCAAAATGCAGCGCCTGACCGGCATCGTTGTACCAGACGGAGAGCGGGGTCCACGCCGCACAGGTGGCGGCAATAGTGGGGATGCCCACGAACGGCACCCCTAAGCGGCGCGCCACGGCCTTGACGGTATCCATCACCGCGCCGCCGCCGACGCCAATCACCAGGCTGGCGTCGCTGCCGGATTCATTCACCAGATGGGTGACGTCGCGCTCGCTGCAGTGGCCTTTAAACAGCAGGCGTTTCGCCCCCGGCGCGTTAAAGCTCTCGGGCAGGAAAGGGCGCGCGCCTTCGATAGCGCGCTCGCCGTAAATCCACACCGCGCGGGAAAGCTGCTCCGGGGTAAAGAAGTTATCCAGCTGCACAAGGCTTCCGGGATGAGAGAAGTAGTTCGCCGGGCCGGGCACGACGCGGATATCGGTGTTGCTCATAATGGTGTCCTTTTTGCGGAAGCGCTAACCCGATGTTATGTCTGGACATCCGGATGGCTAATAATATTTCGCTTTAACTTATGCCTTTTCCGTCGTTGTCAGTCAACCGGAGCTGTGAAAAATTCGATAAATCAGAGGAGTAATGAAGGATTTACGCGGATGGTTTCCAGTCGCCTTGAGATGCGCGGTATCAGCCTGGCCTTTTCCGGCTTTCAGGCGCTGTCGCGCGTGAATTTCACCTTAACCGGCGGGTCCGTACACGCGCTGACCGGCGCCAACGGCGCGGGGAAATCGACCCTGATGGCGGTGCTGTGCGGCACGCACGACCACTATGAGGGCGAGATCAGCATTAACAACCAGCCGGTGAGCATCCGTGAACCGCTCGATGCCAAACGGCTGGGGATCCACCTTGTGCAACAGGAAGTGGACGTAGCGCTGATCCCGGGGTTAAGCATCGCTGAGAACATCATGCTCGACCAGCTGGCGCAGCCGGGGCATCGCTTCAGCTGGCGCGCGATCCGCCAGCAGGCGAGACAGGCGCTGGCGCAGCTCGACGTGACGCTGGACGTTCGCCGTTCCATCGACGGCTGTTCGCTGGCCGAAAAGCAGCAGATTTTGCTGGCACGCGCCTTGTCCCACCACTGCCGTTTTTTGATTCTTGATGAGCCCACCGCGCCGCTGGACGCGCATGAGAGCGAGCGCCTGTTTGCGGTAGTGAGACGTTTAAAGCAGCAGGGCATCGGCGTGGTGTTTATCTCCCACCGCATTCACGAGCTGAAGGCCATCTGCGACACCCTGACGGTGCTGCGCGACGGCAAGCTGATCGAGTCCGGCCCGATGGCCGATCTCAGCGGCGAAGCGATCGTCGAGAAGATGCTCGGACACGTGCTGAGCGATATCTATCCGCCCGCGCGTCCGCCGCACGGCGACGAGACGCTGCTGCGGGTGGAAGGTCTGCACGACGACGCGCTGCTGAAAGATATTTCCCTGCACCTGCGCAAAGGCGAAATCCTCGGGATTGCCGGGCTGGCGGGGGCGGGAAAAACCGAACTCTGCAAGGCGCTTTTTGGCGCCACAAAAAGCCGCGTGGCGCGCGGTGAGCTGAATCTTCAATCCTGGCAGCCGCGCGATCCGGCCGACTCCGTGCTGCGCGGTCTGGCGCTGGTGCCGGAGGAACGGCGCAAAGAGGGCATTTTTATCGACGAGCCGGTGAGCATGAACCTGGCGGTCACGGCAGATAACAGCTTTTCGCGCTGGAGCCTGTTTGGCCATCGTCAGGCGTGGCGCTGGGCGGAAGAGGTGATTGCCCGCGTCGGCGTGCGTACGCGCGGGCCAGGGCAGGTGCTGCGCCGTCTTTCCGGCGGCAACCAGCAGAAGGTCGCCATCGGCAAATGGCTGCGCAATGACGCCAGCGTGCTGATATTCGACGAGCCGACCAAAGGCGTGGACGTGAAGGCCAAAACCGATCTGTTCCAGCTGATTGACGGCCTGGCGCGCGAGGGCAAAGGGGTGATTTACGCCTCGGGCGAGTTTGCCGAGCTGGTCGGGCTATGCGACCGCATCTGCGTGCTGTGGGACGGGCGCATCGTGGCGGAAATCGCCGGGGCCGAGGCCCGCGAAGAGACACTACTTTATTATTCAACCGGAGGAACGGCGTCGTGAGTAAGGCCCTTTCAGTGAACGCGGCGGCGTCTGGCCGCCAGCAGATTTTCGATTTTCTCTACAGGTGGGGCATGCTGTTGACCGTCGTCGCGCTGGTGGCCGTCTTTGGCCTGGCGTCGGACAGCTTCCTCGATCCGAACAACATCATCAATATTCTGCGCTCGATTGCCATCGTGACGGTGATTGCCATTGGCGTGTCGATATCGTTGACCATCGGCGGGTTCGATCTGTCGGTCGGATCGACCGCCTCGCTGGCGAACGCGCTGGTGATTTCACTTTTCGTCTGGCACGGCTTTGGTACCACCGAGTCGATTCTGATCACCCTCGCGCTCTGCACCCTGGTGGGGCTGTTTAACGCTTTTCTGATCGTCATCCTGCGTATTCCGGACATGCTCGCGACGCTTGCCAGCCTGTTCGTCATTCAGGGCGTGGCGATGACCTACAGCTACGGCGGGTCGATTACCGAGAACATGGTGCTGCCGAGCGGCGACATGGCGGAAGGGACCATTCCGGCGGCGTTCAGCCTGCTGGGGCAGGTGCCGACCATCGTGATCGTCATGCTGGTGGTGACCGTTCTGGCGCAGTTGGGCCTCTCGTTGACCACTCACGGGCGCCGGATGTACGCCATCGGCGGCAACCCCGAAGCCGCGCGTCTCTCCGGCATTCGCACCACGCGCTACAAGGTGGCGGCCTACGTGATTGCCTCGCTGCTGGCGGGACTGGGCGGGATTTTGCTGGCTTCGCGCATCGGTTCGTCGCAGGTGAATGCGGGCGGCGGCTACCTGATGGATGCGGTGGCGGCGGCGTGGATTGGCTTCTCGCTGGCCGGATCCGGCAAGCCGAATGCCCTGGGGACGCTGGTGGGGGCGGTGATTCTCGGCGTGCTGTCGAACGGGCTGGTGATGCTCTCCGTGCCGTATTACGCCATGGACATTATAAAAGGGCTGGTGCTCGCGGTAGCGCTGGCGATTACCTACATACAAAAACGCTGACAACACAACGGGATAAAAAATGAAAAAGATTGCACTCTCTTTGGTGGCATTAGGGTTATTCACTGCTCTGCCTGGCTTCGCGGCTACGCCCGCGCCGCTTCCGGCAGCCATTGCGAACCATGACGGCCCCATCCGCATCGCGGTGATCCGTAACCTCGGCTCAGACGACAACACCACGCAGTTTATTGCCGGGGCAATTCAGGAAGGGAAAAAGCTCGGCTTTAAGGTCAGCACCTTTTTAAGCAACGGGGACGACGCCAAATTCCAGGACTTTGTGAACCAGGCGATCAGCCAGAAGTATGACGGGATTATCCTGTCCCAGGGGCGCGATCCTTACTCTACCGCGCTGGTAAAGAAAGCGGTGGATGCCGGGATCAAAGTTTCAGTATTCGATACCGCGGTTAACGGCGAGATCCCGGGCGTGACCGTCACGCAGCAGGACGATGCCTCCCTGACGAACCTCTCCTTCGGCCAGCTGGCGAAAGATTTCAACGGCAAGGCCAATATCGTCAAGCTGTGGGTGGCGGGCTTCCCGCCGATGGAGCGTCGTCAGGCGGCCTATAAAGAGCTGCAAAAACAGTATCCGGACATCAAAGAGCTGGAGTCTATCGGCGCCGTCTCCTCTGACGTGCAGGGCGATACCGCCAACAAGGTGGGCGCGATCCTGGCGAAATACCCAAAAGGCAAAATCGACGCCATCTGGGGAACCTGGGACGCCTTCAGCCAGGGCGCGTATAAGGCGCTGAAAGAGAACGGCCGCACCGAAATTAAGCTCTACAGCATCGACATCTCCAACCAGGATCTGCAGCTGATGCGCGAGCCGGGCAGCGCGTGGAAGGTAAGCGTGGCGGTGGATCCGAAGCTGATTGGCGCGACGAACGTGCGTCTGGTGGCGAACAAGATTGCCGGGGAAGCGACGCCTGCGACCTACGATTTTAAGGCGGCGGCTATTCCTCAGGCGCTGCTGACCGCCCAGCCGGGCCCGGTGAACGTGGCGTCGCTGGGGAAAATCATTCCGGGCTGGGGCCAGACGGAAGATTTTATCGCGCCGTGGTTTGCGACGCTGGAAGCGAAAAATAAATGAGCGTGCTCCCTACGCCTGAATACAGCCGCAACATGCGGCTGATTGGCCATAGCGATCAGGGCGGTCGCCCGGATGGCGTGCAGTTGATGGTGCACCGCGGTTTCGCCTGGATCGGCCATATGGTGTCGCAGGGCTTTTCGATTGTGGACGTGCGCGACCCGAAAAACCCGAAAGCGGCGGGCTACGTGCCCGCGCCGCCCGGCACCTGGAACGTGCACCTGCAGGCGCATGACGACCTGCTGCTGGTAATTAACGCCCGGGATCTGTTTGCCGATGCCCGCTTTGCCGACGAGAAGGTCTATTACACCCGCCAGGTGGGGGAGACCGTCAGCGACGTGCAGGACAAAGGCTGGAGCGCCGGACTTCGCGTGTTTGATATTTCCACGCCCGACAGGCCGCGCGAAATCGGCTTTCTGTCGCTGAGCGGCATCGGCATTCACCGCATCTGGTACGTCGGCGGACGCTGGGCCTACGTTTCAGCGCTGATTGACGGCTTTACCGACTACATCTTCCTGACCATCGATCTGGCCGATCCGCGTAAGCCCGAAGTGGCGGGGCGCTGGTGGCTGCCGGGGATGAACCAGGCCGAAGGGGAGAAGCCGAACTGGCCGGAAGGGAAACGCTACGCGCTGCACCACGCGATTATCGCGGGCGATACCGCCTACGGCAGCTGGCGCGACGGCGGCCTGACGCTGCTGGACGTGAAGGACCGCACCCGGCCGAAGCTGATTAGCCACCGCAACTGGAGCCCGCCGTTTGGCGGCGGGACGCACACCGCGCTGCCGCTGCCGGACCGCGATCTTCTGGTGGTGCTGGACGAAGCGGTGCTGGATAACCAGGAGGACGGCGAAAAGCTGATCTGGCTGTTTGATATCCGCGAGCCGTCGAACCCGGTCAGCATCTCGACCTTCCCGCAGCCGGATGAAACCGACTACGTGGCGAAAGGGGCGCATTTTGGCCCGCATAACCTGCACGAGAACCGGCCGGGGAGCTTTGTCAGCTCGACGCTGATTTTTGCGACGTATCAGAACGCGGGCGTGCGCGCGTACGACATTTCCAATCCGTATCGACCGGTGGAAACCGGGGCACTGGTGCCCGCCGCGCCGGAGAGAATGATGGACACGCGGCCGAATCGCCCGCAGGTGATCCAGTCGTGCGACGTGTTTGTGGATGCGCAGGGGATTATTTACAGCACGGATTATAACGGCGGGCTGTCGGTGATTGAGTATCTGGGGTGAGTGCGGTTTTCTCCCTCTCCCACGGGGAGAGGGAGAAAACCAAATGCACTCAGCTGTACTGACGCACCCGTGCCACCAGATCTTCGGCGCTGTCGATGCGGTCGGCAATGACAATCAGCGCTTTGCCGAGCGTTATTGCGTGGCGCAGGCACTCGTGGCGCATCGCCTCGTCCTGAATGGCGTCGATATCCGCAACGTGGGAAAGCCCGACGCTACGGCGAATGAGCTCGGTGCCGCAGAAGCCGATGGCGTCATGCCAGACCTTTTTCAGGAACGCGGAGGCATAGCCCGGCGCGCCGAGCGCGGCGTCGCGCGTTTTCTCGTTTGCCAGCGCCTGGAAGCGTTCCGCGAAGGTGTTCCATAGCTCCTGAATATCGGTCAGGCGCTGCTCGCGCGCGGCAGCGGCATCGCGAATGCCCAGGTGCCCCGGCAGGCCGCAGAAGTTCAGCAGCAGGTTGCCGATGGCGGTGCCGACGTCAAAGCCAATCGGGCCATAGTAGCCGAACTCGGCGTCGATGGCCTTCAGGCTACCGTCGGCCACAAAAATCGAGCCGCTGTGAATATCGCCGTGCAGGAGCGCTTCGGCGTGCGAGAAGAAGCGGTGCTTCAGGGAGGCCACGGCAATTTTTAGCTGGGCGTCGTCGCGCAGGGCCGCGACGTCATTTTCCAGCTCGGCCGGGTAGCTGTTGCGCTCGTGGATCTGGTATGGATCGTTGAAGAACAGATCTTCGGTGATCTCGCACATCTCCGGGTTGATGAATTTCGCTACCTGCGATTTTTTGGCGTGCGGGTGTAGATAGAAATCGCTGGTGTGGAACAGCGCGTGCGCGAGGTATTCGCCCAGCTGCTGCGCCGCCTGCGGGTAGTAGATGTTGTTGATCAGCTCGCCGCGCCAGATGCGATGGCTGGAGAGATCTTCCATCACCATCACCGCCAGCTCCGGGTCAAAGTGGTGGATTTTCACGGTGTGCTGCGGGCTGTGCTGGTAGTGCTCGACCAGCGTTTGCGCTTCAAGGCGGGCGCGGTCCAGCGTCAGCGGCCAGGATTCGCCGACGCAGCGGACGTAGGGCAGCGCCTGCTTAACGACGATGCGGCTCACGCCCGCGCCGTCGAAAATTTTAAATACCAGATTGAGGTTGCCGTCGCCTACTTCCTGCGCCTCTACCAGCGATGAAGGATCGTCAAGTCCGCCAAACTGCCTGGCATACTCCACGGCGTCCTGAGCGGTAAAGGTACGGTATTGCGACATGGCCTGCTCCTCACGAGTTTTCTAATTAAGACATGTAGACGTCTATACATCTGGATTTCATCCTGACACAATGTGCTACAACAACGCAACAGGGAATTAACGACATGCAGACATTACAGACGACCAGCCTGCGGGTGGCGGATAATCAGCTCTTTATTCTCGACCAGCAGGCCCTTCCGCAGGAGAAACGCTGGCTGGATGCCTCGACGGTCGAGGCGCTGGTCGGGCATATCCATGCCCTGCGCGTGCGCGGCGCGCCGCTGATTGGTCTCTCTGCAAGCCTGCTGCTGGCGCTGCTGGCGGAAAACGGCAAAAGCCGCGACGAGCTGGCGGCGGCGCTGGAAACCCTGCGCGCCTCCCGCCCGACGGCGGTGAACCTGATGAACAATCTCGACCGCATGAAGACTGCGCTGTGGCAGGAAGAGTATGTTCCGGCGCTGGTGGCCGAAGCGCTGCGCCTGATTGACGAAGACAAACGGCTTTGCGACGCGATTGCCAAAGCCGGCAGCGCGCTGGTGAAGCCCGGCAGCCGCCTGCTGACCCACTGCAATACCGGCGGGCTGGCAACGGCGGGCGTTGGCACCGCATTGGGCGTGATTGCCCGCGCGCATCAGGAGGGTAACGTCAGCAACGTCTGGGTGGATGAAACCCGTCCGCTGCTGCAGGGCGGCAGATTGACCGCGTGGGAGCTTGGCGAGCTGGGCGTGCCGTATCAGCTGATTACCGATTCCATGGCCGCCAGCCTGATGGCGAAAGGGCTGGTAGACGCCGTGTGGGTGGGTGCAGACCGTATTGCCGCCAACGGCGACGTGGCGAACAAAATAGGCACCTATTCCCTGGCGGTGCTGGCGAAATTCCACGGCATTCCGTTCTACGTGGCCGCGCCGCAAACGACCCTCGATCCGGACTGCCCGAACGGGGACGCGATCCCGATTGAGCAGCGCGCCGCCAGCGAGGTGACGGGCGTGGCCGGAAGCTTTGGCGCGGTGCAGTGGGCGCCGGAAAACGCGCAGGTTTATAACCCGGCGTTTGACGTTACGCCTGCCTCACTCATTAGCGGCTGGGTGCTGGACAGCGGTGTGGTCACGCCGGAAGCGGTGGCAAACGGGAAATTCGCCTGAGTCCGGCTATCCTTTAAGGGGTTCCCTTAAGAGGACAATATCGTGACGCTGGATCCTGAAACTGACTTAAAACTGGAGCGCGTGGTGGATGCCCCGCGCGACCTGCTGTGGCTGTGCTGGACCACGCCGGAACACATCAAAAACTTCTTCATTCCTGCTCCCCACAAGGTGACCGAATGCGACCTCGACCTGCGCGTGGGCGGGCGGTTCAACACCGTGTTTGAGGTGGACGGTCAGCGGATGGATAACCGGGGCGTATTTCTTGAAATCGATCCCGGTAAAAAGCTGGTCTTTACCGACGGCTATACCGAAGGCTGGAAACCGGCCGAGAAGCCGTTTATGACGGCGATCCTGCTGCTGGAAGGTGTGGGTGAGGGCAAGACCCGCTACACGGCGATTGCGCGTCATCCGACGAAGGAAATCCGCGAGCAGCATGAACAGATGGGCTTCCACGAAGGGTGGGGGATTGTGCTGGATCAGCTGGTGGGGTACGCAAAAGGGCTTAACGCGTAGCGCGCGCTGATGCCCTCACCCTGACCCTCTCCCACAGGGAGAGGGAGAAAAGATTATGCTAACCGTGGATACGCATCCGCGATGGCATCGCCCGTAAACTGCGCCACCCAGCCTTCCGGGTTATCGAAAATACGGATCGCCGTAAAGTTCGGTTCCGAGCCCATATCAAACCAGTGCGGCGTGCCCGCGGGAACGGAAATCAGGTCGTTTTTCTCGCACAGTACCTGATACACCTCATCGCCAATGTGCAGGCAGAACAGCCCCGCGCCTTCCACGAAGAAGCGCACTTCGTCTTCGCCGTGGGTGTGTTCGTTCAGGAACTTCGCGCGCAGCGCCTCTTTCTGCGGGTTGTCGGCGCGCAGGCTGATCACGTCCCAGCTCTGATAGCCTTTCTCTGCCACCAGCTTGTCGATCGCATGCTGATACGCCTCGATCACGGCTTCAGGTGCGGGATCGTGTCCTAAATCGCGATCCGCAGCCCAGCGTTCAAACCGCACGCCTTTAGCGTTGAGCTGCTGGGCGATCTCGGCGGCATTGGTGCTGTGCCACTGGGGTTGACTGGCGTCTTTATCGGAATAAATGGTCAATGCGCTCATGAAGGGATCTGCTCCGGATTAATCTCGTCAAACTGGTGGACCTGATGGTGATGGCTTGCGCCGTCATCATCACCGCGAATCAGCTGCAGGGTGCGAAAACCTGCCTGTTCAGCCGCGTCCAGCTCCTGATGAATATCGGACAGGAACAGGATCTGCGACGGGGCAATGCCCGTTTGTGCCGCAATGTTCTGATAGGACTGCACCTCGCGCTTGGCGCCGATGTGGGTATCAAAATAGCCGCTGAACAGATGAGTAATATCACCTTCGTCGCTGTAGCCAAATAACAGTTTCTGCGCGGCGACGGAGCCAGAGGAATAAACATAGAGATCAATCCCTTGCGCTTTCCACTTTTCCAGCGCAGGCAGTACGTCCGGATAGAGGTGGCCGGTAAAGTCGCCGTTCACGTAGCCGTCATGCCAGATGATCCCCTGCAGGGCTTTTAGCGCCGTGGATTTGCGGTCCTCATCCATAAAGGCAAACAGCGCGTCGATAAGCTCGCTAACGCTGGCGTGCGGGTGACCGATTTCATCACGCAGGTTGTCCAGAATGGATTTGACCGGCTCGGCGTACTGCTGCGCGGTCACGAAGGCCGCCAGCCGCTCACGCGCGTAGGGGAACAAAACATCATGGACAAAACGGATATCGCTGGTGGTCCCTTCAATATCCGTCACAATCGCGCGAATCATACTCTCTCCAGTTTTCGTAAACGCATTTCGCATTCAAATAAGAATTCTAATCCTTCCAGATGACGGCGGGCCTCGGCCACGTCGCGTCCCCAGCAGGTTAAGCCATGACCGCGCAGAAGAAAACCATAATTAAGCGGGCGCTCCTGCGCGTAATGGGCGATTCGGGAGGCGAGGGCGTCGATATCCTGCTCGTTATCAAAGACCGGGATAGCCACCGTATCCAGATGCGTGGTCTGCCCGGTGAGGGATTTTTGCATCTCAAAGCCGCTGATGTTGAGCTCGGCTTCTTTGACCAGACGCGACAGCACCGTGGCGTTGACGGTATGAACGTGCAGGACGGCGTTGGCGTCCGGGAACAGGCGATAAATCAGCGTGTGAAGACCGGTTTCCGCCGACGGCCTGCGGCCAGACGGCGCGCGGTTGGTGGCAATTTCAACCTGCAGAAAGTCCGCCGTTGTCAGGCTGCCTTTATCTTTGCCGGATTCGCTGAGCCAGCAGAGGCGTTCGTCCTGACGCACCGACATATTGCCGCCGGTGGCGGGCGCCCAGCCTTTGGCGCCAATCCAGCGGCAGGCGTCGACCAGATGTGTGAGTTGCAGGTTGTCTGTCATTTCCTTTTACCCTCGCGGCCAGGAATATTCATATGGTTTAGACGTCTAAGCGTCTTGATTGCCAAAGACTAACATCGTGTTATAGTGGCAGCAACATAAGTATTACAAGCAGGCACAACACAATGAGCAATAACGCATTGATTCCGAAGAGTAAACTTCCCAATCTTGGTACTACCATCTTTACGCAGATGAGCGCTCTGGCGCAGCAGCACAACGCCATTAACCTTTCTCAGGGCTTTCCGGATTTCGACGGCCCGACCTATCTGCAGGAGCGCCTGGCGTACCACGTGGCGCAGGGGGCAAATCAGTATGCGCCGATGACGGGCGTGCAGGCGCTGCGGGAAGCCATTGCGGATAAAACGGCGGAGCTGTACGGCCATAAGCCCGATGCGAACAGCGACATTACGGTGACGGCAGGGGCGACCGAAGCGCTGTATGCGGCCATCACCGCGCTGGTGCGTACGGGCGATGAAGTCATCTGCTTTGATCCGAGCTACGACAGCTATGCGCCTGCGGTTGAACTCTCCGGCGGCGTGGTGAAGCGCGTGGCGCTTCAGCCGCCGCATTTTCGCCCTGACTGGCAGGCGTTTGCTGCGCTGCTGAGCGATAAAACCCGCCTGGTGATCCTGAATACTCCGCACAACCCGTCGGCGACGGTGTGGCAAAAGGCCGATTTCGCCGCGCTGTGGCAGGCGATTGCGGAACGTGAAATATACGTGTTAAGCGATGAAGTCTACGAGCACATCTGCTTTGCAGAAGAGGGACACGCCAGCGTGCTGGCCCACCCGCAGCTTCGCGAGCGCGCCGTCGCCGTCTCGTCATTCGGTAAGACTTACCATATGACCGGCTGGAAAGTGGGCTACTGCGTCGCACCGGCGGCTATCAGCGCCGAGCTGCGCAAGGTGCACCAGTACCTGACCTTTGCCGTGAACACGCCGGCTCAGCTGGCGCTGGCGGATATGCTGCGCGCCGAGCCGGAGCACTATCGCGAGCTGCCGCACTTCTATCGTGAACGTCGGGATCTGTTTGTGACGGCGCTAAGCAAAAGCCGTCTGGAAATTTTGCCCTCAGAAGGGACCTATTTCCTGCTCGCCGACTACAGCGCGATATCGGATCTGGACGACGTGAGTTTCTGCCAGTGGCTGACGAAAGAGGTGGGCGTGGCCGCCATTCCGCTGTCGGTATTCTGCGCCGATCCCTTCCCGCATAAGCTGATTCGTCTTTGCTTTGCGAAGCAGGAATCGACGCTGCTGGCGGCGGCAGAGCGTCTTAACACGCTCTGATTATTTCACCGTCCAGGCTTCTGAGTAACGGCGGTCTGCAAACAGCTCCAGCAGACCGTTGATTTGCTTGAGGCGCAAGACTTCATCGCCGTCCATTCCCAGCTCCTTGCTTATTCTCTCGTCATTCCAGCCGAGCTGCACCAGCTCGCGAACGATCTCCGACATGGCGTTAATTTGGTGTCGACCCCGCGCCCGGTTGTGACGAATAGTGGCAGCCATACGGTCATGTTTATCCTGTCGGTCCTGGCGCAGGAAGGTGACGGGGAGATACCCCTTGAGCTGATGCTTCAACGCCGCCCGATTTTTACCGATTTCATGGCGATGAAAACCATCCACAATTTCGTAGTGTTGCGGTTTACTTTCTGTCACAACGATAGGTTGGGTGAATCCATCGAGCTCCAGCGACTTACTGAGCAGCCGTTTTTCTGGTGGCGCAACGTTATTGGGGTTGTAGTCGTTAGCGGTAATAGCGTCTTGTTTGATCCAGAGGACGCAGTCTATCGGTTGCTCACGAAACGGACTGTGTTGATGGATCGCCTCACGAAAAGCATTTATGGCGTTAATGCGATCCTCTTCGGGAAGTGACTGAAGGTACGTTTCTATCTCGTTGATTAGTCTTTGTCGCATAATATGCCCCACTCCTTGCGTTTCGCCTTCACTCTGTCGCTGTAGCGCTGATAATGTTTGGGTTTGTTTGGGCTAAACGATAGCGCCCTGCACCAGTAGTCGTTATTAAGGAGAACCTTACAAATACGGCGCCATGAGGGAATATCTTTGGCACCAATATCACCGTCCTGGGTATCGGGAATATCCTCCAGGCCTCTCTTCTGATACCAGTGCAGATAAATGGCGATTTTATTGCGGTAATGCTCAGCCGTATGTTGCGGCATGCTGTCGAGGAGCAGCATGGCATATTCCCGCCAGCACAGATGTTCGGGTTTCAGAATTTTTCGGTGACCATAAAAATGGTTATCGTGTCCGGCGTACATCCCCCCGCTGCGCGCACCGCTCACGCGCTCACACATGGCCGCCCAGCGATCGGGTTCAACAACGTGGTAGAGCCATAAGCCCTGGCGCTGCTCCGGGCCAAAAGGTTCACAAATACGCATGTAGCGTAGCGGCACGCCAGCCTGAAACATCAGGTCATAGAGCGGGTTATAGCAACATCCCGATTTGGCGAACCAGGTCCATATATCGGCGGTTTTCCAGTCGTAGAGAGGGTAGATATACCAGGCATGTCCTCCCGGAGCGACGGTGGTCCAGGGCTTATCGTCGGCAAACCGCTGCTTGCGCGCCGACGCGATAGCCAGAAAACGGTTGTAAGACTCATCGGCGCGGATGCCAATCAGAACTGCTGCCGGGCGATTGCGAGAGAACCAGTCGGAGAAACTGCGGACAAAGGTTTCAAACGTCATGCCTGGCTGGTAGAAGGGAAAAAAAGCGGGATCGGTTATCGCATCGTCAGGTGGCTGGCGGACCCATCGGGTGCCGGGTTCCCAGCATTGCCATTCCGGCTGGAATTGCGACAGTGAATTTTGCGTTGTCAGGGGAAGCGCGATCCACCAGAAATGGTCGATGACATCGCTGTACAGCTCGCGCATATGTTCCACATGGGTAATGGTATGGGAAAACTGCGCTTCCCAGTCGATAAAGAGCACATCTATTTTAATGTTCATCAGTCGCGCCTGTCGGGCAACCAGATGCAGCATGACGGTGGAGTCTTTACCTCCTGAAAAAGAGACACAGGTTCTGGGTAAATTTTCGAGAGTCCATTTTATTCGCTCCCGGGCAGCAGTAAGTACATCCTGATTTATAGGGTATTTATAAAGTGACATGCTTATTCTCATCCTGAGGGATAAATACCTGACTGTAGCGTCAATACTAGAGAGCGGATTATAACAGTCAATCATTAATTGGATATGTAACGGATATGTCGCGTAATTTTATAACGGTGATGAATGTTTTAACGGTGTGGTTCCCATTTTTTGCGAGAACCACAGAAATATCTCACGGTAAGGATATTTCTTCAATAAAGCTCGCGAATGCCGAGCTATTGAGCGCGGAACGATTGTACATCATGTAAATATCAATGCTGGGTAATTGAATATCTGTTTCCACTTTGCGCAGGTTGAGGGCTGGCCCATATTGTTCGAAGGCCGGTGCGGGCACTAATCCTATGAGGTCGGACGAACCGATCGCCGACAGAAGGGATATAAAAGAGTCGCTACGATAGACGATATTTCTTTCGAATAACAGGTTATCGGCCTTTTCCTGATAGCCTTTGAAGCTGTTCTCATCGTTCAGCCAGGCGGTGAAGTTTTCATTCAGAATCTCTTCACGCGTAGGATTTTCGCTGAGACGGGGATGACCCTCCCGACAAACGAGAACGAAAGGAAGCTTATGGTAGAGGCTACAGGCGATAGAGTGACTGTTCGAAGAAGAAAACGAAAATATCAGGTCGGCTCTTCGGTAGGCTAAGAGATCTTCCGCAGAATCATGAGAAAGAAAAACATCATGCAATTCAATTGAATAGTTATGGTTGTCCATGAGCAGTTTTATAGGGTCAAGCGTTGCTTTCGTACTCATAAAATGCGGGCAATAAATGACAAAGTTCTTCTTCAACCCGCTGCTGTGCATGATATTGATAGTCTGCTCCAGCTGGTTCAGGTTTTGTTCCAGATGATGATGCAAATTGACGCCGACGGTCGTGGGCGTGATCCCTTTACCGGAACGAATAAACAGAGGATCGTTGAGTTGTCCTCTCAGACGTTGCAGTGACTGGCTTACGGCAGAGGGGGTGATATACAGCGTCTCGGCGGCTTTACTGATACTAAGGTGTTGGTAAATGCACTCGAAAATGACTAACAGATTAAGATCGAATTTTTTAAGGTCATAGAGGTTTGCCATGTTTCGTCCTGAAGGTACTGCGTTTGCTGTGGTTATCATATATCTGATAACAATAGTTTGAGGCTAACCATTTATAACTCTTTTGGTTAGCTCTCTTAGTTTTAAATTAAAATCATCTTAATATATCACGGTGGCACATTATTGAAATGGCGCGTCAAAAGCGATTGAGATGATTTTATCTTAGAAAAAGGGTGCGATCATTTTAAATGACAATTGTCATTTATATATTGCGATAGTTTTATAATGAAAATCAATTGATAGCGCTCCGGAATGATGTTCGACACAACCTATCACAGCCATAGGCAGGAATGCCTCTCTTATGGATTGCTCAATCCCTGCGCGGGTGGTGTAATCAAACGGCTGTTACCGCCTTGATATAAAGGGTTGTAGAGCGCAACGCAACGCCAGTTTCGGCTGGCACTGAATGTACCTGCGGGGAATTCAGGTATCAGGGCCGCCCGTTGAGGCGGCCTTTTTACTTTCAGGCTTTCCTGTAAAAGGTTCACCTTGTTGTCTTGTCGACGTTGTAAGGTTTGGCTGATTGATTTGATAAAGCATACGCATTAGCCCCGATGAATAAAGTTGGTTACCTTACATCTCAACGAAAACACGGAGGAAGTACAGATGTCTTTGATTAATACCAAAATTAAACCTTTCAAAAACCAGGCGTTCAAAAACGGTGAGTTCATCGAAGTTACCGAGAAAGATACCGAAGGCCGCTGGAGCGTCTTCTTCTTCTATCCGGCTGACTTTACCTTCGTTTGCCCGACTGAACTGGGTGACGTTGCAGACCATTACGACGAACTGCAGAAGCTGGGCGTAGACGTTTACTCTGTCTCTACCGATACCCACTTCACCCACAAAGCATGGCACAGCAGCTCTGAAACCATCGCGAAAATCAAATACGCGATGATCGGCGACCCGACTGGCGCCCTGACCCGTAACTTCGACAACATGCGTGAAGATGAAGGCCTGGCTGACCGCGCCACCTTCGTTGTTGACCCGCAGGGCATTATCCAGGCTATCGAAGTTACCGCTGAAGGTATCGGCCGTGATGCTTCTGACCTGCTGCGTAAAGTGAAAGCCGCTCAGTACGTGGCTTCTCACCCAGGCGAAGTGTGCCCGGCGAAATGGAAAGAAGGCGAAGCAACGCTGGCTCCATCCTTAGATCTGGTTGGTAAAATCTAAGTTTTGCCCATCCGGCAATCAATGGGCGCACCCGCGCCCATTTCATTCCAGCACCATGATGCAAGTTGCATTCAGGCCGCCCGTATAAGGCAGCTTGCATGATGACGTCTTAAGAGAGGGAAGAACAATGCTCGACACTAACATGAAAACCCAGCTCAAGGCCTACCTTGAGAAACTGACCAAACCCGTTGAGCTGATTGCCACGCTGGACGACAGCGCAAAATCGGCAGAGATCAAGGAACTGCTGGCGGAGATCGCCGAGCTGTCGCCGAAAGTGACCTTCAAAGAAGACAACGCGCTGCCGGTCCGTAAGCCCTCTTTCCTGATTACCAATCCAGGCTCCGATCAGGGACCGCGATTTGCCGGTTCGCCGCTGGGCCACGAATTTACTTCACTGGTGCTGGCGCTGCTGTGGACCGGTGGTCATCCGTCAAAAGAAGCGCAGGCGCTGCTGGAGCAGATCCGCGATATCGACGGCGATTTTGAGTTTGAAACCTATTACTCGCTCTCCTGCCACAACTGCCCGGACGTGGTGCAGGCGCTGAACCTGATGTCGGTCCTGAACCCGCGCATCAAGCACACGGCAATTGACGGCGGTACCTTTCAGAATGAAATCACCGATCGCAACGTGATGGGCGTTCCGGCGGTCTACATGAACGGCAAAGAGTTCGGCCAGGGCCGTATGACGCTGACCGAAATCGTTGCCAAAGTGGATACCGGTGCTGAAAAACGTGCGGCGGAAGCGCTGAACAAACGCGATGCCTACGACGTGCTGATCGTCGGTTCCGGCCCTGCGGGTGCGGCGGCAGCGGTGTACTCCGCGCGTAAAGGTATTCGTACCGGCCTGATGGGCGAACGCTTTGGTGGCCAGGTGCTCGATACCGTGGACATCGAAAACTACATCTCCGTACCGAAGACCGAAGGCCAGAAGCTGGCGGGGGCGCTGAAGGCGCACGTCAGCGACTATGACGTAGACGTGATCGACAGCCAGAGCGCCAGCAAGCTGGTTCCGGCCGCAGTAGAGGGTGGTTTACACCAGATTGAAACCGCGTCCGGCGCGGTGCTGAAAGCGCGCAGCATTATCATTGCCACCGGTGCGAAATGGCGCAACATGAACGTCCCGGGCGAAGATCAGTACCGCACCAAAGGCGTGACCTACTGTCCGCACTGCGACGGCCCGCTGTTTAAAGGTAAACGCGTGGCGGTGATCGGCGGCGGTAACTCCGGCGTGGAAGCGGCTATCGACCTGGCGGGGATTGTTGAGCACGTTACCCTTCTGGAGTTCGCTCCAGAGATGAAGGCCGACCAGGTTCTGCAGGATAAAGTTCGCAGCCTGAAAAACGTCGATATCGTACTGAACGCGCAGACCACGGAAGTGAAGGGCGACGGCAGCAAAGTGACGGGCCTGGAATACCGCGACCGCGTGAGCGGCGACGTGCACAGCGTTCAGCTGTCAGGGATCTTCGTGCAGATTGGTCTGCTGCCAAATACCACCTGGCTGGAAGGGGCGATTGAGCGCAACCGCATGGGCGAAATCATCATCGATGCGAAGTGTGAAACCAGCGTGAAAGGCGTGTTTGCGGCGGGCGACTGCACCACCGTGCCGTACAAACAGATCATTATCGCCACGGGCGAAGGGGCGAAGGCGTCTCTGAGTTCCTTTGACTATCTGATTCGCACCAAAACCGCATAATAGAAGAAAGTAAGGCTACACCTGCAATAGCGAGAGGCCACCGAAAGGTGGCCTCTTTTTTTATCTTACGACCATCACCGGTATGTGGGTGTGGCGGATCACGCTGGAGGCGTTAGAGCCCAGCAGATGCGTGGTAATGGAAGGGTTGCGCGAACCGATGACCACCACGTCTGCTTTCAGTTCGTTCGCCAGTTCGTTTACCGCATCGCGTACGCTGCCGAATCTGACGTGCGTTTTGATGCGAGAAGGGTCGATGCTGAAGTGGCTGACCATGGTTTGCAGGCGCGTTTCCGCTTCATGCTGCAAATGCTCCTCGAAGCGGCGTACATCGGCGGCAAAGCGGTGCAGGCTCAGGCTGGCGGAGCCCGGCAGTACGTGCAAAAGATGGATAACACCGTCCTGCTGCGCCAGGAACTCCGCATGGCGAACGGCCTTGTCGCTCAGCTCCATCTCAAAAACATCAACCGGCATAATGATTCTCTGATACATACCCGTTTCTCCTTGTTTATAAACGCTGTACTCATTCAACCATAAAAAATAAATGGTTTCTGTAAGCGCTCCGTCAGTTTTCCTATCTCACCAGGATAAATCTCAAAAGCCCCGTATTCCGGGGCAGACCTTCAGGGATAGCTACCCTTATACACTTACCTGGAACCTTTCGGAGGTCGCATGAAAGCACTTACGTATCACGGTCCGCACCATGTTCGCGTCGAGAATGTCCCCGATCCCATTATCGAACAGCCCGACGATATCATTCTGCGCGTCACGGCCACGGCTATCTGCGGCTCCGATTTGCATCTCTATCGCGGAAAGATCCCGAAGGTGCAGCACGGCGACATTTTTGGCCATGAGTTTATGGGGGAAATCGTCGAGTGCGGCGCAGAGGTGAAGAATTTGCAAAAAGGCGATCGCGTGGTGATCCCCTTTGTCATCGCCTGCGGAGACTGTTTCTTCTGTCGTCTGCAGCAATACGCAGCCTGTGAGAATACCAATGCCGGGCAGGGCGCCGCGCTTAACAAAAAGCAAATTCCCGCGCCGGCCGCGCTGTTTGGCTACAGTCATCTCTACGGCGGCGTGCCGGGGGGACAGGCTGAGTATGTCCGCGTGCCAAAAGGCAACGTCGGGCCGTTTAAGGTCCCGCAGCTTCTTTCCGATGATAAGGCGCTGTTCCTGTCCGATATTTTGCCCACGGCCTGGCAGGCGGCAAAAAATGCGCAGATTGAAAAAGGCTCAAGCGTTGCGGTTTTCGGCGCCGGGCCGGTGGGGCTACTGACTATTGCCTGCGCGCGGCTGTTAGGGGCTGAGCAGATTTTTGTTATCGATCACCACCCGTACCGTTTGCGATTTGCCGAGGCGCGTTACGGCGCAATTCCCATCAACTTTGATGCTGATAACGACGCGGCGGAAAAAATCATCGAACAGACCGCTGGCCAGCGCGGCGTTGACGCCGTGATTGATGCGGTAGGGTTCGAAGCGAAAGGTAGCACCACCGAAACGATCCTCAGCAATCTTAAAATTGAAGGCAGTAGCGGCAAAGCGTTGCGGCAGTGCATTGCTGCCGTTCGACGCGGTGGCGTAGTTAGCGTACCCGGCGTGTACGCCGGGTTTATTCATGGCTTCCTGTTTGGCGATGCCTTTGATAAGGGGCTGACGTTCAAAATGGGCCAGACGCACGTCCATGCCTGGCTGGGTGAACTGCTGCCGCTGATCGAAAAAGGGCTGCTTACCCCGGAAGAGATCGTGACCCATTATCTCCCCCTGGCTGATGCGGAACGCGCCTATAAGGTATTCGAAAAACGGGAGGAGGAGTGCCGGAAGGTGATTCTGGTCCCTGGTGCAGAAACACCCGAGGCCGCAGAGCAGAAAGTTAAGGGCCTGGTAAATGCTTTCCCCGGTGGCGTTGCATGAATACTCGCCTAGCTGTGGCGTTCAAGATAAAGCACGGCCATGACGATAATCGCCGCAATAATCAGAAAAATAAGTGTGATAGCCAGTATCTCACTCATGACCGTCCCCACGGCACCAAAACAGATTAAGCGTGGATTAAGGGCTTTTTGCGCGATATAAGAAAATGGGGTGAATTTACGGAAAGAGGATGCGGCTGCATCCTCTGTGCAAAGCGGGTGGGCGCTTGGTCAGAAGTGGTTAACGCAGGTAATCGCCCGCGGCTTCTGGCTGGTAGAGCAACGCCAGCACTTCAAGATGAGCAGAGGCGCCGCCCGGCAATTCCCAGTGGATGGTATCGCCCGTGCGCAGGCCCAGCAGTGCGGCACCCACAGGCGCAAGAACAGAAAGCTGTGCGCTGCTGTCGGTCATCTGAGCCGGGTAAACCAGCGTGCGGGTCAGCTCTTCACCGGTGGTCAGGTTGCGGAATTTTACCTGGCTGTTCATGGTGACCACGTCATGCGGCATCGTCTCAGGCGTGCACATCTGCGCCCGGTCGAGCTCCTCATTCAGGGCGTCGGCCACGGGAAGTGAGGCAAACTCTGCTTTTTCCAGCAGCCTGTCGATACGTTCTGCGTCGAGCTCATTGATGATAATTGTAGGTCTGGACATTTTTACTCCATGTCGTTAATGCTGCGTGTAACGCAGAAACCAATCCAAAAGAAAACCCTCGCCGTCTGGCAGCGAGGGTTTAACTCTCCCGATGATACTGGCTGAGCGCGCAAGTTTGAAGTGATGAAGGTCACATTCATGGTCCATATGAATTTTCGCTGAAATTTATTCAGTCTTCATTCCGGGCGGAATACGTTACGCTGAGTGTCCTGAACCCGGGCGTTGCCCACCAACGAGAGAGAATTATGTACTTCTACCAACCGTCTCAGGGTCACGGCCTGCCGCACGATCCGCTGAACGCCATTATTGGACCGCGTCCGATCGGCTGGATCTCGTCATGCGATAAGGCAGGTCAGCTCAACCTCGCTCCGTACAGCTTCTTTAACTGCTTTAACTATCGCCCGCCGATCATCGGTTATTCCAGCAACGGCTGGAAGGACAGCGTGCGTAATATTAACGAAACAAAAGAGTTTGTCTGGAACCTCGCAACCCGCGATCTTGCCGAAGCCATGAACCAAACCTCTGCCATGCTTCCTCACGATCGGGATGAATTTAGCTTTGCCGGACTCACGCCTGCAGCCAGCCAGCTGGTTAGCGCGCCGCGCGTCGCGGAAAGCCCGGTAAACTTTGAGTGCCGCCTGTCGCAGTGCATTCAGCTTACCGGTGCCGACGGGACGCCGGTCGATACCTGGCTGGTGCTGGGGGAGGTGGTCGGTATCCATATTGCCGAAACGCTGCTGGAAGAGGGGATTTACCAGACGGCTAAGGCGCAGCCCATCCTGCGTGCGGGTGGGCCGACGGCGTACTATGGCATCAGCGATGAAAACCGGTTTGATATGGTGCGCCCGGGCGCGGCTCAGTAGCCGGCTTTATCAATCACAAACTGTTTTCCGCAGTTACCCGGATGTGGCTGCGGGGCAAATGACGCCGCAGAAAGCGGGTTGTTAATGGTGTCCGCCTTAAGCGAAACCTGCATCTCGGTCAGATACGCCGGATTGCCGTTGCAGGTCAGCTTGATCGCTTTGATGTTTTCTTTGCCCCAGCTTTTGGCAACGGCAATGTCAAAGTCGCTGCGATTGACGGTTTTCCCGTAATTATCGGCGAGGAATTTACCAACCGCGCTGTTTTTAACTTCCTGATTCATCCGCACCATCGTGCCGAAATAGGCATCCGGATCGAAACCAAAGCAGACGCCATGTTTGGCATATTCATAACGTTCCAGGCAGGAATTACCGCCCGCGCCCGGCATCACGTCGTTGAGCTTTGCGGCCGCGGAAAGCGACAGTCCGGTTTCGGCTGCATTGCATTTGCGGCTGGCCTTCACTTCCGGCATGTTCGGGATAGGGCGCGTGGCGCAGCCAAAACGCATCCATCGACGCTCATCCACGCCGCGTGCGGCAATAGATTTCGGCAGGCCAGGCCATAGACCGTGAACGGTCAGAAAATCGGCTTTATTATCGCGCTCTTTTTGCAGGCGACATTCGTCAGGTTCATTGCGGTTGCGCTCGACCATGCTCTGGCAAAACCCGGTTTGCCAGGACAGCGCCAGCACATAGCGATCGAAATCGCCATACTGTGTTGCCTTCAGCGGTTCCGCCTGAGCGGAGAAGATATAGAGAGCAAGCGCCATTGCGCCAGACGGGATGACGATATCCTTCCTGAACATATGATTTCCTGATCGAATGAGCACGATTTATTTCTGGAAGTTATTAAAGCACAAAA
Source organism: Enterobacter sp. UCD-UG_FMILLET (assembly GCF_000762975.1). NCBI lineage: Bacteria > Pseudomonadati > Pseudomonadota > Gammaproteobacteria > Enterobacterales > Enterobacteriaceae > Enterobacter > Enterobacter sp. UCD-UG_FMILLET. The sequence goes on from NZ_JRJC01000008.1 coordinate 324,198, forward strand.
AGCGCCCGCAGGCGCTTTTTGGATATCCATAATTTAGCTTAGGCCGCGCCGGGAACCAGCACTTCGGTGGCGATAATCACGATAATCAGACCAACTATAACGGGCACTGAGGTGCGTTTGACCACTTCGAATGGCGAGATCTTTGCCATCCCGGCAACGGCGACGACCACGCCCGACACCGGCGAAATGGTACGACCCAGGTTTGACGCCTGCAGCATGGGAATGGAGAGGTAGGCCGGGTTAATACCGGAGGAGTGAGCCAGTTTCGGGATCATCTCAACGAAAGCGTAGAAAGGCGCATTACCGGAACCGGTGGTCATGGCTGCCAGCATGGTGAGCACCACCAGAACCAGCATCAGGATAATACTGGCCGAGCCGAACGAGGTGGCGATAGAAATCAGGCTCTGGATAAAGCCGATCGTGCTCAGACCCTGGGCAAAAACGCCCGCTGCAACCAGCAGGATCACCACGCCAGCGAAGGCATCCGCCATACCGCGATACGCAACTTCCAGACCCGAGAAGACTTTTTGCGTGTTAAAACCGCGTACAAACTCCAGCACGGCGGCCAGCAGCATACAGATGACCAGAATGGTGATGATGTGCAGCTGTGGACCCCATTTGCCGTCAAAAATCAGCACTCCGACGATCGGGGTGAACGGCAGAATGGCGTAGAACGCGGGAGCCGTCGTGGTGATCTCACTCACGTCCATCATTTCATGGCTGATGTTTTCTTTCTTATCGAGATAGCGCTGCCAGAAGAAATGCGCGATCCCCATGCCCACGATGGCAACAATCGAGATTGGTAACGTGGTTTTAAAGGCGAAGTCGATGAGTGACATCTCCGCCGCCTTTGCCGCCAGCACGACGTCGCCGGAGGTCGGGGAGAGAATAATCGCTGCCGGAGACGCGCAAATTGCCGCGGCCGCGCCACGGCTGATACCGACGTTCACCATAACCGGGAACAGCGTCGCCATGAGCAGTACGCCAAGTCCGGTAGCTGACGAAACGGCCAGCGACATGAGGCAGGCGAGGAAATAGGCGGCGACCATCAGCAGATACGGCGAGTTGATGTATTGCAGGGGTTTGGAGGCAAGCTTAACGACCATGTCGTTGGCGCCGATGTGGGTCATGTAGGCTGCAAAACCGCACAGCATCATGATCATCATACCCAGGTCACCGCCGCGGCTCATGAGCAATATTTTAATGTATTCAACAATATCTGTAGCAGTGTAACCGGTACTGGTCGCGCTGGCAGGTAACACCTGGTGCCCCATTATTGCGCTGATAATCAGCAGCGTTAAACCGCCGACAAATAATACGCCCGTGGCCGAGTAGCCTTTAATGATGTAGCGTGCGACGCCGACAATGACGACGACTCCAATAAGGAGTTCGAATAACGTAAGCATGATTTCCCCTGTATCTCTGCTGCAATGGAGCACAAAAAATCAATAAAAAAAGAAGGATGAAAATGTGCCGAATAAATGTTCTGTTCTTGCTGATTAAAATCAATAAACTGACGACTAAAGAACAGAACAACCGTGTTTTTGCCATGGTCCATACATTTATGTCATGAGGTCCTTGACCGTCAGAAACCGCGCAACATGTCATTAATAATGATAACAAATTGTTAATGCTTTGTGTGGTTTTACAAGTTGCTGTTTAACAATGCAAAATGGTAAAAGTCACACACCTTGTGGGCTTATTTGAACGTATCGTCGGCTTTCTTTAAGAATATTCCCGGGAAGTGGCCGAATAATTAGGAATAACGCCGATGCCGTTAAGCCTTTATTCAACTATGTTGTGGTAAACTTTGCCTCGAATACTAAGAATGGTAATTGCATTGTGATTGTACGTAATACATTTTTCTCTATTTTGTTGTTTATTTTTGGGCAGTTAACGTTTTCTTCTGTTGCACAGGCAGAAGAAAACGCGACGGATAAAGGCTGGTTTTCAACCTTTACGGATAATGTTTCCCAGACCTGGACGGCACCTGAACATTATGATCTCTATGTCCCGGCAATAACGTGGCATGCGCGTTTTGCTTATGACAAAGAGAAAACCGATAAATACAACGAGCGTCCGTGGGGCGCAGGTTTTGGCCAGTCCCGCTGGGATGAAAAGGGAAACTGGCATGGTATCTATCTGATGGCCTTCAAAGACTCGTTTAATAAATGGGAGCCGATTGGGGGATATGGCTGGGAGAAAACCTGGCGCCCGCTAGCGGACGAGAACTTCCACGTCGGTTTGGGCTATACCGCCGGGGTCACTGCACGTGACAACTGGAAATACATTCCAATCCCGGTGCTGCTGCCTTTGGCCTCTATTGGCTATGGTCCCGCAACGTTCCAGATGACCTACATTCCGGGTACGTATAACAACGGTAACGTTTACTTCGCCTGGATGCGTTTTCAGTTTTAACTGACAAAACGTTACATACTGGTGAAAAAACGCGCAGGCGCTGATTCATAAGCGATAAAAATCTGTCAGTGAAAATTAACGCGACTTTAGTCACTTTTTATCAAAGATCCGCTGGACAAAAGGTCCCACAATTGATGTACTGATAACCGACACAGCATTTGTGTCGTTTTTTAATGTAAAGGTAATTTTGATGTCTAAGATTAAAGGTAACGTTAAGTGGTTTAATGAGTCCAAAGGATTCGGTTTCATTACTCCTGAAGATGGCAGCAAAGACGTGTTCGTACACTTCTCTGCAATCCAGTCTAATGGTTTCAAAACTCTGGCTGAAGGTCAGCGTGTAGAGTAAAACCCGCTCACTGAGCGGGTTTTTTTCGTTTTAAATCAGCCTAGCAGATACATTTTCAGGAAGCTGGCAACGATCAGCACGCTCAACAACACCATTCCTGCGCTCATCAGACTCTGTTTCATTCTGTCACCCTCGTTCAGTACTGCATGCAGAGTGACAGAGAAAAATTAAGCCAACATTAACGGTTCGGTTGTTAATGCGCGCTTGCGGAAGAAAAGAGCCAAAATGCGATCCCCGTCATCGCAAAGGATCCGAGCATGTTAATCGCGATATTCATCAGTGCCCACCCGATACGGCCTTCCTGAAAGAGAAAAACCGTTTCCGCAGAAAAGGTTGAGAAGGTGGTCAAACCGCCGCAGAATCCGGTGGTAATCAATACTTTCCACATTGGGTCGATGTGCGTCATTCGATTAAACCAGGCCAGCCCCATACCAATGATGAAAGCACCAATCAGGTTTGCGGCAAGTGTTCCCATAGGAATCGCCTGATGCAGGGGATTAAACCGCATACTCAGAAACCATCGCGCAACGCTACCCGTTCCCCCACCAATAAAAACGGCTAAAAGTAGTTGTAACACGCTTAATACCTGCTATTTGATGTGTAAGAGTAGCGAGTTTAACGCCGTTTATGATGAGGGGACAAATATGTATGTAGCGGTAGGGCAGTTTGCCGTCACGCCTGACTGGCATGTGAATGCGAAAACATGCGTCAACCTGATGAAGCAGGCCCGGCAGAAAGGCGCGTCGCTGTTGGTTCTCCCCGAGGCGCTGCTGGCCAGAGCAGATAACGACCCGGATTTATCCGTAAAGTCCGCGCAGCCGCTGGACGGCGAATTCTTACAGCAATTGCTCGCCCAAAGCGCAGGCAATACGATGACGACGATCTTAACGATCCATGTTCCCTCCACGCCGGGCCGGGCGGTGAATACGCTGGTGGCGATTCGTGACGGGACCATAGTCGCACGCTACGCCAAGCTTCACCTCTATGATGCGTTCAGCATCCAGGAGTCGCGACGCGTTGACCCCGGAGACAATATCCCACCGCTGCTGGAGATTGACGGATTCAGGATCGGGCTGATGACCTGCTATGACCTGCGTTTTCCCGAGCTGGCGCTGCATCTGGCGCTGCAGGGGGCGGACGTACTGGTGCTGCCTGCCGCGTGGGTCAGAGGGCCGTTAAAAGAGCACCACTGGGCAACGCTGCTTGCGGCGCGCGCGCTGGATACCACCTGCTATGTCGTTGCCGCAGGAGAATGTGGCACGAAAAACATTGGGCAAAGTAGGGTGGTTGATCCGCTGGGGGTGACGATCGCCGCTGCCGCTGAAGCCCCGGATTTGCTGGTGGCGGAGATAAACTCAGAAAGAATTGCGCTTGCGCGTCAGCAATTACCCGTTCTTCGCAATCGTCGGTTTGCGCCACCGCAATTATTGTGATGTTTTTTTCAACAATGCTTGATTCACCTTGTTACAGATTGCTATTGTGTGCACGCGCTAAATGACCGTTAATACAGTCAGGTTTTGGCGCTGAATGCAGCCTGTTTTAAGTAAAGAAGGTATCTATGGGTGAGATTAGTATTACCAAACTGCTGGTGGTTGCCGCACTGGTCGTCCTGCTGTTTGGTACCAAGAAGTTACGCACGCTGGGTGGTGACCTGGGGGCTGCCATCAAAGGCTTTAAGAAAGCGATGAACGATGATGATGCAGCGGCGAAGAAAAGCGCCGAGGATGACGTCCCGGCAGACAAGCTTTCTCACAAAGAGTGACGGCAACGCCTGAGGGCTTGCGAAAAAAAACCGGCTCATGAGGCCGGTTTTTTTGTATTACTGTAAATGAATATTACAGCATTATTTAACTTCTTCGCCTTTAGCCTGCATATCGGCATGGTATGAGGAGCGCACGAATGGGCCGCAGGCTGCGTGGGTGAAGCCCATCGCCATCGCTTCGGCTTTCATTTCATCGAACTCGTCCGGACTCACGTAGCGCTGTACCGGCAGGTGGTGGCGGCTTGGCTGCAGATACTGGCCCAGGGTCAACATGGTCACACCGTGGCGGCGAAGATCGCGCATCACCTCGATGATTTCCTCATTGGTTTCACCCAGGCCCACCATCAGACCAGACTTGGTTGGAATATGCGGATGCGCTTCTTTGAAACGCTCCAGCAGTTTCAGGGACCAGTTATAGTCAGCGCCCGGACGCACCTGACGGTAGATACGCGGCACGTTCTCCAGGTTGTGGTTAAACACATCTGGCGGCGTTGCGGTGAGGATATCCAGCGCGCGGTCCATACGGCCGCGGAAATCAGGCACCAGCGTCTCGATTTTGATGTTAGGGCTTTTCTCGCGAATGGCCGTAATACAGTCGGCGAAGTGCTGAGCACCACCATCACGCAGGTCGTCACGGTCAACGGATGTGATAACCACATAACGCAGCGCCATGTCGGCGATGGTCTGCGCCAGTTTCTGGGGTTCGTTAGCATCAGGAGCGACTGGACGGCCATGAGCAACATCGCAGAACGGGCAGCGGCGGGTACAGATAGCACCCAGAATCATAAACGTCGCTGTACCGTGATTGAAACATTCAGCAAGGTTCGGGCAAGAGGCTTCTTCACAGACGGAGTGAAGGCCATTCTTGCGCATCGCCGCTTTGATCCCCTGGATACGCGAAGAGTCGGCCGGAAGTTTGATTTTCATCCATTCCGGTTTTCTTAACAGCGCCTCGCGCTCTGTAGCCACGTTTTTAACCGGGATAAGGGCCATTTTATCGGCATCGCGGTATTTAACACCGCGTTCCATCACAATGGGTTTACTCATAGCGTGCGTGTTCCAGTTGCGAATATCGAAGGAAAGCGTTTCAATTCAAGGGAATGTTGTATTTATCAACTATTTTTGAACGAACGACAGGCAGTATATCATTGAAACGGTCGTTAAAGCAGCCTGCCAGATCGCCAATTTGTAAAATAGTTGTTGTTTTGTGCCTTTTGCCCTGCGGGTTGCAGGGACTTGTGCTGGCTAAACCTGTCAGAAGGCCTGACGGATAATGCGGATGACGTTTTCCAGGACCGGATCGCGCAAACTCAGCTTGTTGTAATGCAGTGAAATCTCGATAGATTCCGCATTAAGCTGACTGAGCGGGATGCTTTCCAGCGGCCAGCATTTTTGTAGCAGGCTGTACAGGCGTGATGGCATAACGCACAGCATGTCGCTGCTGCCGATCAGGGATGCGGTGGTAAACATATTGTAACTGCTGAAGCTGATCTGACGTTCCGGGAAAATTTCATCAATACGCTGACGAAGTGCATGATTAGATTGCCCTTCGGTCATGAAAGATGAGTGGTCGTAGTTGCGCAGGTTTTCGATGGTTAACGGCTCGCTAAGAGCAGGATGCTGCTGGCGGCAAACCAATACCAGGTTATCCGCATAAAGCACATTTTGCCCCAGAGCTCTGGCACTGAAGCTGCCGCTTTCAATAATCAGGTCCGTCTGGAACTGGGCAAGCTGAATGTCAGGTTCTTTGAGAGGCACGTTGCGTAACAGAAGCTGCGGCGCATGCTCTTTCACGGCCTGAAAGATCGCAGGCATGACCAGCACCCCTACAGAAGGGGAACAGCCGATGGTGATGGTTCGCTGCTTATCATAGCTTCCGGTTAAATCAAGTGCGCCCAGAATCGACTCAAGCCCCTGGCTGATGTACTCATGAAGATGGGTAGCGTAAGCCGTCGGCGTTACCCCCTGGCCCTTACGGATAAATAACGGGTCAGGAAATATAGCGCGAAGCTTTTGGATTGACTGACTTATTGCTGATGGCGTGAGATTAAGAATTTTCGCAGCGTTAACGATACCCTTATGGACATATACTGCCTCAAAAATAGTCAGTAAATTGAGATCAATATTACGTAAAGTCCGAAAAATTTGCGGCTTGTCTTCGCCACCGGGTTCATTCAGTCGTTTGGCCGGTAAATTATTATACTCCACGCTTTCACTCCGTATACATTCACAATATGAATGATAGTTGAATTTATTTATTATGCTTGTAGAGATTCGTAAAGTGTTGGTTTTGTTTCACTTGTTTATCAAAAACAAACAGTTGTGTGATAATTGCTCACATTACTTATGCCGTGTTTGCCATGCTTGCTGGAGGCTAAATAATATGTAGCGATAATATTCGGGCGCTTCGAAAATATAGAATCCGCGGATTATTGTAAAGCGCAAAAGCGGTAAATAAACAGCGGCCCGTCAAATTAGCGAGCCCTGTAGTATGATATATTAAGCAGGGATATATTCGTGCGGGGGATTGTTAAGTAGTGCTAACATATGCTTTAAAAGCACGGGACGAATATGTTCTGGCGTAGCGGTTTCAACCCACTGACACATTTGCGTCATTTCCATGCCGGCGTAGCCGCAGGGGTTTATGCGCTGGAAAGGCGCGAGATCCATATTAATATTCAAGGCCAGGCCATGGAATGAGCAGCCTTTACGAATACGCAGCCCCAGAGAACAAATCTTCATTTCCCCAACGTAGACGCCCGGCGCATCGGCGCGCGGATGCGCGTCAATACCATATTCTGCCAGGGTGTTGACGACAGTGTTTTCAAGTAAGGTCACCAGTTCACGCACGCCCAGCTTTCTACGCTTCAGATTGAGCAGGACGTACATCACCTGCTGCCCGGGCCCATGATACGTGACCTGACCGCCGCGATCGCTCTGAATAACCGGGATATCTCCCGTCACTAGCAAATGCTCTGCTTTACCCGCCTGGCCCTGCGTAAATACCGGCAGGTGTTCGACCAGCCAGATTTCATCTGGGGTGCTGTCATCGCGTGAATCGGTGAAGTCATGCATGGCCTGGGAGACAGGCTCATAAGGTTGCAGCCCGAGGTGACGGACCAGAATTTTATCCTGATACAAAACTGCGTCTCCGAAGACGAGGGACAAAAGGTGTGGGGGAGTATATCACAGCGGGGGAGAGGGGTTACCCGGCAAACCGGGTAACCGCAAAGGGACTACAGCACCATACGAACAATTTCGATATTGCCGAGCTCTTCGTACAGCGTTTCCACCTGCTCAATGTGTGTCGCAGTGATGGTAATAGAAACCGAGTGGTAGTTGCCCTTGCTGCTTGGTTTTACTGACGGAGAGTAGTCACCCGGCGCATGGCGCTGTACCACTTCAACCACCTGATCAACCAGCTCAGGTTTCGCCAGACCCATTACTTTGTAGGTAAATGAGGTAGGGAATTCAAGCAGTTCGTTAAGTTTGGTTTTCATGTCAGCTCCGGCGTAACGTCAAAAAATAATAACTCCCACGTCAGGTGGGAGTTATCAGGATACTTAGTATATGGGGATCAAAATCACGCTTTCAAGTGTTCAATTTTTAACCAAACCAGTGATGGAACATCAATTTAATGTAATCAATGATTTTGCCGAAGAAATTGCCTTCAGGAATTTCCTGCAGGACAACCAGCGGACGCTGATCGATCGTTTTGCCATCCAGCTGGAAGTTGATCGTGCCCACAACCTGGTTTTTCTGCAGCGGGGCGTGCAGTTCGGTGCTGTTCAGCACGTAGCTGGCTTTCAGATCCTTTCATACGACCGCGTGGAATGGTCAGGTAGAGGTCTTTATCAACGCCGAGTGAAGCACGGTCGTTGTCGCCGAACCAGACGGGTTCAGACGCAAACTCTTTGCCTGCTTTCAGTGGGTTCACGGTTTCGAAGAAGCGGAAGCCCCAGGTCAGCAGTTTCTTGCTTTCGGTTTCACGACCTTTAAAGGTGCGGCCGCCCATCACGGCAGAGATCAGACGCATCTGACCTTCAGTGGCAGAAGCCACCAGGTTGTAGCCCGCTTTGTCGGTGTGGCCAGTTTTGATGCCGTCAACGTTCAGGCTGTTATCCCACAGCAGGCCGTTACGGTTGGTCTGACGAATACCGTTGAAGGTGAACTCTTTCTCTTTATAAATAGAGTATTCATTAGGGACATCGCGGATCAGCGCCTGACCAATCAGGGCCATATCACGTGCGGAGCTGTACTGACCGTCTGCGTCCAGGCCGTGTACGGTCTGGAAATGGCTGTTTTTCAGACCCAGCGCATTAACGTAGCTGTTCATCAGGCCCACGAATGCGTCCTGGCTACCGGCGGCGAAATCGGCCATTGCCACGCAGGCATCGTTACCCGACTGCAGGTTGATACCGCGAATCAGCTGGGAAACAGGAACCTGCATACCCGGCTTCAGGAACATCAGAGAGGAACCTTTGAATACAGGGTTTCCGGTTGCCCACGCATCGTTACCGATGGTGACCAGATCCGATTCTTTGAATTTACCAGCCTTCATCGCCTGGCCGATAACATAGCTGGTCATCATTTTGGTCAGGCTGGCCGGGTCACGGCGGGCATCGGCATTCTGTTCTGCCAGCACTTTGCCAGAGTTGTAATCGATCAGGATGTAGGATTCCGCGTCGATTTGCGGAACGCCAGGGATCATGGTCTTGATATTCAGGTCATCGGCGTGAGCTGCAGAGAGCGCAGCCGCGCAAAGGGCCGTGGTCAGCGCCATGCGCTGCACAAAACGAGCAGAAAAAGTGGTCTTCATGGTCAGAACTACGACATCCGTGATGGAATTAAAAAAAGTGCCTTACTATAGCAAATGCTATTCAGGCAGGCATCCGACTTTAAGCATGAGTTTGTGAATGTGTTTTACACAAACTGACAATTCGGATACCGCCGGTTAATTATTTCGCAACAGCGATAAATGACTGAAGTTGAGCTTCATTCTGCAGACGCTGCTGCAGGGACGCGGCCTGCGATTTGCTGGCAAACGGTCCCATCTGAATGCGCCAGACCGCGCCGTTCTGTTCAACGCGTCCCGGTACGCCAAACTGCTGGCTCAGACGCTGTTGATACTGTTTGGCCCGGGCCTGATCGCTCACTGCGCCTACCTGAACCATATAGCTGCCGCTGGCCGCTGTTGGAGCCGCCACCGCCGCACTTTGCGTGGCCGCTGGCGCCGTTACGGGAGCCGGCTGAGTTGCTGGTGCCGCAACGGGAGCAGGGGCTGGAGTCGGCTCACTGCCTTCCAGCACGCCTGAGGCTAAGGTCGTCGGTGCGCCAAGAAAACCGCTACTCTTTACCGGCGCGCCGGTAGAATCCTCGCTTTGCAGCGTGTCATTGCTGATCGGACGTATTTCTCCCCCCGGCTGAGCAGGCTCTGCCGGAGACGAGACGCTTCCCATCCCGCCGTCAAGATTTGGGCGGTCAGGAAGGGCATAGGTCTGTTTTGCCACCGTCGTACACGCGGTTCCCGGCCCGGAGAGCGAACCATCCTGCGCGACGATAATCGGATCAATACGGACCTTGGTGTTGTTTGAGGTGTTCAGGCGATCGGCAGACGCGCGCGACAGGGAAATCACACGGTCATTCCCGTACGGGCCGCGGTCGTTGATACGCACGACGATCATGCGGCCATTCGCCAGGTTGGTGATACGGGCGTAGCTCGGGATCGGCAGCGTCGGATGTGCTGCCGTCAGCTGCATTGGGTCGAACGCTTCCCCGGAAGCCGTCAGGTTACTGCCTGGCTCGGCATCATAAATGGCGGCAAAACCCGCCTGACTAAAACGGGAAGGATCCTGAACAATTTTATAGCTTTTGCCGTCGCGCTCGTAATCCTGATTGGCACTGGCATTCAGCGGTTCATAAACGGGATCGGCACCGCTGATTTCAACGATCGGGCCATTACACACCGCAGGCTGCGGCGGCGCGACGGTTGCCTGTTGCTGACCATCATCACTTGTGCAGGCCGCAAGTAAACTTGCCGCGATGCAGATCCCCAGCCACTGCTTACGCATTCCGATCCCCTTATTTTTATACGCTTTTTGACAACATTTTTCTGTGGGTATGGATCGACATCACGATACCAAACCCAGCCATCAACACGATCAGTGCCGAGCCTCCGTAACTCACCAGCGGCAGCGGTACGCCTACCACCGGCAGAATACCACTCACCATACCAATATTTACGAAGACATAAACGAATAAAATCAGCATCAACCCGCCGGCCATGACGCGACCAAAGGTGGTTTGCGCGCGTGCTGCAATCCACAATCCCCGCATGATCAGCAGGACGTACAGCGCCAGCAATATTAAGATGCCAACCAGCCCCAGCTCTTCCGCCAGTACCGCAAAGATAAAGTCGGTGTGACGTTCAGGTAAAAACTCCAGCTGCGACTGCGTGCCGTGCAGCCAGCCTTTACCGCGCAGGCCGCCGGAGCCAATTGCAATCTTGGACTGAATAATATGATAGCCCGCGCCCAGCGGATCGGTTTCCGGATCGAGCAGCATCATGACGCGCTGGCGCTGGTAATCATGCATCAGGAAGAACCAGAGGATAGGAATGAACGCCGCAACCAGCACCACCGCGATACCAATCAGGCGCCAGCTCAGTCCCGACAGGAAAAGGACAAACAGGCCGGAAAGGGCGATAAGAATTGAGGTGCCAAGGTCAGGCTGCGCCGCAACCAGCAGCGTCGGCAGGAAAATAAGCACCAGCGCGATGGCGGTATTTTTCAGAGACGGTGGACAGACGTCGCGGTTGATAAAGCGTGCCACCATCAACGGAACGGCGATTTTGGCAATTTCCGAGGGCTGGAAGCGGACAACGCCCAGATCCAGCCAGCGCTGCGCGCCTTTTGAAATGGCGCCAAACGCATCTACCGCAACCAGCAAAATAATACAGAAGATGTAGAGATAGGGGGCCCAGCCTTCGTATACGCGCGGCGGGATTTGCGCCATCACTACCATAATGATCAGGCCCATGGCGATCTGGCCGATTTTGCGCTCCATCATGCCGATGTCCTGGCCGCTGGCGCTCCAGATAACCAGGGCGCTGTAAACCAGCAGAGCCAGCAGGATCAGCAGCATGGCTGGGTCGATGTGGATTTTGTCCCACAGCGATTTTTTATTTGGATTATCCGTCATGATTATTGGTCCTCCGCCGCAGCGGCGGCCGGGTTTTCAGCCGGCAGTTCGGTGTTGTTATCACCCAGCATAATGTGGTCAAGGATCTGGCGCATGATGGTCCCTACTGCTGGTCCGGCACCGCCGTTCTCCAGAATCATCGCTACCGCGACCTGCGGGTTATCATAAGGGGCAAACGCCGTCATCAGCTTATGGTCACGCAGACGTTCAGCAATGCGGTGCGCGTTATAGGTTTCGTTGGCTTTCAGACCAAACACCTGCGCAGTACCCGATTTTGCGGCTACTTTATACGGCGTACCGGCGAAGTACTTATGCGCGGTACCGTTCGGGCGATTTGCCACGCCGTACATACCGTCTTTCGCAATTTCCCAGAAGCCGGAATGAATGTCTCCCACCGGGGCCTCGTGCGGCTGATTCCACGGCACTTTTTTGCCGTCTTCAACCGTGCTCTGCAGCAGATGAGGCACTTTTACCACGCCGTCATTGATGAGGATCATCATGGCTTTGTTCATCTGAATCGGCGTCGCTGTCCAGTAACCCTGGCCGATACCCACCGGAATGGTGTCACCCTGATACCACGGTTTTTTAAAGCGCTTCAGCTTCCATTCACGCGTTGGCATGTTGCCAGAACGTTCTTCTGAAAGGTCAACGCCGGTGTAATGCCCGTAGCCGAATTTGCTCATCCACTCAGACAGGCGGTCGATACCCATGTCATACGCCACCTGATAGAAGAAGGTATCCGCGGATTCCTCCAGCGATTTGGTGACGTTCAGATGACCGTGGCCCCATTTTTTCCAGTCACGATAGCGCTTATCTGAACCCGGCAGCTGCCACCAGCCCGGGTCAAACAGGCTGGTATTACGGTTGATGACGCCGGCACTTAGCGCAGAGACCGCCACGTACGGTTTAACCGTTGATGCTGGCGGGTAAACCCCTTGCGTCGCGCGGTTCACCAGCGGCGTGTTCGGGTCATTCAGCAGACCGGAATAGTCTTTACTGGAAATACCGTCCACGAAGAGGTTCGGGTCATAGCTAGGCATGGAGACCATCGCCAGGATGCCGCCGGTACGAGGATCGGTGACCACAACGGCTGCACGGCTGCCCGCCAGCAGGGTTTCGATGTACTGCTGAAGTTTAAGATCGAGCGTCAGATAGACGTCATGCCCCGCCTGAGGCGGCACTTCTTTCAGCTGGCGGATCACGCGGCCGCGGTTGTTAACTTCAACCTCTTCATAGCCGGTTTGCCCGTGCAGAACGTCTTCGTAGTAACGTTCGATCCCCAGCTTACCGATATCGTGCGTTGCAGCGTAGTTGGCCAGCTTGCCGTCTTTATCAAGGCGGTCAACGTCTTTGTCGTTAATCTTGGAAACGTAGCCAATCACATGCGTCAGCGCGGAGCCGTAGGGATAGTAGCGACGCTTATATCCCTTCACTTCCACGCCGGGGAAACGGTACTGATTTACCGCAAAGCGGGCCACCTGGACTTCCGTCAGATTGGTTTTAACCGGAATAGATGTGAAGCGGTGAGAGCGGGCGCGCTCTTTTTTGAAGGCCGCAATATCGTCATCGTTAAGGTCGACAACGCTTTTTAGCGCTTCCAGCGTATCCTGAACATTATCGACTTTTTCCGGCATCATCTCGATTTGATAGATGGTGCGGTTCAACGCCAGCGGAGTGCCGTTACGATCGTAAATAATGCCGCGGCTGGGTGCGATAGGCACCAGCTTAATGCGGTTTTCGTTTGAACGCGTCTGGTAGTCGGTAAAGCGGACAATTTGCAGATTATAGAGGTTGGCGATCAGCACGCCGGTAAGCAGCAAAATCCCGGTAAAGGCGACCAGCGCCCGGCGCACAAACAGCGCGGACTCAGCCGTATAGTCGCGAAAAGAATTCTGTAGTTTCATCCGCTGCTTAATCTACCCTGGTCAGTCATTACTCGCGGTGATAGGGGTGGTTGGTAGTAATGCTCCACGCGCGATACAGGCTTTCTGCCACCAGTACCCGAACGAGCGGGTGGGGAAGCGTCAGCGCGGAGAGAGACCAACTTTGTTCAGCCGCCGCTTTGCAGGCAGGGGATAACCCTTCTGGTCCGCCAATCAACAGACTGACGTCACGACCATCCTGCTTCCAGCGCTCCAGTTCTTGCGCCAGCTGCGGCGTATCCCAGGGTTTACCTGGAATATCGAGGGTGACGATGCGGTTTTTGCCTGCGGCAGCCAGCATCAGTTCGCCCTCTTTATCGAGAATACGTTTGATATCAGCGTTCTTGCCGCGCTTACCGGCGGGAATTTCCACCAGCTCGAACGGCATGTCTTTTGGAAAACGACGCAGATATTCAGTAAAACCGGTTTGTACCCAGTCCGGCATTTTGGTGCCGACGGCGACCAGCTGTAACTTCACGCATTAACCCCAGAGTTTTTCCAGCTCATACAGGCGACGGCTCTCGTCCTGCATGACGTGGACAATCACATCGCCGAGGTCGACAACCACCCAGTCAGCCGTCGCTTCACCTTCAACACCCAGCGGCAACAGCCCTGCTGCACGCGATTCCTGAACCACGTGATCGGCAATTGAAACAACATGACGCGTCGATGTACCGGTGCAGATAATCATGCAGTCGGTAATACTGGATTTACCCTTAACGTCGATAGCGATGATGTCCTGACCTTTCAGGTCATCAATTTTGTCAATAACAAAATCCTGGAGTGCTTTACCCTGCAAGTTTTCCCCCTGGGGTGAATGAGATTGTAAAACTTTGAATTCGTAGCCAGACAGTATACCTGAACTCACGCCTGCGTCGGGACAAATGTCTCCGGCCGGGCTTTTGAAGGCGGGTATCATCCCACCCTCCGCCTGAGATTGCATTGCCATTTTTGTAAAACAATTTCTGTAAAGCAATGATCGGCGGGAAAGTCTGGCAGCGGAGAATAACAGTATGGCTTACCCTGTCAAGGCAGGATAAACAATAAGCCGCTTTTTATGCTCTCCGGCTATTCATCTGCGCTTTTCTGATACAAACCGTGCGCATGGATATAGGCCAGCACCGGGGTTGGCAGCAGATCGTCACACGCTAAACCCTGCTGTAAACGCTCGCGAATGAGGGTCGCAGAGATATCGAACCACGGCGTTTCCGCCAGATAGATCTTCCCGGCAGGCTGGTTGTGAAGATCTTCGACATTATCGGTGAGGTGATCTTCCAGCCACTGCTGGTACTGCTCTTCGCGCATGGTCAGCGGATAGCCGGGACGGCGGCAGACGAGCAGGTGGCTGTTCTCCAGGATGGTTTCATACTGATGCCACGTGGGGAAGTTCAGCAGGGAATCCTGGCCGATGATAAAAGCCAGAGGCTGGTCTGGCCCTTGTTCGGCGCGCCACTCCTGAAGCGTCTGCGAGGTCCAGGAGGGCGTGTCGCGACGCAGCTCACGCTCGTCAAGTCGGAACAGCGGTTTATCTGAGATGGCAAGGGCAAGCATCTCTTTTCGCTGCTCGCTGGTCGCCTCGGGCTGTGGACGATGGGGCGGGACATTGTTGGGCATGATGGTGACGCGCTGAAGCCCGATCAGATTCGCCAGAATTTCAACCGGCTTCAGGTGCCCGTAATGGACCGGGTCGAAGGTGCCGCCATATAAGGCCTGTAAAGAATGCATGCTATCCATCAATAAAAACGTCTGCCAGCGCCTTGTGGCAGAGCAGCAGAGAAAGGCTTTCCAGCTCCGCCCAGACCGACTGGCCATAATCTTGTTTTAACGTGAGCTCAGCGCGCATCAGAAGCTGCACAGCCTGACGAAGCTGTTCATGACTCAGGCGGTTGACGGCCTCGGTGATCAAAGCCCGGCGATTTTGCCACACGCGGTGTTTATCAAAGAGCGAACGCAGCGGCGTATGGGCAGACTGACGCTTGAGCGTAATCAGCAGCAGCAATTCGCGCTGCAGCGTACGCAGCAGAATAACCGGTTCGCTCCCTTCGAGACGCAGCTGTTGCAGAATATGCAGGGCGCGTTTGCTCTTCGCCGACAGCAGCGCGTCCACCCAGTGGAACGGCGTGAAGTGCGCCGCGTCGTTAACGGCCTGCTCGACGCGCGGTAAGGTCAGCTTGCCATCCGGCCAGAGCAGGGAGAGTCTGTCCAGCGCCTGCGTCAGGGCCAGCAGGTTACCTTCATAGCAGTAGCAGAGCAGTTGGTTCGCCGCATCATCTAACTGAAGGTTGTTCTGCTTCGCTCTCGCTGCCACCCATTTTGGCAGATGCGCCTGTTCAGGCGTCTGACAGGTGACCTGCACCGCGTGGGCTGCGAGTTGGGTGAACCACGCCGCATTTTCCTGCGCTTTGGTGAGCTTGTTGCCGCGCACAATCAGCAGCAGATCGCTGTGAAGCAGGCTGACCAGCGTGGCCAGCTGTTCATTGATGGCCGCGTTAGGACCGTTCTCCGGCAGCAGGATCTGAATAGTCTGGCGTGACGCAAAAAGGCTCATCGCCTGACAGAGTGAGAAGAGGGCATTCCAGTCGGTGTTGTTATCCAGCTGGACGGTGTGGTGTTCATCGAAGCCCTGAGAGGTGGCCTCATGCCGCACGGCATCCAGGCTTTCCTGAAGTAATAACGGATCGTTTCCAAGAAGCAGATACGCCGCGCGCAGCCCTTCTTTGAGCTGCGCGCGGAGTTGTTCAGGATACAGCCTGATCATCATTTACCCAGAGAGTTAGCAGCAGGAAGCGTGCCAGCAACCGGTTTTTCAACAATGTCAGAACCTTGTCGGGTAGACGCTGCAATGCCTGGCAGTTTACGAATCAGCTGTTCCGCCGCCTTGTCGTACATTTCGTTGATGATAATCTGCTGTTCGGCATCTTTTGCCAGCGCCGTCTGCGGGTTGTCGAAGAACGAACGGTACACTTTCGCGCTGATCGGGTAGATGTCTTTACCCGGGATCAGGACCGCTGCGTTGACCGTCAGCACCATCTGATACTCTGCGGTACGGCCATCCTGGAAGATAGAGGCTGTATCTCTCGACAGACCTCCTCCGAGGATACGCAGAGACGGTACATCCTGGCGCAGCGTTTGTTTCTCAACAAGCTCAACGCCATTCAGACGCAGCTGATTACGAACTGCCCGGCTGAGTGGACCATTCGGATCTGATGAGTCGAAAATCATCGTTTTCATCTCAGCAGGCACCGCCGTGGTATTGCGCAGGTGCCAGCCACAGCCAGCGGTGACAAGCACCGCCAGTGATAAGAGTATTGTTGCCAGTTGTCGCACGTTTCCTCCCGCGCTTAGCCAACGACCAGATTGAGCAGTTTACCCGGTACGTAGATCACTTTACGTACGGTAACGCCCTCAAGATATTTTGCGACCAGAGGTTCCTGGCCCGCGCGCTCGCGAACCTGTTCTTCGGTTGCATCGACCGCCACGGTAATTTTACCGCGGACTTTGCCGTTTACCTGGACCACAACCAGCGTCGTGTTTTCCACCATCGCGGCTTCGTCAGCCTGCGGCCACGGTGCGTTGTCGATATCGCCTTCGCCTTTCAGCTCCTGCCACAGGGTAAAGCTAACGTGTGGAGTGAACGGGTTCAGCATGCGAACGACGGCCAGCAGCGCTTCACGCATGAGGGCACGATCCTGCTCACCGTCCTGCGGAGCCTTCGCCAGCTTGTTCATCAGTTCCATAATAGCCGCAATTGCGGTATTGAAGGTCTGACGACGACCAATATCATCGGTCACTTTCGCAATCGTTTTATGAACATCGCGACGCAGCGCCTGCTGATCTTCAGTCAGTGCGGCGGCGTTCAGCGCCGGGGCATCGCCCAGTGCAGTGTGTTCGTAAACCAGTTTCCAGACGCGTTTCAGGAAGCGGTTCGCCCCTTCCACGCCGGACTCCTGCCATTCCAGGGTCATGTCCGCCGGAGAGGCAAACATCATGAACAGACGCACGGTATCCGCACCGTAACGCTCAACCATCACCTGCGGATCGATACCGTTGTTTTTCGACTTGGACATCTTGCTCATGCCGGTGTAGACCAGTTCATGACCTTCGGCGTCTTTCGCCTTAACGATACGGCCCTTCTCGTCACGCTCGACGATCGCATCAACCGGTGAAACCCAGTTACGCTCGCCGTTGGCACCAACATAATAGAACGCATCTGCCAGCACCATGCCCTGACACAGCAGCTGTTTTGCTGGTTCGTCAGAGTTCACCATGCCTGCATCGCGCATCAATTTGTGGAAGAAGCGGAAGTAGAGCAGGTGCATGATGGCGTGTTCGATGCCGCCGATGTAGATGTCTACCGGCAGCCAGTAGTTCGCTGCTTTGGAATCCAGCATGCCGTCCTGATACTGCGGGCAGGTGTAGCGGGCATAGTACCAGGATGACTCCATAAAGGTGTCAAAAGTGTCGGTTTCACGCAGCGCAGGCTGACCGTTGACGGTGGTTTTTGCCCACTCAGGATCGGCTTTGATCGGGCTGGTGATACCGTCCATGACCACGTCTTCCGGCAGGATCACCGGGAGCTGATCTTCCGGCGTTGGCATCACGGTGCCATCTTCCAGCGTCACCATTGGAATTGGCGCACCCCAGTAACGCTGACGGGACACGCCCCAGTCGCGCAGACGGAAGTTAACTTTACGCTCGCCCACGCCCAGAGAGGCCAGCTTATCGGCGATGGCGTTGAAGCCCTCTTCGAAGCTCAGGCCGCTGAATTCACCGGAGTTAAACAGGGTGCCTTTTTCAGTCAGCGCTTGTTCGGACAGATCGGGTTCAGAACCATCGGCGGCCAGAATAACGGCTTTGATCGGCAGGCTGTATTTGGTGGCAAACTCGTAGTCGCGCTGGTCGTGTCCCGGTACGGCCATTACCGCGCCTGTACCGTACTCCATCAGCACGAAGTTCGCTGCCCAGACTGGAATCGCTTCGCCAGTCAGTGGATGCTTCGCATAGAAGCCTGTCGCGACGCCTTTTTTCTCCATCGTCGCCATGTCGGCTTCGGCCACTTTGGTGTTGCGGCACTCGTCGATGAAGGTTGCCAGCTCCGGGTTGTTTTCTGCCGCTTTCTGCGCCAGCGGGTGACCTGCGGCCACGGCCAGGTAGGTCGCGCCCATGAAGGTGTCCGGACGGGTGGTGTAGACGGTCAGGGTCTGGTCGTAGTTCTCAACGTTGAAGGTAATCTCCACGCCTTCAGAACGGCCGATCCAGTTGCGCTGCATGGTCTTAACGGTATCTGGCCAGTGGTCGAGGTTATCCAGATCGTTCAGCAGCTCATCAGCGTAAGCGGTGATTTTGATAAACCACTGTGGGATCTCTTTACGCTCAACTTTAGTGTCACAGCGCCAGCAGCAGCCGTCGATAACCTGTTCGTTCGCGAGAACGGTCTGGTCATTCGGACACCAGTTAACGGCAGAGGTCTTCTTATACACCAAGCCTTTTTTATACAGCTCGGTGAAGAACTTCTGCTCCCAGCGATAGTATTCCGGGGTACAGGTTGCCAGCTCGCGGCTCCAGTCATAGCCAAAGCCCAGCATTTTGAGCTGGTTTTTCATGTACGCGATGTTGTCGTACGTCCACGGCGCCGGCGCGGTGTTGTTTTTGACCGCCGCGCCTTCCGCAGGCAGACCGAACGCATCCCAGCCGATAGGCTGCAGAACGTTTTTACCCAGCATGCGCTGGTAGCGTGCAATCACATCGCCGATGGTGTAGTTACGCACATGGCCCATGTGTAGTCGACCAGAAGGATAGGGAAGCATCGACAGGCAGTAATACTTCTCTTTGCTCTCGTCTTCGGTTACTTCAAAGGTGCGCTTCTCGTCCCAGTGTTGCTGGACTTTTGATTCTATCTCTTCCGGGCGGTATTGCTCTTGCATGGCAGCCAGTGGTCCTGTTTTCAATACAGCTACAAATGTAGCCAATGGATGTGGTAATTCAGATCCGCATAGCATAGCCCAAACGCCCGCGTCAAAACAGCCTTTCGCACAAATGCGCTTTGCAGGAATTTACCGGGTCTGTGCTTCACCTGACAAAGCGGCGCTGAAATAAGGTCTATTATTAGAAATAGTTACTTACCCGGGAGGCAAAATGATGAACAAGGTTGCTCAATTTTACCGCGAACTGGTGGCGACGCTGACGGAACGGCTGCGTAACGGCGAGCGAGATATCGACGCGCTGGTGGAGCAAGCGCGTGCCCGCGTGACGCAAACGGGTGAGTTAACGTTAACCGAAGTGGAAGAGGTGACGCGCGCCGTGCGTCGCGATCTGGAAGAGTTTGCGCGCAGCTACCAGGAGAGTCAGGAGGAGGTCACGGACAGCGTTTTTATGCGGGTGATTAAAGAGAGCCTGTGGCAAGAGCTGGCCGACATCACGGATAAAACGCAGCTGGAGTGGCGCGAGGTTTTTCAGGATTTGAACCATCACGGTGTTTATCACAGTGGTGAGGTGGTCGGCTTGGGAAATCTGGTGTGCGAGAATTGCCACCACCATATTGCGGTATATACGCCGGATGTCCTGCCGCTGTGTCCGAAATGCGGCCACGATCAGTTCCAGCGTCGTCCTTTTGAGCCCTAAATAAAAGCGCAGGTTTGCTCCCTCTCCCCGTGGGAGAGGGCCGGGTGAGGGCATCAGGCCGCACTATAGTAAGCAAGTCTCTCCGCCAGTAAATCCACAAACGCCTCCCGGTCGATGTCTACCATCACCGTGGTATTCGGCTTATTCCCCGTCAGCGAGTAGTAATCCACAACAGTCATTCCCTGGGTGTATTTTCCCTGTGTCTCAACACCAACCCATCTGTCCACCGTGGTGAACATCTCCGGCTTCAGTAGCCAGGCAATGGTGCACGGGTCGTGCAGCGGCGCGCCGTGGAAGCCCCACTTCTCGGCTTTGTGATATTCCATAAAGAAGTCGAGCAGTTCGGCCACGGTTGTCGCAACCGGGTTGCCCACCGAGCGGAAGCGCTCAATATCGTCCGCCATAATCTGCGCGCGGTGGGTAACGTCCAGTCCCGCCATTACAATCGGTAAGCCGGACTGGAAGACAATTTCCGCGGCTTCCGGGTCGACAAAGATGTTGAACTCCGCCGCAGGCGTCCAGTTCCCCAGCCCCATGGCCCCGCCCATAATCACAATACGGGCAATTTTATTATGCAGCTCAGGATGACTGTTCAGCAGCAGCGCAACGTTGGTTTGCGGTCCGGTTGCCACCAGCGTTACCGGTTCTGCACTCTCACGTAGAACCTTCGCCATCAGCTCCACGGCGGTACAGTTTTGCGGCGTGAAACCCGGCTCCGGCAGTGCCGGACCATCCAGCCCGCTTTCACCATGAACGTTGTCGGCAATAATTAGCTCGCGCATCAGCGGCTTCACGGCCCCGCCGGCGACAGGAATGTCGGTGCGTTTGAGCAGCGTGAGCATACGCAGCACGTTGCGCAGGGTTTTGTCAGGCGTCTGATTTCCGGCGGATGAGGTGACGGCTTTTACCTCGAGTTCAGGGGAGGCAAGAGCGAGGACGAGCGCGATCGCGTCGTCATGACCCGGATCGCAATCGAGAATAATAGGCTGTGCCATAGCGTTCTCCACACGTAGCGTTATTTTGTGACAAGGTTAACGCTGCAATGTGACGCCGACGAGAGGAACTGAGTGAAAGCGTGAAGCAGTGCGCAATCCGCAGATTGCGCACCGGGAAGGTTAGTGCAGGATTTTCGCAAGGAAATCTTTCGCACGCTCGGATTTCGGGTTAGCGAAGAACTCTTCTTTCGGTGAGTCTTCGACAATTTTCCCTTCGTCCATAAAGATTACGCGGTTGGCCACTTTACGGGCAAAGCCCATTTCGTGGGTCACCACCATCATGGTCATCCCTTCGTGCGCCAGCTCGACCATCACGTCCAGCACTTCATTGATCATCTCTGGATCGAGCGCCGACGTTGGCTCATCAAACAGCATTGCCACCGGATCCATACACAGCGCGCGGGCGATCGCCACGCGCTGCTGTTGGCCGCCGGAAAGCTGTGCCGGGAACTTATCGGCATGCGCCGAGAGCCCAACGCGTTCCAGGAGCTTCAGACCTTTCTCGCGCGACGCTTTTTTATCACGCTTAAGCACTTTTACCTGCGCCAGCGTCAGGTTCTCAATAATGGAGAGGTGAGGGAACAGCTCAAAGTGCTGGAACACCATGCCAACGTGAGAGCGAAGCTGGGCGAGATTAGTTTTCTTATCGTTGACTTTGGTGCCGTTGACGACGATCTCACCCTGCTGCACCGGCTCCAGTCCGTTGACGGTTTTGATCAGCGTTGATTTACCGGAGCCGGACGGCCCGCATACCACCACCACGTCGCCTTTTTTGACTTCGGTGGAGCAGTCGGTCAGCACCTGAAAGTGCCCATACCATTTAGAAACATTTTTCAGGTAAATCATTATACCGTCCTTTTCTTCAGCCAGCTGACCAACAGCGACGCGCTTAAACTAATCACAAAATAGACCGCACCCGCAAAGAGCACCATCTCGACCTGCGTACCATCACGTTCACCGATGGTTGACGCGGTACGGAAGAAGTCTGCCAGACTCAGAACGTAGACCAGCGAGGTATCCTGGAACAGCACGATGCCCTGGGTCAGCAGGAGCGGAACCATGGCGCGAAACGCCTGCGGCAGAATAATGAGCTGCATGGACTGCCAGTGCGTCATCCCCAGCGCCAGCGCGGCGCTGGATTGCCCGCGGGAGATACTCTGAATGCCCGCTCGGATAATCTCCGAGTAGTAAGCGGCCTCGAACATTGAGAACGCCACCATGGCGGAGATCAGACGGATATCGGTTTTCGGCGACAGCCCCAGCACGTTCTGCAGGAAGCCGGGCACAATCAGGTAAAACCACAGCAGCACCATCACCAGCGGGATGGAGCGGAACACGTTAACGTAGGCGGTCGCAAACCAGGCGAGCGGCTTAAAGCTCGACAGGCGCATGACGGCCAGCAGGGTGCCCCAGACGATACCGACGATGATGGCAATGACGGTGATTTTTAAGGTAATCACCAGGCCATCAAGCAGGTAAGGCATGGATGGAACGATAGAACTCCAGTCAAATTCGTACATTATTTGCCCCCCAGATTGCCCGGCAGGCGGATTTTGCGTTCAACCAGGTTCATCACCAGCATGATGAAAGCGTTAATCAGAACATACGCGAGCGTGATCGCGGTGAAGGATTCCCACGCGTGAGCGGAGTAATCCAGCAGCTTACCCGCCTGCGCAGCCATGTCGACCAGGCCGATAGTCGAGGCGATGGCCGAGTTTTTCACCAGGTTCATCATCTCGGAGGTCATCGGTGGAACGATAACGCGGTAGGCGTTAGGCAACAGCACGTAGCGGTAAGTTTGGGGCAGCGTCAGGCCCATTGCCAGGCCCGCGTTTTTTTGTCCGCGCGGCAATGACTGAATGGCGGCACGCACCTGCTCGCAAACGCGCGCAGCGGTAAACAGCCCCAGACACAACATGGAGGAGACAAAGAACTGCACGTTCGGATCCAGTTCCGACTTGAACCACATGCCAATATTTTCCGGCAGCAGT
This sequence comes from Enterobacter sp. UCD-UG_FMILLET, assembly GCF_000762975.1. NCBI lineage: Bacteria > Pseudomonadati > Pseudomonadota > Gammaproteobacteria > Enterobacterales > Enterobacteriaceae > Enterobacter > Enterobacter sp. UCD-UG_FMILLET. Next base: position 347,453 of record NZ_JRJC01000008.1, read on the forward strand.
TCCGGGATAACCAGATACCAGGTAAAGAACTGCACGATCAGCGGAACGTTACGGAACAGTTCCACATAGAGGGTGCCAAGCGTTGATAGAAAACGGTTAGGGACGGTGCGCAGAATACCGAACAAAGAACCGACAAGAAACGCGATAATCCACGCCGTTATCGATAGTGCCACGGTAACCTGAAAGCCGCTCCACAGCCAGCCAAGATAGGTGGTGTTGCCGAACGGGGCTTGTTGCAGGAATATGCCCCAGTTCCAGTCTATTGACATAATAAACTCCAGAAAAAAAAGGGTAGCAGCGCTACCCTCGAAGATTGGTGAGAAGCTCATTTTTCGCGCTGAGTGGGGAACGACCACTCAACGTATAGTCTGTCCATGCTTCCCGACAATCGAGAGGGCAGGAGATCCCGCCCCTGTAGTTCTAATTAGTTAAGAGCCTTGTCATTTGGAGATTTGAACAGCGCTTTCATGTCGTCAGACAGTTCAAAATTCATGTTCAGGTTTTTTGGCGGAATCGGGTTCTTGAACCACTTGTCGAACCATTTCTCCGCTTCGCCGGAGGTCTGCACCTGAGCGATGGTGTCATCGATCAGCTTTTTGAACTGCGGATCGTCTTTACGCAGCATACAGCCGTAGGCTTCTTTGGACTGCGCGGTACCGACGATATCCCAGTTGTCTGGTTTTTTCGCTTTCGCACGCTCGCCCGCCAGCAGGGCATCATCCATCATAAACGCGACGGCACGACCGCTTTCCAGGGTACGGAAGGAGTCGCCATGGTCTTTAGCGCTGATGATGCGCATATCCATTTTCTTCTCGTCGTTCAGCTTGTGCAGCAGCACTTCTGACGTGGTACCGGAGGTCACAACAACCGCTTTCCCTTTCAGGTCAGCGAAGTCTTTGATCTCACCGCCTTTCTTCGTCAGCAGACGGGTGCCCACGACAAAGATGGTGTCCGAGAAGGCAGCCTGTTTCTGACGCTCGAGGTTGTTGGTGGTGGAGCCACACTCGAAGTCAAAGGTGCCGTTTTGCAGCAGTGGAATACGGTTCTGTGAAGTGATTGGGATCAGCTTCACCTGCAGGTCAGGTTTGTTCAGCTTTTTCTTCACAGCTTCAACGATGGCGTTGGAGTAATCCTGTGAATAGCCCACGACTTTTTGCGTGTTGTCGTAGTAAGAGAACGGGACTGAAGATTCACGGTGGCCGACCACGATCACGCCGTTTTTGGCAATCTTGTCGAGAGTGCTGCCTGCTGCCGGAGCATCTTCAGCGTGAACCACGCCTGCAGACATTCCCATTACCAGCATTGCTGTGGCCAGTTTACGTAATTGCATACCCAACTCCTTTTTTATCAGCGCCAGCGACGCATTGATACCCATTGTGATGTTGTTATATCTCGCGCAGTGCGAGTGCAGTGTTATGCAAGCTTGTTAACATTTAGTCTGGCTTAATGTAAAGATTTTGCTGCGTTATTGTTTATTTTTGCGAAGCGCGCCGCACCAATCAGAGGCAAATATCTCCCGTTGCACCGTTTCGGTGCTACCGATGATCTACGCTGGTGCGACAAAGTTGCACGTTAAGCCAAACTGCGTTTACCTGAATAAACAAAGCAATAGGCGTGCCAATATGGGTGTCTGGAGAGAATTGTCGGGTGGCGGCTACGCCACCCGACAACAGAAGGGAAGATTATTTCCGACGCTGACGCAGGCTCATCAGCACTGCGCCAAAGCCGAACAGCGCGGTCAGTATCCACAGCGGCCAGTTGCCGGTGCGCGCGTATGGCGTCAGCCCCGTGGTTGGCGTGACTTTAGTGGTCAGCACCTCGCGGGTAAACTGCGGGATCATCGCCTGGATTTCACCCTGCGGTCCAATCACGGCGGTGATGCCGTTGTTGGTGCTGCGCAGCAGCGGACGCGCCAGCTCCAGGGAGCGCATACGTGCCATCTGGAAGTGCTGCCACGGCCCGATTGACTTACCAAACCAGGCATCGTTGGAGATGGTCAGCAGATAGTCAGTATTCGGGCGGAAGTTATCGCGCACCTGCTCGCCGAGAATGATTTCGTAGCAGATGGCCGCCGTCAGGGCAACGCCGTGCGCGTGCAGCTGAGGCTGTACGTACGGGCCGCGGCTGAAAGAGGACATCGGCAGGTCAAAGAACGGAGCCAGCGGGCGCAGAATCGACTCCAGCGGAACAAATTCACCAAACGGCACCAGGTGGTTCTTGTTGTACCGGTCAGTGGAGTGGTAGCTGTACTCGCTATCTTTCCCGAGCGTAATGATGCTGTTGTAGGTGTCGTAGCGGTTGTGCTGATTCAGACGCGCATCGACAATCCCGGTGATCAGCGTGCTGCCGCGCGCCAGCAGCAGGTCGTTCATCATGTTGAGGAACGGCTGCTGATTGAGCTCCAGATCGGGAATGGCAGACTCCGGCCAGATAATCAGCTGTGATTTTCCCATCACCTCTTCGGTGGCGTTGGCGTAGATCTTCAGCGTATTCAGCAGCTCCTTCTCGTCCCACTTCATGGACTGCGGAATATTTCCCTGCACCATGGAAACCTGCATGGCGCGATCGGGCTCGGGCGTGAACCACTGGATATAGCGCAGCGGGAAGGGCAGGGCGAACAGCACCAGCGCCACGGCAAGCGGCTTCCAGCAGCGCGTGACCAGCGCCAGTACCAGCAGGCCGCTCACCACCATCAGAAGGAAGTTAATAGCCTCAACGCCCATGACCGGCGCCAGACCCTTCAGGGGGCCGTCAATCTGGCTGTAGCCGAACTGCAGCCACGGGAAGCCCGTCAGCACCCAGCCGCGCAGGAACTCGGTTATCTGCCAGACTACCGGCGCGGCAATGGCGAGGCGCAGCCAGGTGGTTTTTGGCCACAGGCGAGAAAGGATGCCGGCGAACAGACCGGTATAGAGCGAGAGATACGCGGCGAGCAATACCACCAGGAAGACGTTAACCGGGCCTGGCATACCGCCAAACTGGGCGATGCTGACATAAACCCAGTTGATGCCTGAGCCAAACAGCCCCATCCCCCAGAAGTAACCGATGGCCGCGGCCTGTACCGGACGACGATTCAGGGTCAGGCCCTGAATCCCCATCAGGGAGAGAATGGCCGCAGGCCAGATATCGTAAGGAGAGAAAGCCAGCGTACCGCTGGCTCCAAGTAACAGCGCCAGCAGCAAACGGACGCGCTGGCGTTCAAGCAATGGGGCAAATGCCATTTACATTAATCTTCCAGTTTTGGCACCGGTGAGTCGTCCGGCGTTCTGACGTGAACCTGTATAATACGTCGGCTGTCGGCCATGGCTACTTTGAACTGGTAACCGTCGATGTCAACGGTCTCACCGCGCGCCGGGAGGTGCCCAAAGGCCTGCATCACCAGCCCGCCAATGGTATCGACCTCTTCATCGCTGAAGTGGGTCCCGAAGGCGTCGTTAAAGTCCTCAATGGAGGCCAGCGCGCGCACGGTCCAGGTGTGGCGGCTAAGCTGACGGAAGTCGATATCTTCTTCTTCGTCGTACTCGTCTTCGATTTCGCCCACGATCAGCTCAAGAATATCCTCGATCGTGACCAGACCGGAAACGCCACCAAATTCATCAATAACAATCGCCATGTGGTAACGCTGAGAGCGAAACTCTTTCAGCATCCGATCCACACGTTTACTTTCCGGCACAACCACGGCCTGGCGTAACACTTTTTCCATGCTGAAGGCTTCGGCATCGCTGCGCATAAACGGCAGCAGATCTTTGGCCATCAAAATCCCTTCGATGTGATCTTTATCTTCGCTGATGACCGGGAAACGCGAGTGGGCGGATTCGATGATCACATCGAGGCACTCGTCCAGGGTCTGGTTACGTTTCAGGGTGATCATCTGCGAGCGGGGGATCATGATATCGCGAACGCGCTGGTCGGCGATGTCCATAACCCCTTCGAGCATTTCGCGCGTATCTTCGTCGATAAGGTCGTTCTGCCCGGAATCACGAATCAGCTCCAGCAGTTCATCACGGTTTTTGGGTTCGCCGTGGAAAAGCTGGTTCAGAATGAGGGAGAAAAATCCCTTTTTACTGGTTGTCGTGTCGCTACTGTGTGAATTGTCGTCGCTCATGGCGTTTGTTAAGGGTTCTCTTGTTAGTTCAACGTTTACCGCCACGCGATATCCTTTCGTGGCGGCATGTGAGTCAGTCAGATGACGGACTATTCTTTCTCGGCAATGTACGGATCCTCATAGCCCAGAGCAAGCATTATCTCTGTCTCGAGGGACTCCATCTCTTCCGCTTCGTCATCTTCAATGTGATCGTAGCCAAGCAGATGCAGGCTGCCGTGTACCACCATATGCGCCCAGTGGGCCTCAAGCGGCTTTTGCTGCTCTTTGGCTTCCTGTTCAACTACCTGACGGCAGATGATCAGATCGCCCAGCAGCGGCATCTCAATGCCCGGAGGCGCTTCGAACGGGAAAGAGAGCACGTTGGTCGGCTTATCTTTCCCGCGATAGGTCAGGTTAAGCTCATGGCTTTCTGCTTCATCCACCAGGCGAATCGTAACTTCTGATTCTTCCTGAAACTGAGGAATAACGGCATCCAGCCATTTCTGAAACTGTGCCTCATCTGGCATGCCGGAATTGTCTTCACAGGCCAGCTGTAAATCGAGGATCACCTGACTCATTTCTGTTCTTGCTCCTGCGCTTCGCGCTTACGTTCTGCGGCCAGTTCGGCCTTACGCTTCTGATCCGCCTCTTCCCAGGCTTCATAGGCGTTAACGATACGCGCGACCACCGGGTGGCGTACCACGTCTTCACTGTGGAAGAAGTTAAAGCTGATTTCGTCGACCTCGGCCAGCACCTCAATGGCGTGGCGCAGGCCTGATTTGGTGCTGCGCGGCAGGTCGATCTGGGTGACGTCACCGGTAATGACCGCTTTCGAGTTAAAGCCGATACGCGTCAGGAACATCTTCATCTGTTCGATGGTGGTGTTCTGGCTCTCATCAAGAATGATGAACGCGTCGTTCAGCGTACGACCGCGCATGTAGGCAAGCGGAGCAACTTCGATTACGTTACGCTCAATGAGCTTCTCGACCTTCTCAAAGCCGAGCATCTCGAACAGCGCATCGTATAAAGGGCGCAGATACGGGTCGACCTTCTGGCTCAGATCGCCCGGCAGGAAGCCCAGTTTTTCACCGGCCTCAACGGCAGGACGGGTCAGCAGAATACGGCGGATCTCCTGGCGTTCCAGCGCATCGACCGCAGCGGCAACGGCCAGATAGGTTTTACCCGTACCCGCCGGACCCACCCCGAAGGTGATGTCGTGGTCGAGGATGTTGGCGATGTACTGCGCCTGGTTTGGCGTACGCGGCTTAATGGCGCCACGTTTGGTCTTGATATTGATTGCCTTACCGTAGTCCGGCACGCTTTCCGCGCTCTGCTCAAGCACACGCGCCTCTTTAATGGCGAGGTGAATTTGTTCCGGTTCGATATCCTGAATTTCGCCGCGCATCGGGGAGGTATCGACATACAGGCTACGCAGAATGTCCGCAGCGGCGTTGACGCAGATAGGGCGTCCGGTAAGTTTGAAATGATTATCGCGACGATTGATTTCGATACCCAGACGTCGCTCCAGTTGTTTGATGTTGTCATCAAACGGCCCGCACAGGCTCAGCAGGCGAGCGTTGTCTGCTGGCTCAAGGCTAATTTCACGCGTATCTATATTCAAACTGTTCCTCTTTAATTGGTTAACTGACCCATTGCGATAGGACGTAATAAAACGGTCATTACCGAAATTATTCACGCCACAGAATAAAGGCGCAAGCGTTGCGGAAGATATTGGGGACGATGAGAGGAAATACAAGGCCTGCCGGAAAGGCAGGCCAGGAGGATTAAGGCTGGTAAATCCCCACGCCAGAATCGTTTTCTTTACGGGTACGAGAGATCACGGATTCCGGTGACTCGGCAATACGCAGGCCCATTTCGTCCTCGGTGCGTACCAGCTTCGCGCGCAGCGAGTTGGTCAGCACTTCGACAATCTCGACGTCCACGAATTTACCGATCATATCCGGGGTGCCTTCAAAGTTCACCACGCGGTTGTTTTCGGTACGACCGGAGAGTTCCATAATGCTCTTGCGGGAGGTGCCTTCCACCAGAATGCGCTGAACGGTGCCGAGCATACGGCGGCTCCACGCGTTGGCCTGCTGGTTAATACGCTCCTGCAGAATATACAGACGCTGCTTTTTCTCTTCTTCCGGCACATCGTCAACCATATCGGCCGCAGGTGTTCCAGGACGCGCAGAGAAGATGAAGCTGTAGCTGACGTCAAAATTTACTTCACCGATGAGCTTCATGGTGCGCTCGAAGTCATCAGCGGTTTCGCCAGGGAAGCCGACGATAAAGTCGGAGATGATCTGGATATCCGGACGCGCTTCACGCAGCTTGCGAATGGTGGACTTGTACTCCAGCACCGTATGCGGGCGGCCCATCAGGTTCAGCACGCGGTCAGAGCCGCACTGAATCGGCAGGTGCAGGAAGCTCACCAGCTCTGGCGTATCGCGATACACGTCGATGATGTCGTCGGTAAACTCCATCGGATGGCTGGTGGTAAAGCGAATGCGGTCGATGCCGTCAATCGCGGCGACCAGACGCAGCAGCTCGGCAAAGCTGCCGGTGGTGCCGTCGTAGTTTTCCCCGCGCCAGGCGTTCACGTTCTGGCCCAGCAGGTTCACTTCGCGAACGCCCTGTGCGGCAAGCTGCGCGATTTCAAACAGAATATCGTCTGCCGGACGGCTGACTTCTTCACCACGGGTGTAAGGTACCACGCAGTAAGTGCAGTATTTGTTGCAGCCTTCCATGATGGAGACGAAGGCGGTCGGGCCATCGGCGCGCGGCTCTGGCAGACGGTCAAACTTTTCGATCTCCGGGAAGCTCACGTCAACGACCGGACTACGGTTGCCGCGAACCTGATTGATCATCTCCGGCAGGCGGTGCAGGGTCTGAGGGCCAAAGACAATATCCACATACGGGGCTCTCTGGCGGATCAGCTTACCTTCCTGCGACGCGACGCAGCCACCCACCCCGATGATCAGGTCCGGATTTTTTCGTTTGAGAAGCTTCCAGCGGCCTAACACGTGAAAGACTTTTTCCTGCGCTTTTTCACGAATCGAACAGGTGTTCAGCAGCAGCACGTCCGCTTCTTTCACATTTTCTGTCAGCTGGTATCCGTGGGTTGAATCCAGCAGATCGGCCATCTTGGATGAATCGTATTCGTTCATCTGACAGCCCCAGGTTTTTATATGGAGTTTTTTAGTCATCGACTTGCTCAGCTCAGGATTGCAAGCCGCGTATTGTAATGCTTTGGTGGGGTTGTGACCAGTATGAAGGTTATGTGTCTCAGGACCGCAAAAATCCGGTAAACTTAAGGGATTCTCCAATAAGGAAAATTGACCATGACACTCCTACACACCGAAGCTGCCGTTGTCGGCGGCGGTATGGTCGGCGGCGCGCTGGCGCTGGGGCTGGCGCAGCAGGGATTTGAGGTAACGGTAATCGAACAGGCTGCTCCGCCGGCCTTCGATCCCGTCAGCAAACCGGACGTGCGCATTTCCGCTATCAGCGCGGCATCCGTCGATCTGCTGCGCGGGCTGGGCGTCTGGGAGGCGGTGCTGGCGATGCGCGCCCATCCTTACAGCCGTCTTGAAACCTGGGAGTGGGAAAATGCCCACGTCGCGTTTGATGCCGCTGAGCTGAAGCTGCCGCGCCTGGGTTATATGGTGGAAAACAACGTGCTTCAGCAGGCGCTCTGGCTGGCGCTGGAGGCGCACCCGAAGGTAACGCTGCGTGTTCCGGCGTCGATTAAGGCTCTGCATCCTCACGAGAGCGGGTATTTGCTGACGCTCGACAGCGGCGATGAACTGGCCGTGAAGCTCGTCGTCGGAGCGGACGGCGCTAACTCGCAGGTCAGACCGATGGCGGGAATTGGCGTTCATGCCTGGCAGTATGAGCAGTCCTGCATGCTGATTACCGTCGAGTGCGAGAATGCGCCGGGAGAAAGCACGTGGCAGCACTTTACCCCGAATGGCCCGCATGCGTTTTTACCGCTGTTTGATAACTGGGCATCGCTGGTCTGGTACGACAAACCGGCGCGCATTCGCCAGCTGCAGGGGCTTTCAATGGAACAATTGCAGCGGGAAATCCGCCTGCATTTTCCGAGCCGTCTGGGCAACGTTACGCCGGTGGCTGCCGGGGCGTTTCCCCTCACGCGACGTCACGCTTTGCAGTATGTCCGTGCAGGGCTGGCGCTGGTGGGCGATGCGGCACACACCATTCATCCGCTGGCCGGGCAGGGTGTCAACCTGGGGTACCGTGATGTCGATGCGTTACTGGAAGTGCTGAGCAGCGCCCGCGGGCACGCGGAAAACTGGGCCAGCCATCAGGTCCTGAAGCGTTACCAGACGCGGCGCATGGCGGACAATTTCATCATGCAGTCGGGGATGGACCTGTTCTATGCCGGATTCAGCAATGACTTAGCCCCGGTGCGCATTCTGCGCAATATTGGATTAATGGCAGCGGAGCGTGCCGGTGGTCTGAAGCGTCAGGCGCTGAAGTACGCCCTTGGCCTGTAATCTTTTTTCCCTCTCCCTGTGGGAGAGGGTCAGGGCATCAGGTCGCAAAATGTCGAACAACAAAAACAAAAAAGCCCGCAGAGCGGGCTTTTTTGTTACTTAAGTGGCTGGGGTGCAGGGATTCGAACCCCGGAATGCTGGTATCAGAAACCAGAGCCTTACCGCTTGGCGACACCCCAATTGCGTTAAACAAACTGCTTAACGACTTTTTAAATTGGCTGGGGTACGAGGATTCGAACCTCGGAATGCCGGAATCAGAATCCGGTGCCTTACCGCTTGGCGATACCCCAACAATTTGTCTTGATTACCGAAAAATCGACAATCTGAATTTGGTGGCTACGACGGGATTCGAACCTGTGACCCCATCATTATGAGTGATGTGCTCTAACCAACTGAGCTACGTAGCCAGTACTGCAATCTTCGATGGCTGGGGTACCTGGATTCGAACCAGGGAATGCCGGTATCAAAAACCGGTGCCTTACCGCTTGGCGATACCCCAATACCGCGGAGAACCGCAAAATCGAAGAAATATGGCTGGGGTACCTGGATTCGAACCAGGGAATGCCGGTATCAAAAACCGGTGCCTTACCGCTTGGCGATACCCCATCCGTGCAACGCTTACCTGGGAATGGTGCGGGAGGCGAGACTTGAACTCGCACACCTTGCGGCGCCAGAACCTAAATCTGGTGCGTCTACCAATTTCGCCACTCCCGCAAAAAAGATGGTGGCTACGACGGGATTCGAACCTGTGACCCCATCATTATGAGTGATGTGCTCTAACCAACTGAGCTACGTAGCCATCTTTTTTCGCGTTACCTTATCGGCGTTGCGGGGCGCATTATGCGTATAGACCCTTGCAGCGTCAACACCTTTTTCAACGAAAATAGCCGGAATGTGACTGTTTGGTTAGGTTGCGAACAGCGTGACCGAATATTCGGCAATTATTGGTTATTAATCAGATTTAGACGGTGAAATGTGAGGCAAAAAAATCAGGCCCCTGAGGGGCCCGATTGCGATCTGAGTGATTATTTGTAGGCTGACTGGTGAACGCCTACCGCGCGTCCTGACGGATCGTTCATGGATTTGAACGATTCATCCCATTCAATCGCTTTGGCAGAAGAGCAGGCGACGGAAGGGCCACCCGGTACGCACTCCGCAGCGCTCGGCACCGGGAACAATTCTTCAAAAATTTCACGATACAGATAGGCCTCTTTCGAGCCCGGCGTGTTGTACGGGAAGCGGAAGCTCGCGGTTTCCAGCTGTTGGTCAGAAACCTGTTTTGCCGCGACCTCTTTCAGGGTGTCGATCCAGCTATAGCCTACGCCATCAGAGAACTGCTCTTTCTGACGCCATGCCACGCTCGCCGGCAGGTAGGATTCAAAACATTCGCGCAGGATATGTTTTTCCATTTTGCCGTTGCCGCACATCTTGTCCTGCGGGTTGATGCGCATCGCCACGTCGAGGAATTTCTTATCCAGGAACGGCACGCGCGCTTCCACGCCCCATGCGGACATCGCTTTGTTGGCACGCGCACAGTCAAACATATGCAGGGCCTGCAGCTTACGCACGGTCTCTTCGTGCAGCTCTTTAGCGTTTGGCGCTTTGTGGAAGTACAGGTAGCCGCCAAACACTTCGTCAGAACCTTCACCGGAAAGCACCATCTTGATGCCCATCGCTTTGATCTTACGCGACATCAGGTACATCGGGGTTGAGGCACGGATGGTGGTCACGTCATAGGTTTCAATGTGATAGATCACATCGCGGATCGCATCCAGACCTTCCTGCACGGTGAAGTGAATCTCATGGTGCACGGTGCCGAGGTGGTTCGCCACTTCCTGTGCGGCTTTCAGATCCGGTGCCCCTTCCAGGCCAACGGCAAAAGAGTGCAGCTGTGGCCACCAGGCTTCTGAGCGCTCCTGATCTTCCACGCGACGGGCCGCGAATTTCTTGGTGATCGCGGAGATCACGGAGGAGTCCAGACCGCCGGAGAGCAGCACGCCGTACGGCACATCTGACATCAGGTGGCTTTTCACGGAATCTTCAAGGGCCTGACGCAGCTCGGCTTTGTCCGTGACGTTGTCTTTTACCGCATCATAGTCGAACCAGTCACGCTGGTAATAGGAGCGGATCTCGCCGTCTTTGCTCCACAGATAGCTGCCTGCCGGGAACTCTTTAATGGTGCGGCAGACCGGCACCAGGGCTTTCATTTCAGAGGCGACGTAGAAGTTGCCGTGCTCATCGTGGCCCATGTACAGCGGGATAATGCCGATATGGTCGCGGCCAATCAGGTAAGCGTCTTTTTCGCTGTCGTACAGGGCGAAGGCAAACATGCCCTGCAGATCGTCCAGGAACTCGGGCCCTTTCTCCTGATACAGTGCCAGGATCACTTCACAGTCAGAACCGGTCTGGAACGCGTAGCGGTCGCCGTATTCAGCGCGCAGCGCCTGGTGGTTGTAGATCTCACCGTTGACAGCCAGTGCGTGCGTTTTTTTCTCGTTATACAGCGGCTGTGCACCGGCGTTGACGTCAACAATAGACAGACGTTCGTGAGCCAGAATCGCTTTATCGCTGGCGTAAACGCCTGACCAGTCCGGACCGCGGTGGCGCATCAGGCGGGACAGTTCGAGTGCCTTTTTACGCAGTTCGCCCGCGTCAGTTTTAATATCCAGTACGCCAAAAATTGAACACATAACCTTCTCCGTTAACCCTGTTGCTTTGTAATGTTGCTTGCTTATGAAAATGCCGCAAAGGGGCTGGGCGCGCAAGCGTTTTACGGGTGAAAACGGAAATAGTGCAATCGTGATTGCGGAATAGTGAAAAAAGAGTACGTCATGAATTATTTTATTGATGATTATGCAATGAAACGTGCTTTTTATTAGATGGGGTTTTGTTTGTGCAGGCTGTAAATGAAAAACCACGCCCTGAGGCGTGGTTCGGTATCAGATAATGTCGATTTCATCGACGGAGGGGTAAATCCAGCTTGGACGGAACGGCATTGAGTCAATGTCATCAAGCTGAGAGACGCCGGAGAGGACCAGAATCGTCTCCAGACCCGCCTGGAATCCGGCCAGAATATCGGTGCGCAGGTTGTCGCCGACAATAACCGTTTCTTCAGAGTGGGCCTGCATCTTGTTAAGCGCGGCACGAATTATCCACGGGCTCGGTTTACCGACCACAAACGGCTGACGACCAGAGATTTTCTCGATACCGGCGCACAGCGCGCCGCAGGCCGGATAAAAACCACGGCCGTGCGTATCCGGGTTGGTGGCGATAAAGCGTGCGCCGCTGGCGACAAAGTATGCTGCTTTATGCATCATCTCCCAGTTAAAGGAGCGCGTTTCGCCGACAATCACAAAGTCCGGGTTCACGTCAGTGATGGTAAAGCCAGCTTTGTACAGCTCGTGTATCAGCGCACCTTCACCCACCACGTAGGCTTTTTTCCCTTCCTGACGCTTCAGAAAATCCGCCGTGGCCATTGCCGAGGTATAAAACACGCTGTCCGGAACGTCGACGCCCGCCGTGGCAAAGCGGTTAGCCAGGTCCTGACCGGTTTGGGAAGGGTAGTTCGTGAGCAGAACCAGAGGCATTCCTTTGTCGATGATGCGGTGTAGAAACTCCGCAGCACCCGGCACGGCAACGTTGTCGTGCATCAGCACGCCGTCGATATCACAAATTACATTCTTAATGGTCATGGACAGTCCGACATCAAAAAAAGAAGGCGTTACTATAAGGTCCGATCAACTTTCCAGCAAATGCTGCAGCAGAATTCCGTTGAGCATGGCGCGTTTGACCAGCGCGAACGCGCCAATCGCCGAGCGATGATCAAGCTTTGAACGAACCACCGGGAGGTTCTGGCGGAATGCTTTCAGCGCCTGGGTGTTAATACAGCCTTCAATGGCGGGGAGCAGCACCTTTTCCGCTTCCACAATTTCACCGGCGATAACCACTTTCTGGGGGTTAAACAGGTTAATGGCGATGGCGATGGTTTTCCCCAGGTGGCGTCCTACCTGCTCAATCACTTCACAGGCCAGCGCGTCGCCCTTATTGGCGGCTTTGCAGATGGTGCCTATCTTGCATTCGTCCAGCGTGACGCGGCTTTGATAACCCTGCTCAAGGAGATGGCGAACGCGCTGCTCGATAGCGGTATTAGCCGCGATGGTTTCAAGGCAGCCGAAGTTGCCGCAGTGGCAGCGCTCCCCGAGAGGCTCAACCTGAATGTGGCCGATCTCGCCGACGTTACCGTTTCGACCAATAAAAATACGGCCGTTAGAGATAATACCGGCGCCCGTTCCGCGGTGAACGCGCACCAGAATAGAGTCTTCACAGTCCTGGCTCGCACCAAAGTAGTGCTCTGCCAGCGCCAGAGAGCGAATGTCGTGGCCCACGAAGCAGGTCACCTTAAAACGCTTTTCCAGCGCGTCGACCAGCCCCCAGTTTTCAACCTGAATGTGCGGCATATAGCGGATCACGCCGCTTTCCGGGTCGACCAGGCCGGGCAGAATCACGGAGATGGCAATGAGTTCGCGGATCTTGCGCTGACAGCTTTCAATAAACTGCGCGATGGTATTCAGCAACGCATGCTCCAGCGTTTCCTGAGTGCGCTCCGGAAGAGGGTAGTGCTCTTCCGCAATCGCTTTACTGCTCAGATCGTACAGCGTGAGCGTGGTGTCATGACGGCCCAGACGGACGCCAATGGCCTGAAAATTGCGGGTTTCGGTAATAATGGAGATGGCGCGGCGGCCCCCGGTGGAGGCCTGCTGATCGACTTCTTTGATCAGACCGCGCTCAATGAGCTGGCGGGTAATTTTTGTCACGCTGGCGGGAGCAAGCTGGCTCTGTTCGGCTATCTGAATTCGCGAGATGGGTCCGTGCTGGTCAATCAGGCGGTATACCGCCGCACTGTTAAGTTGTTTAACGAGATCGACATTACCGATTTGAGCTTGTCCGCCAGGTGTCATACTTTTACTTACTCAGTGACGACCTCGTTACCATTAACGATGGTCTTAATAATTTTATAATCGTGTGTGAATGCCGTCAGGTTTGCAACCATACCTGGTGCAATTCCGCCGAGCTGTTTATCCACGCCCATTGCGCGCGCCGGATAAAGGGTTGCCATACGCAGGACTTCATCAAGCGCAATCCCGCAATGTTCAACCAGGTTACGCACCCCTTCAATCATGGTTAAAGAGGAACCACTCAGCGTACCGTTTTCATCCACACACAGTCCATTGCGGTAGTATATTGTTTTACCGGCAAAAATGAACTGCTCAATATTTGCACCTGCCGGTGCGGTGGCATCCGTCACCAGACAAAGCTTGTCACCTTTCAGCCGCTTAGCGTTGCGGATGTTGGTGTAATCGACGTGTAAGCCGTCAGCAATAATGCCGCAGTAGACGTCTGGTTCATCCAGAATCGCCCCGACCAGACCCGGTTCACGGCCTGTGATATAAGGCATGGCGTTGTAAAGGTGCGTTGCGAAGGTAATGCCCGCGCGGAAACCGGCTTTCGCTTCTTTCAGCGTCGCGTTTGAGTGGCCTGCTGAAACGATAATCCCGGCACCAGCCAGTTTGCTGATCACATCCGTACCCGCCATTTCGGGCGCCAGCGTCACTTTGGTAATGACGTCGGCGTTTGCACACAGGTAGTCAACCAGCTCCGCATCCGGTTTACGCACGTAATTCGGGTTATGCGTCCCTTTTTTGACCATATTCAGCCATGGCCCTTCAAGGTGCAGACCCAGCGCCTGGTTAGGATGTTTGGCCAGGTATTCGCGCATCACGCGGATACCCTGCTTCATGAGGTCATCACTGCTGGTGATGAGCGTTGGCAAATAGCTGGTGCAGCCCGATTTCTCGTTGGCTTTCTGCATGATCTCCAGCGTTTCGACCGTCACCGCATCCGCGGTGTCATTGAATTGCACACCGCCGCAGCCGTTGAGCTGTACGTCGATGAAACCGGGGGAGATTACTGCTCCATTGAGTGAGCGCTGTTCAATCTCCGGCGGCAGTTCTGCCAGCGGGCAAACACGTTCAATCAGGCCATCAGCGATAACAATCGCATGGTCATCCAGAATGTCATGGCCGGTATAAATCCGACCGTGGGTTAAAGCGTACATAACGACCCCCGGTTAAAAAAAGCGGCCGCCTCTTGATGAAGAGGCGGTTATTCAATTACAGACCTTTGATGTTCTCGGCTTCTAACTCGTTAAAGTATTTCAGCGTTTTTACCTTCAGCTCCATCGTGGACGGTTCGTCGCAGACGATGACTGATTTCGGATGCAGCTGCAGGCAGCTGATGGTCCACATGTGGTTTACGTTGCCTTCAACGGCAGCCTGGAGCGCTTGCGCTTTCACGCCACCCAGCACCAGAATCATCACTTCTTCGGCATCCAGCAGGGTGCCCACGCCAACGGTCAGGGCGTATTTTGGAACCTGGTTAACATCGCCATCAAAGAAGCGGGAGTTTGCCACGCGCGTGTCATGGGTCAGCGTTTTAATACGGGTGCGGGAAGCCAGAGATGACGCCGGTTCGTTAAACGCGATATGACCATCATTGCCTACACCCCCCATGAACAGGTGGATCTTACCGTAAGAACGGATTTTTTCTTCATACTGACGGCATTCTGCGTCAATATCAGGCGCGTTTCCATTCAGCAGGTTAATATTTTCAGATGGAATATCAACGTGATCAAAGAAATTGCGGTGCATAAAGCTATGGTAGCTTTCCGGATGGTCTTTAGGTAAGCCAACGTATTCATCCATATTGAAGGTCACAACATGTTTGAAGCTAACCTGGCCTGCTTTATGCATCTCAACCAGCGCCTTATAGGCTGTCAGCGGCGTGCCGCCTGTCGGAAGTCCAAGAACGAAAGGACGATCGGCGGTCGGTTTAAAGGCGTTAATACGGTTAACGATATGGCGAGCGGCCCATTTACCGACTTGTTCAGCAGTTGCCAGGGGAATCAGTCTCATTGTTCACCTCAAGAGTTAAAGTAGAAGAGTGGGCGGATGGCTATCGGAACCTGATACTTAAGCGTAACCTGGAAACTTTCAGGCCGGATCAATCCGTCTTGATTTTTTGAATGATAAAATAAGTTTTCGCTGTTAGCCAGTATAAGGGAGGATGAATAACGATATTTGGTGACAAAAATCACAAAAAGTACGCGTTTAATTTGCGATACGAATTAATTTTTCACACACTCACAATGCCAGTGAAGCATCAACTGTATCTATAGTTCGTGACACAATAAAAAACAGAGCTGAGAACATGCCTTAAACGGGGTCTCATAGGGGGAAGAAAGTGAGTATTCTAGGTTATTTACAAAAGGTTGGTCGCGCACTTATGGTGCCGGTCGCCACGCTGCCTGCCGCAGCCATCCTGATGGGTGTCGGCTACTGGATCGACCCCAACGGCTGGGGTAATACCAGCGCGCTGGCGGCGTTCTTTATCAAGTCAGGTTCCGCCATTATCGACAACATGTCCGTGTTGTTCGCGATTGGTGTGGCTTACGGTATGTCTAAAGACAAAGACGGTGCCGCTGCGCTGACCGGTTTTGTCGGTTTCCTCGTGTTAACCACCCTCTGCTCGCCAGCAGCGGTGGCCATGATCCAAAAAATTCCGGCGGACCAGGTTCCGGCGGCATTCGGGAAGATCAGCAACCAGTTTGTCGGTATCCTTGTGGGTATCATCTCCGCCGAACTGTATAACCGCTTCAGCAGCGTAGAGCTGCCAAAAGCGCTCTCCTTCTTTAGCGGTCGCCGCCTGGTTCCTATCCTGACCTCGTTTGTGATGATCGTTGTCGCGTTCATCATGATGTACGTCTGGCCAATGATCTTCGACGGTCTGGTGAACTTCGGTGAGCACATCCAGAAACTGGGCTCCGTCGGTGCGGGCGTGTACGCGTTCTTCAACCGTCTGTTGATCCCGGTCGGTCTGCACCACGCGCTGAACTCCGTATTCTGGTTCGACGTTGCCGGTATTAACGATATCCCTAACTTCCTGGGTGGCGCACAGTCCATCGAAGCAGGTAAAGCGGTTGTCGGTATCACCGGTCGTTACCAGGCGGGCTTCTTCCCGATCATGATGTTTGGTCTGCCGGGTGCTGCGCTGGCTATCTACCACTGCGCACGTCCAGAGAATAAAGCGAAAGTGCTGGGTATCATGATGGCGGGGGCGTTTGCGGCCTTCTTCACCGGTATCACCGAGCCGCTGGAGTTCTCCTTCATGTTCGTGGCGCCGGTTCTGTATGTGATCCACGCCGTGCTGACCGGTATCTCCGTGTTCATCGCTGCCAGCATGCACTGGATTGCTGGTTTCGGCTTCAGCGCCGGTCTGGTGGATATGGTGCTTTCGTCCCGTAACCCGCTGGCGACCCACTGGTGGATGCTGATCCCGCAAGGTCTGGTGTTCTTCGCGATCTACTACGTAGTGTTCCGTTTCACTATCACCAAATTCAACCTGATGACCCCGGGTCGTGAACTGGCCGTGGCCGGTAGCGAAGCGGATGGTCAGGATGTGAACGTGAGCGGTGCTCAGGATCAGGACGTATCAGGTCTGGCGCGTCAGTACATCGCCGCTATCGGCGGTTCTGATAACCTGACCGGTATCGACGCCTGTATCACTCGTCTGCGTCTGAACGTCAAAGACTCTTCTCTGGTTGACGAAGCGCTGGCCAAACGTCTGGGTGCTTCCGGCGTTATCCGCCTGAACAAAACCAGCGTGCAGATTATCGTTGGCTTCGTGGCAGAGAAAATTGCTAACGCCATGAAAACCACTGGTCCGGTAGCCGCAGCAGAAGCTTCTGCCGCACCTGCCGCCGCGCCAGCGGCCGCAAAACCGCAGGCGGTACCGAACGCCAAAACGGTAGCCGCGCTGGTTTCACCGGTAACCGGTGAAGTCGTTGCGATTGAGCAGGTGCCTGACGAAGCCTTCGCCAGCAAAGCGGTTGGTGACGGTGTGGCGGTGAAGCCAACGGACAAAACCGTTGTGTCTCCGGCGGCCGGTACCATCGTGAAAATCTTCAACACCAACCACGCGTTCTGCCTCGAAACCGAAAATGGCGCGGAGATCGTTGTCCACATGGGTATCGATACCGTTGCGCTGAACGGTCAGGGCTTTACTCGCCTGGTGGAAGAGGGCGCTGAAGTGGTGGCCGGGCAGCCGATTCTGGAAATGGATCTGGACTTCCTGAACGCCAACGCGCGCTCCATGATAAGCCCGGTCGTTTGCAGCAACATCGACGACTTCAGTGGCCTGGTCATTCAGGCGAAAGGTCAGGTTGTTGCGGGTCAAACACCGCTGTACGAGATTAAAGGCAAGTAATCGCTCCTGAGTAGAGTCATGCCTTAAGCGGCGGGGGATATCCTCCGCCGCTTTTTTTTGCAGCAATAGCCCCCATTATTTTCTTCAGAGACGTTTTAAGGGTTGTCACTACGTCCGGCTTATAAGATCATATGCCGTTATACGTTGTTTACGCTTTGAGGAATCCACGATGAGTGAGGCAGAAGCCCGCCCGAGTAACTTTATTCGTCAGATCATCGATGAAGATCTGGCCAGTGGTAAGCACACCACAATTCATACCCGTTTCCCGCCGGAGCCGAACGGCTACCTGCATATCGGGCATGCGAAGTCCATCTGCCTGAACTTTGGCATTGCGCAAGACTACCAGGGACAGTGCAACCTGCGTTTCGATGACACCAACCCAGTAAAAGAAGACATCGAATACGTTGAGTCCATCAAGAACGACGTGCAATGGTTGGGCTTCAACTGGTCTGGCGATATCTGCTACTCCTCTGACTATTTTGATCAGCTGTACGCCTACGCGGTTGAACTGATCAATAAAGGTCTGGCGTACGTTGACGAACTGTCTGCTGATGAAATCCGTGAATATCGCGGTACGCTGACCGCGCCGGGCAAAAACAGCCCGTTCCGCGATCGCAGCGTGGAAGAGAACCTGGCGCTGTTTGAAAAAATGCGTGCCGGTGGCTTCGAAGAAGGCAAAGCGTGCCTGCGTGCCAAAATCGACATGGCGTCTCCGTTCATCGTGATGCGCGATCCGGTGCTGTACCGCATTAAGTTTGCGGAACACCACCAGACCGGCAACAAGTGGTGCATCTACCCGATGTACGACTTTACCCACTGCATCAGCGATGCGCTGGAAGGCATTACGCATTCCCTGTGTACGCTGGAGTTCCAGGACAACCGTCGTCTGTACGACTGGGTGCTGGATAACATCACCATTCCTGTGCATCCACGCCAGTACGAGTTCTCTCGTCTGAATCTGGAATACACCGTGATGTCCAAGCGTAAGCTGAACCTGCTGGTGACCGACAAGCACGTTGAAGGCTGGGATGACCCACGTATGCCGACCATATCCGGTCTGCGCCGCCGTGGTTACACTGCTGCCTCTATTCGTGAGTTCTGCAAACGCATCGGCGTGACCAAGCAGGACAACACCATCGAGATGGCTTCCCTTGAATCCTGCATTCGCGAAGACCTCAACGAAAACGCCCCGCGCGCGATGGCCGTTATCGACCCGGTGAAACTGGTTATCGAAAACTATCCGCAGGGTGAAAGCGAGCTGGTCTCCATGCCTAACCATCCGAACAAACCGGAAATGGGTAGCCGTGACGTGCCGTTCAGCGGTGAGATCTGGATTGACCGCGCTGACTTCCGCGAAGAAGCCAACAAGCAGTACAAGCGTCTGGTGCTGGGAAAAGAAGTGCGTCTGCGTAATGCCTACGTCATCAAAGCCGAGCGCGTAGAGAAAGATGCGGAAGGGAATATCACCACCATCTTCTGTTCCTATGACGCTGAAACGCTGAGCAAAGATCCGGCGGATGGCCGCAAGGTGAAAGGCGTTATTCACTGGGTGAGCGCTTCCCACGCGCTGCCGGTAGAAATTCGTCTGTACGATCGTCTGTTCAGCGTGCCTAACCCAGGTGCAGCGGAAGACTTCCTGGCGACCATCAACCCGGAATCTCTGGTGATCAAGCAGGGTTATGCGGAGCCTTCTCTTAAAGCCGCTGAAGCGGGCAAAGCGTTCCAGTTCGAACGTGAAGGTTACTTCTGCCTGGACAGTCGTTACAGCACGGCGGAAAAACCGGTATTCAACCGTACCGTAGGTCTGCGTGATACCTGGACGAAGATCGGCGAATAATATTGCTGGTCTGGTCAATGAGAGACAAACGCCGCACTATGCGGCGTTTTTTTATTTAGCGATCAGGGTATTAAGACAGGACCTAAAAAGGCGTGATAAAAATATCAGGTCAATGAGGTGCTACTTATTTTTCAAAAAAAAGTTTGTATCATTACGGAAATTAAAAAGGTTATAAAAAAAGGAGAATGTTCCACGTCTAGCTACTGAAATACCTGATAATTCCCCGCCATTTCTCGCCTCTCCATAAATGTTACAAAGCACTACCAATTATGTGCACTTCGTCATAATCCTGACTTTTGTCAGCTAAAAAGCATTGATAATTCGCGTCGCGAAAAATAACCTAAGGACGGTAGTTAATTCGAGGGTATTTAAAGCTACCCCTGACCATTTGGTCTTTTTTATTTACGCCGCTTCAGGCGTTTTAATTCGTCAAAGAGGAATAATCTATGCGTACGTTCAGTGGCAAACGTAGTGCGCTGGCGCTGGCTATTGCCGGTGTGACAGCAATGTCGGGCCTGGTGATGACACCAGAGGCGAAAGCGGCGGGCTTCATCGATGATTCTACCCTCACGGGCGGTATTTATTACTGGCAGCGTGAACGTGACCGTAAAGACGTCACTGAAGATAAATACAAAACCAACCTTTCTCACTCCACCTGGAACGCCAACCTCGACTTCCAGTCAGGCTATGCCGCAGATATGTTCGGTCTGGATATTGCTGCGTTCACCGCGATTGAAATGGCGGAAAACGGCGACAGCGCCCACCCGAACGAAATTGCCTTCTCCTCCAGTAATAAAGCCTATAAAGAAGACTGGTCCGGGGATAAGAGCGGCATCAGCCTTTACAAAGCCGCCGCAAAATTTAAATACGGTCCGGTTTGGGCGCGCGGTGGCTATATTCAGCCAACTGGCCAGACCCTGTTAGCACCGCACTGGAGCTTTATGCCGGGTACCTATCAGGGTGCAGAAGCCGGGGCGAACTTTGACTACGGTGATGCGGGTGCGTTGAGCTTCTCCTACATGTGGACCAACGAGTACAAAGCACCGTGGCACATCGAAATGGACAAGTTCTACCAGAACGATAAAAAAACCAAAGTCGATTACCTGCACTCGTTGGGCGCGAAGTACGACTTCAAAAACGATCTGGTGCTGGAAGCGGCATTTGGTCAGGCGCAGGGCTATATCGATCAGTACTTTGCCAAGGCCAGCTATAAATTCGATGTCGCGGGTAGCCCGCTGAGCACCAGCTACCAGTTCTACGGTACGCGCGATAAAGTCAGCAACGGTGGCGTCAACGACATTTATGACGGCACCGCGTGGCTGCAGGCGTTAACCTTCGGCTACAAGGTTGGTCAGGTTGATTTGCGTCTGGAAGGCACATGGGTGAAGGCGGAAGGGCAGCAGGGCTACTTCCTGCAGCGTATGACCCCGACCTACGCCTCATCCAACGGTCGTCTTGATATCTGGTGGGATAACCGCTCAGACTTCAACGCCGACGGCGAGAAAGCGGTCTTCTTTGGCGCAATGTACGATCTGAAAAACTGGAACTTGCCTGGCTGGGCGGTGGGCGCTTCTTACGCTTACGCCTGGGACGCAAAACCTGCCGATATGGCCACGCCGGATGCATACTACGATCCCAACTATCGCCTGAAAGAGTCTGCGTACAGCCTCGATGCTATCTATACCCTACAGGATGGCCGCGCGAAAGGCACAATGTTCAAACTGCACTTCACTCAGTATGACAACCACTCCGATATCCCGAGCTATGCAGGCGGTTACGGCAACATCTTCCAGGATGAACGTGACGTGAAATTCATGGTTATCGCCCCATTCACCATCTTCTGATGAACGTCCCGGCGGGCCGAGTCCCGCCGGTATGGAGACTGCATATGATGAAAAAAATCGTAATCGTCGCGTTGCTGGCATCAGGGCTGGTGGCGTGTGCTCAGAGTGAGGCGCCGAAAGAGGACTCCCGTCTGAAGGAGGCGTACAGCGCCTGCATAAATACTGCGGAAGGATCGCCGGAGAAAATTCAAGCCTGTCAGAGCGTGCTGAACGTGCTGAAGAAAGAGAAAGCGCACGAGCAGTTCGCGACGCAGGAGAACGTCCGCGTAATGGATTATCAGGCCTGTATCCAGGCGCGTAAAACCGGTAACGATCAGGAAGTTGCGAAGCGTTGCGACCAGATTTGGAAAGAAATACGAAGCAATAACAGTAACTAATTCGCTGTTATCATGCCCGGTGGCGCTGCGCCACCGGGCATTTTTTTAGGCAAAAAAAAGCCAACCTTGCGGCTGGCTCAGAGTATGAATCTTATTATTTCGCGTCGTGCGCGTGGTCGTCTTCGCGGCAGTCGCCTTCAGCGCAGTGACCGTAAAGGTACAGGCTGTGGTTGGTCAGGCGGATGCCATGACGCGCCGCGATTTCACGCTGGCGCGCTTCGATGGAATCATCGCTGAATTCAATGACCTTGCCGCAATCGAGGCAGATCAGGTGATCGTGGTGCTGCTGCTGGGTCAGTTCGAAAACAGATTTACCGCCTTCGAAATTATGACGGGTAACAATGCCCGCGTCATCAAACTGGTTCAGCACGCGATAGACGGTAGCCAGCCCAATCTCTTCACCCATGTCGATAAGACGTTTATAAAGGTCTTCCGCACTGACATGGTGATTGTCTGGACCCTGAAGCACTTCAAGGATTTTTAACCGAGGAAGCGTAACTTTCAGGCCAGCCTTCTTTAATGCGGTATTGTTGTCAGTCATGCGGAATCTGTCCTGTTGCTAAACGATTCACTTCTGTGGGAAGTGACAGAAAATGCACCCGGGATAATGCGTCTCATTATAGAACTGCCATGGCTAAATGAAAACTGCAAGTCTCAGGCAAAATATGCTTATAAAAACGTGGTATCACCAACAAACTTGCTCAATGGAAAACCACGTTTTATCAGGGAGACATTGTACAGGTCTGGGCGAAAAAGTTAAAAGATTGTAGCGATTAATTTAATCGGTTTGACCTGGGGCATGGGCGCAACCGCAGTTGCGCCGCGATAAAATCAGGCGTTCAGAATATCATCCAGGTGCAGTTCTTCACGGATCTGCTTCACCCATTTCTCAACGCGCTCTGCTGTGAGCTCTGGCTGACGGTCTTCGTCAATGGCCAGACCTACGAAGTGATCGTCATCGGCCAGGCCTTTGGACGCTTCGAAGTGGTAACCGGCGGTCGGCCAGTGGCCTACGATCACTGCACCGTTCGGCTCAATGATATCGCGGATGGTACCCAGCGCGTCACAGAAGTATTCGGCGTAGTCTTCCTGGTCACCACAACCGAACAGCGCGACCAGCTTACCGTTGAAGTCCACTTCTTCCAGCGTCGGGAAGAAATCATCCCAGTCGCACTGGGCTTCACCGTAGTACCAGGTTGGGATACCCAGCAGCAGAATGTCATAGCCTTCCAGATCTTCTTTGCTGCTCTTGGCGATGTCATGCACATCAGCAACGTCTTTACCGAGCTGTTTTTGAATGTTTTTTGCGATATTTTCGGTATTGCCGGTATCACTGCCAAAGAAAATGCCGATGATTGCCATGAGTAAAATAACCTCTTGAAACTTAATAGTATGGTGGCGCATTTCGGCCACGGATAAGGGCAATAATAGCAGAACTGGCAACCCTGCGGAAACAGCTATCGCGCAGGACTGCACTCTGTGCTACATGAAAAGGGCGTTAAAGGGGATTTTCAGACTTATGCCTGGCTGCGTAACGTCTCAAGCTGGACGAGCAACATCTCTTCAATGAGCTCGCTGCGGCTGATATTACGCGCGTCAGCCAGCTCGTTCAGCGCATCGACGGCGTCGGCGTTAAGCTTCAGTTCGACACGCTTAAGCCCACGATTTTTATCGCGTTTAAGCTGGTTGCGTTTATTGATACGCAGCTGTTCATCGCGCGAGAGCGGATTCGTTTTCGGTCGTCCCGGTCGACGCTCATTCGCGAACAGATCTAGTGTCGTACGGTCCGTTTGTTCTTTGGCCATGATTCTGAGACTTCGGGGGAAATACGCCGCCCTGCTAATGCCTGGGCGATAAGCGCGCCATCATACATCACCGAAAACGGCACGCCAACGACTGGAAGCCCGCAGCCTTCCAGTCGCTTTCTTTTTAATCAATTTGCAGTATCAGCGAGATAGCGGCGAATGGCGCGCAGCACAGCATCCGGTTTTTCCGCATGCACCCAGTGCCCGGCACCGGCAATCACGTGGGCGCGTGCCTGCGGGAATTGGGCCAGCAGCGTGTCGCGGTACGCGTCGGTAACGTAAGGCGAGTTTCCGCCGCGAATGAAGAGGGTAGGGTGTGGCCAGGCCGGGACGGTTTCCCAGCCCACGATGTTGTTGTACTGGTCCCAGAGCACCGGCACGTTAAAACGCCATTGTCCGTCAACAAACGACTTCAGCAAGAACTGGACGACGCCTTCTTCATCAAGATGCTCACGCATGACGGCGGCGGCCTGTTGGCGCGTCGCGACACCCGCTTCTGTGACCGCATTAATGGCGGCAAAAATCTCGTCGTGACGGCGAACGTCATAATCCACGGGCGCGACGTCAATCACCACCAGACCGTCAATACGCTCCGGGACCAGCGCCGTCAGGGCCATCACCGCTTTGCCACCCATTGAATGCCCGATGAGGGTCACCTTTTGCAGGTCGTGGGCATCCAGCGTATCCAATAGATCCTGCGCCATTGCCGCGTAGGTCATCTCGTCGGAACGCCCGGAAAGACCGTGATTGCGCATATCGACCTGTAAAATATCGTGGTCGGTAACCAGATCGCGCGCCAGCACGCCCAGGTTATCCAGACTGCCAAAAAGCCCGTGAACCAGTACGATGGGAGAATTATTGTTCGGCGATTGTGCAGTTTGCGCTCGGGTATTCAATTTCATGGCAAAGTTCTTTTTTTACGTATGTCAGGTTAGGGTATCATGTTGACCATTCTGCCGCCCGGCTGCAAGGTTCCAGTTTAATCTGACTTTTGCTGCCAACCTGGTTTGACGCTATCCGCTGTTGGGATTTGACCTTATAATCCCAATGACTTGTATTCAGATAAGATATCGCACTGGATTAAGATGAAAACAATCGAAGTTGATGACGAACTCTATCAGTATATTGCCAGCCAGACGCGGCATATCGGGGAGAGCGCGTCCGACATTTTACGGCGCATGCTTAAAATTTCCGCCGCTTCACAGCCTGCTACCCCAGTCACCAAAGATGTCGTGTCTCAGCCGAGCGTAGTTGCGCAAGCAAAACCTGCCGTGACGCCGGCAAAAGATAAAGTGCGCGCGATGCGCGAGCTGCTGCTCTCCGATGAATACGCGGAGCAGAAAAAGGCGGTTAACCGCTTTATGCTGGTGCTATCTACACTTTACTCACTGGATAACAAAGCGTTTGCTGAAGCGACCGAGTCGCTGCACGGTCGTACTCGCGTCTATTTCGCGGGCGACGAACAGACGCTGCTGCAAAATGGCAACCAAACCAAACCTAAACATGTCCCTGGCACCCCGTACTGGGTGATCACCAATACCAATACGGGCCGCAAGTGCAGCATGATTGAACACATCATGCAGTCCATGCAGTTCCCGGCGGAATTGATTGAAAAGGTTTGCGGTACAATTTAACCCTTGCATCAGAAGGACCCGGTAATGGCAAATCACAGCCGTGCAGGCCAACCTGCACAACAAAGCGATTTGATTAACGTCGCTCAGCTGACCGCGCAGTATTACGTGCTGAAACCGGTCGTGGGCAACGCAGAACACGCAGTGAAGTTTGGTACATCTGGTCACCGCGGTAGCGCGGCGCGCCACAGCTTTAACGAACCGCACATTCTGGCCATTGCTCAGGCCATTGCGGAAGAGCGCGCTAAAAACGGCGTTACCGGTCCGTGCTACGTGGGGAAAGATACCCATGCCCTGTCTGAACCGGCGTTCATCTCTGTTGTGGAAGTGCTGGCGGCAAACGGTGTCGATGTGATTGTTCAGGAGAACAACGGCTTCACCCCAACGCCTGCGGTCTCTAACGCCATCCTGGTGCACAACAAAAAAGGTGGCGCGCTTGCTGACGGTATCGTTATCACGCCATCCCACAACCCGCCGGAAGACGGCGGTATCAAATACAACCCGCCTAACGGTGGCCCGGCTGACACCAACGTCACCAAAGTGGTGGAAGATCGTGCGAACGCCTTGCTGGCGGATGGTCTGAAAGGCGTGAAGCGCATTTCTCTGGATGCTGCCATGGCGTCCGGTCACGTGAAAGAGCAGGATCTGGTTCAGCCGTTCGTGGAAGGGCTGGCGGATATCGTCGATATGGCGGCCATCCAGAAAGCCGGCCTGAAGCTGGGCGTGGATCCGCTGGGCGGCTCCGGTATCGAATACTGGAAACGTATCGCCGAGCATTACAAGCTTGATCTGACCATCGTGAACGATCACGTCGATCAGACCTTCCGCTTTATGCACCTGGACAAAGACGGCGCGATCCGTATGGACTGCTCCTCCGAGTGCGCGATGGCGGGCCTGCTGGCGCTGCGTGACAAATTCGATCTGGCGTTTGCTAACGATCCGGATTATGACCGTCACGGTATCGTCACGCCTGCCGGGCTGATGAACCCGAACCACTATCTGGCTGTTGCAATTAACTATCTGTTCCAGCACCGCCCGCAGTGGGGCAAAGAGGTGGCCGTCGGTAAAACGCTGGTTTCCTCCGCGATGATCGACCGCGTGGTCGAGGCGCTGGGCCGCAAGCTGGTGGAAGTGCCGGTGGGCTTCAAATGGTTCGTTGACGGTCTGCACGACGGCAGCTTCGGCTTCGGCGGTGAAGAGAGCGCGGGCGCATCTTTCCTGCGTTTCGACGGCACGCCATGGTCAACCGATAAAGACGGCATCATCATGTGCCTACTGGCGGCGGAGATCACCGCGGTCACCGGTAAGAACCCGCAGGAACATTACAACGACCTGGCGGCACGCTTTGGTGCACCAAGCTATAACCGTATTCAGGCTAGCGCGACGTCAGCCCAGAAAGCGGCCCTGTCCAGGCTCTCTCCGGAGATGGTCAGCGCAAGTACCCTGGCAGGCGATCCTATCACCGCGCGTCTGACGGCGGCACCGGGCAACGGCGCATCCATTGGTGGTCTGAAAGTGATGACCGACAACGGCTGGTTCGCCGCGCGTCCGTCCGGTACGGAAGATGCGTATAAAATCTATTGCGAAAGCTTCCTCGGCGCTGAGCACCGTCAGCAGATTGAGAAAGAAGCGGTAGAGATTGTCAGCGAAGTGCTGAAAAACGCGTAAGAATGAAAAAAGGGAGCCGAATGGCTCCCTTTTTTTAACTATGCTTATTCTTCAATTCAAATCTCGGCGATACCAGACCGTACAGCGTCCAGCCCATAAAGGTCACCATCGCGCCATACAGCATCGCTTCCTGGCCGGATGAGTAGAGCGCGTAGAAGCTGTAGATTGCCCCAATCAGCGCCACGATATTGGCCGCACGCGCTTTGCGTGGATCCACCTTCGCCACCTTCTGAATGATCACCAGCGCTGCCATCGACAGGATATACGGAATGATGTTCGTCACCACCGCCAGGTTGACCAGCACGTTGAACTGGCTGTTCAGCGACGGGCTAATGGTCATCAGCGACAATCCGCTCTGGAAGATAACAATCGCCAGCATGCCCTGCACCGGCGCATCCGCTTTGGTCACGCGGGAAAAGATTTTTGGGAAGTAACCTTCATCAGCCGAGGATTTAAACACCTGAGCGATGGTGAACTGCCAGCCGAGCAGCGAGCCGCAGCAGGACATCACCATCAGACCCATGATTACTTTCCCGACTTCCGGAGTGAACATCTGCGCGAAGGCCAGCCCGAACGGCGCCGTGGAGTTGGCCAGATCCATGTTTGGCACAATCCCGGCAATCACGTTAGTCGAGACGATATAGATCACCGCCGCGCCCAGCGTGCCGCCGAGGACCGCAATCGGCACGTTCTTTTCCGGATTCTCTACCACTTCCGCGTTCGCGCAGGCAGATTCCAGACCCAGGAAGGCCCAGAGCGTCATGGCGATAGAAGAGCCTACTGCGGTAAAGAACGGCACGTGGTGCGGGTTCCAGGAGTTGGCGTACAGGGTCGGGCTAAACCAGAACCAGCCGATGATACACAGGCCGACAACCGGGATAATCACGCCCCAGACGGTGATGCTGGAGAGCTGCCCGGTGATACGCGCGCCGCCAAAGTTAGCCACGGTGCAGATCCACAGTACCCCGATGGTCGCCAGCCCAATTTGCACCGGGCTGAGCGTCGCGCCAAACAGCTCCGTACCGTAACCCACGGCGGAGATGGCAATCGCCACGTTGGCGATCAGCAGCGACACGCCGTAGGTATAGTTGGCCATAAAGTTGCCCGACTTGCCAAAAGCGTATTCTGCATAGCCGCCCATGCCGCCTGACTTACGGCTGAACATTCCGCACTTGGCAAACGCCCACGCCAGCGCCATTGAACCGACTGCCGTCACCAGCCAGGAGATGATAGAGATTGTGCCCACCTCTGCCAGTTTGGTGGGCAGCATGATAATCCCGGAGCCCATCATGTTCACCATGGTGAGGATGGTCAGCTGAACCACGCCCATCTTATTGGACTTACTCATAATTTCTCTCCTTTCAGCAGCGCGGGCTGAGCGGCGGGTTGTTTGATGACGTTACAGCGAACCTGTTTGCGACCCTCGCACTCCTCGACGTACACACCCTGCAGCTCCGGCGCGAAGCCCGGCAGCAGATTGATGCCTTCTTCCAGCGCGGCAAAGTAGCGCAGCACGGAACCGCCCCAGACTTCCCCTGGAACCACGCACAGTACCCCCGGTGGATAAGGAAGGGCGCCTTCGGCGGCGATGCGACCTTCCGCGTCGCGCAGTGAGACCAGCTCAACCTCACCGCGCAGATAGGCGTAGTTCGCGTCCTGCGGGTTCATCATCACGCGCGGGAAGTGAGACTTGCGGAACATCTCTTTCTGCAGCTGTTTCACATTGTGGCGGGCGTACAGGTCATGCATCTCCTGGCAGATCTGGCGCAGGGTGTAATCCGCGTAACGTTCCGGATGCTGTTTGTAGAGAGATGGCAGGACGTCTTTCAGCGGAACATCGCTCTCGAGCAGTTTTTCGAAGCGCACCAGCTGCGCCACAAGCTGCTGCAGTTTTCCCATATCTTCCGCAGGCGTGAGCAGGAACAGGATCGAGTTGAGATCGCATTTTTCCGGCACGATGCCGTTTTCACGCAGGAAGTTGGCGAGGATAGTGGCGGGCACGCCGAAGTCGTCATACTCCCCGGTGCGGGCGTTAATACCCGGCGTGGTCAGCAGGAGCTTGCACGGGTCGATAAAGTACTGATGTTCAGCGTAACCTTCAAAAGCGTGCCAGTTTTCACCCGGTACGAAGTGGAAGAAGCGCAGATCGGTCGCAATTTCCGCCGTGTCCCAGCTTTCCCACGGACGGCCATCTACCGTCTCCGGCACGAAGGGGCGCAGATACCGGCAGTTCTCCAGAATCAGCTTGCGCGCTTCGATACCGTTCACCACGCAGTCCATCCACATGTTGCGGCCGCTCTGGCCTTCATGCATACGGGCGTTAATGTCCAGCGCGGCGAACAGCGGATAAAACGGGCTGGTGGAGGCGTGCATCATAAAGGCATTGTTCAGCCGCTTGTGCGGGACATAGCGCTGTTGCCCTTTGATGTGGCTGTCTTTCTTATGGATTTGCGAGGTCTGCGAGAAGCCGGCCTGCTGTTTATGCACGGACTGGGTGACCAGGATCCCCGGATCGTTTTCGTTCAGCTCCAGCAGCAGCGGAGAGCAGTCGGCCATCATCGGAATAAACTGCTCGTAACCCACCCAGGCGGAGTCAAAGAGGATGTAATCACAGAGGTGCCCAATCTTATCCACCACCTGACGGGCGTTATAGATGGTGCCATCGTAGGTGCCCAGCTGGATCACCGCCAGACGGAACGGACGCGCATCGCGTGCACGGCCAGGCGCCACCTCTGCCACCAGCTCGCGCAGATAACTTTCTTCAAAACAGTGGGCGTCAATGCCGCCAATAAAGCCGTACGGGTTGCGCGCGGTTTCCAGATAGACCGGCGTTGCGCCAGCCTGGAGGAGGGCACCGTGATGGTTAGATTTGTGGTTGTTACGGTCAAACAGCACCAGGTCGCCCGGGGTGAGCAGGGCGTTAAGCACCACTTTGTTGGATGACGAGGTGCCATTCAGCACGAAGTAGGTCTTATCGGCATTAAAAACTTTAGCCGCATGCTGCTGGGCGATGCACGGCGCGCCTTCGTGGATCAGCAGATCGCCCATCGCCACGTCGGCGTTACACAGGTCGGAGCGGAAAAGCGTCTCACCAAAGAAATCGACAAACTGATTACCGGCAGGATGACGGCGGAAGAACTGGCCACCCTGATGCCCCGGGCAGTCAAACGCGCTGTTGCCCTGCTTCACATAGTCGACAAGGGCGCGGAAAAACGGCGGGCGCAGCTGGGTTTCATACTTCTGGGCTGCCGCTTTCCAGCTGGCGTCCATAAAATTCGTTGCTGGTGTCTGAATACTCAAATACGCCGTGAATGCGCGATAAATAATCTGCCGGAATGAATTCCTCTTTGTGCGTCGCGACAAAAACAGGAATGCCAAAACCAGTGGCTTCTATTTCGTCCAGAATACCGCTGGCAATATCCGTGACCGCCAGAACAATGGCGGCAACATCAATATAATCAGAGGCGCGGACATCTATCAGTTCACGCTGGGTAGTAAAGCAATCCGGACATGCACGGCTGGCTGCGATTTTTAAATTTTTCATCTTTCTCTCTTTATTTTAGGTAATAAGCGTCCCTCGATTTCTTGCAAGAAAGAAATCGATAATTTTCCGGAAAAAAAGCAAAGGGTGACCGCTGATTAAAATCAGTAAATTGCTTTTTTGATGATTGAAATTCAGTCCGCCCGGTGCGGATGAGTCTGAATTAAAATGAATGAGCGCACGAGTTCACAGGCAATAGCCTGTAAAATAAGGTGTTTCAGGATAACCTGTAAGCGAGTGCGCCAGAAGTCGAAGGACTACCGGGCATTAAAGAGATGAAAGTCAAAGCAGTTTCGGTGGGCAAACATCATGATATGTGTTGTCCGCCTTATATGGGGCATTAAGCGATTGTTGTTTTCCATGTTTCATTTTCCTTTCAGTAATTGAAAGCATGGTCATTTTATCCAGGAAAAGGCGATTAACCGTGAGGTAGATCACCGTTAACCGATCAAATCAGAAATAAATATTCGTTTTAGATGAATATCGCAGATCAAAATTCTGGTTTGTTGGTGTTACGTTAATGGAATGTGTTAACAATGTTTTAAATGAGCAAAAATAACCCGTAAAAATAATGTATGGATTATTTATGAAATATTTCTGAGGTATTTCGATTTTATTTAAAAATAAAATGAATAGTTATTCAAAGCATAAACCGATAACCGATACCGGTTTCAGTTAATAAATGGCGAGGGCGAGCGGGGTCAACTTCGAGTTTCTGACGAAGATGTCCCATATATATGCGTAAATAATGACTATGTTCCACCGCGTTGGGCCCCCACACCTGGCTTAACAGCTGGCGTTGGGTGAGAACCTTGCCGTGGTTGTTGAGCAGAACGGCGAGCAGGCGAAATTCTATTGGCGTCAGATGGATTTCTTCTTCACCGCGCACAATACGCCGCGCGGCCAGGTCAACCCGGATATCACCAAACGCGTAGGTCGGGTCAGCAGGCGTGGTTGCGCTGTGGCGACGCAGCGCCACGCGAAGGCGAGCCTGTAGTTCGCCGATACCAAAAGGTTTAATCAGATAGTCATCCGCCCCGGCATCCAGCGCCGCGATTTTATCCGTCTCTTCCGTACGGGCGGAGAGCACGAGGATGGGCATCTGGCTCCACTGACGAACTTCCCGGATAAAATCGATGCCGTCGCCGTCCGGCAGCCCAAGATCGAGGATCACCAGGTCCGGCTTGCGGGTGGCGGCTTCAATTAAGCCCCGTTGAAGCGTGCCCGCATCGTGAACGCGCAGACCGTCCCCTTCCAGCGCAGCGCGCAGAAAACGGCTAATGGCGATCTCATCTTCAACAATCAGAACGTTGATCACAAATCCTCTGGTAATTCATTAAGTTCTGGCGGGGTTTCAAGAGGAAGTGTAACACAAAACCGCGCGCCGCCTTCGGGACGATTCTCGGCGGAGATGGACCCACCGTGGACGTCAATGATTGCCTGGCAAATCGCCAGCCCCAGCCCCACGCCCGGAATGGCCGACTCCTTATTGCCGCGTGCGAATTTTTCGAAAATAGCCAGCTCCTGCCCGGCGGGAATGCCGGGTCCGGTATCCCAGACGTTAAGGCGAAGCGTGCCATCGTCCACCGTCGCATCCACGCCTATTTGCGCGCTGGCGCCCGCATATTTGCCGGCATTTTCCAGCAGGTTGATCAGCACCCGTTCAAACAGCGGACCATCAACGTGAATTAAGGTCAGAGGCTCGGGCATGTTCAGCGCGATATGTCGCCCACCCAGACCGGGTTCGAGCATTTTCAGGGCGCTGCCCACCACCTCTTCAAGCGTGAGCCACTCTTTTTTGAGGTTAAAACCGCCTGACTGGATACGCGCCATATCAAGCAGGTTATTCACCAGACGCGTGGTATTCAGCACATGCTGGCGGATCTCGCTGGCCTGAAGCGCGTGTTTAGAGCCTTCCGCCGCCAGGTCCAGCGTCAGGATTTCTGACTGACCAAACAGGACGGTGAGCGGGGTTCGCAGATCGTGAGAGAGCGCCGCCAGCAGCGAGTTACGAATGCTTTCCCGCTCGCTCGCCAGCCGGGCCTGTTCTTCGCTGGCGGTGAGGGCCAGCCGCTCCAGCGCGCTGGCAACCAGCAGCGTAAAGGTCTCCAGCAGCCGCTGCTGTTCGGGGATCATCAGCTGGCGCAGGTTTGAGGGCTCAACAATCACCAGCCCCTGATTTTTATCGGCGCTGCGCAGGGGCAGAATTTGATAGGGCACGCCGGGCAGGGTGTCGGTCCCTGCACCTGCAGGTAACCCTTTATCAAAGCTCCAGCGCGCGATGGCTTCGTCCCAGGGCGTCATGCCTGTGGCGGATGTCAGCGGGCGCAGCTTGCCGTGTTCGTCCGGGAGCAAAATCAGGTTGCTGGCATGAAACGTCGAGCGAATAAACTGCTCGCTGGTCTGCACGATATCCAGCGGCGTGCGTCCCACCGCCAGCGATTTCGACATCTCATAGAGATGGCGCGTGCGCTGCTCGCGATAGCGGGCAATACGCGCCTGGTAGCGCACGCCCGCCGTCAGATTCCCGATCACCAGCCCGACGGTGAGCATCACCGCGAAGGTAAGAATGTACTGTACGTCCGACACCGCGAGCGTCCCGCGCGGGGCAATAAAGAACAGATCGAAGCTGATGACGTTGATCACCGTCGCCAGGACCGACGGCCAGCGTCCGTAAAAGAGCGCCACCACCACTACGCCAAGAAGATAAATCATTACCAGGTTGGCGGCGTCGAAGGCGATCAGCCACTGGCTGGCAATAACCGTAATCAGGGCGCAGAGCACGACGGCGACAAGACAGCCGCGCAGCTGAATGCGCCATTTATCGCTGAAGGCACGGCTGTCCGGCGCGCGGCTGGGTAACGGCGTGGGCTTATCATCCAGCGCCACGATCACCAGGTCCAGATCCGGCGCGCGACGGGCCAGCTTGTCGGCAAACGATTCGCGGCTAAACCAGCGGCGATGCTGGCGACGGCCAATCACGATTTTCCCCAGGTTGTGCTCACGGGCGTAGCGCAGGATGGCTTTATCTTCCTGAGGATCGGAAAGGGTGGCGGTTTCGGCACCCAGCTCCTGCGCCAGGCGCAGCGAGCTCAGAATAGCGCGACGCTGGTTTTCGGGCAGAGCGTGCAGCTGCGGCGTTTCGACATACACCGCATGCCAGACGCTGCCAAATTTAGCCGCCAGGCGAGCGGCGGTGCGGACTAGCTTTTCATTGCCGCTGCCGTGCCCTACGCACAGCAGGATGGCATCTCGCGTATGCCAGACGCGCTCCTGGCCCTGCAGGTCACGCCAGGCGCGCATCTGATCGTCGACGCGATCGGCAGTACGACGCAGTGCCAGCTCGCGCAGGGCAATCAGGTTACCTTTACGGAAGAAATGTTCGATGGCGCGCTCGGCCTGGCCGGCGATATAGACCTTGCCTTCATGCAGGCGCTGGCGCAAATCGTCAGGGGGCAGGTCGACCAGCACCACCTCGTCCGCGGAATCAAAGAAGGGGTCGGGCACCGTCTCGCGCACCTGAATGCCGGTCACGCCGCTCACCACGTCGTTCAGGCTTTCCAGATGCTGAACGTTTACCGTCGTGAATACATCGATGCCGGCTTCGAGCAGCTCTTCAACGTCTTGCCAGCGTTTTGGATGGCGTGAGCCTGGCGCATTGCTGTGCGCCAGCTCGTCCATCAGGATAAGGGCGGGACGGCGGGCGAGGGCGGCATCAAGATCGAATTCGGTAACTAACCGACCGCGATGGCTGATGCGGCGGGGCGGCTGGGTAGCCAGCCCCTTCAGCAGCGATGCGGTCTCTTTGCGTCCGTGGGTTTCGACCACGCCGATCAGAATATCGAGCCCCTGCGCCCGTAGCCGCTGGGCTTCCGTCAGCATGGCGAAGGTTTTCCCGACGCCTGCGCAGGCGCCAAAGAAAATTTTCAGTTTGCCGCGATGGGCTTCAGCCGTCTGTTCAAGCAGCCTGTCCGGATCCGGGCGCATGGGCTCGTCGGTCATTTAGTTTTTCCTTAGCGCGTCCAGCGCCAGATTCAACTCAACAATATTCACCACGGGCATGCCGATGAAGCTGACCAGCGGCTTTTGCGTGTGCTGTGCAACCAGCTGGCTCACCTGTTCGACGGTCAGCTGACGGGCGGCGGCAACGCGCGGGATCTGCCATGCCACCGCTGCCGGCGTCAGGCTGTAGTCCAGCCCGCTGGCCGAGGCGGTCACCAGCTCCACGGGCACCTCACGGCTGGCCTGCGGATTCGCGGCGCGCAGGGCTGCCACGCGCTCAGCAACGGCTTTGTCCAGCTCGGGGTTGCTGCCCGCCAGGTTACTGCCGCCGGATGCCATCGGATTATACGGGCTTTCGGCAGTGGCGGAAGGGCGTCCCTGGAAGTAACGGGCATCCGTAAAGTTCTGACCAATCAGGCGCGAACCGCGGTTTTCACCGTTTTGCAGTATCAGCGAGCCGTTAGCCTGATCCTTAAACCACCACTGGCCCAGCGCGGTGGTCACCAGCGGGTACAGCCCGCCGGTAATGAGAGACAGCAGAATAAACAGAAGTATAGCGGGGCGTAACATCGTCATTTGATTCACCTTTTAAACCAGGCCGAACAGCGTCAACAGCAGGTCGATAACCTTGATACCGATGAAGGGCACCACCAGCCCGCCCAGGCCGTAAATCCACAGGTTGCGGCGCAGCATGGCGGCGGCCGTGAGCGGCTTATAGCTCACGCCTTTCAGCGCCAGCGGGATCAGGAAGACAATAATCAGGGCGTTAAAGATCACTGCGCTCAGAATGGCCGAGGCCGGAGAGTGCAGGTGCATCACGTTCAACGCGTTTAATTGCGGGTAGGTCGCAGCAAACGCGGCCGGAATGATGGCGAAATATTTCGCCACGTCGTTGGCGATACTGAACGTGGTCAGCGACCCGCGCGTCATCAGCATCTGCTTGCCAATGTGCACCACTTCAATCAGCTTGGTCGGGTTAGAGTCGAGGTCGACCATGTTGCCCGCCTCTTTTGCCGCCTGGGTACCGGAGTTCATCGCCACCGCCACGTCGGCCTGCGCCAGGGCAGGGGCATCGTTGGTACCGTCGCCCGTCATCGCCACCAGACGGCCTTCCGCCTGATACTGACGAATCAGCGCCAGCTTGGCTTCCGGTGTGGCTTCGGAAAGAAAATCATCCACGCCCGCTTCGGCGGCAATCGCCGCGGCGGTAAGACGGTTATCCCCGGTGATCATCACCGTTTTGATCCCCATTTTACGCAGCTGGGCAAAGCGCTCCTTGATGCCGCCTTTGACGATGTCCTTCAGGGCTATTACCCCGAGCACGCGCGCGCCTTCGGCCACCACCAGCGGGGTCGCCCCCTGACGGGCCACGCTTTCGACCAGACTGTCCACTTCCGGCGGGAAGTGGCCGTTGTTGGCCTCAATGTGGCGACGGATGGCGTCAACAGAGCCTTTACGGATCATGCGATCCTGAATGTTAATTCCGCTCATGCGGGTTTGGGCCGTGAAGGGCACGAAAGTGGCGTGCAGGCTCTGAACGTCGCGCTGGCGCAGGTTAAAGCGCTGCTTGGCGAGGATTACAATACTGCGGCCTTCCGGGGTTTCATCGGCAAGCGAAGAGAGCTGTGCGGCATCCGCCAGCGTTTTTTCATCCACGCCCGGTGCGGGTAAGAAATCTGACGCCTGGCGGTTGCCGAGGGTAATGGTCCCGGTTTTATCCAGCAGTAAGACGTCCACGTCACCGGCGGCTTCAACCGCACGCCCGCTGGTGGCGATGACGTTGGCACCGAGCATACGGCTCATGCCGGCTACGCCGATGGCTGACAGCAGGCCACCAATGGTGGTGGGAATCAGGCAGACCAGCAGCGCCACCAGTACCGTGATGGTGACCGCGGTACCGCCGTAGGCGGAGAAGGGCCACAGTGTCGCGGTTGCCAGCAGGAAGACGATGGTCAGGGCCACCAGCAGGATGGTCAGGGCAATTTCGTTTGGCGTTTTACGGCGCTGGGCGCCTTCCACCATGGCGATCATCCGGTCGAGGAAGGTTTCACCCGGGTTAACGCTGCACTGGATCACCAGCCAGTCGGAGAGAATGCGCGTCCCGCCCGTCACGGAGGCGAAATCACCGCCGGATTCGCGGATCACTGGCGCGGATTCGCCGGTGATGGCGCTTTCATCCACCGAGGCTCCCCCTTCGATGACTTCACCGTCGCAAGGGATAATGTCACCGGCTTCCACCAGCACCACATCGCCTTTGCGCAGTTCATCAGCCGGAACGTGGTCCATCTGCGCGCCATATTTCGGTTCACGTAGCTTGCGCGCGAAGGCGGTTTTCTTCACCCCTTTCAGGCTGTTGGCCTGGGCTTTACTCCGGCCTTCCGCCAGCGCTTCCGCAAAGTTGGCGAACAGCACGGTAAACCACAGCCACAGGCTGATGGCGCCGGTAAACATCGCATTCCCCGGCATGTGGCCCGTTCCCATGGCAATCGCCAGGGCGGTGGTCAGGACGCTTCCCGCCCAGACAATAAACATCACCGGGTTGTGCCACTGCACGCGCGGGCTCAGCTTTTTCACCGAATCCATGAGCGCCTGGCGAACTAATGACGGTTCGAACAGGGCCAGTTGTTTACGACTCATGACAATTTCTCCGCAAAATCAGCGTAAAGAGAGGTATTCCGCGACCGGGCCTAACGCGAGGGCGGGGATAAAGGTCAGGGCGCCGACCAGCAACACGGTGCCCGTCAGCAGGCCGATAAACAGCGCGCCGTGGGTCGGTAATGTCCCGGTAGTGGTCGGTTGGATTTTTTTGTTCACCAGCGATCCGGCTATCGCCAAGACCGGCACAATGATCCCGAAGCGACCCACAAACATGCAGAACGCCAGCAGACAGTTCCAGAACGGAGAGTTGGCGCTTAAGCCCGCAAAGGCGCTGCCGTTGTTGTTAGCGGCAGAGGAGACGGCATACAGCACTTCACTAAAACCGTGAATGCCAGGGTTAAAGATGCCGCTGCGTCCGGCTTCGGTCATCAGCGCCAGCGCGGTGCCGAGCAGCACGAGAGCCGGGGTGACCAGAATCGCCAGCGCGGTTAATTTCATCTCGCGAACATCGATTTTTTTACCGAGGTATTCCGGGGTGCGGCCAATCATCAGACCGGCAATAAACACCGCCAGCAGCACGAACAGCAGCATGCCGTAAAGACCCGAACCCACGCCGCCAAACACCACTTCGCCAATCTGCATCAGCCACATCGGGATCATGCCACCCAGCGCCGTAAAGGAATCGTGCATAGCGTTGACTGCCCCGCACGAGGCCGCGGTGGTGACCACCGCATACAGGCTGCTGGCGAGAATGCCAAAGCGGCTCTCTTTACCTTCCATGTTGATATTGCTGTTAGCCCCAAGCTGCATGAAATGGCTGTTGCCGCTCCATTCAGCCCACATCACCAGCGCCACGCAGACCACAAAGATTAGCGACATGGTCCAGAGCAGGGTGCGGCCCTGACGGCGATCGTTAACCACATCACCAAAGGCAAAGCAGAGCGCGGCGGGGATCAGGAAAATCGCCAGCATCTGCACAAAATTGGTCAAGGCGGTAGGGTTTTCAAACGGATGCGACGAGTTGGCGTTGAAGAAACCACCCCCGTTCGTTCCGAGCATTTTGATGGCTTCCTGTGACGCTACTGGCCCCATCGGCAGGAGCTGTTTTGCACCTTCCAGCGAGGTATAGGGCGCGTAAGGCATCAGGTTTTGCAGGGTGCCCTGCTGGATAAAGAACAGCGCGATCAGCAGCGCAATCGGCAGAAGGATCCACAGCGTGATGCGGGTCAGATCCACCCACGCGTTACCCAGGGTATTGATTTTCTGACGCGCAAACGCACGGGTCAGCGCGAAGATCACCGCGATACCGCTGGCGGCCGAGAGGAAGTTTTGCACGGTTAACCCGACCATCTGGCTGAAGTAGCTGAGCGTGGTTTCACCGGAATAGGACTGCCAGTTAGTGTTGGTGACAAAGCTCACCGCCGTGTTCAGCGCAAGATGCCAGGACAGGCCCGGTAACTGTTGCGGATTCAGCGGCAGGATGCCCTGCAACATCAGCATGGCAAAAAGCGCAATGAGCCCAACGATATTCAGCAGCAGAATGGCGATCAGATACTGACGCCAGTTCATCTCCCGATCGTCTATTCCCAGTACGCGCCAGATCCCTTTTTCAACGCTTCCCGTGCCGGGCAAAGGGACATTGTTGATCAATCGTGCCAGTCCCGATCCCAGTGGTCTTGCCAGAATGAACAGTACCACTAAGAAGCTGGCAATAAGCAGAAACGCCTGAGCAGCCATCAGAAGGCCTCCGCATTTATCAGGGCATAGACCAGATAACCCAATAACAGGAACACCAGCACGATGCCGGCAATAAGACCTGCACTCACAATCCACCTCCGGGTGACTTTTGTTGTTGTGCTAACGGTAGGATTTCCGGCGC
Source organism: Enterobacter sp. UCD-UG_FMILLET (assembly GCF_000762975.1). Lineage (NCBI taxonomy): Bacteria > Pseudomonadati > Pseudomonadota > Gammaproteobacteria > Enterobacterales > Enterobacteriaceae > Enterobacter > Enterobacter sp. UCD-UG_FMILLET. Next base: position 386,560 of record NZ_JRJC01000008.1, read on the forward strand.
AAAGATTTCGCAAAAATGGGGAGGGCGGGTGTAAAAAAAGTATAAAAATGGCAAAGCCCACAATTTAACTATTGATAAGTAAACTGTTAACTTTTTTGTAACTTAATTACGGCGTGAGTGTAAATTTTTGCTAAACGGACGAAAATAAGTGGTCGGATGAGTAGTAAAATTACAAACAAAGCGATATTATTTTAGCCAGGTCACAGATTTTGAATTTTCCGGATGACGTTTCCGGCCAACTATAGGGGAGAAAAATATGGATCTTTATAAAGAGTATCCGGCTCATATCGTGTTCTTGCGCCGCGCTTTCGCCGTAGTGGCTGGCGTGCTGGCTCTGCCGGTGATGCTGTTCTGGAAAGATCGTGCACGTTTTTATAGCTATCTGCACCGCGTCTGGGCGAAAACCAGCGAGAAGCCGGTGTGGATGGATCAGGCCGAGAAAGCGACCTGCGATTTCTACTGATACTAAGACTACACATAGCAATAAAAAAACCGCCACATTACTGTTGGCGGTTTTTTTGTCCCTCGGGATTCGCGGTCCGTTGGGTGGTTTTCAAGCCCTCGTCAGAGCGTTACAAGAATATCTCGGGTTCTTAAGTAATCAAACTGCAACTCCCTAAATATATTCTTAAAAATCATTTCAGTGGATTACCTTTTACGCGAGGGCCAACTACTATGCAGCGTCCCTTTCCGCCATCTCGCACATGGGCACCGGTCCCGGGGAAGGCGTCACCACAACCGTAAGTCAGGCTCTCGTCAGGGCTTGTGTCCACCGACTTATCACCGGTGGTGAACGGTGGAGCGGTTAGCTGCAGGGACCGCATAATGAAACGCTATTTTTGCATCGCGTTCATTGTCGCCAGCGTACTCGTTGTAAAGAGCGATGAACCTAATGGGTTTGTCGCGTTAACCACGATAGCGCAGGACAAGTAGCGCTAAGGCCGCCTCGGGCGGCCTTTTTTATTTCATCCCGTCTACACTTCATGGCAAAGTAGTTCAATGCATGCTTTTTCCTTTTACGGCATGCCCTTACGGACATAATGGATAATTGCCTGGAGTTTTATGCCCACCCATCTGGTTTGGTTTCGCGCGGACCTGCGCGTACATGACAACATCGCCCTTGCGGCAGCATGCCGCGCCAAAGACGCTAACGTACTGGCACTGTTTATGGGCACGCCCGAGCAGTGGCGGCAGCACGATATGGCCCCCCGGCAGGCGGCCTTGCTCCGGGCGTATCTGAACGATCTGCAGCACTCGCTTGCCGGAAAAGGCATACCGCTGATTTATAAAGAGGTGAATGATTTTGCCGCACAGCTTCAGACGGTGCAGGAGATCTGTAAGCAGCACGAGGTTACGCATCTTTTCTACAACTACCAGTACGAATTCAACGAGCAGCAGCGCGACCGTCAGCTGGAGAAGATGCTGGAAGGGGTGGTCTGCGAAGGGTTTGATGACAGCGTGATGCTGGCGCCGGGCAGCGTGATGACCGGCAACCACGAGATGTATAAAGTTTTTACGCCGTTCAAAAATGCCTTTATCAAACGTCTGAAAGAGGCGCTGCCGGAGTGCGTTGCCGCGCCTGCCGTGCGAGGCGAAGCCATAAAAGAGCTGTCTGAGCTGACGTTTGATTACCCTCAGCAGCCGTTTGATGAAGCGCTGTTCCCTGCCGATGAAAAAGCGGCCATCGCTCAACTGCGCCAGTTCTGCAAGCAGGACGCGGGCTATTACGACGCGCGTCGGGATTTTCCCGCCATCGAGGGCACCAGCCGCCTGTCGGCCTGTCTGGCGCTGGGCGCGATCTCACCGCGCCAGTGTTTGCACCGTCTGCTGGCGGAGCAGCCGCAGGCGCTGGAGGGCGGCGCAGGGTCTGTCTGGCTGAATGAACTTGTCTGGCGCGAGTTTTATCGCCATCTGATGACGTATCATCCCGCTCTCTGTAAACATCGTCCGTTCATTCCCTGGACCGATAACGTAAAGTGGCAATCGAATGATAAGCAGCTGAAAGCCTGGCAAAGTGGGCAGACAGGCTATCCGATAGTCGATGCCGCCATGCGTCAGCTTAATGAGACGGGGTGGATGCACAACCGCCTGCGGATGATTACCGCCAGCTTTCTGGTGAAGGATCTGCTTATCGACTGGCGTATCGGAGAGCGCTATTTTATCTCTCAGCTGATCGATGGCGATCTCGCGGCGAATAACGGCGGCTGGCAGTGGGCGGCCTCTACCGGCACCGATGCCGCACCCTATTTCCGGATTTTTAATCCGACCACCCAGGGGCAAAAATTTGATGCGGACGGCGAGTTTATCCGCCGCTGGGTTCCCGAGCTTAACGGAATACCTGCTAAAACGATCCACGAACCGTGGGCATGGGCGGATAAACAGCGTGTAAAGCTGGATTACCCTCGTCCGATTGTCGACCATAAACAGGCGCGTGTCGCCACGCTGGCGGCGTACGAAGCTGCCCGCAAAGCATAAGAGAGTGATGATGAAAAACAGCGAACTGGAAAGCCTGATTAACGAAAAACTGAACAGTACCTCTTTCAGCGATTACGGCCCGAACGGGCTCCAGGTTGAAGGCCGTGAGACGGTGCAAAAAATTATCACCGGCGTGACGGCAAGCCAGGCGCTGCTGGACGAGGCCGTTCGTCAGAACGCCGACGCGGTGATTGTTCATCACGGTTACTTCTGGAAAAACGAATCGCCGATTATTCGCGGGATGAAGCGCAATCGTCTGAAAACGCTGCTGGCTAATGACATCAACCTGTACGGCTACCATCTGCCGCTGGATGCACACCCGGAGCTCGGCAACAACGTCCAGCTGGCGCAGCTACTGGGGATTACCGTGATGGGTGAAATTGAACCGCTGGTGCCGTGGGGCGAGCTGGCGATGCCGGTTCCGGGGCTGGAGCTGGCGTCGTGGATTGAAGCGCGCCTGGGCCGTCGCCCGCTGTGGAGCGGTGATACCGGTCCGGATACGGTGAAGCGTGTCGCATGGTGTACCGGCGGTGGTCAGGGCTTTATCGACAGCGCCGCGCGTTTTGGCGTTGATGCTTTTATCACCGGCGAGGTTTCCGAGCAGACCATTCATTCGGCGCGTGAACAGGGGCTGCATTTTTATGCGGCTGGCCATCACGCCACCGAGCGCGGCGGTATTCGCGCCCTCAGCGAGTGGCTGACGGAAAATACCGATCTGGATGTGACCTTTATTGATATCCCTAACCCGGCCTGACGAGAGGTAGTTAAGTGCAGCGAGCGCGTTGTTATCTTCTGGGTGAGACCGCCGTGGTTCTGGAGCTTGAACCACCGGTGACGCTTGCCACGCAAAAGCGTATCTGGCGGCTGACCCAGCGTCTGGCCGACATGCCCGACGTGGTTGAAGCCATTCCGGGGATGAATAACATCACGGTGGTGCTACGTAGCCCGCACACGCTGGCCCTCGATGCCATTGAACGTTTGCAGCGCTGGTGGGAAGAGAGCGAGGCGCTGGAGCCGGAATCGCGTGCCATTGAGATCCCGGTCGTTTATGGCGGTACGGGTGGGCCGGATCTGGGCGTGGTGGCAGACCACTGCGGATTAACTGAAAAGCAGGTAGTTGAGCTGCACAGCTCGGTTGACTACGTGGTCTGGTTCCTGGGATTTCAGCCCGGATTCCCGTATCTGGGCGGGTTATCTCCCCGGCTGCATACGCCACGCCGTGCCGAGCCGCGCCTGAGCGTGCCGGCGGGGACGGTGGCTATCGGCGGCGAGCAGACCGGCGTTTATCCGCTGACATCGCCTGGCGGCTGGCAGCTTATTGGGCATACCGCGACACCGTTATTTGAACCCGGGCTGGAGACGCCAATACTCCTGCGTCCCGGCGATACCCTTCGCTTTATCCCGCAGAAGGAGGGGGTATGTTAACGCTTATTCGCGCCGGGCTTTACACCTCCGTACAGGATGCCGGCCGCTTTGGTCTGCGCCAGTCGGGCGTGAGCTACTGCGGTGCGCTTGACCGTCCTTCGCTGGAGATTGCCAACCTGCTTGTGGGCAACCCAGGCAGCACGGCGGCGCTAGAAATTACGCTGGGTCAGTGTGTGATTGAGTTTGGTCAGGAAACCTGGTTTGCCTTAACCGGCGCAGGGTGTGATGCAACGTTGGATGGCAAAGCGGTGTGGACCGGCTGGCGGCTAAGAGCGAAAGCCGGGCAGCGCCTGACGCTCAAACGTCCGCTGCACGGCGTGCGTAGCTATCTCGCGGTGGCGGGGGGCATCGACGTGTCGGAGGTGCTGGGCTCGTCCAGTACCGATCAGAAGGCCGGGATCGGCGGTCACGAAGGACGTTTGTTGCGCGACGGCGATCGGCTGGCAATCAAACCCTCCGCGCGCCATTTCTCGACCACACAGGGCGTAAAACAGCTGCTGTGGGGAAACCAGATCCGCGCCTTACCGGGGCCCGAATATCATGAGTTTGACGAGGCGTCTAAAGAGTCCTTCTGGCGCGCGCCGTGGAAGATCAGCCCGCAAAGTAACCGCATGGGCTACCGCCTGCAGGGTCAGCCGCTGACCCGCACGACGGACCGGGAACTGCTCTCCCACGGTTTATTGCCGGGGGTTATTCAGGTGCCGGGGAACGGTCAGCCCATCGTGTTAATGAACGATGCGCAAACGACCGGCGGCTATCCACGCATTGCCTGCATCATTGAAGCGGATCGCTACCATCTGGCGCAAATACCTCTCGGCCAGCCGATTCACTTCGTGCAGTGTTCGCTGGAGGAGGCGCTGAAGGCCCGGCAGGATCAGCAGCGTTATCTCGAACAGCTGGCGTGGAGGCTTGATGGCAAAGATTGATTTAAACGCCGATCTGGGCGAGGGAAGCTGCGCTGATGCGGAACTGATGACCCTGGTCACCTCGGTCAATATCGCCTGCGGCTTTCACGCGGGCGATGCCCAAACCATGTTGGAGAGCGTGCGTAATGCCATTAAAAACGGCGTCGCGATTGGGGCTCACCCCAGCTTTCCCGATCGGGAAAACTTTGGCCGTACGGCGATGGATCTGCCCCCTGAGACGGTCTACGCTCAGGTGCTCTACCAGATCGGCGCGCTGGATGGGATGGTGCGCGCCCAGAACGATGTGATGCGCCACGTGAAGCCGCACGGCATGCTCTACAACCAGGCAGCGAAAGATGCCGATCTGGCGGACGCCATTGCCCGCGCGGTGCGGGACTGCAACCCGCAGCTGATCCTTGTGGGTCTGGCGGGCAGCGAGCTGATTCGCGCCGGACAACGGCTGGGGCTGACCACGCGTCAGGAAGTGTTTGCCGATCGGGGATATCAGCCGGACGGCAGCCTGGTGCCGCGGACGCAGGCCGGCGCGCTGATTACCGACGAAGGTAAAGCGCTGGCGCAGACGCTCGAGATGGTGCGCGCCGGGCGGGTGATTGCCGTGGATGGAACACCGGCACACGTTCAGGCCGATACGGTATGTTTACACGGCGATGGCGAGCATGCGCTCCAGTTCGCGCGCCGCTTGCGGGCAGCGTTCTCTGAAGAGGGCATTCTTGTCAGCGCAGACTAATCATTAAAGGACACAAAAATGCCAGAAGGCCCAGAGATCCGCCGCGCGGCGGATAGCCTCGAGACGGCGATAAAGGGCAAACCCCTGACGGATGCCTGGTTTGCTTTTCCTCAGCTAAAACCGTTTGAATCACAGCTGGTGGGCCAGACGGTGACTCATATTGAAACGCGCGGCAAGGCCCTGCTTACGCACTTTTCCCATAACCTGACGTTATATAGCCATAATCAGCTTTACGGCGTCTGGCGCGTGGTGGAGGCGGGCGAGCAGCCGCAAACCACCCGCGTGCTCCGCGTCAGGCTGCAAACGGCGGATAAAGCGATCCTGCTCTATAGCGCGTCGGATATCGAAATGTTAACGCCGGAGCAGTTGCTGACGCACCCGTTTCTGCAGCGGGTTGGGCCGGACGTGCTGGACATGCGCCTGACGGCAAGCGACGTGAAGGCCCGGCTGCTATCCCCCAAATTCCGCAACCGGCAGTTTTCCGGCCTGTTCCTCGACCAGGCCTTTCTGGCCGGGCTTGGCAACTACCTGCGGGTAGAGATCCTCTGGGAAGTCGGACTGGCGCCGCAGCATAAAGCGTCTCAGCTGAGCGATGAACAGCTGGAGGCGTTATCCCACGCGCTGCTGGATATTCCGCGGCTGTCGTACAACACGCGCGGCGTGGTGGATGAGAATACCCATCACGGGGCCCTGTTCCGGTTCAAGGTGTTTCATCGGGCGGGGAAAAAGTGTGAGCGATGCGGCGGGATTATTGACAGGATTATGCTCTCTTCAAGACCTTTTTACTGGTGCCCACACTGCCAGAAATAAAAGTAAAACGGCAACGAAAGTTGCCGTTTTTAAGGTTTTCACCCTCTCCCTGTGGGGGAGGGTCGGGGTGAGGGGATCAGGCCGCACCCAACTTCTGTTAGCGCTTAATATCAGACTTAAAATCACGCTGCTCGTAGCCGGTATACAGCTGACGAGGACGGGCGATTTTCATGCCTTCGCTGTGCATTTCGTTCCAGTGCGCAATCCAGCCCACGGTACGCGCCATGGCGAAGATCACGGTGAACATGGAAGACGGAATGCCCATCGCTTTCAGAATAATGCCAGAGTAGAAATCGACGTTCGGGTAGAGTTTCTTCTCGATGAAGTACGGGTCGTTCAGCGCGATGTGTTCCAGCTCCATCGCCACTTCCAGCAGGTCATCTTTGGTGCCCAGCTCTTTCAGCACTTCGTGGCAGGTCTCACGCATGACGGTGGCGCGCGGGTCGTAGTTTTTGTAAACACGGTGACCGAAGCCCATCAGGCGGAAGGAGTCATTCTTGTCTTTCGCGCGACGCACGAACTCAGGAATGTGCTCAACGGTGCTGATCTCTTCCAGCATCTTCAGTGCCGCTTCGTTCGCGCCGCCGTGCGCCGGTCCCCACAGGGAGGCGATGCCCGCAGCGATACAGGCGAACGGGTTCGCGCCTGAAGAGCCCGCGGTACGGACGGTAGAGGTAGAGGCGTTCTGTTCGTGGTCAGCGTGCAGGATCAGAATACGGTCCATCGCGCGTTCCAGCACCGGGTTCACTTCGTACTCTTCGCACGGCGTGGAGAACATCATGCGCAGGAAGTTACCCGCGTAGGAGAGGTCGTTGCGCGGATACACAAACGGCTGACCGATGGAATATTTGTAGCACATCGCCGCCATGGTAGGCATTTTGGACAGCAGGCGGAACGCCGCGATATCGCGGTGACGCGGGTTATTTACGTCAAGGGAGTCGTGGTAGAACGCCGCCAGCGCACCGGTAATCCCGCACATCACCGCCATTGGGTGAGAGTCACGGCGGAACTGGATCATGGTGTGACGGGTCACGGTGGTTTTGAATTCATCGTACTGTGCCTGCGTTGGTTTTTCGCCGTTCAGCAGGATGTAGCACACTTCCAGATAGTTGGATTCGGTGGCTAACTGATCGATGGGGAAGCCGCGATGGAGCAGGATACCTTCGTCACCGTCAATGTAGGTGATTTTGGATTCGCAAGATGCGGTAGAGGTAAATCCAGGGTCAAAGGTGAATACACCTTTAGAGCCCAGCGTACGGATATCAATAACATCCTGACCGAGCGTGCCTTTTAGCACATCCAGTTCAATAGCAGTGTCACCATTTAGGGTGAGCGTTGCCTTTGTATCAGCCATTTACGGTCTCCTTAGCGCCTTATGCTTAAGACTGCGCTTTACCGGATTTGCTTTCAGCTGTTAATCACCGTTACCAGATTGTTATTTGGCTTTCCGCTCAGCTCACGAGGACAAACCAGGGTACAGAGCTATGGCGCCTTGCAGGTAAACGAATGAAATATCAGTGAAACAACAGCAAATCAGCGTTTTTGCAGTCCGAATTATTCAAACCTGTATATCACTAATAACTGTCCTGATAACTTCGGTCAATACCATCACACTGTTACATAACTATTTGTCAGGTGAAAGAGAGACCTCATAACTTTTGCGCATTATATGCCTTTTCTGATGACGTTTGTAACAATATTGTTTAACATTTGTCAAATCAGATGATTAAAAATTAAAAAGATGTTGTTATCGTGACCCTGATCACTGTTCCAGAGAAAACCCGACAAACTGTATGTAGGTTAATTGTAATGATTTTGTGAACGGCCTATACTGCCGCCAGGTCTCCGGAACACCCTGCAATCCCGAGCCACCCAGCGTTGTAACGTGTCGTTTAAGCATCTGGAAGCAATGTTTTGCATGACGCGCAGTTATAGAAAAGGAACGCTGCTTGACCCGCATCGCAGTCCGGAGGAAGGAAACAATAAGAACAGCATGTGGGCGTTATTCATGATAAGAAATGTGAAAAAACAAAGACCTGTCAATCTGGATCTCAAAACGATCCGGTTCCCTGTAACAGCAATAGCGTCCATTCTGCACCGTGTTTCAGGTGTGATTACGTTTGTGGCGGTCGGTATTTTACTGTGGTTACTGGGCACCAGCCTCTCTTCCCCTGAAGGATTCCTCCAGGCCTCTGCCATCATGAACAGCTTCTTCGTGAAATTCATCATGTGGGGCATTCTGACCGCACTGGCGTACCACGTCGTCGTCGGTGTTCGCCATATGCTGATGGACTTTGGCTACCTGGAAGAGACTTTCGAAGCCGGGAAACGCTCCGCTAACATTTCATTTGTGATTACTGTCGTGCTTTCACTTCTCGCAGGAGTTCTCGTATGGTAAGCAACGCCTCCGCATTAGGACGCAACGGCGTACATGACTTCATCCTGGTTCGTGCTACCGCCATCGTTCTCACTCTTTACATCATCTATATGATCGGTTTCTTCGCGACCAGCGGCACGCTGACGTGGGAAATCTGGAGTGGGTTCTTCGGATCCGCCTTCACCAAAGTGTTCACCCTGCTGGCTCTGTTCTCCATCCTTATTCATGCCTGGATTGGCATGTGGCAGGTGTTGACCGATTACGTTAAACCGCTGGCGATTCGCCTCCCACTGCAGCTGGCCATTGTTGTTGCACTGGTGGTTTACGTTATTTATGGATTCGTTGTGGTGTGGGGTGTGTAATGAAACTGCCAGTCAGAGAATTTGATGCTGTTGTAATTGGTGCCGGTGGCGCAGGTATGCGTGCCGCACTGCAAATTTCCCAGAGCGGCCAGACCTGTGCGCTGCTCTCTAAAGTTTTCCCGACCCGTTCCCACACTGTGTCTGCGCAGGGCGGTATCACCGTTGCGCTGGGTAACTCCCATGAAGATAACTGGGAATGGCACATGTACGACACGGTAAAAGGTTCCGACTACATCGGCGACCAGGATGCCATCGAATATATGTGTAAAACCGGCCCGGAAGCGATTCTGGAACTGGACCATATGGGTCTGCCGTTCTCCCGTCTGGAAAATGGCACTATCTATCAGCGTCCGTTTGGCGGCCAGTCGAAAAACTTCGGCGGCGAGCAGGCGGCGCGCACCGCGGCGGCGGCTGACCGTACCGGTCACGCACTGCTGCACACCCTGTATCAGCAGAACCTGAAAAACCATACCACCATCTTCTCCGAGTGGTACGCGCTGGATCTGGTGAAAAATGCCGATGGCGCAATCGTCGGCTGTACCGCGCTGTGCATCGAAACCGGTGAAGTGGTTTACTTCAAAGCCCGCGCTACCGTGCTGGCTACCGGCGGCGCAGGCCGTATCTATCAGTCCACCACCAACGCCCACATCAACACCGGTGACGGCGTCGGTATGGCTATCCGCGCGGGCGTGCCGGTTCAGGATATGGAGATGTGGCAGTTCCACCCAACCGGTATCGCCGGTGCGGGCGTTCTGGTGACGGAAGGCTGCCGCGGTGAAGGTGGCTATCTGCTGAACAAACACGGCGAACGCTTCATGGAGCGTTATGCCCCGAATGCGAAAGACCTGGCGGGTCGTGACGTGGTGGCGCGTTCCATCATGATCGAAATCCGTGAAGGCCGCGGCTGTGACGGCCCATGGGGTCCACACGCCAAGCTGAAGCTCGACCATCTGGGTAAAGAGGTTCTGGAGTCCCGTCTGCCGGGCATCCTGGAACTGTCCCGCACCTTCGCACACGTCGACCCGGTGAAAGAGCCGATTCCGGTTATCCCAACCTGCCACTACATGATGGGCGGTATTCCGACCAAAGTGACCGGTCAGGCGCTGACAGTGAACGAGCAGGGCGAAGACGTGGTGATTCCTGGCCTGTTCGCGGTGGGTGAAATTGCCTGCGTATCCGTACACGGTGCAAACCGCCTGGGCGGCAACTCCCTGCTGGACCTGGTGGTGTTTGGTCGTGCAGTCGGTCTGCATCTGCAGGAATCCATTGCCGAGCAGGGCGCGCTGCGTGACGCGACCGACGACGAAATTGATGCCTCTCTTGAGCGCCTCAACCGCTGGAACGGTAACCGTAACGGCGAAGATCCGGTGGAAATCCGTAAAGCGCTGCAGGAATGTATGCAGCACAACTTCTCGGTATTCCGCGAAGGCGACGCGATGGCCAAAGGTCTTGAGCAGCTGAAAGCGATCCGCGAGCGTCTGAAAAATGCCCGTCTGGACGACACCTCCAGCGAATTCAACACCCAGCGCGTTGAGTGCCTGGAGCTGGATAACCTGATGGAAACCGCGTTCGCGACGGCGATGTCGGCAAACTTCCGTACCGAAAGCCGTGGCGCGCATAGCCGCTTCGACTTCCCGGATCGTGATGACGAAAACTGGCTGTGCCATTCCCTGTATCTGCCAGAGTCGGAATCCATGACGCGTCGTAGCGTCAACATGGAACCGAAACTGCGTCCGGCGTTCCCGCCGAAGATTCGTACTTACTAATGCGGAGACAGGATAATGAAACTCGAATTCTCAGTTTATCGTTATAACCCGGATGTTGATGACGCTCCGCGTATGCAGGACTACACCCTGGAAGCGGAAGAAGGTCGCGACATGATGCTGCTGGATGCGTTAATCCAGCTGAAAGAAAAAGATCCTACGCTGTCGTTCCGCCGCTCCTGCCGTGAAGGAGTTTGCGGCTCTGACGGTGTGAACATGAACGGCAAAAATGGCCTGGCCTGCATCACGCCAATTTCAGCACTGCAGCGTCCTGGTCAGAAAATTGTTATCCGTCCTCTGCCAGGCCTGCCGGTCGTGCGTGATTTGGTGGTAGACATGGGGCAATTCTATGCACAATATGAGAAGATTAAGCCTTACTTATTGAATAATGGGCAAAATCCACCCGCTCGCGAGCACTTACAGTCTCCTGAGCAGCGTGAAAAACTCGATGGGTTGTACGAGTGTATTCTCTGCGCATGCTGTTCAACGTCCTGCCCGTCGTTCTGGTGGAACCCGGACAAGTTTATCGGCCCGGCCGGTCTGCTGGCTGCCTATCGCTTCCTGATCGATAGCCGCGACACCGAAACCGACAGCCGTCTGGAAGGGCTGAGTGACGCTTTCAGCGTATTCCGCTGCCATAGCATCATGAACTGCGTCAGTGTGTGTCCGAAGGGGCTGAACCCGACGCGCGCCATCGGCCATATTAAGTCGATGCTGCTGCAGCGCAGTGCGTAAGTAGTGAGAGGGGAGCGCTGTTCCCCTCACCCTAACCCTCTCCCAAAGGGAGAGGGAACAGATTGCAGAAACCTTTAAAAACTGCCCTGAAGTTTAGACAGTTTCTAAAGGTTCCTTCGCGGGCCAAATGAAAAGAGCTCGCAGGTGAACCCCGGCACGTACACGTGGTGTGCGTGGTAGTTTCTACGGCGAAAGTAAGCATAAAAATGCTTAAGGGATCACGATGCAGAACGGCGCAATGAAAGCCTGGCTGGACTCTTCTTTCCTTTCTGGTGCGAACCAGAGCTGGATTGAACAGCTCTATGAAGACTTCTTAACCGATCCTGACTCAGTGGACGCTAACTGGCGTTCCATGTTCCAGCAGTTGCCTGGCACAGGGGTCAAACCGGATCAATTCCATTCCAAAACACGTGATTATTTCCGTCGTCTGGCGAAGGATGCCTCACGTTACTCTTCTGCGATTTCCGACCCTGACACCAATGCGAAGCAGGTAAAAGTCCTGCAGCTCATCAACGCTTATCGCTTCCGCGGTCACCAGCATGCGAATCTCGATCCGCTGGGACTGTGGCAGCAAGACCGTGTGGCCGATCTCGATCCGGCGTATCACGATCTGACCGAGGCCGATTTCCAGGAAAGCTTTAACGTAGGTTCCTTTGCCATCGGCAAAGACACGATGAAGCTGGGCGATCTGATTGACGCGCTCAAGCAAACCTACTGCGGCTCCATCGGCGCGGAATACATGCACATTACCTCTACCGAAGAGAAACGCTGGATCCAGCAGCGTATCGAATCCGTAGCGGGCCACGCGACCTTCTCGGCTGACGAGAAAAAACGCTTCCTGAACGAACTGACCGCAGCGGAAGGGCTTGAGCGCTATCTGGGCGCGAAATTCCCGGGCGCAAAACGCTTCTCGCTGGAAGGCGGCGACGCGCTGGTGCCGATGCTGAAAGAGCTGATTCGTCACGCAGGCAAGAGCGGCACCCGTGAAGTGGTACTGGGCATGGCGCACCGTGGTCGTCTGAACGTGCTGGTCAACGTGCTGGGTAAAAAACCGCAGGACCTGTTCGACGAGTTCGCGGGCAAACATAAAGAACACCTCGGCACTGGCGACGTGAAGTACCACATGGGCTTCTCGTCGGATATCGAAACCGAAGGCGGTCTGGTTCACCTGGCGCTGGCGTTTAACCCGTCACACCTGGAAATCGTTAGCCCGGTGGTTATCGGTTCCGTGCGTGCGCGTCTGGATCGTCTGGACGAGCCGAGCAGCAACAAAGTTCTGCCAATTACCATCCACGGCGATGCGGCGGTAACAGGGCAGGGCGTGGTTCAGGAAACCCTGAACATGTCGAAAGCGCGTGGTTATGAAGTGGGCGGTACCGTTCGCATCGTGATCAACAACCAGGTGGGCTTCACCACCTCTAACCCATTGGACGCGCGTTCTACCCCATACTGCACCGACATCGGTAAGATGGTGCAGGCGCCAATCTTCCACGTTAACGCGGATGACCCGGAAGCCGTTGCTTTCGTTACCCGTCTGGCGCTGGACTTCCGTAATACCTTTAAACGCGATGTGTTCATTGACCTCTTCTGCTACCGCCGTCACGGCCACAACGAAGCGGACGAGCCAAGTGCAACCCAGCCGTTGATGTATCAGAAAATCAAAAAACACCCGACCCCGCGCAAAATCTATGCTGACAAGCTGGAGAGCGACAAAGTGACGACGCTGGAAGATGCGACCGAAATGGTCAACCTCTACCGCGACGCGCTGGATGCGGGTGAATGCGTGGTGAAAGAGCTGCGCCCGATGAACATGCACTCCTTTACCTGGTCGCCGTACCTCAACCACGAGTGGGATGAGAGCTACCCGAACAAGGTTGAGATGAAGCGCCTGCAGGAGCTGGCTAAACGCATCAGCACCGTACCGGACGCTATCGAGATGCAGTCTCGCGTGGCGAAAATCTACGCTGACCGTCAGTCCATGGCGGCAGGCGAGAAGCTGTTCGACTGGGGCGGCGCGGAAACGCTGGCTTACGCAACGCTGGTTGACGAAGGCATTCCTGTTCGTCTGTCCGGTGAAGATGCGGGCCGCGGGACCTTCTTCCACCGTCACGCGGTGGTTCACAACCAGTCCAACGGTTCAACCTACACCCCGCTGCAGCACGTGCACAACGGTCAGGGCCAGTTCAAGGTCTGGGACTCCGTGCTGTCTGAAGAAGCGGTTCTGGCCTTCGAATACGGTTACGCCACCGCTGAACCACGTACCCTGACCATCTGGGAAGCGCAGTTCGGTGACTTCGCCAACGGTGCGCAGGTGGTTATCGACCAGTTCATCTCTTCCGGCGAGCAGAAGTGGGGCCGCATGTGTGGCCTGGTGATGCTGCTGCCGCACGGTTATGAAGGTCAGGGTCCGGAGCACTCCTCCGCGCGTCTGGAACGTTATCTGCAGCTCTGCGCCGAGCAGAATATGCAGGTCTGCGTGCCGTCCACCCCGGCTCAGGTCTACCACATGCTGCGTCGTCAGGCGCTGCGCGGTATGCGCCGTCCGCTGGTGGTGATGTCGCCGAAATCCCTGCTGCGTCATCCGCTGGCGGTGTCCAGCCTGGAAGAACTGGCGAACGGTACTTTCCAGCCGGCCATCGGTGAAATTGACGAGCTGGATCCGCAGGGCGTGAAGCGCGTGGTGATGTGTTCTGGTAAGGTTTATTACGACCTGCTGGAACAGCGCCGCAAGAACGATCAGAAAGATGTCGCCATCGTGCGTATCGAACAGCTTTATCCGTTCCCGCATCAGGCGATGCAGGAAGTGCTGAAACAATATGCTCACGTACATGATTTTGTCTGGTGCCAGGAAGAGCCGCTCAACCAGGGCGCATGGTACTGCAGCCAGCATCATTTCCGTGAAGTGATTCCATTTGGGTCAGCCCTGCGTTATGCAGGTCGCCCGGCCTCCGCCTCTCCGGCGGTAGGGTATATGTCCGTTCACCAGAAGCAGCAACAAGATCTGGTCAATGACGCGCTGAACGTCGATTAATTAAAGGATACAAAATGAGTAGCGTAGATATTCTTGTTCCCGACCTGCCTGAATCCGTAGCAGATGCGACCGTCGCTACCTGGCACAAAAAACCAGGCGATGCCGTTAAGCGCGATGAAGTGCTGGTAGAAATCGAAACTGACAAAGTGGTACTGGAAGTACCGGCTTCGGCGGATGGCGTTCTGGACGCGGTGCTGGAAGATGAAGGTACCACCGTCACCTCTCGTCAGATCCTGGGTCGCCTGCGTGAAGGCAACAGCGCGGGCAAAGAGTCCAGCGCGAAATCTGAAGAGAAAGCCTCTACGCCGGCTCAGCGCCAGCAGGCTTCTTTGGAAGAACAGTCTAACGACGCTCTCAGCCCGGCGATCCGTCGCCTGCTGGCTGAACACAGCCTCGACCCGGCTGCCATCAAAGGCACCGGTGTGGGCGGTCGTCTGACCCGCGAAGACATAGACAAACACCTGGCGAAAGCGCCTGCTCAGGCGGAAGCGAAAGCTCCTGCGGCAGCACCAGCAGCACAGCCTGCTCTGGGTGCCCGCAGCGAAAAACGCGTGCCGATGACCCGCCTGCGTAAGCGCGTGGCCGAGCGTCTGCTGGAAGCGAAAAACTCCACCGCGATGCTGACCACCTTCAACGAAGTGAACATGAAGCCAATCATGGACCTGCGCAAGCAGTACGGTGACGCGTTTGAAAAACGTCACGGTATCCGTCTGGGCTTTATGTCCTTCTATGTGAAGGCGGTAGTTGAAGCGCTGAAACGCTACCCGGAAGTGAACGCGTCTATCGATGGCGATGACGTGGTTTACCACAACTATTTCGACGTCAGCATGGCGGTTTCTACTCCACGCGGCCTGGTCACCCCGGTTCTGCGTGATGTGGATACCCTGGGTATGGCTGACATCGAGAAAAACATTAAAGAGCTGGCTGTTAAAGGCCGCGACGGCAAGCTGACCGTAGACGACCTGACCGGCGGTAACTTCACCATTACCAACGGCGGCGTATTCGGCTCGCTGATGTCTACCCCGATCATTAACCCGCCGCAGAGCGCGATCCTGGGTATGCATGCCATTAAAGATCGCCCTATGGCGGTAGACGGTAAAGTTGAGATCCTGCCAATGATGTACCTGGCGCTCTCTTACGATCACCGCCTGATCGACGGCCGCGAGTCCGTGGGCTTCCTGGTCGCGATTAAAGAGCTGCTGGAAGATCCAACCCGTCTGCTGCTGGACGTCTAGTTTTGCAGTCTTGCCCGGCGGCGTATGGCTGCCGGGCCAATAAAAGCACGACCTAACGATTACCTGAAGGATGGATAGAACACATGAACTTACATGAATATCAGGCCAAACAGCTGTTTGCCCGGTATGGCTTACCGGCTCCGGTGGGTTATGCCTGTACTACCCCGCGTGAAGCAGAAGAAGCCGCATCTAAAATCGGTTCCGGCCCTTGGGTAGTTAAGTGTCAGGTTCACGCTGGTGGCCGTGGTAAAGCGGGCGGTGTGAAGGTTGTTAAGAGCAAAGAAGAGATTCGTGCGTTTGCTGAACATTGGCTCGGCAAGCGTCTGGTAACCTACCAGACAGATGCGAACGGCCAGCCGGTTAACCAGATCCTGGTTGAAGCGGCGACCGACATCGCAAAAGAACTGTACCTGGGCGCGGTTGTTGACCGTAGTTCCCGTCGCGTGGTGTTCATGGCGTCTACCGAAGGCGGCGTGGAAATCGAAAAAGTGGCGGAAGAAACCCCTCACCTGATCCACAAAGTGGCTATCGATCCGCTGGCAGGCCCAATGCCTTACCAGGGTCGCGAGCTGGCGTTCAAACTGGGCCTGGAAGGCAAGCTGGTTCAGCAGTTCACCAAGATCTTCATGGGCCTGGCGAACATTTTCCTGGAGCGCGACCTGGCGCTGATCGAGATCAACCCGCTGGTGATCACCACCCAGGGCGATCTGATCTGCCTCGACGGCAAGCTGGGCGCTGACGGCAACGCGCTGTTCCGCCAGTCCGATCTGCGCGAAATGCGCGACCAGTCTCAGGAAGATCCACGTGAAGCACAGGCTGCACAGTGGGAGCTGAACTACGTGGCGCTCGACGGCAACATCGGCTGCATGGTTAACGGTGCGGGCCTGGCAATGGGCACCATGGACATCGTTAAGCTGCACGGCGGTGAGCCAGCAAACTTCCTCGACGTAGGCGGTGGCGCAACCAAAGAGCGCGTAACCGAAGCGTTCAAAATCATCCTCTCTGACGATAACGTGAAGGCGGTTCTGGTTAACATCTTCGGCGGCATCGTGCGTTGCGACCTGATTGCCGACGGCATCATCGGTGCGGTAGAAGAAGTGGGTGTTAACGTACCGGTGGTTGTGCGTCTGGAAGGTAACAACGCTGAACTCGGCGCGAAAAAACTGGCTGACAGCGGCCTGAATATTATTGCAGCGAAAAGTCTGACGGATGCAGCTCAGCAGGTTGTTGCCGCAGTGGAGGGGAAATAATGTCAGTTTTAATTAATAAAGATACCAAGGTTATCTGCCAGGGCTTCACCGGTAGCCAGGGGACTTTCCACTCCGAACAGGCGATTGCTTACGGCACGCAGATGGTTGGCGGCGTAACGCCGGGTAAAGGCGGCACCACGCATCTGGGTCTGCCGGTGTTCAACACCGTGCGTGAAGCCGTCGAAGCGACGGGCGCAACCGCGACCGTGATCTACGTTCCGGCACCGTTCTGCAAAGACTCCATTCTGGAAGCGATCGACGCAGGCATCAAACTGATCATCACCATCACCGAAGGCATCCCGACACTGGATATGCTGACCGTGAAGGTGAAGCTGGATGAAGCTGGCGTGCGTATGATCGGCCCGAACTGCCCAGGCGTTATCACTCCGGGCGAATGCAAAATCGGCATCATGCCGGGCCACATTCACAAGCCAGGTAAAGTGGGCATCGTGTCCCGTTCCGGTACCCTGACCTATGAAGCGGTTAAGCAGACCACCGACTACGGTTTCGGCCAGTCCACCTGTGTGGGCATCGGCGGTGACCCAATCCCAGGCTCTAACTTCATCGACATCCTGAAGCTGTTCCAGGAAGATCCACAGACCGAAGCGATCGTGATGATCGGTGAGATCGGTGGTAGCGCGGAAGAAGAAGCCGCTGCTTACATCAAAGAGCACGTGACCAAGCCAGTTGTCGGCTACATCGCGGGTGTGACCGCGCCGAAAGGCAAGCGTATGGGTCACGCAGGCGCGATCATCGCCGGTGGTAAAGGTACGGCTGATGAGAAATTCGCAGCGCTGGAAGCCGCAGGCGTGAAAACCGTTCGCAGCCTGGCGGATATCGGCGAAGCACTGAAATCCATCATTAAGTAAGTCCTCTCTGCTCCCCGAAAGGGGGGCGTTGAAGTATAAAAATGTCCGTTTCGACATGGTTGGCCGCTGTAAAGCGGCCTTTTTTATTGTCTGCCGGGCGACATGCAATAGTCACTAAATGGTGTTAATTAGAGAGGGGGATAAAAGTAAAATAATTGTTATTTATTTACCTTAAAGAGAGCGGATGGAAAAAAACGAAAAACGCACTAAAATTTATGTCCTGAATAAATTAGGTATTCGGGCTTCTGAGTTAATAAAAATCACTTCTGTTTATATGCATCAATCGACCTGATAACCTTAATTGTATTTTATATACATATCTTTAACATGGTTTTTACTATGTTCACCGCATCAAAACACATTTAACACAACGGATTGTTTTTGATTTAAATCAATGTTTAATCCTTGGAAAAACCCATCAAAAGGCGGTAAATTGTCCCCGATCAAAATGGCTGAAAAGTGGTAATTTTGCTATAAATTGATCGCCGTCGAAAAACGTAAATGTGATTCAATAAAAACCTGTTTATTGTAAGGGTTTTGCAGCGTATTATATTTGCGGGATCAATTTGAGTTTTTTATTAACGTATTTGTAACCTCACGTCATCGTTTTTATCCTCCTTCAGGGTAATAACGACGACAAGGATGCGAATAATTTGTATTGGGGCATGCGTGTGGATCTCTCTCTGACGGGGTTCACTCTCGGAGTCTTCATGCGATGAGCAAGGAGTCATGATGTTAGATATAGTCGAACTGTCGCGCTTACAGTTTGCCTTGACCGCGATGTACCACTTCCTGTTTGTGCCACTGACGCTCGGTATGGCGTTCCTGCTGGCCATTATGGAAACGGTATACGTTCTCTCCGGCAAACAGATTTATAAAGATATGACCAAGTTCTGGGGCAAGTTGTTTGGTATCAACTTCGCGCTGGGCGTGGCAACCGGTTTGACCATGGAGTTCCAGTTCGGGACTAACTGGTCTTACTATTCCCACTATGTCGGGGATATCTTCGGTGCGCCGCTGGCCATTGAAGGTCTGATGGCATTCTTCCTCGAATCCACCTTTGTAGGTCTGTTCTTCTTCGGTTGGGACCGTCTGGGTAAAGTCCAGCATATGGCGGTGACCTGGCTGGTGGCATTAGGTTCGAACCTCTCCGCGCTGTGGATCCTGGTGGCGAACGGCTGGATGCAGAACCCAATCGCGTCTGATTTCAACTTCGAAACCATGCGTATGGAGATGGTCAGCTTTGCCGAGCTGGTCCTGAACCCGGTGGCACAGGTTAAATTCGTTCACACCGTAGCATCTGGCTACGTGTGCGGCGCAATGTTCGTACTGGGTATCAGCTCCTACTACATGCTGCGCGGTCGTGACTTCGCGTTTGCTAAGCGCTCCTTTGCTATCGCTGCAAGCTTCGGTATGGCTGCAATCCTCTCTGTTATCGTTCTGGGTGATGAATCCGGTTACGAAATGGGTGACGTGCAGAAAACCAAACTGGCCGCTATCGAAGCCGAATGGGAAACCCAGCCGGCACCTGCTGCCTTTACGCTGTTCGGTATCCCCGATCAGGACGCGCAGGAAAACCGCTTCGCTATTCAAATCCCTTACGCGCTGGGTATTATCGCCACCCGTTCTGTTGATAAGCAGGTGACGGGCCTGAAAGAGCTGATGGTTCAGCACGAAGAGCGTATCCGTAACGGTATGAAAGCCTACTCGCTGCTGGAACAGCTGCGTGCCGGTTCTACCGACCAGGCCGTTCGCGACCAGTTCAACAACGTGAAGAAAGATCTGGGTTACGGTCTGCTGTTGAAGCGTTATACCCCGAACGTTTCTGATGCGACAGAAGCGCAGATCCAGATGGCAACCAAAGACTCGATTCCACGCGTTGCGCCACTGTACTTCGCATTCCGTATCATGGTGGGCTGCGGCATCATCATGCTGCTGATCATCGCGGCGTCCTTCTGGTCCGTGATTCGCAACCGCATCGGCGAGAAAAAATGGCTGCTGCGCACCGCGCTGTACGGTATTCCACTGCCGTGGATCGCTATCGAATCCGGCTGGTTTGTTGCGGAGTACGGCCGTCAGCCATGGGCGATTGGTGAGGTACTGCCAACGGCGGTAGCGAACTCGTCCCTGACAGCGGGCGACCTGATCTTCTCCATGCTGCTGATTTGTGGTCTGTACACCCTGTTCCTGGTGGCTGAACTGTTCCTGATGTTCAAGTTCGCGCGCCTTGGCCCAAGCAGCCTGAAAACCGGTCGCTATCACTACGAGCAGTCCACCGCGACTACTCAGCCGGCACGCTAAGACAGGAGTCATCAAATGATCGATTATGAAGTATTGCGTTTTATCTGGTGGCTGCTGGTTGGCGTTCTGCTGATCGGTTTCGCCGTCACGGATGGTTTCGACATGGGGGTGGGGATGCTCACCCGTTTCCTCGGTCGTAATGACACCGAGCGTCGAATCATGATCAACTCCATCGCCCCTCACTGGGACGGTAACCAGGTGTGGCTGATCACCGCTGGCGGCGCGCTGTTCGCTGCCTGGCCGATGGTCTACGCGGCTGCGTTCTCCGGCTTCTACGTGGCGATGATTCTGGTGCTGGCCTCTTTATTCTTCCGTCCGGTCGGTTTCGACTACCGTTCCAAGATTGAAGACACCCGCTGGCGCAACATGTGGGACTGGGGCATCTTTATCGGTAGCTTCGTTCCACCGCTGGTGATCGGCGTGGCGTTCGGTAACCTGCTTCAGGGCGTACCGTTTCACCTGGACGAATATATGCGTCTTTACTACACCGGTAACTTCTTCCAGTTGCTGAATCCGTTTGGTCTGCTGGCCGGCGTGGTGAGCGTGGCGATGATCATCACTCAGGGCGCAACCTATCTGCAGATGCGTACGGTTGGTGAACTGCACCTGCGTTCTCGCGCGACGGCTCAGGTCGCTGCGCTGGTGACGCTGGTCTGCTTCGCACTGGCCGGTGTGTGGGTGGTGTACGGGATTGATGGTTATGTGGTGACCTCTGCAATTAACCACTCGGCACCGTCTAACCCGCTGACCAAAGAAGTGGCGCGTCAGGCTGGCGCATGGCTGGTGAACTTCAACAATACCCCTGCGCTGTGGGCGATCCCGGCTCTGGGCGTATTGCTGCCGCTGCTGACCGTGTTGACGTCTCGTCTGGAGAAAGGCGCACTGGCGTTCGTGTTCTCTTCGCTGACCCTGGCGTGCATCATCCTGACGGCGGGTATTGCGATGTTCCCATTCGTCATGCCATCCAGCACCATGCTGAATGCTAGCCTGACCATGTGGGACGCAACGTCCAGCCAGCTGACGCTGAACCTGATGACGTATGTTGCTTGCGTGTTCGTACCGATTATCCTGCTCTACACCACCTGGTGTTACTGGAAAATGTTCGGTCGTATCACTAAAGAACATATCGAAAGCAACACCCACTCTATGTATTAAGTAAGGAGCTGAATATGTGGTATTTCGCATGGATTTTAGGGACGCTTCTTGCCTGTGCATTTGGTGTCATCACTGCCCTGGCGCTTGAGCACGTCGAAGCGACCAAAGCGGGTGAAGAAAAACACTGATGAATATTATCGCAACGTTATATGCGGTAATGGATAAGCGCCCGTTACGGGCGCTTTCTTTAGTGATGGCATTACTGCTGGCAGGTTGTATCTTCTGGGACCCTTCGCGCTTTGCAGCGAAAACCAGCGAGCTTGAAATCTGGCACGGCTTCCTCATTATGTGGGCGGTGTGCGCAGGTGTGATCCACGGCGTGGGCTTTCGTCCGAAAGCCGTTCACTGGCAGGGAATTTTTTGCCCGCTGATTGCCGATCTGGTGCTTCTCGCCGGTTTGATTTTCTTCTTCTTCTGAATAAGAAATGTCCGTTAACGTTATGGGCTTACCCGAGCCCATAAAAATTTACTCTCCGTTTACTTTCCCCCATTCCCAACCCTCTTTCCCGCGCGTATAGTAGCGAAGTTTAAAAGCTCTAACTTTTGTTGCATTACCGGGATGTAAAGTGAATACAACGCTGTTTCGATGGCCGGTTCGTGTCTATTACGAAGATACCGATGCCGGTGGTGTGGTTTACCACGCCAGCTACGTTGCTTTTTATGAACGGGCACGCACAGAGATGCTGCGCCATCATCACTTTAGTCAACAGGTGCTGTTGGCTGAGCGAGTTGCCTTCGTGGTACGCAAGATGACGCTTGAGTATTTTGCGCCTGCCAGACTCGACGATATGCTCGAAGTCCAAACTGAAATTACATCAATGCGCGGGACCTCACTGGTTTTCACGCAGCGGATAGTCAACGCAGAGAATACTGTACTGAACTCAGCTGAAGTGCTGATTGTTTGTGTTGATCCAACCATAATGAAGCCTCGTGCGCTTCCTAAGTCTATTGTCGCGGAGTTTAAGCAGTGACTGACATGAATATCCTTGATTTGTTCCTGAAGGCAAGCCTTCTGGTTAAACTTATCATGTTGATTTTGATTGGTTTTTCAATCGCATCCTGGGCCATCATCATCCAGAGAACGCGTATCCTCAATGCCGCTGGCCGTGAAGCTGAAGCGTTTGAAGATAAGTTCTGGTCGGGTATTGAGCTTTCTCGTCTGTATCAGGAAAGCCAGGGACGCCGTGAAAACCTTACAGGCTCCGAGCAAATTTTTTATAGCGGTTTCAAAGAGTTTGCTCGTCTGCATCGTGCAAACAATCATGCGCCGGAAGCGGTTGTAGAAGGTGCCTCGCGTGCGATGCGTATCTCTATGAACCGTGAGCTGGAAAATCTCGAAACCCATATTCCATTCCTCGGCACTGTCGGCTCCATCAGCCCGTATATCGGCCTGTTTGGTACCGTGTGGGGGATTATGCACGCCTTTATCGCGCTGGGCGCGGTGAAGCAGGCGACGTTGCAGATGGTTGCACCGGGTATCGCTGAAGCACTGATTGCGACCGCTATCGGTCTGTTTGCGGCAATTCCTGCGGTTATGGCTTACAACCGTCTGAACCAGCGCGTGAACAAACTGGAACTGAACTACGACAACTTTATGGAAGAGTTCACTGCGATTCTGCACCGTCAGGCGTTTACCAGCACCGAGAGCAACAAGGGGTAAACCATGGCCAGATCGCGTGGACGAGGTCGTCGCGAGCTCAAGTCCGAAATTAATATCGTTCCACTGCTGGACGTCCTGCTGGTACTGCTGCTGATCTTCATGGCGACAGCGCCAATCATTACCCAGAGCGTGGAAGTGGATCTGCCGGATGCGACAGAATCACAGGCGGTGAGCACCAATGACGATCCTCCGGTTATCATTGAGGTTTCCGGCGTAGGGCAATACAGCGTCGTGGTAGAGAAAGATCGTATGGATCAGCTGCCGCCTGAGCAGGTTATTGCTGAAGCGCAGCGTCGTCTGGAGTCAAATCCGAAAACGGTCTTCTTAATCGGTGGCGCGAAAGACGTACCCTACGATGAAATTATTAAAGCGCTGAACTTGCTACATAGTGCGGGTGTTAAGTCAGTTGGCTTAATGACCCAACCTATTTGATCATCCGCGTAGTTTTTGGGAACCGATAGTGTCAAAGGCAACCGAACAGAACGACAAGCTTAAGCGAGCGATAATCGTCTCCGCAGTGCTGCACGTGATTCTCTTTGCAGCGCTGATCTGGAGTTCGTTCGACGAGCATATTGATGCATCAGCCGGCGGCGGTGGAGGGTCTTCCATTGACGCCGTGATGGTGGATCCCGGTGCGGTAGTACAGAACTATAATCGCGAACAGCAGCAGAAGGCGAGTGCCAAACGGGCTGAAGAGCAGCGTGAAAAACAGTCGCAACAGCAGGCGGAAGAACTGCGTGAAAAGCAGGCCGCAGAGCAGGAGCGTCTGAAGCAGCTTGAGAAAGAGCGTTTGCAGGCGCAGGAAGCTGCGAAAGAGCAGGCGGAACAGCAGAAGCAAGCCGAAGAGGCCGCGAAGAAAGCACAGGAACAGCAAAAGCAGGCGGAAGAGGCGGCAGCAAAAGCCGCAGCGGACGCGAAAGCGCAGGCTGATGCCCAGGCGAAATTAGCGGCAGAAGCGGCGAAGAAAGCCGCTGCAGATGCTCAGAAGAAAGCTGAAGCGGAAGCCGCGAAGAAAGCCGCTGCTGATGCCCAGAAGAAAGCTGAAGCGGAAGCCGCGAAGAAAGCCGCTGCAGATGCTCAGAAGAAAGCCGAAGCGGAAGCCGCGAAAAAAGCCGCTCAGGAAGCAGAGAAGAAAGCTGCTGCCGAGGCCGCGAAGAAAGCGGCTGCTGCTGAGAAAGCGGCTGCAGAAAAAGCTGCCGCCGCTGAAAAAGCCGCTGCTGAGAAGGCTGCTGCCGATAAGAAAGCTGCAGCTGAGAAGGCCGCTGCCGATAAGAAAGCAGCTGCTGATAAAGCGGCTGCCAAAAAGGCCGCTGCTGCTGAAAAAGCTGCTGCTGCCGCAGGGGTTGACGATCTGCTGGGCGATTTGAGCTCCGGTAAGAATGCACCGAAAACGGGCGGTGGGGCGAAAGGAAACAACGCAGCGCCGACGGGAAGTGGTAACACTAAGAGTAACGGTGCGACAGGGGCTGAAATCAACGGTTATGCCGCGCAGATTAAATCCGCTATTGAAAGCCGATTCTATGATGCGTCTTCCTATACCGGTAAAACGTGTACGTTGCGTATAAAACTGGCTCCGGACGGCATGCTGCTGGATATTAAGTCTGAAGGTGGCGACCCGGCTTTATGTACTGCGGCCCTGGCTGCAGCGCGTCAGGCGAAGATGCCTAAACCGCCGTCTCAGGCAGTTTACGAAGTCTTCAAAAATGCGCCGCTGGACTTCAAACCTTAAGTTACATTTTCCCCGTGCAAACGGGGAAAAATAGACCAGGTTTAGTCACAGGGTTCTGGTAGTTTTGTCTATTTGAGTTTGTTAACATTCTGCTAAATTATCGTGGGTAAGGTTACCCGGATAAGGGAGATATGATGAAGCAGGCATTACGTGTAGCATTTAGTTTTTTAATGCTGTGGGCAGCAGTACTGCACGCAGAAGTACGTATCGAGATCACCCAGGGGGTGGACTCGGCACGCCCAATCGGTGTTGTTCCGTTCCAGTGGGCCGGTCCTGGCGCTGCACCTGAAGATGCCGGTGGCATCGTGGCGGCTGACCTGCGTAACAGCGGTAAATTCAACCCGTTAGATCGTTCTCGTCTGCCGCAGCAGCCGGGCAGCGCGCAGGAAGTACAGCCTGCAGCATGGTCTGCACTGGGTATTGATGCCGTGGTTGTGGGGCAGGTTACGCCTAACCCGGACGGCTCTTACAACGTGGCCTGGCAGCTGGTCGATACCGGCGGTGCACCGGGTACCGTTCTGGCACAGAACTCTTACAAGGTCACTAAGCAGTACCTGCGCTACGCGGCACATGCTGCCAGCGATGCGGTATTTGAAAAACTGACCGGCATTAAAGGGGCGTTCCGTACCCGTATTGCTTATGTGGTGCAGACCAACGGTGGTCAGTTCCCGTATGAGCTGCGCGTATCTGACTACGACGGCTACAACCAGTTCCTGGTGAAACGTTCTTCTCAGCCGCTCTGATGTCTCCAGCCTGGTCTCCGGACGGTTCTAAACTGGCCTATGTAACCTTCGAAAGCGGCCGTTCAGCGCTGGTTATCCAGACGCTGGCAAACGGTGCTGTTCGTCAGGTGGCCTCTTTCCCACGTCACAACGGTGCGCCTTCCTTCTCTCCGGACGGGTCTAAACTGGCGTTTGCGCTGTCAAAAACCGGTAGCCTGAACCTGTACGTGATGGACATTGGCTCTGGCCAGATTCGTCAGGTGACCGACGGTCGCAGCAACAACACCGAACCTTCATGGTTCCCGGACAGTCAAAACCTGGCGTTTACCTCTGACCAGGCTGGCCGTCCACAAATTTACAAAGTCAACATCAACGGCGGTGCTCCGCAGCGTATTACCTGGGAAGGTTCGCAGAACCAGAACGCAGACGTGAGCAGCGACGGTAAATTTATGGTAATGGTGAGCTCCAACGGTGGGCAGCAGCACATTGCCAAACAAGATCTGGTAGCGGGTGGCGTTCAAGTTCTGTCGTCAACGTTCCTGGATGAAACGCCAAGTCTGGCACCTAACGGCACGATGGTAATCTACAGCTCTTCTCAGGGGATGGGATCTGTGCTGAATCTGGTTTCTACAGATGGGCGTTTCAAAGCGCGTATTCCGGCAACTGATGGACAGGTAAAATCACCTGCCTGGTCGCCGTATCTGTAAATAATAATTAATTGATTACTAAAGGAATCATAGAAATGCAACTGAACAAAGTGCTGAAGGGGCTGATGATCGCTCTGCCTGTAATGGCAATCGCAGCGTGTTCTTCTAACAAGAACGCCAGCAATGACCAGAGCGGCGAAGGCATGATGGGTGCCGGCACCGGTATGGACGCGAACGGCAATGGCAACATGTCTTCTGAAGAGCAGGCGCGTCTTCAGATGCAGCAGCTGCAGCAGAACAACATCGTTTACTTCGATCTGGATAAATACGACATCCGTTCTGACTTCGCTGCGATGCTGGATGCGCACGCTAACTTCCTGCGTAGCAACCCATCTTACAAAGTCACCGTAGAAGGTCACGCGGACGAACGTGGTACTCCAGAGTACAACATCTCCCTGGGTGAACGTCGTGCTAACGCTGTTAAAATGTACCTGCAGGGTAAAGGCGTTTCTGCTGACCAGATCTCCATCGTTTCTTACGGTAAAGAAAAACCTGCAGTACTGGGTCACGACGAAGCGGCTTACTCCAAAAACCGTCGTGCCGTACTGGTTTACTAAGAGAATTGCATGAGCAGTAACTTCAGACATCATCTGTTGAGTCTGTCGTTACTGGTTGGAATAGCGGCCCCTTGGGCCGCTTTTGCTCAGGCACCAATCAGTAGTGTCGGCTCAGGCTCGGTAGAAGACCGGGTCACTCAACTCGAGCGTATTTCTAACGCTCACAGCCAGCTTTTAACCCAACTCCAGCAACAACTTTCCGATAATCAAAACGATATTGACTCTCTCCGCGGCCAGATTCAGGAAAGCCAGTATCAGTTGAACCAGGTTGTGGAACGTCAGAAGCAGATTTTGCTGCAGATGGATAGCCTGAGCAGTGGTGGTGCAGCAGCACAAGCACAGCCAGCCGCGGGCGAGCAGACCGGTGCGGCGACATCAGCACCGGCTGCAGATGCTTCTGCTTCAACAGGTGCGCCTGTACAGAGCGGTGACGCGAATACGGACTACAACGCGGCCATTGCCCTGGTGCAGGATCAATCTCGTCAGGATGACGCGCTTGCTGCGTTTCAGAACTTTGTGAAGAAATACCCTGATTCCACTTATCAGCCAAATGCGAATTACTGGCTCGGTCAGCTGAATTACAACAAGGGTAAAAAGGACGATGCGGCGTTTTATTTTGCCTCAGTGGTGAAAAATTACCCGAAATCGCCAAAAGCGCCTGATGCGATGTATAAAGTGGGCGTCATCATGCAGGACAAAGGCGACACTGCGAAAGCCAAAGCGGTTTATCAGCAGGTGGTCTCCAAATTCCCGGGTACCGAAGGTGCTAAGCAGGCGCAAAAACGTCTGAATTCGATGGGATGATTATCGCATGACCAGAAATCGCGTTATTTCTGGTCGTGCAGCATGATTCGTAAGCAGTTAAGTGATCTTCATCGAAATTTTTGTTGCGCTGAATTCTTAAATCAGTAATATATGCCGCCGTTGCCACGGGATATCAAACAACGTGAAAACAGCGTAAAAGTGGGTCGTTAGCTCAGTTGGTAGAGCAGTTGACTTTTAATCAATTGGTCGCAGGTTCGAATCCTGCACGACCCACCACTTAACGCACACAAGCAGTATAGAGTGGGTGATTAGCTCAGTTGGTAGAGCATCTCCTTTACACGGAGGGGGTCGGCGGTTCGAGCCCGTCATCACCCACCACTCGGGTCGTTAGCTCAGTTGGTAGAGCAGTTGACTTTTAATCAATTGGTCGCAGGTTCGAATCCTGCACGACCCACCAATTTTATTGGTTCCGAGTGATAATTCAGGCAACACCCAAAAGGGTCGTTAGCTCAGTTGGTAGAGCAGTTGACTTTTAATCAATTGGTCGCAGGTTCGAATCCTGCACGACCCACCAGCCTGAATAAATTTGAAGTACATCCCGCAAAGGGTCGTTAGCTCAGTTGGTAGAGCAGTTGACTTTTAATCAATTGGTCGCAGGTTCGAATCCTGCACGACCCACCAATGTTAAAAAGCGCCCTAAAGGCGCTTTTTTGCTATCTGCGATACAACAAATGCTCCGCACATCTATTCCCGGTGACTTTTCACTCCAGATTCGCTATCTTGTTTAGTATACAAAACACAATTGCCACGCGTTTTGCTATGTCAGGCAAAAGAAAGGCAATATTGTTAAGCCCGTAAAACGAGAAGCCATAATGAGCGTGATGTTTGATCCTGAAGCCGCAATCTATCCGTTTCCGCCAAAGCCTGTCCCGCTGAGCCAGGACGAAAAGCAGTTCTACCGTGAGAAGATCAAACGTCTTCTCAAAGAACGAGATGCGGTGATGGTGGCCCATTACTACACCGACCCGGAAATTCAGCAGCTGGCGGAAGAGACCGGGGGCTGTATTTCTGACTCACTGGAGATGGCACGCTTCGGTGCAAAACATCCTGCTTCCACGCTGCTGGTTGCTGGCGTGCGTTTTATGGGCGAAACGGCAAAGATCCTGAGCCCTGAAAAAACCATTCTGATGCCGACGCTTAATGCAGAGTGTTCCCTGGATCTCGGCTGCCCGATTGACGAGTTCACGGCCTTCTGTGATGCCCATCCTGACCGGACCGTGGTGGTTTACGCCAATACCTCCGCGGCGGTAAAAGCGAGCGCAGACTGGGTGGTCACGTCGAGCATAGCTGTGGAATTGATTGAACACCTGGACAGCCTGGGTGAGAAAATTATCTGGGCGCCTGACCGCCATCTTGGAAATTATGTCCAGAAGCAGACGGGGGCTGACGTTCTCTGCTGGCAGGGCGCCTGCATTGTGCACGACGAATTCAAAACCCAGGCGCTGGCGCGCATGAAGGCACTTTATCCTGATGCCGCGATTCTTGTTCACCCTGAATCACCGCAGTCTATTGTCGACATGGCGGACGCCGTGGGCTCAACCAGCCAGCTTATCAACGCGGGCAGAACGCTGCCTAACAGGCAGCTCATCGTGGCGACCGATCGCGGTATCTTCTACAAGATGCAGCAGGCCGTGCCGGAGAAAGAGCTCCTTGAAGCGCCAACGGCGGGTGAGGGCGCAACGTGTCGCAGCTGTGCGCATTGCCCATGGATGGCGATGAACGGCCTGAAGGCCATTGCCGACGGGCTCGAGACGGGCGGTGCAGCACATGAAATCCATGTGGATGCTGCTCTGCGTGAAGGTGCATTAATTCCGCTTAACCGCATGCTGGATTTTGCGGCTACACTACGTACTTAATTCAAAACGCCCCGGGGAAAAGATGGATTTTTTTAGCACGCAGAACATTCTGGTTCATATACCGATTGGTGCAGGTGGCTATGACCTGTCATGGATTGAGGCCGTTGGCACGCTGGCGGGATTACTCTGTATCTGGCTGGCAAGCCTGGAGAAGATCAGCAACTACGCGTTCGGGCTGATTAACGTTACGCTGTTTGCGATTATCTGCTTCCAGATCCAGCTGTACGCCAGCCTGCTTTTACAGCTGTTCTTCTTCGCCGCCAATATTTACGGCTGGTACGCGTGGTCGCGTCAGAACAGCCAGCAGGAGGCAGAGCTGCAGATCCGCTGGCTGCCCTTGCCGAAAGCCATCGCCTGGTTTGTCGCCTGTCTGCTCGCCATTGGCTTAATGACCGTCTATATCAACCCGGTGTTTGCGTTCCTGACCCGCGTTGCCGTTTCGGTCATGTCAGGTTTCGGCCTGAACGTGACGATGCCCGAGCTCCAGCCGGATGCCTTCCCATTCTGGGATTCCTGCATGATGGTGCTGTCGATTGCGGCGATGATCCTGATGACCCGTAAATACGTTGAGAACTGGCTGCTGTGGGTCATCATCAACGTGATCAGCGTGGCGATCTTCGCCCTGCAGGGCGTCTATGCGATGTCGCTGGAATATCTGCTGCTGACCTTCATTGCGCTGAACGGCAGCCGGATGTGGATCAATAGCGCGCGTGAGCGAGGTTCTCACGCGCTTTCCAGCTAGTGGTGATGCTGATGTGAATGTCCGGACTGCGCCTCGTTAAGGTGGCAGTCCGGCCCGTTACAGGGCTGATACTCCATCTGGATGGTGGCGTGGCCAATTTCGTAGTGATGTTCAAGAAAATGCTGGATGCGCTCAAGCAGCGCATCGTGGTCGTGAGGCGGGATCACCTGGACGTGCAGCGTCATGACCGGTTTTTCCCCCACCAGCCAGACGTGCACGTGATGAACATTACGGACTTCCGGGACCGAACGGCGCAGGTTGCGCTTCAGCTCGTCAATATCCATCGATGACGGTGCCCCTTCAAGCAGTTCATTCACGCTCTCCTTCAGCAGCCGCCAGGCGCTGCGCAAGACCAGACACGACACCAGCACGGACAGAATAGGATCGACAGGCGTCCAGCCGGTGTAGAGGATCACCAGCGCGGCGACAATCGCCCCGACTGAGCCGAGTAAATCACCCAGAACATGCAGAGCCGCAGCGCGTACGTTGAGGTTCTTTTCCCCGCTGCCGCGGTGCAAAATCCAGAAGGCCAGTATATTCGCCAGCAGCCCCGCCACGGCAATCACCATCATGGTTGCCCCGGCGATCGGCTGCGGGTGTCTGAAGCGCTGTACGGCCTCCCAGACGATGAGAACGGTAATGACCACCAGCGCAATGGCGTTAACAAACGCGGCGAGGGTTGTCAGCCTCAGCCAGCCGAAGGTATGGCGCGCATTGGGAGGACGACGCGCAAACTGTACCGCCAGCAGGGCGAAGAGCAGCGCTGCGGCATCGGTCAGCATATGTCCGGCATCAGCCAGTAGCGCCAGAGAGCCGGAAATCAGGCCGCCAATGACCTCGATAATCATAAACGTTGCGGTAACGCCAAAGGCCAGCATCAGTCGTTTAGCGTTGTCGTTGCCGTGAGAGGGTGAGTGGGAATGGGAGTGCGCCATGTCTGCTTTCCTGATGTGTTATTGTTTTTAGTGTAGCGTTTTTAATAGGTTACTCCAAAAAGAAAGGAGAGCCAGAGCTCTCCTTTTTCTTACCGAACATCCCCATTACTGGGTGGTGCCATCGGTTTTGGTATTCGCGTCGTTTCCTACTTTGTCATTAGGGTCAGGGCATTTGCCGTCCTTACACATTGAGTTCTTATGAACCTCATCCGAACTCATATTGTCATGATTCATGGTGTCGGAACCGCTGCCGTTGGGATGCAGCATGGTGCCGCCGGTGTTGGTATTACCGGTATTGATCTGGCTGTTGTCGACATTATTCGGGGCGATATTCTGTTTCGCATCAGGTGCGGGCTGGCCTGCTGCCGCAGCGGCATTCGCATCGCCGTTGCTGTCTGATGTGCCCGTTTCCGCGGCCAGGACGCTGCCGCTGGCCAGAGTGAGTGTTGCGGTCAGGAAGAGGGTTGCCAGTTTTGTCATTTTCATCATGGTGCTCCTGTTCTTGTCGTTACGCTGGATAACATTCTCCAACAGTGCATCTTTTTCAGAGGCGAAAGATTCCGCCTTACGGACTTACGCCAGTAGGGAATCGCGTTTAAGCGTGTAAAATTGGTTGTTACAGTTAAAAAGCTTAGGTTAGATCTCGTTTTTCGCTATTTTGTGGCGATTTTTAGGCGAATTCCAGGAATTATCTGCGTGAAGTGTAAAACCGTGTTTACACTTCCTGGTCGACAAGATAGATTGAAAGGATTGCTTTCATTACTAAAGATATGGCAGAGCTGGAACGAAGATGAATTATCAGAACGACGATTTACGCATTAAAGAGATCAATGAGTTATTACCTCCTGTAGCGCTCCTTGAGAAATTCCCCGCCACTGAAAATGCCGCAAACACGGTTTCTCATGCTCGTAAAGCGATCCATAAGATCCTGAAAGGTAATGACGATCGTCTTCTGGTGGTGATTGGTCCGTGCTCCATTCACGATCCTGCAGCTGCGAAAGAGTACGCAGCCCGTCTGCTCACCCTCCGTGAAGAGCTGAAGGATGAGCTGGAAATCGTAATGCGCGTTTATTTTGAAAAACCGCGCACCACCGTGGGCTGGAAAGGGCTGATTAACGATCCGCATATGGACAACAGCTTCCAGATCAACGACGGCCTGCGCATTGCGCGCAAGCTGCTGCTGGAGATCAACGACAGCGGCCTGCCTGCAGCCGGTGAATTCCTGGATATGATTACGCCACAATACCTGGCAGACCTGATGAGCTGGGGCGCAATTGGTGCGCGCACAACCGAATCTCAGGTGCACCGCGAGCTGGCGTCCGGTCTTTCTTGCCCGGTGGGTTTCAAAAACGGCACTGACGGCACCATTAAGGTGGCTATCGACGCCATCAACGCAGCGGGTGCGCCGCACTGCTTCCTGTCCGTAACCAAATGGGGCCATTCCGCCATCGTTAACACCAGCGGGAACGGTGACTGCCATATCATTCTGCGCGGCGGCAAAGAGCCGAACTACAGCGCGAAACACGTGGCAGAAGTGAAGGTCGGGCTGGAAAAAGCCGGGCTGCCACCGCAGGTGATGATCGATTTCAGCCATGCCAACTCCAGCAAGCAGTTTAAAAAGCAGATGGAAGTGGGTGCAGACGTCTGCCAGCAGATTGCCGGCGGTGAGAAGGCGGTGATTGGGGTAATGATCGAAAGCCATCTGGTTGAAGGTAACCAGAACCTGGAAGGCACCGAACCGCTGGTGTACGGCAAAAGCGTCACCGATGCCTGCATTGGCTGGGACGATACCGACACGATCCTGCGTCAGCTGGCGAATGCGGTAAAAGCGCGTCGCGGCTGAATTCTCAGGCACAAATAAAAAAGCGCGGAAGGCTCCGCGCTTTTTTTATATCTGGCGAAAATTACTTCGCTTTACCCTGGTTCGCGACAGCCGCAGCTTTCGCCGCGATCTCTTCTGCGTTACCCAGATAGTAGTGTTTGATTGGCTTGAAGTTTTCGTCGAACTCATACACCAGCGGTACGCCAGTTGGGATGTTCAGTTCGAGGATTTCGTCTTCACCCATGTTGTCCAGGTATTTCACCAGCGCACGCAGGGAGTTACCGTGAGCCGCGATGATCACGCGCTCGCCGCTTTTCAGGCGTGGCAGAATGGTTTCGTTCCAGTAAGGCACAACGCGGTCGATGGTCAGCGCCAGGCTTTCGGTGGTTGGCAGCTCAGCGTCGGTCAGCTTCGCGTAACGCGGATCGTGGCCCGGGTAGCGCTCGTCATCTTTGGTCAGCTCTGGTGGGGTGATTGCGAAGCCGCGACGCCACTGTTTAACCTGCTCGTCGCCATATTTCTCAGCGGTTTCCGCTTTGTTCAGGCCCTGCAGCGCACCGTAGTGACGTTCGTTCAGTTTCCAGGACTTCTCA
This sequence comes from Enterobacter sp. UCD-UG_FMILLET, assembly GCF_000762975.1. Taxonomy (NCBI): domain Bacteria; kingdom Pseudomonadati; phylum Pseudomonadota; class Gammaproteobacteria; order Enterobacterales; family Enterobacteriaceae; genus Enterobacter; species Enterobacter sp. UCD-UG_FMILLET. The sequence goes on from NZ_JRJC01000008.1 coordinate 420,149, forward strand.
ACCGGCAGCCAGGCCTGATCCAGTTCGTCCAGCACGTTCCACAGGGTGTGGATGGCACGTTTCAGCACAGAGGTGTAAGCAAAATCAAAGCTGAAGCCTTCTTCCTTCAGCAGTTTACCCGCTGCTTTTGCTTCGCTTACGCCTTTCTCAGACAGATCAACGTCGTACCAACCGGTAAAGCGGTTTTCGTTGTTCCACTGGCTTTCGCCGTGACGCACCAGGACCAGCTTAGTTATAGCCATCTCTTACTCCTCAAGCATTTTTAGAATGATAACAATTCTCATTATATTGCCGTGGCCGTGCCACCAGCAACGCTTAACCCTAACCATAGCGAAAATAGTCTCTGAGTGTAAGATGCTTGTGAATCCAGGGTTATGATTTTGTCTGCGATCGGCGCTATTTTCAGCAAGGCGCGCAGAAAAAAGCCCTCCGGAGGGAGGGCTGGATATTAATCTGGAATAAAATGATATTCCGTCACGCTCACGTACTCTTCACCCGGGCGCAGTACGCAGTCCGGCTGTGGCCATTCAGGATGGTTCGGGCTGTCCGGCAGGAACTCGCTCTCCAGCGCCAGGCCTTGCCAGTCGCTGTACTCATCGTGTTCGCGCGCCGTCGTGCCGCCGAGGTAGTTGCCTGAATAGAACTGCAGGGCAGGGGCAGAGGTGTAAACCGTCATCTGCAGTTTCTCATCCGCAGACCAGACCTGTGCTGCGGGCTGTGTCACATCGCCTTTGGCCTGCAGCAGGAAAGCGTGGTCGTAGCCTTTTACCTTACGCTGATCGTCATCGCTCATGAAATCCTGGGCGATGGACTTCGCGCTGCGGAAGTCAAAGCTGGTGCCGCTCACGTCTTTGAGGCCCTGATACGGAATGCCCATCTCATCAACCGGCAGATACGCATCCGCCAGGATCTGCAGCTTGTGGTTGCGAACGTCGCACTGGCTACCGTCCAGGTTGAAATACGCGTGATTGGTCAGGTTGACCGGACACGGCTTGTCGACCGTCGCACGGTATTCGATGGCGATACGGTTGTCGTCGGTCAGCATAAAGCGCGCGGACGCAGTAAGGTTCCCCGGGAAGCCCTGATCGCCATCAGGCGAATCCAGCGAGAACAGCACTTCGCCATCGTTTTGACGAACAATCTTCCAGCGGCGTTTATCAAACCCGTCCGGTCCGCCGTGCAGCTGGTTCTCACCCTGACTTGGAAGCAGGGTGTACTGCACGCCGTCGAGTTCAAAACGGCTCTTCGCGATGCGGTTAGCATAGCGCCCAACGGACGCGCCCAGATAGGCGGACTGATTGACGTACTGCTCAGGCGAGGCGCAGCCGAGCAGAGTCTCGCGCACGCTGCCGTCCGGCATCGGTACGCGGGCAGAAAGAAGGGTTGCCCCCCAGTCCATCACCGTAACGACCATCCCCGCGCTGTTGCGCAGGGTTAACAGGCGATACGGCAGACCATCCGGTGCAAGGGTAGGTGTTTCGTTTAGCACTGTCCGGCTCCTTGTGATGCTTTGCAAACATAGAAGGTTTCTTTGATGCCTGTTTTGGCTTCGTACTGCTTCGCCACGGCATCCTGTACGGCAGGGACCAGCTCTTCTGGCACCAGCGCAACGATGCAGCCGCCAAAACCGCCGCCCGTCATGCGCACGCCGCCTTTGTCGCCAATGGTGGCTTTAACGATGTCCACCAGGGTGTCGATCTGCGGAACGGTGATTTCAAAATCATCGCGCATGGAGGCGTGAGATTCCGCCATCAGCTCACCCATGCGTTTCAGGTCACCTTTCGCCAGCGCGGACGCGGCTTCAACGGTACGGGCATTTTCCGTCAGCACGTGACGAACGCGTTTGGCGACAACCGGATCCAGCTCGTGCGCCACTTTGTTAAATTCATTGAGCGTCACGTCGCGCAGGGCAGGCTGCTGGAAGAAGCGGGCGCCGGTTTCGCATTGCTCGCGGCGGGTATTGTATTCGCTGCCCACCAGCGTGCGCTTAAAGTTGCTGTTAATGATGACGACAGCCGCGCCTTTTGGCAGGGGAACGGCTTTGGTACCCAGCGAGCGGCAATCAATTAACAGGGCATGCTCTTTTTTGCCGAGCGCGGAGATCAGCTGGTCCATAATGCCGCAGTTACAGCCCACGAACTGGTTTTCTGCTTCCTGACCATTCAGGGCTACTTGCGCGCCGTCCAGCGACAGATGATAAAGCTGCTGGAACACGGTGCCCACGGCGACTTCCAGCGAAGCAGAGGAGCTTAAGCCCGCACCCTGCGGCACGTTGCCGCTGATAACTAAATCGGCACCGCCGAAGTTCTTGTTGCGCTTCTGAAGGTGTTTCACCACCCCGCGTACGTAGTTAGACCACTGCTGGCTGTCGTGCGTCACAATCGGAGCATCGAGGGAAAACTCGTCCGTCTCATTACCGTAATCCGCCGCAATCACGCGAACTTTACGGTCGTCGCGCTTCGCACAGCTGATGACAGTCTGGTAATCGATAGCGCACGGCAGCACGAAACCGTCGTTATAGTCGGTGTGTTCACCGATCAGGTTGACGCGGCCTGGCGCCTGGATAACGTGGGTGGCAGGGTAGCCAAATTTCTCAGCAAACAGGGATTGTGTTTTATCTTTCAGACTCATTTTTTAGACTCCTGATTCGCGATAGTGGACGTCGCTAACGGCACGCAGACGTTCTGCCGCCTGTTCCGCCGTCAGGTCACGCTGGGTTTCCGCCAGCATTTCGTAGCCCACCATAAATTTACGTACCGTCGCAGAGCGCAGCAGCGGCGGATAGAAATGGGCGTGCAGCTGCCAGTGTTGATTCTCTTCGCCGTTAAACGGGGCGCCGTGCCAGCCCATGGAGTACGGGAAGGAGCACTGGAACAGGTTGTCGTAACGGCTGGTGAGCTTTTTCAGCGCCAGGGCAAGGTCGTCGCGCTGCGCGTCGCTGAGATCGGTGATGCGCTGCACGTGCGCTTTCGGCAGCAGCAGCGTTTCAAACGGCCAGGCGGCCCAGTAAGGGACAACGGCCAGCCAGTGTTCGGTTTCCACCACGGTGCGGCTGCCGTCGGCCAGCTCGCGCTGGGTGTAATCCACCAGCATCGGCGAACCGTTTTCCGCGTAATACGCTTTCTGCAGACGGTCTTCACGCTCGGCTTCGTTAGGCAGGAAGCTGTTCGCCCAGATCTGGCCGTGCGGGTGCGGGTTAGAGCAGCCCATAGCCGCGCCTTTGTTTTCGAACACCTGCACCCACGGATAGCTCTGCCCCAGCTCTGCGGTTTGCGCCTGCCAGGTGCTGACGACCTCTTTCAGCGCGTCCACGCTCAGCTCCGGCAGCGTTTTGCTGTGATCGGGCGAGAAGCAGATCACGCGGCTGGTTCCGCGCGCGCTTTCGCAGCGCATCAGCGGATCGTGGCTTTCCGGCGCGTCCGGCGTGTCGGTCATCAGGGCGGCAAAATCGTTGGTGAACACGAAGGTGCCTTTGTAGTCCGGGTTTTTGTCCCCGGTGACGCGCGTGTTGCCCGGACAGAGGAAGCAGTCCGGGTCGTGCTGTGGCAGCGTCTGTTTTGCAGGCGTCTCCTGCGCCCCCTGCCAGGGGCGCTTGGCGCGATGCGGAGAAACCAAAATCCATTGCCCGCTTAACGGGTTAAAACGACGATGCGGATGATCGACGGGATTAAATTGCGTCATGACGGATCCTTAGTCCGGATAGCCTTGCGGGTGGCGTGACTGCCAGTGCCAGGTATCCTGTGCCATTTCATCAAGCGTGCGCGTTACACGCCAGTTGAGCTCTTTATCAGCTTTGGTGGCATCGGCCCAGTAAGCAGGCAGGTCGCCATCACGACGCGGAGCGAAGTGGTAGTTCACCGGCTTGCCGCAGGCTTTGCTGAAGGCGTTAACCACGTCCAGCACGCTGCTGCCGACACCGGCGCCGAGGTTGTAAATATGCACGCCCGGTTTGTTGGCCAGGTGCTGCATGGCCGCAACGTGGCCGTCGGCCAGATCCATCACGTGGATGTAGTCGCGCACGCCGGTGCCGTCTTCGGTCGGATAGTCATTGCCAAAAATCGCCAGCGAGTCGCGGCGACCCACGGCAACCTGGGCGATATACGGCATCAGGTTGTTCGGGATGCCCTGCGGATCTTCACCCATGTCGCCAGACGGATGCGCGCCGACCGGGTTGAAGTAGCGCAGTAAGGCGATGCTCCACTCCGGCTGCGCTTTTTGCAGGTCGGTCAGGATCTGCTCCACCATCAGCTTGCTTTTGCCGTACGGGCTTTGCGGCGTACCGGTCGGGAAGCTTTCAACGTAAGGAATTTTGGGCTGATCGCCGTAGACGGTGGCGGAGGAGCTAAAGATGAAGTTTTTGACGTTGGCCGCGCGCATGGCGGAGATGAGACGCAGGGTACCGTTGACGTTGTTGTCGTAATACTCGAGCGGCTTCGCCACGGATTCACCGACCGCTTTCAGACCCGCGAAGTGGATCACCGCTTCGATGGCGTGGTCGTGAAGGATCTCGGTCATCAGCGCTTCGTTGCGGATGTCGCCTTCCACGAAAGTCGGTTGTTTACCGCCAAGGCGTTCAATCACCGGCAGCACGCTGCGCTTACTGTTGCACAGGTTATCGAGGATGATGACGTCGTGACCGTTTTGCAGCAGTTGCACGCAGGTATGACTACCTATGTAACCGCTACCACCTGTTACCAGAACTCGCATATTTCGCTCCATTGGGCTTATGGTATGTAATAACCATAGCATAACAGAGACGCGAAAAGTGTGACATGGGATAAAATAGTGGAATCGTTTACACTCGTTTTCATACTCACTTTTTCAATGACTGAGAGCATTCTAGATCAAAGAGATAGCGATGTATTGATGCAAGTTATCTGAAAAGAGGAGGGCAGAGCCCTCCACGGTTAATCGACGTTGCTGAGAAGGTAGCGATAGCCCTCACCGTCGGGAACAAACTCCAGGCGATGCGTGATGCAGGCAGGGGCATCTTCGGCATGGTGTGAGACGAAAAGCAGCTGCGTTTCACCTTCGCTAATCAGCACGTCCACAAAGCGGCGGATAAGCTGTCGATTCAGCGGATCGAGTCCCTGCAGCGGTTCGTCGAGGATCAGAAGCGTAGGGTGTTTCACCAGCGCGCGAACGATCAGGGCCAGGCGCTGCTGCCCCCACGACAGACTATGAAACGGCGCGTCAGCGACCCGGTTGTCCATGCCCAGGATATCCAGCCACTGCTGGGCCAGCTTGTGCTGTTTGTCCGACACAGCCTGATAAATGCCGATGGAATCAAAATACCCGGAAAGGATCACGTTGCGTACCGTGGTACTGACCCGATAGTCCAGATGCAGGCTGCTGCTGACGTAGCCGATATGTTTTTTAATATCCCAGATGGTTTCGCCGCTGCCGCGACGCCGACCAAACAGCGTCAGATCGTTGCTGTAGCCCTGAGGATGATCGCCGGTGATCAGGCTCAGCAGCGTGGATTTCCCCGCGCCGTTAGGGCCGACAATCTGCCAGTGTTCGCCGGGATTGACCGTCCAGCTTAGACGGTTAAGGATCGGGCGATCGTCATAAGAGACGATCCCATCCCGCAGCACGATGCGCGGCTGGTGGGGATCGAGCGCATGGCGGGCCGAAGGGGCGTCAGGTTCCGGTAGGGTTATACCGTCGAGTTGTTCACTGTGCGCGAGTTGGGCAATGAGCGCCTGCTTGAGCAGCGCTGTTTTTTCACCGGTCTCGGTCAGGTTACAGTCGGCCAGTACGCCCGCGTGCTGAATAAAGTCCGGAATTTCATCGAAGCGGTTAAGCACCAAAACCAGGGTATATCCCTGCTGATTAAGCGACTCCAGCAGGGCCGCCAGCTGCGCACGGGACTGCACGTCAAGGCCGTCAAACGGCTCGTCGAGGATAAGCAGCTCGGGCTCGCTCATCAGCGCCTGGCAAAGCAGCGTTTTTCGCGTCTCGCCGGTAGAAAGGTATTTAAAGCGTCGGTTCAGCAGGGCGGTGATACCGAACCGTTCTGCCAGGCGCAGACAGCGGGCGGGATCTTTCACCTCATCCTGAATAATTTCCGCCGTCGTACGGCCGGTATCTTCTTCGCCAGGGCTGAGTAAATCGGTGTTGTTGCGCTGCCACTCGTCGCTGACCAGCTTTTGCAGTTGTTCAAATGACAGGCGCGTCAGGCGAGTAAAGTCCCTCTGGTATTCGCCCTTGAGGAGGGGGAGCTCGCCGGCCAGCGCGCGGGCCAGCGCGGATTTACCGCTGCCGTTAGTGCCGACAAACGCCCAGCTTTCACCCGCGCGTATCGTCAAATCAGCAATCGTCAGCGTTCGGGTATCGCTAAGACGAAACGTGCCTTGCGAAATATGCAATGATGACATGATTTATCCCTGTTTTTGCAGCACCAGATATCAGGGATACGCACTGTCGGCGCGATTGTCAATGCGCTCAGCACAATGTGGCGATAATGACCCGGTCCGCGTTGAAATAAGCGGTGACGACAGTACCTTCTTCTAAACTGTCCGCTTCGCTAAGCGGTATCGTCGCGCAAAGCGGTTGCCCGTCTGCCAGGGTCATCAGCACTTCGCACTGCGCCTGGCCGCGTTCGATATGGCTAATTGCGCCCTGGAGCTGGTTATCGGCCGCCTTTGCTGCGTTGGGATCGCGCGTGATATTGACCCACGGCGCTTTCAGCAGCACCAGCACCTCTTTACCTTCATACAGCTCGAGGCGCTCTGCGCTCTGCGCCGTTATGGCGGCTTTCAGACGGGTGGTGCCATCGGCAAGCAGGATCTCAATATGCTGCTGTACCTGAAGATTGTCGCGCGCCGTCACCGTTCCAAACCACTGGTTGCGGGCGCTGGTTTGTAACGAGAAGCGGGAAATGGCGGCCAGCAAGCTGTCCAGCGGAACGTTATCGTCGTCGCTCAACGCATCAAACGCCTTTTGCTGAATCTGGGCCAGCAGATCGTAAAGCTGAATAAGGCGCTGGCCATAGCGCGTCACGATCGCACCGCCGCCGCCTTTGCCGCCTGTGGCTCTGTCCACCAGCGGTTGTTCGCTCAGGGTGTTCATTTCGTTGATGGCGTCCCAGGCGCTTTTGTAGCTGATGCCCGCGTTTTTCGCCCCCTGGCTAATTGAGCCCGTTTGTTCTATTTGTTTAAGCAGGGCGATACGTCGCGGATTGGCGAAAAGTTTTTGCTGAAGTCGTAAAGTGAGGAGAATTTCGGCCTGCATAACAGTGTCCTGGCAAAAAGAGCATTGTGACCCAAATGGTGCGGGGCGCAAAGGGTACCGCACAAAAGGGGATGTTTTTCTCACTTTTCAAGGTAGAATGAGCCATTCACAATATCTGGAGAAAACCATGTTAGAGTTGTTGAAAAGTCTGGTATTCGCCGTGATCATGGTACCAGTAGTGATGGCCATCATCCTCGGTGCCATCTACGGCCTGGGTGAAGTGTTCAACGTCTTTTCGAACATTGGTCACAAAGACCAGGCTAAAAAGCAGCATTGATTCCCCACAAAACGCCCGGCGAGTCCGGGCGTTTTGCTCTCAAGATTTCCCCGTTTTCGCCGATATTATTTAAGTTTACCCCTTCAGCGGTACGATTAAACGCTGGGATCTCCATGACGTTACCGTTATATTAAGATGTATATAACGCTACTCACAGGAGTTACAAATGGCACGTTCATGGGTACGCCTTTTCGCAGGGGCAACGCTGACGCTTTCTCTTACCGGACACGCGCTGGCGGACGAGGGTAAAATCACGGTCTTTGCCGCGGCGTCGCTGACCAACGCGCTGCAGGACATCGCGGCGGCGTATAAAAAAGAGAAAAACGTCGAGGTGGTCTCCTCATTTGCCTCTTCCTCTACGCTGGCTCGCCAGATAGAAGCGGGCGCACCGGCGGATCTGTTCATCTCGGCTGACCAGAAGTGGATGGATTACGCGGCGGAGAAGAAATCAATTGATGCGACAACCCGCGAAACGCTGCTGGGGAATAGCCTGGTTGTCGTGGCGCCAAAAGCCAGCGCGCAGGCGGACATCACCATCAACAAAGAGACCCACTGGACGAGCCTGCTGAACGGTGGCCGTCTGGCGGTGGGCGACCCGGAGCACGTTCCGGCCGGGATTTATGCCAAAGAGGCGCTGCAAAAGCTGGGCGCATGGGAGACATTGTCACCGAAGCTGGCCCCGGCGGAAGACGTGCGCGGCGCGCTGGCGTTGGTAGAGCGCAACGAAGCCCCGCTGGGCATTGTGTATGGCTCTGATGCCGTTGCCAGTAAAGGGGTAAAAGTGGTCGCAACGTTCCCGGAAGACTCCCACAAGAAAGTGGAATATCCTGTTGCGATTGTTGATGGACATAAAAATGCGGCCGTGACGGCCTTCCGCGATTATCTGAAGGGGCCGGAAGCGTCCGCAATCTTTAAACGTTACGGATTTACGACTCACTGATGATATTGACCGATCCTGAATGGCAGGCTGTTGTGCTGAGCCTTAAAGTCTCTTCCCTGGCGGTTGCGCTGAGTTTGCCCTTTGGGATCTTCTTTGCCTGGTTACTGGTTCGCTGTCAGTTTCCCGGCAAAACGCTGCTCGACAGCGTGCTTCATCTTCCGCTCGTTTTGCCACCCGTGGTGGTCGGTTACCTGCTGCTGATTTCGATGGGGCGACGCGGTTTTATCGGCGAGAAGCTCTACGACTGGTTTGGGCTGACGTTTGCATTTAGCTGGCGCGGTGCGGTACTGGCGGCCGCAGTGATGTCATTCCCGCTGATGGTCAGAGCGATAGGCCTCGCGCTGGAAGGCGTGGACATGAAGCTCGAACAGGCGGCCCGCACGCTGGGCGCCGGCGCGTCTTTTTCACCATCACGCTTCCGCTAACGCTGCCTGGCATTATTGTCGGGACGGTGCTCGCCTTCGCCCGCTCGCTGGGCGAGTTTGGCGCGACGATCACGTTTGTGTCGAACATTCCCGGCGAGACGCGAACGATTCCGTCGGCCATGTATACCTTGATTCAAACGCCGGGCGGAGAAGGCGCGGCGGCGCGTCTATGCATAATTTCAATTGTGCTGGCGCTGGTGTCGCTAATGGTGTCTGAATGGCTGGCGCGGCTCAGCCGCGAGCGGATGGGGAAATAAGCATGCTGGAACTCCATTTCACCCAGACGCTGGGAAACCATACCCTGACGCTTAACGAGACGCTGCCGGCAAGCGGAATCACCGCCATCTTTGGCGTGTCGGGGGCGGGAAAAACGTCGCTGATTAATGCCATCAGCGGTCTGACCCGCCCGCAGTCAGGACGGATTGTATTGAATAACCGCGTCTTAAATGACGTGGAAAATAAGGTGTATCTTTCGCCTGATAAACGCCGCATCGGCTATGTTTTCCAGGACGCGCGCTTATTCCCGCACTACAACGTGCGCGGCAACCTGCGTTACGGCATGGCGAAAAGCATGGCCGGGCAGTTTGATAAGCTGGTGACGCTTTTAGGGATTGAGCCTCTGCTCGACAGGCTGCCATCCTCGCTCTCCGGCGGAGAAAAACAGCGGGTGGCCATTGGCCGCGCGTTGCTGACCGCACCCGAACTGCTGCTGCTCGACGAGCCGCTGGCCTCGCTCGATATTCCGCGTAAACGCGAACTTCTGCCTTATCTACAGCGCCTGGCGCGCGAAATTAATATTCCGATGCTCTACGTCAGCCATTCGCTGGATGAGATCCTCCATCTGGCCGACAAGGTGCTGGTGCTGGAAGAGGGCAGCGTGAAGGCCTTTGGCAACCTGGAAGAGGTGTGGGGCAGCAGCGTAATGCACCCCTGGTTACCCAGGGAACAGCAGAGCAGCATTCTTAAAGTGAGCGTTCTGGAACACCATCCGCACTACGCGATGACCGCCCTGGCGCTGGGCGACCAGCATCTGTGGGTCAATAAGATCGACAAACCACTACAGTCCGCGCTGCGAATTCGCATCCAGGCGTCGGACGTCTCGCTGGTGCTGCAGCCGCCGCTGCAAACCAGTATCCGAAATATTCTGCGCGCCAAAGTCGCGGAGTGTTTTGATGATAACGGGCAGGTGGAAGTGAAGCTTGAAGTCGGCAGCAGGACGCTCTGGGCGCGCATCAGCCCGTGGGCCAGGGATGAGTTAGGGATCAAACCCGGCCTGTGGCTTTACGCGCAAATTAAGAGCGTCTCGATTACCGCCTGATTACAGCAGGTGGGTATAAATGTACTGCGCGATGCTGTCGGTGGTGTTGTCGCCAATCACCACGTTGGCGCGGGCTTTGACCGCGTCGTCGGCATTGCCCATCGCCACGCCGGTACCGGCGGCTTCCAGCATGCTGATGTCGTTGTAGTTGTCGCCGAAGGCGATCACGTCACGCATCGACCCGCCCTGAGATTCCACATACTGCGTCAGGCGCTTGCCTTTGCTGTTGCCTTTGCGGGCAATGTCCACCTGGTCATGCCAGGACCATTCGCACTCCAGACCCAGCGTCTGCTCCACGTGTTTTGCGAAGGTATTCAGTTTGGTGGTGTCTTCATCGGTCAGGGCAAATTTCCAGATAGCCTCAACGTCCTGGGCGGCCTGACGCAGGGAGGAGACCTGGGTAAAGACCGGACGCTGCGCTTCAGGCAGGGACAACGCCCAGTTGCTGGTGCGCACCACGTGGCCAGTAGGGCGCTCGTACAGCATCGCGTTATCCACATACATCAGGCCGTGAACGGCATGCTCATCCAGCAGATCGATCAGCTGCAGCGCCTGGGGAACCGGCAGCGGGTCGGAGGCTAAAACCTTTTTTGCCTGATAATCATACAAATAAGTGCCATTACAACAAATTGCAGGTGTATCTAACGCCAGTGCCTGATAAAAAGGGTGAATGGCAACGTGATGTCGACCCGTTACGATAAGGAGTTGATATCCCACTTCCTGCGCGCGTTTTAGCGCCTCAAGGGAGGAGGGGAGAAGGGTTTTTTGCGGCGTCAGTAAGGTACCGTCTAAATCCAGAGCAATCACACGCGAGGTCATCTGTTTTCCCGGGTTAATATTGAATTTACGTTTTGATGGGATGGTACACCGAGAGGCGAACGCTTCAAAACTCCTGTCGACAATTCAGCATTCACCGTCAAAAGTTAACTACTTTCATGCGCAGTGAGGAGTGAATATTCATGAAACAAACCGTTTATACCGCCAGTCCTGAAAGCCAGCAGATCCACGTCTGGCGTTTAAATACCGAAGGGACACTCACGCTGGTTCAGGTTGTTGATGTACCAGGCCAGGTGCAACCGATGGTCATCAGCCCGGATAAACGTTTCTTGTACGTGGGTGTGCGCCCGGAGTTCCGCGTGCTGGCCTATCGCATTTCTCCGGACGATGGCGCGCTGACGTACACTGCCGAAGCCCCGTTGCCGGGCAGCCCAACCCATATCTCGACCGATCGTAAAGGCAACTTTGTCTTCAGCGGCTCTTATAACGCGGGCTGCGTCAGCGTAACGCGTCTGGAAGAGGGCATTCCGGTCGAAACCGTGGATGTGGTGGAAGGGCTTGAAGGCTGCCACTCGGCGAATATTTCTCCGGATAACCGCACGCTGTGGGTGCCTGCGCTGAAGCAGGATCGTATCTGCCTGTTCACCCTGAGCGATGATGGTCACCTGGTGGCGCAGAATCCTGCCGAAGTGACTACCGTTGAAGGCGCCGGCCCGCGCCATATGGTCTTCCATCCGAACCAGCAGTACGCCTATGTGGTTAATGAGCTGAACAGCTCGGTGGACGTATGGGAGCTGAAAGATCCTAACGGCCAGATTGAGTGCGTGCAGACGCTGGACATGATGCCGTCCGACTTCTCCGACACCCGCTGGGCAGCGGATATCCACATTACGCCAAATGGCCGCCATCTGTACGCCTGTGACCGTACTTCCAGCCTGATTACCGTGTTTAGCGTCTCTGAAGACGGCAGCGTGCTGGCGATTGAAGGGTTCCAGCCAACGGAAACCCAGCCGCGCGGCTTTAATATCGATCACAGCGGTAAATACCTGATTGCGGCGGGGCAGAAATCCCACCACATCGCGCTGTATGAAATTAAAGGCGAGCAGGGGCTGCTGGAAGAGAAAGGGCGTTATGCCGTCGGCCAGGGGCCAATGTGGGTGGTGGTCAACGCTCACTAAGCGGCTAAAAACAAAAAACCTCGCGAATGCGAGGTTTTTTTATGCCCGGTAAACGCAGCGCCACCGGGCAAAACAGCTTACTGCTTCGGCTCAGCAACCACTTTGCTACCCAGACCGCGGTTGTTGTATTCCCACATGCGGTTGAAGTTAGCGTCGTTCAGGTTGCGCTGCACGTTCCCTTTATCATCCACCGCGCCGGTATTGCCGGAGAATGGACGTTTGGATATCGCGGCATCAGCCCACGGCTTCGCCATGTTGAAGCCTTCGTTGATCACGCTGTCGCGGATCACAACCTGGCCGTTGGTCGCAGAGTCCACGTCCAGGGAGCGTCCCAGCTGCGCCACGCCGTCACCGGCAGCGTTAAAGCGGCTGTTCACGGCCAGGAAGCCGTAGAAGAGGTTAGACTGGGTTGCCGGAGCAAACACGTAACCTTCCTGCTGAGTGCGTGAGTTCACCACGCGGAAATCGGTATTATCAAACACCACCGCGCCGCGACCGGACACCAGATCCACGTCACCTTCAACGTAGCTGTTGGTCACCAGAGTACGGGTCAGGCGGTTATTCTGCAGGGTGTTCTGCACGCCGCTGTTGGTCACGAAGAAGGTGTTCTGACGGCCCAGAATGTTGACGTTGTTAATCTGCACCTTATCGCCATCGCTACGCAGCGCAACGGCCTGGTGGCTGCCTGCATCAACGCTGTCGCCCAGGGTATTCTGAATGGTCAGGTTCTGCAGCTGCAGACCGTTATTCTGAGACCAGAATACCGCCGAGCACATCACGCCAATGGTGGCGGAACGCTTACTCTGACAGTTATCAAACATGTACCACGCCGGTTTACCCGGCATATATTTACCGGCCGGGTTCACCAGGTGACGCCAGGTGTTGCTGTCGATTTCGGAATCAATCGCCAGGCCAATTTTTACGTCGATCGCTTTTTCGCCCAGACCGTAAAGCGTAATGCTGCCTGGTGCCGCCGGAACATACACGGTGCCTTCATATTCACCCGGCAGGATCGCGATGTACTGGCGAGACGCGCTGTGTTTAGTGATGGCAGCATCAACCGCAGCCTGAATAGAAGTATGCGTTACGCCCTGCGCACCGGCCGGGCCAACCACGAAGTCAGGCTGTTTAGGCAGGTTAATAGAAGAAGGTGTCCACGGCGCAGCGTTAGGATCCATCGCCGAGAAGTAGTGCGCACGATCGAAGTTCTTCGCTTCATCAGCGGACAAAATCGGGCGGGAGGCGGTACCGGGCGCAACCTGCTCAGAAGGGCGCTGATCCGGTGGTGTTGAACTGCATGCGGATAAGGTCACGCCAAAGGCGAGTGCTAACGCCAGACGGGAAATCCTGGAAATGTTCAAGGTGAAGCTCCTGGGTATGCAAGTCTTTACGGGATAGACGAAATAGCCTGCTTTTTTATACTAAGTTGAGCGAAACGGGAAGATAAAAAGGGTAAAAGTTGCATTTTTAGCCCTGGGGCGGCAGGTAAGTGATCACAAATAAATAACATTTTCCGTTAAGGCGGTTGACAGTAGACGGTGGATGCAAATAAATGTCTATACAACCTAAGACAAGTGGAATGCCCCATGCAGCAGATTCATCCCGACGATGTTATATGGCGAAATGCGCGACTGGCTACGATGGCGCCGGACGTACCTGCGCCTTATGGACTGAAAGAGCAACACGCCCTGGTCGTGCGCGGCCAGATTATTCTGGCCGTGATCCCTGAATCTGAAATTCCTTCCGGACACCGTCACTGTGTCGATCTTCAGGGACGTCTTGTCACGCCGGGCCTGATCGACTGCCACACCCACCTGGTATTTGGCGGCGACCGCGCGGCGGAGTGGGAGCAGCGTCTGAACGGCGTCTCTTATCAAACCATCAGCGCCCGGGGGGGCGGGATTAACGCTACCGTGACGGCGACGCGCAGCAGCTCAGCCGAAACCCTGCTTAAGCTGGCGCAGCAGCGGCTCCAGCGTCTGATGAATGAAGGTGTCACCACGGTTGAAATCAAATCCGGATACGGGCTCAACGCCGAGGCCGAAGAGAAGATGCTGCAGGTTGCCCGCCAGCTGGGCCTCAATAATCCGATTGATATCAGCCCAACGCTGCTGGCGGCCCATGCGGTTCCGCCGGAATACCGGCAGGATCCGGATGCCTACCTCACGCTGGTCTGTGAGCAGATACTGCCCACGCTGTGGCAAAAAGAGTTATATGAAGCAGTCGACGTGTTTTGCGAAAACGTCGGCTTTACCCCGTCGCAAACCGAGCGCCTTTTCCGGACTGCCGCCGCGCTGGGTATCCCGGTGAAAGGGCATGTCGAACAGCTGTCGAACCAGGGCGGCGCGGCGTTGGTCAGCCAGTATAAGGGCCTTTCCGCCGATCATATTGAATATCTCGACGACGCAGGCGTTCAGGCGATGGCGGAAAGCGGCACGGTTGCCGTCCTGTTGCCGGGGGCGTTCTATTTTCTGCAGGAGCGCCAGCGTCCGCCGGTTGAACAGCTCAGAAAACGCGGTGTTCCGATGGCCGTCGCCACCGACTATAACCCCGGCACCAGCCCGTTTGCGAGCCTGCACCTGGCGATGAATATGGCCTGCGTCCAGTTTGGCCTGACCCCGGAAGAAGCCTGGGCAGGCGTCACGCGCCATGCCGCGCAGGCGCTGGGCCGCGGTGAAACCCACGGACAGCTGCGGGCGGGGTTTGTCGCCGATTTTATCGTCTGGGATGCACACCATCCGGTTGAGATGGTCTACGAGCCGGGACGCAATCCGCTGTATCAACGTATTTTCCGTGGGGAGGCAGTATGAGGTTATGGCGGCCCGTAGCCGAAACCGTCTGGCAGGGGCGCGATGACAGCGCCGAGGCCAGCAGCGCAAAGCGCATTTTTCAGACGATAAAGCAGCAGGGCCAGTTCATGCCGCTTTCATCCGGCATCGCGCTGATAGGTTTTGAATGTGATGAAGGGGTAAAACGCAATCAGGGCAGGCCAGGCGCCGTGCAGGCACCGGATATGCTGCGAAAAGCGCTGGCAAATATGGCAAGCCATCAGGGGCATGACCGGCTGGCGGATATGGGCTCGGTGTACGTTGAAGGCCACGAGCTGGAAGCGGCACAGCAGGCGTTGAGCGATGCCGTCACGGCCTGTCAGCAGTCCGGGATGCGCACGCTGGTCTTTGGCGGCGGGCACGAAACCGCCTGGGCGCACGGTCGCGGAGTGCTGGACGCCTTCCCGAACGAGCGGGTTGTCATTATCAACCTTGATGCCCATCTCGATCTGCGCAAGGCCGACCATGCGACGTCCGGCACCCCGTTTCGCCAGCTGGCGCGCTACTGCGATGAGCGCGGGCGGGAATTTCATTACGCCTGCCTTGGCGTGAGCCGGGCGGCGAACACGCAGGCTTTGTGGGATGAGGCCGAACGCCTGAACGTCACGCTGGTGGAAGATCTGCATTTCAGGCGCGATGCGCTATCCGTCCTGGAAAGGGTGCTGGCGCAGGCCGATCGTATCTATCTGACAATCGACCTGGACGTCCTGCCCGCCAGCGAAATGCCTGCCGTGTCCGCACCGGCTGCGTTAGGCATACCGGCGCTGGATCTTCTCCCGGTTATCGAACAAATCTGCCGTAGCGGTAAGCTACAGGCCGCCGATCTGGTAGAGTTTAACCCGCAGTACGATCGGGACGGGCAGGGCGCAAAGCTTGCCGCCCGCCTGGCCTGGCAAATTGCTCACTGGTGGGCATAACACTATTCAAGGAGTCACGATGTTTTCACGCTCACCTCTGCCGCAGTCGAGCCCTCCCGCGCCTTTCTATGAAAAGGTGAAGCAGGCAATTAGCGAAAAAATCGCCGCCGGCGTCTGGCGCCCGCACGACCGCATACCTTCGGAGGCCGAGCTGGTGGCGCAGTTTGGTTTTAGCCGGATGACCGTCAACCGGGCGCTGCGCGAGCTGACCGACGAAGGGCTTCTGGTGCGTCTGCAGGGCGTGGGGACGTTTGTGGCGGAACCGAAAGGACAGTCGGCCCTGTTTGAAATCCGCAGCATTGCGGACGAGATAGCCGCGCGTAATCATCAGCACCGCTGTGAGGTGCTGGTGCTCGAAGAGACCCAGGCCAGCGCCGAGCAGGCGGTAGAGCTTAACGTCAAGGAGGGAAGCCGAATCTTCCACTCCGTGATGGTGCATTTCGAAAACGACATTCCGGTGCAGATTGAAGATCGCTGCGTTAACGCTGAGCGGATACCGGACTATCTGAGCCAGGATTACACCCAGACTACGCCGCATGCCTATCTCTCGCTCGTCGCACCGCTGACGGAAGGGGAGCACATTGTAGAGGCCGTGCGCGCCACGCCGCAGGAGTGCGAAAGGCTACGCATTAAAGAGCACGATCCGTGCCTGTTGATCCGCCGTCGAACCTGGTCCTCGTCGCACATTGTGTCGCATGCCCGGCTGCTTTTCCCGGGGAATCGCTACCGGCTGCAGGGCCACTTCATGTCATAAGTTTTATAAGCGTGATCGCTAACGCAATATAACAAAATTGTATCTTTTTTGTTAAATCCGGCCTTGTGTGTGCTTGTCTATACAAGTATATCTAAATGCATCATCTGTCCCCTATGAGGAGCACACAATGTCGTCAGGTAAATACCGCCAGCAGGACGTCCGCGCCGCGCGCGGCACCACGCTTACCGCCAAAAGCTGGCTCACCGAAGCCCCGCTGCGCATGTTGATGAACAACCTCGACCCTGAGGTGGCGGAAAACCCCCACGAGCTGGTGGTCTACGGCGGCATTGGCCGCGCCGCGCGCAACTGGGAATGCTATGACGCAATTGTAAAATCCCTGACCGAACTCGAACACGACGAAACCCTGCTGGTGCAGTCCGGCAAGCCGGTTGGCGTATTTAAAACGCACAAAAACGCCCCGCGCGTGCTGATCGCCAACTCTAACCTCGTGCCGCACTGGGCCACCTGGGAACACTTCAACGAACTGGACGCGAAAGGGCTGGCGATGTACGGCCAGATGACAGCGGGCAGTTGGATCTACATCGGCAGCCAGGGGATCGTGCAGGGCACCTACGAAACCTTCGTGGAAGCCGGCCGCCAGCACTATAACGGCTCGCTCAAATGCCGCTGGGTATTGACCGCGGGTCTTGGCGGCATGGGCGGCGCGCAGCCGCTGGCCGCCACGCTTGCCGGCGCGTGCTCGCTGAACATTGAGTGCCAGCAGAGCCGCATTGATTTCCGTCTGCGCACCCGCTACGTCGATGAGCAGGCAACCGATCTGGACGATGCGCTGGCGCGCATCAAAAAATACACCTCCGAAGGCAAAGCCGTGTCGATTGCCCTGTGCGGCAACGCGGCGGACATTCTCCCGCAGCTCGTCGCCCGCGGCGTGCGTCCGGATCTGGTCACCGACCAGACCAGCGCCCATGACCCGCTGCATGGTTACCTGCCAAAAGGCTGGACGTGGGAAGAATATCAGCAAAAAGCGGAAACCGACCCGGAAGGCACGGTGCTTGCGGCGAAACGCTCCATGGCTGAGCACGTCTCCGCCATGCTGGCCTTCAGCCAGATGGGCATTCCGACCTTTGACTACGGCAACAACATTCGCCAGATGGCGAAAGAGATGGGCGTGAATAACGCCTTTGACTTCCCGGGATTCGTTCCTGCCTATATCCGCCCGCTGTTCTGCCGCGGCATCGGTCCGTTCCGCTGGGTTGCCCTCTCCGGCGACCCGGAGGACATCTACAAAACCGACGCCAAAGTGAAGGAGATCGTCGCCGATGACGAGCATCTTCACCACTGGCTGGACATGGCCCGCGAGCGCATTAATTTCCAGGGCCTGCCGGCGCGTATCTGCTGGGTTGGGCTGGAGTGGCGTCAAAAACTCGGCCTCGCCTTCAACGAAATGGTGCGCAGCGGTGAAGTCTCCGCGCCGATCGTCATCGGCCGCGATCATCTGGACTCCGGCTCCGTCGCCAGCCCGAACCGCGAAACCGAAGCCATGCGCGACGGCTCGGATGCGGTCTCCGACTGGCCGCTGCTGAACGCTCTGTTGAATACCGCCAGCGGCGCGACCTGGGTGTCGCTGCACCACGGCGGCGGCGTGGGGATGGGCTTCTCCCAGCATTCCGGGATGGTCATCGTCTGCGACGGAACCGATGAAGCCGCCGCGCGTATCGCTCGCGTGCTGCACAACGACCCGGCCACCGGCGTGATGCGTCACGCGGATGCGGGTTACGAAATTGCCATTGACTGTGCCAAAGAGCAGGGCCTTAACCTGCCGATGATCCCTGCCACACAAGGAAAGCATTGATGAACGCATTAACACTCACTCCCGGATCGCTGACGCTCAAGCAGCTGCGTAACGTCTGGCGCAAGCCGGTCACCCTGTCGCTGGATGCAAGCGCTCACGCCGCCATTAACGACAGCGTCGCCTGCGTCGAAGCCATCGTTGCCGAAGGGCGCACCGCCTACGGGATTAACACCGGCTTTGGCCTGCTGGCGCAGACCCGCATCGCCACACACGATCTGGAAAACCTGCAGCGTTCGCTGGTGCTGTCACATGCGGCGGGCGTGGGTCAGCCGCTGGAGGATGAGATTGTCCGTCTGATGATGGTTCTCAAAATCAACAGCCTGGCCCGCGGCTTCTCCGGCATTCGCCTGAGCGTGATTCAGGCGCTGATGGCGCTGGTCAATGCGGAAGTCTATCCGTGGATCCCGGCGAAAGGTTCCGTCGGCGCATCCGGCGATCTTGCGCCGCTGGCGCACATGTCGCTGCTGCTGCTGGGCGAAGGCAAAGCGCGCTGGCAGGGCGAGTGGCTTCCTGCGAAAGAGGCGCTGAAAAAAGCCGGGTTAAACCCGATCACCCTGGCGGCGAAAGAGGGGCTGGCGCTGCTGAACGGTACGCAGGCATCGACGGCCTTCGCGCTGCGCGGCCTGTTTGAAGCGGAAGATCTGTTTGCCTCGGCGGTGGTGTGCGGTGCCCTGACCACCGAAGCCGTGCTGGGCTCGCGTCGCCCGTTCGATGCCCGCATCCACGAGGTGCGCGGTCAGCGCGGGCAGATTGATGCCGCCGCGATGTACCGTCACGTGCTTACCGACACCAGCGAGATTGCCGATTCACACCACAACTGCGAGAAGGTGCAGGATCCGTATTCCCTGCGCTGCCAGCCGCAGGTGATGGGCGCGTGCCTGACGCAGCTGCGCCAGGCGGCAGAAGTGCTGCTGGTCGAAGCCAACGCGGTGTCCGACAACCCGCTGGTGTTCGCCCAGGAAAACGAGGTGGTCTCAGGCGGTAACTTCCACGCCGAGCCGGTGGCAATGGCTGCGGATAATATCGCCCTGGCGATTGCCGAAGTCGGCGCGTTGTCCGAGCGCCGCATCGCGCTGATGATGGATAAACATATGTCCCAGCTGCCGCCATTCCTGGTGCGTAACGGCGGGGTCAACTCGGGCTTTATGATTGCCCAGGTGACCGCGGCGGCGCTGGCGAGCGAGAACAAAGCCCTGTCGCACCCGCACAGCGTGGACAGCCTGCCAACGTCAGCGAACCAGGAAGATCACGTTTCGATGGCACCGGCTGCCGGGCGTCGTCTCTGGGAAATGGCCTCCAATACCCGCGGCGTGCTGGCGGTGGAATGGCTGGCGGCAAGTCAGGGTATCGATCTGCGTGAAGGACTAAAATCGAGCCCGCTGCTGGAGCAGGCGCGTCATGCGCTGCGCGAGCACGTATCGCACTACGATGATGACCGCTTCTTTGCGCCGGATATTGATAAGGCGATGCAGCTTCTGGAAGAGGGGCGGCTGGTGGGGTTGTTGCCGCCGGTGCTGTGATTTTTTTGCCCTAACCCTCTCCCTGTGGGAGAGGGCATTAGCCCGCACTATTATGAATACATCGCCGTAATCGACGCGCTCCCCAGCGTATGGAAATGCACGTTAAACCCTACCATCGCGCCGCTCGCGCCTTCATCGACCTCAATCTTCTCCACATCCAGCGCGTGCACCGTGAAGATATAGCGGTGGGTTTCCCCTTTTGGTGGCGCCGCGCCGCCGTAGCCCGCTTTACCAAAATCGGTGCGCGTCTGAATGGCGCCTTCAGGCAGAGCAACCAGATCTGAACCGGAGCCCTGCGGCAGGACGCGCGTGTCGGCAGGCAGGTTCGCCACAATCCAGTGCCACCAGCCGGAGCCGGTAGGCGCATCCGGGTCGTAGCAGGTCACGACAAAGCTTTTGGTTCCGGCCGGAACCTCGTCCCACGCCAGGTGCGGGGAGATATTGTCTCCCTGATACCCCATGCCGTTGAATACGTGGCGTTCCGGCAGTTTTTCACCGTCGCGCAGATCTTTACTGATGATTTTCATACGGTTTACCCTCGTTGATCGCTCGTTCAGCAAGTGTAATGCATAGGGTTACATCGTGAAATGCGCGGGAATGTTAACGGCTGTTACAACCGCGTCGGTTAATTTACGCAGCTGCTCCTGCGTAATGCTGTACGGCGGCATCAGGTAGATAAGCTTGCCGAAAGGCCGCACCCAGACGCCCTGCTCAACGAAGAAGCGCTGCAGGGCCGCCATATTCACCGGATGGGTGGTTTCAATCACGCCGATGGCACCCAGCACGCGCACGTCTGCCACGAAATTCGCGCCCGAGGCGGCGCTCAGCTCGTCTTTCAGCTGCGCTTCAATCTCCGCAACCTGCGTCTGCCACTCGCCGCTTTCCAGAATGGCGAGGCTTTCGCTTGCGACGGCGCAGGCCAGCGGGTTACCCATAAACGTCGGGCCGTGCATAAAGCAGCCCGCCTCGCCGTCGCTGATGGTGTCGGCCACCTGGCGGGTCGTGAGCGTGGCGGAGAGCGTCATGGTGCCGCCGGTCAGCGCTTTACCCAGACACAGAATATCCGGCGCAATGCCCGCATGCTCGCAGGCAAACAGCTTGCCGGTGCGGCCAAAGCCGGTGGCGATCTCATCGGCAATCAGCAGAATGCCCTCGCGGTCGCACATCTTGCGAATACGCCTCAGCCATTCCGGATGGTACATCCGCATTCCGCCAGCGCCCTGCACAATCGGCTCCAGGATCACGGCGGCGATTTCATGGCGATGTGCCGCCATCAGCCGGGCGAAACCGACCATGTCCATCTCGTTCCACTCGCCGTCGAAGCGGCTCTGCGGGGCAGGGGCGAACAGGTTTTCCGGCAGATAGCCCTTCCACAGGCTGTGCATGGAGTTGTCCGGATCGCACACCGACATCGCCCCGAAGGTATCCCCGTGATAGCCGTTGCGGAAGGTGAGGAACCGCTGGCGCGTTTCGCCCTTCGCGTGCCAGTACTGCAGCGCCATTTTCATCGCCACTTCAACCGCCACGGAGCCGGAATCCGCCAGGAACACACACTCCAGCGAGTCAGGCGTCATCGCCACCAGACGGCGGCATAAATCCACCGCGGGCCGATGGGTGATTCCGCCAAACATCACGTGCGACATCTGGTCAATCTGGGCCTTCATCGCCGCATTCAGGCGCGGGTGGTTGTACCCGTGAATGGCCGCCCACCACGAAGACATCCCATCAACCAGCCGTTCGCCGCTGGCGAGGTGCAGCTCGCAGCCGTGGGCGGAGGCCACCGGATAGACGGGAAGAGGGCGGGTGGTGGAGGTGTAAGGGTGCCAGATATGCTGCTTGTCGAAGGCGAGATCGTCCTGGGTCATAATCGACTTGTAAACCATTTTGAAAAGTTTTAGGTTTACGAGTATAAACCGAACCGAAAATTAACAAAACCCTTTGGAGAAGCCCCATGGCTCACCACGCACGCTGGACGATGTCGCAAGTCACTGAATTATTCAACAAACCTTTCCTTGAGCTGATGTTCGAAGCCCAACAGGTGCATCGTCAGCACTTCGATCCGCGCCACGTTCAGGTCAGCACGCTGCTGTCGATCAAAACCGGTGCCTGTCCTGAAGACTGCAAATATTGCCCGCAGAGCGCGCGCTACAAAACCGGCCTGGAATCCGAACGGCTTATGGAGGTGGAGCAGGTGCTCGACTCCGCCCGCAAGGCGAAAAACGCCGGTTCAACCCGCTTCTGCATGGGCGCGGCGTGGAAGAACCCGCACGATCGCGACATGCCGTATCTGGAGCAGATGGTGAAGGGCGTGAAGGAGATGGGCCTCGAAGCCTGTATGACGCTCGGCACGCTCAACGACGAGCAGGCGCAGCGCCTCTCCGCCGCGGGGCTGGACTACTACAACCACAACCTCGACACCTCGCCGGAGTTTTACGGCAACATCATCACCACGCGGACCTATCAGGAGCGTCTGGACACGCTGGATAAAGTGCGCGACGCGGGGATCAAGGTCTGCTCCGGCGGTATCGTGGGTTTAGGCGAAACGGTGAAAGACCGCGCGGGCCTGCTGCTGCAGCTGGCGAACCTGCCGACTCCGCCGGAAAGCGTACCGATCAACATGCTGGTGAAGGTTAAAGGGACGCCGCTGGCGGATAACGAGGACGTGGATGCGTTTGATTTTATTCGCACCATTGCGGTGGCGCGCATCATGATGCCGACCTCTTTCGTGCGCCTCTCTGCCGGTCGCGAGCAGATGAACGAGCAGACCCAGGCGATGTGCTTTATGGCCGGAGCCAACTCCATCTTCTACGGCTGCAAGCTGCTGACCACGCCGAACCCGGAAGAGGACAAAGACGTTCAGCTGTTCCGCAAGCTGGGGCTTAACCCGCATCAGACCGAAGTGCTGACGGGCGATAACGAGCAACAGCAGCAGCTGGAGCAGCAGATTTTCAACGCCGACACCGATCAGTTCTACAACGCGGCAGCCGTATGACCTGGCAGGCACGCATTAATACCGCGCTGGACGAACGCCGGGCGGCAGAGGCGTTTCGCGTTCGCAGGGTGGTGGAAAACGGCGCGGGCCGTTTTCTTACCCGTGAAGGCCAGCGGTTCTGCAATTTCTCCAGCAACGACTATCTCGGGCTGAGCCAGCATCCGGCCATTATCCGCGCCTGGCAGCAGGGGGCGGAGCGGTTTGGCGTGGGCAGCGGCGGCTCGGGACACGTCAGCGGATACACCACCGCGCATCAGGCGCTGGAAGAGGCGCTTGCCGACTGGCTCGGCTACCCGCGCGCGCTGCTGTTCATCTCCGGCTTTGCCGCCAACCAGGCGGTCATTACCGCGCTGATGGGAAAAGAGGACCGGATTGTCGCCGATCGCCTGAGCCACGCCTCGCTGCTGGAGGCGGCAAATTTAAGCCCGGCTCAGCTGCGCCGCTTTGCCCATAACGATGCGGGGCAGCTCGCCGCACTGCTGGATAAACCCTGCGACGGACAGCAGCTGGCGGTCACCGAAGGGGTGTTCAGCATGGACGGCGACAGCGCGCCGCTTGCCGCGCTGCACGAGGCCGCAAAACGGCAAAACGCCTGGCTGCTGGTCGACGATGCCCACGGCATTGGCGTAATGGGCGACGAAGGTCGCGGCAGCGCGCATCAGCAAAACGTAAAGCCGGAGCTGCTGATCGTCACCTTCGGTAAGGGCTTTGGCGTCAGCGGTGCCGCCGTGCTGTGCAGCGAGTCCGTCGCCGACTATCTGCTGCAGTTTGCCCGACATTTGATTTACAGCACCAGCATGCCCCCCGCGCAGGCCGTGGCGCTGTCTGCGTCGCTGGCGGTAATACGCAGCGCGGAAGGGGACGAACGTCGCCAGCGGCTGGCAGAACATATTGCCCGCTTCCGTCAGGGATTAGCGGCGCTGCCCTTCCACAGCCCCGATTCGCAGAGCGCCATCCAGCCGGTGATTGTCGGCGAAAACGGCCGCGCGCTGGCGCTGGCACAGGCGCTGCGCGAGCGCGGCATGTGGGTGACCGCCATCCGCCCGCCAACGGTCCCGCCGGGTACCGCGCGGCTGCGCTTAACCCTGACGGCGGCACATGAACGACAGGATATTGAGACGTTGCTGGAGGCGCTCCATGACGCCGGTGAATAAGCAGGCCGTTGCGGCGGCATTTGGTCGGGCCGCGCAGAGCTATTCGCAGCACGATGAGCTGCAGCGTCTGAGCGCGCAGGGGCTTCTGGCCGCCCTTGGCGACAACCGTTTTCCGCAGGTGCTGGACGCGGGCTGTGGTCCCGGCAGCAACAGCCGCTACTGGCGCGGGGCGGGAAGCCAGGTTACGGCTATTGACCTTTCAGAGCAGATGCTCGACGAGGCGCGTCAGCGGCAGGCAGCGGATCGCTATCTGCTGGCGGATATCGAGGCGATCCCGCTGGCGGATGCGCAGTTCGATCTGGTCTGGAGCCATCTGGCGGTTCAGTGGTGCAGCAGTCTGGCGCAGGCCCTGCGCGAGCTTTATCGCGTTGCGCGACCGGGCGGGAAGGTAGCCTTTACCACCCTGCTGGAAAGTTCGCTGCCGGAGCTGAATCAGGCGTGGAAAGCGGTGGATGAGCAGCCGCACGCTAACCGTTTTTTATCGCATGAGCAGGTGACGCAGGCGCTGGCAGGCTGGCGCTACCGCAGCGTGGTGCAGACCATCACGCTTAATTTTAGCGATGCGTTCAGCGCCATGCGTTCGCTGAAGGGCATCGGCGCCACGCACCTGCATACCGGACGCGAGAAAAAACCGCTCACCCGCGGTCAGCTGCAGCGCCTTGAGCTGGCTTGGCCGCAGCAGCCGGGTCACTTCCCGCTCTCTTATCAACTTTTTCATGGGATTATCGAACGTGAGTGAACGTTATTTTGTCACCGGAACGGATACGGAAGTGGGCAAAACGGTGGCCAGCTCGGCGCTGCTGCAGGCGGCGCGAAAGCTTGGGAAAAACACCGCCGGGTATAAGCCTGTAGCTTCCGGCAGTGAGATGACGGCGGAAGGATTACGCAATACCGACGCGCTGGCGCTTCAGCGTAACAGCACGCGTGAGCTTGCCTATTCCGCGGTGAATCCGTACACCTTTGCCGAGCCGACCTCGCCGCACATCATCAGCGCTGACGAAGGTCGTCCGATTGATTTCACCGTGCTGTCAGCGGGGTTACGGACGCTGGAAAGCCAGGCCGACTGGGTGCTGGTGGAAGGCGCAGGCGGCTGGTTTACGCCGCTTTCGGACGTGCAGACGTTTGCTGACTGGGTGCAGGCCGAGCAGCTTCCGGTCATTCTGGTCGTCGGCGTCAGGCTGGGATGCATCAATCACGCCATGTTGACCGCGCAGGCCGTACAGCAGGCCGGGCTGACGCTGGCGGGCTGGATAGCCAACGACGTGGTTGCGCCGGGGAAACGACACCAGGAGTATCTGGCGACGCTCAGGCGCGTACTTCCCGCCCCGTGCCTCGGGGAAATTCCCTGGCTTGCTGACGGCGCGGAAAATGCCGACACCGGGCGTTATCTCGATCTCAGCGTCTTGCTTCCCGCGACATCCAGTGCGCGATAAGCTCGTCATCCAGCTCGTTAACGTGGCCCTGCGCCACGTTACGCCCGCGATAGAGCATGCAGAAACGGTCCGCCACCCGGCGGATAAACGACAGCTGCTGCTCCGCTAATAGCACCGTCATACCTAACTCCCGGTTTAAGCGCACCAGCAGCTGCCCCAGCTTCTGGGCGAAGCTGTGTCCTGCGCCGTGCAGGGGCTCATCGAGGATCAGCAGGTGCGGACGGTTAACCAGCGCATTAGCCAGCGCCAGCTGATACTGATCGTCCGGAGAGAGCGTATTGGCGCGGGCCTGTCGCAATGCGTAGAGCGCCGGAAACAGGTCGTAAACGTCACTTTTCGCCTCCGGGTTGGGTTTCCCCATCGCCCGCATGGCGATATGCAGATTCTCCTCAATCGTTAACTGGGAGAAGATCCGCCTGTCCTGCGGGACATAGCCTATCCCCGGTCCTGAGCGCTGTTCTGGCGGCAGGTTAAGCAAGTCGCGCGGCGGTGCGCCCGCCTCATGCCAGATGATGCTGCCGCTTTCAACGGGCACTCTCCCGGCGATGCAATTCATGAGGGTGGTTTTCCCCATCCCCGGCAGGCCAACGACGCCTGTACACATCCCTTGCGGAAAATCCAAATTCACGTTCCATAGCGTATGTTGGCTTCCGTAAAACTGATTCACAGCACGCAGACTCAACATCTTTCTCTCCTTAAAAATGTGTGTAGGTGAGGCTCGGGTTTGAATCTGCAAAACCCCTGCCAGAAACCGAAAAGTGTTCAAAAAAATGGCTTTTTTAGGAATAAATCACCGGAAAGTGGTTTATTAAAAACCGGATTGCACATCGACGGTGCTGGCGGTGGTGAGTTGTGGTGCAGAACTCAAAATGATGAAAATGTGAGCAAGATCTCGTCGATTGGTTATGAATGACGCAATTGTTAATCAGCAAAAAATAGCTATAAAAATTTTTTCCCGCCGTCTCGTGGGAAAATCCGGGAATTTGCCGAGCGCCAGTCTGCATGGGCTGGAAGCAGTTATCCACTATTCCTGTGGATAACCATGTGCATTAGAGTTAGAAAACACGCGATAAGCGAGAGAAGACGCGGCTTACGCCCAAATTGACGCGAAACGCGGCTTTAGAAAATATCGTTTATTATTTAATTGCTTAGATAAAAGCAATTCCCGTCATGAAAGTGTCACCCGTTGCCACAAAACTATCATTACCTGGCTTGACAAATGTTAAAAAAGAAAAAGTTCTGGGGATAACCTGACCTGACTGGTGTTTTATATTGTCACAGTCTAAATTTTGGCCGTTATACCACTCATCATTCAGGCGCTATGCTAAATATCCTGACATGCCACTGGTTTTTCATCCAGTGTTTTTTACTGGCATTCCTGGCAACAACGAGTAAAATTACTCACCTGCCGCTTATAACGTCATCAGGTCGTCGCCCATGAGTAAACCGTTCAAATTGAATTCTGCTTTCCGTCCATCTGGCGATCAGCCTGAGGCGATCCGTCGTCTGGAAGAGGGGCTGGAAGACGGGCTGGCGCACCAGACGCTGCTGGGGGTAACCGGCTCGGGTAAAACGTTCACCATCGCCAACGTGATTGCGGATCTCCAGCGCCCAACGATGGTGCTGGCACCCAACAAAACCCTGGCCGCACAGCTTTACGGCGAGATGAAAGAGTTCTTCCCGGAAAATGCGGTGGAGTATTTCGTTTCCTACTACGACTACTACCAGCCTGAAGCCTACGTGCCGAGTTCTGACACCTTCATCGAGAAGGATGCCTCGGTGAACGAACATATCGAGCAGATGCGTCTGTCGGCCACGAAGGCGCTTCTGGAGCGTCGCGATGTGGTCGTCGTCGCGTCGGTTTCCGCAATCTACGGTCTGGGCGATCCGGATCTCTATCTCAAGATGATGCTGCACCTGACGCAGGGGATGATTATTGACCAGCGGGCGATTTTGCGTCGTCTGGCGGAGCTGCAGTACACCCGCAACGATCAGGCGTTCCAGCGCGGCACCTTCCGCGTGCGCGGAGAAGTGATCGACATCTTCCCGGCGGAATCGGACGATATGGCGCTGCGCGTCGAGCTGTTTGACGAAGAGGTTGAACGCCTGTCGCTCTTCGACCCGCTGACCGGACACGTTGAGTCGGTGATCCAGCGCTTCACCATCTACCCGAAAACGCACTACGTGACGCCTCGGGAGCGAATCGTGCAGGCGATGGAAGAGATCAAAGTGGAGCTGGCCGAGCGCCGTAAGGTGCTGCTGGCCAACAATAAGCTGCTGGAAGAGCAGCGCCTCAGCCAGCGTACCCAGTTCGACCTTGAGATGATGAACGAGTTGGGCTACTGCTCCGGCATTGAAAACTACTCGCGCTTCCTCTCCGGGCGCGGGCCGGGCGAGCCGCCGCCGACGCTGTTTGATTACCTGCCGGCAGACGGTTTGCTGGTGATCGACGAATCCCACGTCACGATCCCGCAGATCGGCGGGATGTACCGCGGTGACCGGGCGCGTAAAGAGACGCTGGTGGAGTACGGCTTCCGCCTGCCGTCAGCGCTGGATAACCGTCCGATGAAGTTTGAAGAATTTGAGGCATTGGCGCCGCAAACCATCTACGTCTCGGCCACGCCGGGCAACTACGAGCTGGAGAAATCCGGTGAAGACGTTGTCGATCAGGTTGTACGTCCGACCGGATTGCTGGACCCGATTATCGAGGTGCGTCCGGTGGCGACGCAGGTGGACGACCTGCTCTCAGAGATCCGCGCCCGTTCCGCCATCAACGAGCGCGTGCTGGTGACCACGCTCACCAAGCGTATGGCGGAAGACCTCACCGAGTATCTCGAAGAGCACGGCGAGAAGGTGCGCTATCTGCACTCGGATATCGACACCGTGGAGCGCATGGAGATTATCCGCGACCTGCGTCTGGGCGAGTTTGACGTGCTGGTGGGGATCAACCTGTTGCGAGAAGGTCTGGACATGCCGGAAGTCTCGCTGGTGGCGATTCTGGATGCGGACAAAGAGGGCTTCCTGCGTTCTGAACGCTCCCTGATCCAGACCATCGGTCGCGCCGCGCGTAACGTCAACGGTAAAGCGATTCTGTACGGTGACAAAATTACCCCGTCGATGGCGAAAGCGATTGGCGAAACGGAGCGCCGCCGCGAGAAACAGCAGCGCTACAACGAAGAGCACGGCATTACCCCGCAGGGGCTGAACAAGAAGGTCGTGGATATTCTGGCGCTGGGTCAGAACATTGCCAAAACCAAAGCGAAAGGTCGCGGCAAGGCGCGTTCAGTGGTGGAAGAGGATACCGTCGTGCTGACGCCGAAAGCGCTGCAGCAGAAAATCCACGAGCTGGAAGGGCAGATGATGCAGCACGCGCAGAACCTGGAGTTCGAAGAGGCGGCGCAGATCCGCGACCAGCTTCATCAGCTGCGGGATCTTTTCATCGCGGCATCGTGAGTAAAGCGTTGTTTTCTCCCTCTCCCTGTGGGAGAGGGCATCAGGCCGCACAAAACGAACCTAACCCAGCGCCTGAATCGCCTTCTCCAGCGCCTCGCGCAGCAGGTGACGGTCATGGCGATATTTAATATCACTCGCTTCCAGTGGCTCCTGCACCACCACGCGGTCGCCAATACCCGACACATCCACCTTCGGCCCGACCACGACGCCGTCGATTATTTTTTTACCGACGTACTGCTCCATTAATTCAAGTTTGTCTGCCAGCGACAGGCTCGCTGCCGCCGGGCTCAGCTCACGTCCCAGGTTACCGATGTAAACCATCGGGGCAGGGGTGCGGCGCAGCGCCTGCGCCAGTTCTTTCACCAGCAGAATCGGCATCAGGCTGGTGTAAAAACTGCCCGGACCGATCAGGATAAGATCCGCTTCCCCAATGGCCTCCACCGCTTCTCGCGTGGCGGGCACGCTCGGATAGGTCATTAACTCCGCTGGCGGCATGAGGAGCTGATCAATATTCACCTCGCCGTAAACTTCATGCCCTTCGGCATCGATTGCCATCAGGTCAACCGGTTGTTCAGACATGGGGATCAGGAATGCGTCCACTTTGAGCAGGTTACGGATTAAGTTAATGGCTTCCAGAGGCCGTACGCTCAGGTGATCCAGCGCCTTTAACATCAGGTTTCCGAGGTTATGCCCGGAAAGTTCGCCATTGCCGCCAAAACGGTACTCAAACATCGCCGACGCGACGCTTGGCTCGGTAATTAACTGGTTCAGACAGTTGCGCATGTCTCCCCAGGCAATACCGCCTTCGGCACGACGGATGCGCCCGGTTGAGCCGCCGTTGTCGGTGGTGGTCACTATCCCTGTCAGCCTTGAGCCGAGTGACGATAAAGAGGACATAACCCGGCCTAAGCCGTGTCCTCCGCCAAGAGCGACCACTCGGTCAAGATCCGCAAAAGTGCGATTGCGCATACGTATTCCTTATCACGTTCGATCGCGTAACAGTAACCTAACTACCCCTAAAAGACGATGCCTCACCCGATGCAAAATGACGTATATCAATGTGAAAATGCGGTTTTTAGGTATTCTGTAGCGAAAATGCAGGATCGATTCGCTATATAGATAATTATATAGCGTGAAGCGATAATGGCGTCGTCAGAATTTCCGCGCTACTATCGCCCTAACCACGTTTTCAAAATTGAAAACATACACTCTAGCCCTTGTGCCTGTGTCGAAAGATATGGCGCTCTGGCCGTGGCGAATTTGCCACCAGGGTACAGAAAGAAATGACTGTGCCTCCCGATCTGGAAAGGTGTACATGGCTTCACAACTTACTGATGCTTTCGCGCGTAAGTTTTATTACTTACGTCTGTCGATTACCGATGTGTGCAACTTCCGTTGCACCTACTGCCTGCCCGATGGCTACAAACCGGGCAGCGTCACCAATAACGGCTTTCTCTCCGTGGATGAAGTGCGCCGCGTCACGCGCGCCTTCTCTGAGCTCGGCACCGAAAAAGTGCGTCTGACCGGCGGCGAACCCTCGCTGCGCCGCGATTTCCCCGACATCATTGCCGCCGTGCGTGAAAACGAACGTATCCGCCAGATTGCGGTGACCACCAACGGTTACCGCATGGCGCGTGACGTGGCGAACTGGCGCGATGCGGGGCTGACGGCGATCAACGTCAGCGTCGATAGCCTGGACGCCCGTCAGTTCCACGCCATTACCGGCCAGGATAAATTTCAGCAGGTCATGGACGGCATCGACGCGGCGTTCACGGCGGGCTTCGAAAAAGTCAAAGTCAACACGGTACTGATGCGTGATGTGAACCATCATCAGCTCGATACCTTCCTGGCGTGGATCCAGTCCCGCCCCATTCAGCTGCGTTTTATCGAGCTGATGGAAACCGGTGAGGGCAGCGAACTGTTCCGTCGCCATCACATCTCCGGCATGGTGCTGCGCGACGAGCTGCTGAAACGCGGCTGGATCCACCAAATCCGCCAGCGCAGCGACGGCCCGGCGCAGGTCTTCTGTCACCCGGATTATGAGGGTGAGATTGGGCTTATCATGCCCTATGAGAAAGACTTCTGCGCCAGCTGCAACCGCCTGCGCGTCTCCTCCGTTGGCAAGCTCCATCTTTGCCTGTTCGGCGACGGCGGCGTGGATCTTCGCGATCTGCTGGAAGACGATGCGCAGCAGGACGCGCTTGAAGCGCGCATTTCTGACGCGCTGACGCATAAAAAACAGACCCACTTCCTGCATCAGGGCAATACCGGCATTACTCAGAACCTGTCCTACATCGGCGGGTAATCAGGCTTAAGAAGGAATCAGAAGATGAGTCAGGTAAGCGCAGAATTTATCCCGACACGCATTGCTATCCTTACCGTTTCCGACCGCCGTGGCGAAGAGGATGATACCTCTGGCCACTGGCTGCGCGAGGCGGCCCATGACGCGGGGCATCACATCGTCGATAAAGCGATCGTGAAGGAGAACCGCTACGCCATTCGCGCTCAGGTTTCGCAGTGGATTGCCAGCGATGAGGTGCAGGTGGTGCTGATTACCGGCGGCACCGGCTTTACCACAGGCGATCAGGCCCCCGAAGCGCTGATCCCGCTGTTCGACCGCGAGGTAGAAGGCTTCGGCGAAGTGTTCCGCATGCTCTCCTTTGAAGAGATTGGTACTTCCACGCTGCAGTCGCGCGCCGTTGCCGGGGTGGCTAACAAAACCCTGATTTTCGCTATGCCGGGCTCGACCAAAGCCTGCCGCACCGCGTGGGAAAACATCATTGCCCCGCAGCTGGACGCCCGTACCCGTCCGTGTAATTTCCATCCCCATTTAAAGAAATAAGCTATGTCACAACTGACCCACATCAACGCCGCCGGCGAAGCGCATATGGTGGACGTCTCCGCCAAAGCGGAAACGGTGCGCGAGGCGCGCGCGGAAGCGTTCGTCACCATGCTGCCGGAGACGCTGGCGATGATTATCGACGGCAGCCACCACAAGGGCGACGTCTTTGCCACCGCCCGCATCGCCGGTATTCAGGCCGCCAAGCGGACCTGGGAACTCATTCCGCTGTGTCATCCACTGATGCTGAGCAAGGTGGAAGTGAACCTGCAGGCGCAGCCGGAGCATAATCGCGTGCGAATTGAGTCACTCTGCCGCTTAACCGGCAAAACCGGCGTGGAGATGGAGGCGCTGACGGCGGCCTCAGTCGCCGCGCTGACCATCTACGACATGTGCAAAGCGGTGCAGAAAGATATGGTGATTGGCCCGGTTCGCCTGCTGGCAAAAAGCGGCGGCAAATCCGGTGATTTTAAGGTGGACAGCCATGATTAGGGTGCTCTTTTTTGCCCAGGTGCGCGAGCTGGTGAATACCGACAGCCTGACGCTGGACGCGTCCTTCGAAAACGTCGCCGCACTGCGCGCGCATCTCGCGGCACAAAGCGAGCGCTGGGCGCTGGCGCTCGACGAAGGCAAGCTGTTGGCCGCCGTTAACCAGACGCTGGTGGAATTCAATCACCCGCTGGCTGAAGGGGATGAGGTGGCCTTCTTCCCGCCGGTTACGGGGGGCTAAGATGGCTGAAACCCGAATTCTGGTGAGTCCCGAGCGTTTTAACGTAGGGACCGAATACAGCTGGCTGGCGGAGCGTGATGAAGACGGCGCGGTCGTGACCTTCACCGGCAAGGTGCGCAACCACAACCTCGGTGACAGCGTGAAGGCACTGACGCTGGAGCACTATCCGGGGATGACCGAGAAATCGCTGACGGAGATTGTTGACGAGGCACGAAGCCGCTGGCCGCTTGGCCGCGTCACTGTGATTCACCGCATCGGCGAGATGTGGCCTGGCGAGGAGATTGTCTTCGTCGGGGTGACCAGCGCGCACCGCAGCAGCGCGTTTGCGGCAGGGGAGTTCATTATGGATTACCTCAAAACCAAAGCGCCGTTCTGGAAGCGCGAGGCCACGCCGGAAGGTGACCGCTGGGTAGAATCTCGCGACAGCGATAAACAAGCCGCCAGCCGTTGGTAGTCGGTTTACGTGGATGTGTTAATCTTAACGTGTGTGTTTACTTAAACTTAATCAGGAGTGAATCATGGACCGATTTCCGCGTTCCGATTCAATAGTACAGCAGACCCGTAGCGGCCTGCAGACGTATATGGCTCAGGTGTACGGCTGGATGACGGTTGGCCTGCTGCTTACCGCATTTATCGCGTGGTATGCGGCGAACACGCCTGAACTGATGATGTTTATCTTCTCGAGCAAAATCACCTTCTTTGGGCTGATTATTGCGCAGCTGGCGCTGGTGTTTGTGCTGTCCGGTCTGGTGCAAAAGCTGAGTGCCGGAATGGCGACCACGCTGTTTATGCTCTATTCGGCGCTAACCGGGCTGACGCTTTCCAGCATTTTCATCGTTTACACCTACTCCTCCATCGCCAGCACCTTCGTGGTGACCGGCGGGATGTTCGGTGCGATGAGTCTCTACGGTTATACCACCAAACGCGATCTGAGCGGCTTCGGCAGCATGCTGTTTATGGGGCTGATTGGGATTGTGCTGGCGTCGCTGGTGAACCTGTGGCTGAAGAGCGAAGCGCTGATGTGGGCCGTGACCTACATCGGGGTGGTGATCTTTGTTGGGTTGACGGCGTATGACACCCAGAAGCTGAAAAACATCGGCGAGCAGATCGACGTACGCGACAGTTCAAACCTGCGCAAATACGCGATCCTGGGCGCGCTGACGCTGTATCTGGACTTCATCAACCTGTTCCTGATGCTGCTGCGTATTTTCGGCAACCGTCGCTAAGGTTGTTTTGCCGGGTGGCGGTGCGGTCTGGTGCCCTCACCCTGACCCTCTCCCACGGGAAGGGAACAAACACTAAAAACGGCAACAAGGTTGCCGTTTTGCTTTTATTTCGCTAACGCCTTCTCGTTCTTCGCCCTCAGCTTTTTCGCCCGACTCTCCAGCACCAGATAACACACCGTTGCCAGCGCCAGCGGCAGGAAGTAATACAGCATGCGGTACGCCAGCAGGGCCGCGATAATCGTTCCCTGAGAGACATGCTCCCCGGCCAGCAGGGCGATAAATACCGCCTCCAGCACGCCGATCCCCGCCGGAATATGCACAATTACGCCCGCAATACTGCTCACCAGCAGCACGCCCAGCACGAAGAAGTAATTGACGTCCTCGCCAATCAGCAGCCAGATAATCGCCCCCATCGCCATCCAGTTGGCGCTGGAGACCGCCATCTGCAGCACTGCAAACTTCCATGAGGGCAATACCAGCTTTTGCCCTTTGATGGTCATATGGCGGCGTTTAGCAAAGGCGCAGGCCCATAGATACACGGCGATGATGAGCAGCAGCACGATGCCCAGAATGCGCAGCGTGGCCTCATCGATATACCAGTGCGCGGGTAGCTGCACCACGCCGATAGTGAAGATCACGCCGCCGAGCAGAATATAGCCCAGCCAGTTGGTGGTGATGCTTAACGAGAAAATGCGCGTGATGGTCCCGCCCGGCAGGCCGAGCCGCGAATATAGGCGATAGCGCATGCCAATGCCGCCGACCCAGGTGCTCAGCGTCAGGTTAAAGGCGTAGCAGATAAACGACACCAGCATTACCTGACGTTTGGCCAGCTTGTGGCCGCAGTAGGCGCGGCCCAGCAGGTCATAGCAGCCGTACATCAGGTAGCTGACAATAACCAGCCCCACAGCGCCCAGCAGCACCATCCGGTTATAGTTGCGGATGACCTTCCACACCTCTTCCCAGTCTACTTTCTGCGCGTAGACCACCAGCAGAACCGCGACCGCAATAAAAAACAGCCAGGTGAGGATTTTTTTTGCCAGCCGCCAGCGCGGATGCGATTTCGACATCAGGGTTTGCCTCCATCTTCCGCTTCAACGCGGTCCTGGGTTTCCATTTCGGGTTGTACCGGCGGATCCACCTGCGCTAGCTTCGGCGTATGCGCCGGCAGCCAGCCGACCATCGCCGGGAAGTGGCGCAGGAAGTGGAACACCACCACGCCGATGCCAACGTTCCACCAGCTGCGTTTCGGCACCATGGATTCATCGACACGCACGCAGTCTTTGTCGATAAGCCCCTGAAGGTTATCGCGCAGGGTCTGATTAAACTGACGATCGTGGATGATCAGGTTCGCTTCCAGATTAAGCGATAAGCTCAGCGGATCGAGGTTGCTGGAACCGACGGTTGCCCAGTGGTCATCCATTACAGCGACTTTGCCGTGCAGCGGACGGCGGCGATATTCATATATCTGCACGCCGCTTTTAACCAGATAGCGATAGAGTAAACGCGCGCCAACCTTCACAATCGGCATATCCGGCTCGCCCTGCACAATCAGCTTCACGCGCACGCCGCGTCGGGCCGCATTGCGCATGGCGTGCAGCAGACGATAGCCCGGGAAAAAGTAGGCGTTAGCAATAATCACTTCGCGCTTCGCGTTGGCGAGCATCTTGAGATAATGACGTTCAATGTCGTCCCGGTGCTCGCCGTTATCCCGCCAGACGAAAAGGGCCTGCGCTTCGCCGGGCTTACGGTTCTCTTCCGGGCGATGGCGGCGTTTCCACCAGCGGCGAACGGCCTCTTTACCCGGCAGGTTCTCCAGCTCAAACAGCAGGATGTCCTGCACCACGGGGCCTTCAATACGGATCGCGTAATCCTGCTTTGCTTCCGGACCGTAGTCGGACATATGCTCAGCGGAGTAGTTAATGCCGCCGACAAACGCCACCGTCTCATCCACCACCACAATTTTGCGGTGCATCCGACGGAAAAGGTTGGTGCGCATACCGAACAGGCGAGGGCCGGGATCGTAGTAACGGAACACCACGCCTGCGGAGGTCAGTTCATTGACGAACGCATCGCTGAGGTCCGGCGAGCCATAGCCATCAAGCAATACTTCAATTTTGACGCCGCGCCGGGCAGCGCGCAGCAGCACGCTGTGCAGCTGTTTGCCGACGTTATCTTCGAACCAGATAAAGGTTTCAAGGATCACCTTCTGCTGAGCGTTATCAATCGCCTTAAACACGGCCGGGTAGTACTCGTCCCCATTGACCAGCAGCGTGATCCGGTTGCCTTCCTGCCAGGAACATTTCATAGGTGGATCTCCGCGCTGAGCGGGGCGTGGTCGGAAAGATGTCGCCAGTTAAGGAGCGCCAGGGCGGTCGGGCTGCTGGCGTGGGCATTTTTCACGTAGATGCGGTCAAGCCGAAGCAGCGGGAAACGGACCGGGAAGGTGCGCGCAGGCCTGCCGTTGGCACGCGTAAAAATCTCCTCCAGCCCGGCATCTACCTTCAGCGGATGGTTTGCCCGCTGTCGCCAGTCGTTGAAATCGCCCGCCACCACCACCGGTTCACCTTCGGGAAGCGCATTGGTCCATTCGGCCAGCATTTTCAGCTGCGCCTGTCGATGGGCTTCGCGAAGGCCCAGATGAACGCAGCCGACATGGACAGGTCGCTCGAGGTCGGGCGGCGTAATGCGGCAGTAAAGCAGGCCGCGTTTTTCGCTTTCCCCGACGGAAACGTCGCGGTTTTCGTAATGTTCAATGGGATAACGGGACAGTACCGCGTTTCCGTGATGCCCTTCCGGGTAGACCGCGTTGCGGCCGTAGGCGTAATCACTCCACATGGTGTCGGCCAGAAATTCATAGTGCGGCGTGTCGGGCCAGTTCTCAAAGTGGAGCGGATGCACTTCGTGTGCGCCCATCACCTCCTGCAGGCAGACAATATCCGCGCTGACGGTGCGAACCGCGTCGCGCAGCTCCGGTAAAATGAAGCGGCGATTAAATGCTGTGAAGCCCTTATGAATGTTTATCGTCAGCACCTTAAGCGAGAAATGCTGCATTTTTTGAGTCATAAGCTCCTTCCTGAGTGACTATCCCAATGAAAATAAAGTGTAGTCGGCGTCACAAAAAGATGCGGCGTTACGGAATTTTCCGTAAAGTGCGGTAGTCTGATTAAGCAGAGAAAAATCCTTCAGGAGAGAAGCCATGAAGTGGCAACAACGTGTTCGTGTCGCAACTGGCCTGAGTTGCTGGCAGATAATGTTGCATTTACTGGTCGTGGCCGTACTGGTGATGGGCTGGATGAGCGGCACGCTGGTGCGTGTTGGCCTGGGGCTATGCGTCCTTTATGGCGTCACCGTGCTGTCGATGCTGTTCTTACAGCGCCACCATGAAGCGCGCTGGCGCGAGGTAGGTGACGTGCTCGAAGAGCTCACCACCACCTGGTATTTTGGCGCGGCGATGATTGTGCTTTGGCTGCTGTCGCGCGTGCTGCAAAACAACCTGCTGCTGGCCCTGGCGGGTCTGGCTATCCTCGCAGGGCCTGCGGTGGTCTCGCTGCTGACCAAAGAGAAAAAGCTACGCAATGTTGCGTCTAAACATCGCGTACGCCACTGAGCCCGTCGTGGCCGCTATGACCAGTAGCGGCCACAAACTTCCCCAGACAATATCCAGACTCGCATCCTTCAGATAGATTTGCTTGGTGATGTCCGTAAAGTGCCGAATCGGGTTTACCCACGTCAGATCCTGTAGCCATACCGGCATGTTCTCGACGGGCGAAACATAACCCGAGAGCAAAATTGCGGGCATCATAAAGACGAAGACCCCAATAAACGCCTGCTGCTGCGTCGAGCAGAGCGCCGAGATCAGCAGTCCAAACCCCACCAGCGACAGCCCGTAAATCACCATCGTGAAGTAAAACAGCGCCAGCGAACCGGCGAACGGGATCTGATAGGCCCAAATCCCCACTCCCAGCACGATGGTGGCCTGGAACGTCGCGACGATCAGCGCCGGGACCGCTTTGCCGACGAAAATTTGCCAGGTGGCGAGCGGGGAGACCAGCAGCTGGTCCAGCGTGCCCTGTTCGCGCTCGCGGGCGACGGACAGGGAAGTCACGATCATCACCCCAATAGTGGTAATCATGGCGATCAGCGACGGCACCACGAACCACTTGTAGTCCAGGTTCGGGTTGTACCAGTTACGCACCACCAGCTCGCTGTTGTTGGGCTTCGGTTTGCCCTCCATCAACTCCTGCTGGTAATCCTTCACCACCTGCTGTAGGTAGTTGGCGGCAATCTGGGCGCTGTTGGAGTTACGCCCGTCGAGGATCAGCTGCATCGGCGCGGTCTGGAAGGTATCCAGATTGCGGGAGAAATCCGCCGGGAACCGCACCAGCAGTAGCGCTTTTTGCGTGTCGATGGTGGGCTGGATCTCCTGCGGGCTTTTCAGCAGCAGGATGTGGGTAAAGGCTTTCGCACGGGCAAAGCGCTGCGTCAGCTCGACGGAATGTTTGCCGTTATCTTCGTTGTAAATGGCAATGGTGGCGTTGGTCACCTCAAGGGTGGCGGCAAACGGGAACAGTAAAACCTGGATCAGTACCGGCAAGACCAGAATGGCGCGGGTTTGCGGCTCGCGCAGCAGGGATTGCAGCTCTTTGCGTATCAACGTCCATAATCGGTGAAACATGTTCGCTCCTTAATCCAGTCGCCGTTTGGTTTTCATCCACGTCAACCCAATAAACATCAATGCTGATGCCATTAAAAACAGCGTGTTGACGATCAGCACCACCGGAATATTCCCCGCCAGGAACAGGCTTTGCAGCGTGCTCACAAAGTAGCGTGCCGGGATGATGTAGGTCACGGCGCGGATCACCGCAGGCATACTGTCTATCTGGAATATAAACCCGGACAGCATAATCGACGGTAAAAAGGCGGCGTTGAGGGCCACCTGCGCGGCGTTGAACTGGTTGCGGGTGATGGTGGAGATGAGCAGCCCCATGCCCAGCGTGCTGAGTAAAAACAGGCTGGTGATAAAAAACAGCACCACCAGCGAGCCGCGATACGGCACGCCGAGGATAAAGACTGACACCAGCATACAGAGCAGCATCGCCAGCATGCCGAGGAAGTAGTAGGGAATAAGCTTGCACAGCAGCAGCTCGACGCGCGTCACTTCGGTAGAAAGCAGCGCCTCCATGGTCCCGCGCTCCCACTCGCGGGCGATGACCAGCGAGGTCAGGATCGCGCCGATTACCGTCATGATGATGGTCACCGCGCCCGGAATGATAAAGTGCTGGCTGATGGCGGCGGGGTTAAACCAGTAGCGCGTCTGCACGTCGATGAGCGGTTCAAACGTCTCGCCCCGGTCTTCCGCGCGCTGCATCTGCCAGAGCTGCCAGATCCCCTCCGCGTAGCCCTGCACGAAGTTGGCGGTGTTCGGCTCGCTGCCGTCGGTAATCACCTGGATCGGCGCATCGGTTTCAGCGCGCGCCATATTGGCGGCAAAATCCACCGGAATGACGATCAGACCGCGAATTTTCCCGGCCTGCATTTTCTGGATCAACTCCTGCCGGTTGTCGCTGATGGTGGCGTCAATGTAGGGCGATCCGGTCATGGCGTGAGTAAAGTCCAGCGCATCCTCACTCTGCTGCTCCAGCAAAATCCCGACCCGCAGCTTGCTGGAGTCCAGGTTAATGCCGTAGCCAAAGATAAACAGCAGCAGCAGGGGGATGACTACCGCAATCAGCCAGCTGCTGGGGTCACGCACGATCTGCCGCGTCTCTTTAATGCACAGCGCGCGCACCCGGCGCCAGGAAATGGCGTTACTGCGCATGGTCATTCTCCTTATCCCAGTCGTGGATGAGGGTGATAAACGCCTGCTCCATGGTCGGATCCGGAACCTCAGCGTCGGCGGCCTGGTTTTTCAGGTCGTCCGGGGTACCGTGGGCAATCAGCTTGCCGCGATACACCAGCCCGATGCGGTCGCAGTACTCCGCCTCGTCCATGAAGTGGGTGGTCACCATCACGGTCACCCCTTTTTCCACCATGCTGTTGATATGCAGCCAGAACTCGCGGCGAGTGAGGGGATCAACGCCGGAAGTGGGTTCATCCAGAAACAGAATATCCGGCTCGTGCATCAGCGAGCAGGCCAGCGCCAGCCGCTGCTTAAAGCCGAGCGGCAGCTCGTCGGTCGCGTGGGAGGCAATATTCGTTAACCCGAAGGCGTCACTCATACGGCGGATTTTCTCGTTCTGCGCCCGCCCGCGCAGGCCGTACACGCCGGAGAAAAAGCGCAGATTCTGCTCGACCGTCAGGTTGCCATACAGGGAAAACTTCTGCGCCATATAGCCCAGATGCTGGCGCGCCTTGCCGGAGCTGACCTTCAGGTCCATATCCAGCACCAGCGCTTTGCCGGACGTTGGCACCAGCAGGCCGCACATCATCTTAAAGGTGGTCGATTTTCCCGCGCCGTTAGGCCCGAGCAGGCCAAAAATCTCCCCGCGCTTCACCGCGAAATTGACGTTATCGGTGGCGGCGAAATCCCCGAACTTTTTGGTGAGGGATTTGGCTTCGATCACCGTTTCGCCCGGCGTGCCTTCCACCGTATGCAAAATGGCGGCAAGCGGCGACTCTGAGGTACCCGCGCCGCCCAGCAGGTCGATAAACGCGTCCTCAAAGCGCGGGGCGGTCTCTTCCATCTCGATCTCAGGCATGTCGGGCGCCTGGCGAATATCGTCGACAGTGGCCTCTTTTTTGAGGATCACCCGTACCGAGCGGCC
Source organism: Enterobacter sp. UCD-UG_FMILLET (assembly GCF_000762975.1). Lineage (NCBI taxonomy): Bacteria > Pseudomonadati > Pseudomonadota > Gammaproteobacteria > Enterobacterales > Enterobacteriaceae > Enterobacter > Enterobacter sp. UCD-UG_FMILLET. Next base: position 460,723 of record NZ_JRJC01000008.1, read on the forward strand.
CTGGATCATCCCGTCGCTGACCTGCGGCAGCCTGAGCACCCGCTGGAGCAGCCTGCGGTTAGACTCCTGCGGGCTGTGCAGCAGGAAGCTGCGCCCGGCCATGCTCTGCGTCAGCGTCGTCGGCTCGCCCTGATACAGCAGTTCGCCTTCGTTCATCAGCAGCACGTCCCGACACTGCTCCGCTTCGTCGAGGTAAGAGGTGCTCCAGAGGATCAGCATCCCGTCGCCCGCCAGCTCGTGCACCATCTGCCACAGCTCGCGGCGCGAAATCGGGTCAACGCCGACGCCGGGTTCGTCCAGCAGCAGCACCTTTGGCTCGCCGACCAGCGTGCAGGCCAGCCCCAGCTTCTGCTTCATCCCGCCGGAGAGCTTGCCCGCCAGCCGGTCGGTAAACGGGCCGAGGGAGGTAAACTCCAGCAGTCGGGCGAAGGTTTTCTCCCGGGTTTCACCGGTGACGCTGCGCAGGTCGGCGTACAGGTTCAGGTTTTCCATCACCGTCAGGTCTTCATACAGACCAAACTTCTGCGGCATATAGCCGAGCATGGCGTGAAGGGCTCCGTCATCCTCGATCGGGTCAAGGCCGAGCACGCGGGCGTTGCCTTCATCCGGCTTCAGCAGCCCGGCCAGCATCCGCATCAGCGTGGTTTTCCCGGCGCCGTCCGGGCCGACCAGCCCGGTCACATAGCCTTTCCGGATGGTGCAGTTCAGCGGAGCAACCGCGGGCTTATCCATCCCCTTAAAGCGTTTAACCAGATTGTTGAGCTGAATAACCGCGTCATTCATGTCGTTCCCCGTTGTTCACTTTTACGGTGACGGGCATGCCCTGACGCAGCGCGTCGTCCGCATCGGTCACGATGATGCGCAGGCGATACACGAGGTCGGTGCGCAGGTCCGGTGTTTCAACGGTTTTCGGCGTGAATTCGGCAGTAGGGGAGACAAAGCCCACCTTGCCGTGATACGGCTTGTCCGGGCGGCCGTCGGTATAGAGCAGCAGCTCGCGGCCCGGCTGCATCTGGCCGAGGTTCGGCTCGTCAACGTAGGCGCGCACCCACACCGGGCGGGTCAGGGAGAGCGTTAAGACGGTGCTGCCGGCGCTGAGCATGCTGCCAGGCTCCACGGCGCGGGTCATCAGCATGCCGTCAGACGGCGCGATCAAGGTGGTGTCGTGCAGATCCAGCTCTGCCTGCGCCAGCTGCGCCTGCGCCTGTTCAAGGCTGGCCTTCGCCTGGGCGATATCCTGCGGGCGGTTACCGGTGTGGTACTGGCTTAATTTATCCTGCGCGGACTTCAGCGTGGCCTGCGCCTGGTCGCGGGACGAGCGCGCATTTTCCAGATCGTTGGCGGAAATGGTGCGGCTTTTCCACAGCCCCTGCTGGCGCGCGTAGAAGTTCTGCGCGTAGTCAAAGGCGGCTTGCGCCTGCTTAACGGCAGCGGCGGCCTGGGCGATCTCTTCGTCGCGATAGCCTGCCAGCATCAGGTCATACTGCGCCTGAGCGACGGACACGCCCGCTTTGGCCTGCAGCAGCGCATTCTCATAGGGCGCTTTATCCAGCATCCCCAGCGTCTGCCCGGTTTTAATGGCATCGCCTTCGTCCACGCTCAGCGAGGCGAGACGTCCGCCCACGCGGAAGCTCATGTTCACCGTGCGAATATCCACGTTACCGTACAGCGTCAGGCCTTTATCCTGATGGCTCTGATACCACAGCCATCCACCGACTCCGGCGGCAAGCAAAACAACAACCACCAGAATGATGGCGACAGGTTTTTTCATGACTTCAGGCTCCTTTGCGTTAAGCCTTGCAGGATCAGATCGACGTGACAGGCGATGACCTTGCTAATCTGCGCGGCTTTATCCTCATCAAATTGTGTCCAGCCGGTGCGTAACAGGATGGTTTCCCTGCCCAGACGGAAGGCAAGAATTTCACCCAGCAGGGCGTGGGTATGCAAAATTGTCTCGGTATCACTGGCGTCCCGCCCGGTATAGGCGGCGATCAGCCGGGTCAGATGGGTATGCATTGGGGCAATCACCCGATCGTGTACCCGCTGGTAGGCGACGGTCGGGGAGAGCTGCTCGCGGGAGATAAACTTGCTCAGGTTGAGCGTATCGTCGTGCGTCAGCAGGCGGATCATGTTGTGGCAGGCATTGAGAATAAGCTGGCGGACGGCGGCGCGATCGGGCGACGGCTGGCCGAGCAGCGCGGTGGCTTCCTCAACGTGCGGGTGAAACTGCGTGCCGATAAAATCGGCGATCCACTCGGCGCAGGCGAGGTACAAATCCTCTTTTGAGCCAAAATAGTAGGTAATCGCCGCAATGTTCTGCCCGGCCAGCGCGGCAATATCGCGCGTGGTCGCATGCAGCCCGTACTCACCAAACTGCGCCAGCGCGGCGGCGATAAGCTGATTTTTGGCCTGTTCACCTTTGGTTGTTGTGGGTGTCGTATTCATGGCGGCATTAAGAATTAATCAATCGATTGATTAAGATTATGCCTGAATCACGCTAACGTCGAGGGAACGCGGAGGGATATTTTATGCGCTACGTCACAAAAGCTGCTACACTCCGCCCCTTCGCGACATTGTGGTTTTTGTCCTCCCCTATTCGTTATATCTCCCTGAAAACTACACCTGTGATGGTCGGGGCGGTTCGGAGTTTTTATGTCTTTTGATTCCCTTGGCCTGAACCCGGAAATTCTGCGCGCGATCGCAGAGCAGGGCTACGTTGAGCCAACCCCAATCCAGCAGCAGGCGATCCCCGCCGTTCTTCAGGGCCGTGACCTGATGGCGAGCGCCCAGACCGGTACCGGCAAAACCGCGGGCTTTACCCTGCCGCTGCTGGAACTGCTGGTAAAAAACCAGCCGCATGCCAAAGGCCGTCGTCCTGTCCGTGCGCTGATCCTCACCCCAACCCGCGAGCTGGCGGCGCAGATTGGCGAGAACGTGCGTGACTATAGCCGCTATCTCAACATTCGCTCTCTGGTCGTTTTCGGTGGCGTCAGCATTAACCCGCAGATGATGAAGCTGCGCGGCGGCGTGGACGTGCTGATAGCAACGCCGGGCCGTCTGCTTGATCTGGAACACCAGAACGCGGTGAAGCTTGATAGCATCGAAATTCTGGTACTGGACGAAGCCGACCGCATGCTCGACATGGGCTTTATTCATGATATTCGTCGCGTGCTGGCCAAGCTGCCTGCGCGTCGTCAGAACCTGCTCTTCTCCGCGACCTTCTCCGACGAGATCAAGGCGCTGGCGGAAAAGCTGCTGCATAACCCGCTGGAAGTGGAAGTGGCGCGCCGCAACACCGCCTCCGAACAGGTGACGCAGCACGTTCACTTTGTGGATAAAAAGCGCAAGCGGGAACTGCTCTCCCAGATGATCGGCCAGGGCAACTGGCAGCAGGTGCTGGTCTTTACCCGCACCAAGCACGGCGCGAACCACCTGGCGGAACAGCTGAATAAAGACGGCATCCGCAGCGCCGCCATTCACGGTAACAAGAGCCAGGGCGCGCGTACCCGTGCGCTGGCGGACTTCAAATCCGGCGACATCCGCGTGCTGGTGGCGACCGACATCGCCGCCCGTGGCCTCGACATTGAAGAGCTGCCGCACGTGGTGAACTACGAGCTGCCAAACGTGCCGGAAGATTACGTTCACCGTATCGGTCGTACTGGCCGCGCGGCGGCAACCGGTGAAGCGCTCTCTCTGGTCTGCGTGGACGAGCACAAGCTGCTGCGCGACATCGAGCGCCTGCTGAAGAAAGAGATCCCGCGCATCGAAACCCCGGGTTACGAAGTAGACCCGTCGATCAAAGCCGAGCCGATTCAGAACGGTCGTCAGGGCGGTCGCGGTCAGGGCGGCGGCGGTCGCGGTCAGCAGCCGCGTCGTAGCGAAGGTGGCGCGCCGAAATCATCCGGCAAACCGCCGCGTCGTAACAACGACAGCAAACCAGCGGGTGAAAACCCGTGGCGCAGCGGCGAAGGGAAACCGGCAGGAGAAGGGCAGCGTCGACGCCGCCCGCGCAAGCCTGCTAACCCGCAGTAATCTGGAAGCCCGGTCGTAAAGCCGGGCTTTTCTTTTTGCGGCAGCGAAGAGAAAGTGCCACAATAGTGGCTGTTTATACAGTATTTCAGGTTTTCCAATGGCTTTAACCGCTGCGCTCAAGGCGCAAATTGGCGCATGGTATAAGGCGCTACAACAGCAGATCCCCGATTTTATCCCCCGAGCGCCGCAGCGGCAGATGATTGCTGACGTGGCAAAAACGCTCGCCGGGGACGACGGGCGACATCTGGCGATTGAAGCCCCGACCGGCGTCGGGAAAACCCTGTCGTATCTCATTCCCGGCATCGCGATTGCGCGGGAAGAGGATAAAACGCTGGTGGTCAGCACCGCCAACGTGGCCTTGCAGGACCAGATTTTCAGCAAAGATTTGCCCCTGCTGCGCAAAATCATCCCTGACCTGCGGTTTACGGCCGCCTTTGGTCGCGGGCGTTACGTGTGCCCGCGTAACCTGGCGGCGCTGGCCAGCAGCGAGACGAATCAGCAGGATCTGCTTGCGTTTCTGGACGACGAGCTGACGCCAAACAATAAGGCCGAGCAGGAGCAGTGTGCAAAACTCAAAGCCGAGCTCGACGGCTATAAGTGGGACGGCCTGCGGGATCACACCAGCCAGGCCATCAGCGACGACCTGTGGCGCAGGCTCAGCACCGACAAAGCCAGCTGCCTGAACCGCAACTGTCACTACTACCGCGAATGCCCGTTCTTTGTCGCCCGGCGTGAGATCCAGGAGGCGGAGGTAGTGGTCGCGAATCACGCGCTGGTGATGGCGGCGCTGGAGAGCGAAGCGGTGCTGCCGGAGCCTAAAAACCTGCTGCTGGTGCTCGACGAAGGACACCATCTGCCGGACGTGGCGCGGGACGCGCTGGAGATGAGCGCCGAAATAACCGATCCGTGGTTCCGCCTGCAGCTGGATCTCTTCTGCAAGCTGGTGGCGACCTGCATGGAGCAGTTCCGTCCGAAAACCACGCCGCCGCTGGCGGTGCCGGAGCGGCTGAGCGACCACTGTGAAGAGGTCTATAGCCTCATTTCATCGCTGAACAACATCCTGAATCTTTATCTTCCGGCAACCCAGGAAGCTGAGCACCGCTTTGCGATGGGTGAGCTACCGGAAGAGGTGATGGAGATCTGCCAGCAGCTGGCGAAGCATCTGGAAAAGCTGCGCGGGCTGGCGGAGATGTTCTTAAACGATCTCAGCGAGAAAACGGGCTCGCATGACGTGGTGCGTCTGCACCGCGTTCTGCTGCAGATGAACCGCGCGCTGGGCATGTTCGAAGCGCAGAGCAAGCTCTGGCGGCTGGCCTCGATGGCGCAGGCGTCCGGCGCACCGGTCACCAAATGGGCCACCCGCGAAGTGCGGGACGGGCAGGTCCATCTCTTTTTCCACTGCGTGGGCATCCGCGTGGCCGATCAGCTGGAAAAGCTGATCTGGCGCAGCGTGCCGCACGTGGTTGTCACCTCTGCCACGCTGCGCTCCCTGAACAGTTTTTCTCGTTTGCAGGAGATGAGCGGGCTAAAAGAGAAAGCGGGGGACCGTTTCGTGGCGCTGGACTCGCCGTTTAACCACTGCGAGCAGGGCAAGCTGGTCATTCCGCGCATGAAATTCGAGCCGCTTATCGACAACGAAGAGCAGCACATTGCGGAGATGGCGGCCTACTTCCGCGAGCAGGTCGAGAGTAAAAAGTACCCCGGTATGCTGGTGCTGTTTGCCAGCGGGCGGGCGATGCAGCGCTTTCTGGAACACGTCACCGATTTGCGTTTACTCCTGCTGGTGCAGGGGGATCAGCCGCGCTACCGGCTGGTGGAAACCCACCGTAAACGCATTGATAGCGGCGAGCGCAGCGTGCTGGTGGGTTTGCAGTCCTTTGCTGAAGGTCTGGATCTGAAAGGGGACTACCTGACGCAGGTGCATATCCATAAAATCGCCTTCCCGCCTATCGACAGCCCGGTGGTGATCACCGAAGGCGAATGGCTGAAAAGCCTCAACCGCTATCCGTTTGAGGTGCAGAGTTTACCTGCGGCGTCGTTTAACCTGATTCAGCAGGTCGGGCGTCTGATTCGTAGCCACGGCTGCTGGGGGGAGGTGGTGATTTATGACAAACGCCTGCTCACCAAAAATTACGGCCAACGGCTTCTGAACGCGCTGCCGATCTTCCCGATCGAACAGCCGGAGGTGCCTGAGGTAAAAAAACAGCCGGTCAAACTCACCGCCGTGCGTAAGAAAAGCGTCCGTGCTAAGGGGCGCAGACCTACTGATAAATAAAAGTTACCTGCACCACGCTGCTGAAGGTTCCTGCCGTGACCGGCAATGAGGTAGCGTAATAGCGGGCGGCCAGCGGGAAATCCGCCGTATGATCGTCCTGGTTGATCAACACGCTGAAGCTGGCGTCCGGGGCTAGCGAGATCTGATCCTGCGGGTCGGCAAGTTCCAGCGCCAGTCCTTTCGCGGTTCCGCTGCTGGCGAATTTAGTCGGATGAATGCTGTCTGGCTGACCGTGAAAGGTGGCCGTGGCCAGCACGGCAGTGGTTGGGCATTTCGACAGGGTTAAGTCGAATGATCTCCATTGCCCGGTATCGCCCACATCCTTAAAATCGCCGGTGTTCGCTTTGCCCAGATTGACCGTCAGGTTCTGGCTGGCGCTGTCCACCTGGCAGGCGTTGGCGTAAATGTTTCCGCGAATATCGAGTTGAATCTCTTCCGCCAGGCTCTGGCTCGCCACTCCAAGCAGTAAAAAGGCTAAAAACGTTTTCATTTGTAGGCCACCGTAATGGTTGCGACGGCATTCGCCGTTCCGGGGGTCACCTCCGCGCTGGTTTGTTCGTAAGAGACGCTGAAGGGATATTGCGACTGGATATTGGCGTAGGTGGTAAAGGTATTCATATATTGCCCGAAAGCAGGTATCTGACCGTTAAAGAGCATTTTCACCCCGACGCCGGTCGCCACGCCGCTTTCCGGCGTTAATTTGATCACGCCGGGAAAATTCGTTTCATAGCCATTGGCGCTGGCGATCATCATTTCCGGCTGAACATCCCGATCGCAGAGCATGCCGATATTGAATACCGACTGGGAGACCACGGTTCCTGCCCCGGTAAAACGGCTCACCGGAAAATCACCCAGTATGATAGTCAGGGATTTGGGTGACACAGTGCAGGTCACAGCTTTTACCTGGACATTGCCTGAGTAAGAGATGGTGTTAGGGTCACCCAGGGCCTCAATGCGTGCAACAGCAAGGTTGAATTGCGTATTGCTCATCGTCAGTGCGCCCGAAGCCACGGTTTCGCTGGTTTTTACCAGTTCCAGCGTCACGTCAAAGCTAAAGGGGATGGTAGAGTCGCTGTTTATCGTACCGGAGACCTGGCCTACGGGCATGTTCGCCGAACAAACCTGGTCCGCCGCGCCGGTCACGCGCTGTCCTTTATCATTTCTTAGCGAGATGCCGACACCAGCAACGCCTGTTTCATAGACGCCGGGGATCCCGGGTATCTCTTTGCCGAAGCCGTTGTAGCACGCGATGATTGGCTGACCCGCATCCGGCGCGGAGTAACAGTTTCCCGCTATGTGGACACTGCGTTCAGTTCCCGGAATGGTCGACCCCACGGGCAGGCTGGTGGGCACTGAAATAGACGCTAACGATAGCAGCGCGGGCAGGCTCGGCGATTGGCAAGAAGCCTTCGCGTGCGGCATAAAAAGTGCTGCCGTCGTCAGAACGACAAGTAAGAAAAACGATTTTGCTATCTGCATTATGATCGGTCCGGTGTTAATCAGTGGCACTGCGCGGCAGCGTTAATAATGTTGGTGTCATCCTTCTCCTGCATCAGGGCGTAATCGGCGACACAATGCTCGCTCGCCTCCTTGCCCCAGGAAACGAAAAGGCGTCCGTGCTGCGGCAGGCCGGTGAGATACACCAGGCCGTCGTTGCCGACGATAAATTCACTGCTCTTATCTTCCGTGGTGACCGTTGCGCCGAAGGGCAGCGGTTTGTCTTTCCAGGCCAGCGTCATTAAGACGCGTTTGCCCACGCGGGTATCAAAGCTGGCGCGAACTATCGCGCCGCGTGACGGTGTGACCGTCTGCGAGGCGTGCGTGACGTCGGCATCTTCTGGCAGTGTCTCCGTGTCCAGTGAAATGGGGTTGTGACGCCACGGCGTGACAAACGGCACCAGCGTATAGCCGCGAGAGTCCGTTTCCACGCCCGTCTGGTTGGCAACGTGCGTGCCATGTGTGCCCGGCGCTTTAATCAGCACCACGGTTTCGCCCAGGGTCTGGCCGAAGGTGACGCCGTCAGAGTGGGCGACGATGCCGCCCTGGATCCCGGCGTTCATTGTGTGCTGATGGCTGTCCTGACTTACGCCGCCGCGCACTTCACCGTAGGTGCCTTTGTAATCCGCATTCATACTGGTGGAAGTGTTGTTATTGGCGCTGTCCAGCCCCTGCTGAACGTTCCAGCTCAGCTTGTCCCCCTCAAGCGCGGTACCATTCAGGCCCAGGTTGTGGGTGGTGCCGTCTTCACTGTTGTTCAGGCTGTAGTTTGCCCAGGTGTCAGGCAGCCAGCGGTCGAGCGGAACCGACACGTTGAGGCCGATTTGTCGGTCATAGCTGATGGATTTACCGTCCTCGTCCGTGTCGTCGCTGTTTTTATTGACGCTGTAGCTCAGGCTATAGCTCACGCCGTGCCAGCTGTTGTTGTAGTTAACGCTCAGGGAGGTCATATCCTGACTCTGGCTCCAGTAACTCTCTTTCACCAGGCTTAGCGTCACCGAACCCCACTTATCGCCCAGCGTCTGGTCGATGGTGGCCTCCGCCCGCGCGCGGCGCTGCTGTGGAGCGGACCAGTCGTTTGCACGGGTCCAGGACTCCATAGTGTCCTGCAGGGTGTAAAAGCCTTTGCTGTTGTAGCGATAACCCGCCAGCGAGAAGCTAGTGCAGGTCGCGGTAAAATTTTTGCTGTAGCGCAGACGAAGGGATTGCCCTTTGCTGGTTTTGCGCTTTTTCAGTAACGCTTTGGCGCGGGTAACGTCTACGGAGAACGCGCCGAGGTCACCAAAGTTTTTCCCCGCCCCGAGCGCGGTGGAGTGGTAATGCGAACTCTGCTGTGTACCGCCATAAACGGTGACGCCATGTGACAGGCCATAGATGGCGCTGCCCTGGGCGAAAGGGGTCTTCTCAACCTCTTTATCGTATGAACGGTAACGCCCTGCCGCGACGCTGTACTTCAGGTGTTTTTCCCGCTGCAGAACCGGCACGGAGGCAAACGGCACCACGAAATGACTCTCGCTGCCGTCGGTCTCTTTTACCGTGACGTTCAGATCGCCGCTGCTGCCGGTGGGGTAGAGATCGTTAATCTCAAACGCACCGGGGGCCACGGTGTTTTGATAGATAACGTAGCCATTCTGGCGAACCACCACCTGGGCGTTACTGTGCGCCGTGCCGCGAACCACCGGGGCATACCCGCGCTCGCTGTCCGGCAGCATGTCGCTTTCGGTAGCCAGCTGTGCACCAGTGTAAGAGACGCTGTCGAAAACGTCGGCCTGGGTGCTGCTCTGACCCACGGTCATCTCGCTCTTCAGCCCCACGATATCGCGCTGGGCATAGGTATAGACCGGGGTCAGCTTGCCGTCGTCCTGACCGCCGTCCGAATTGTGGTTCCAGGTGCTGTAATTACGCACGCGCCAGGCACCGGTGTTAAAGCCGGGGCGCAGGTTAATAAACTGGCTGCTTTTGTCCGCTTCCCCTTGCTGGCGGGCGTGGCTTTGGCTGGCGTTAACGCTATAGTTCAGGATGCCCGCGGTGATCCCTTCGTCATACTCTTTCGGATCGATATAGCCGCGAGGCACCTGGCCCAGCGCCGACTGGGGAATACTCAGCAATAGCTGCTGGTTTTTGATGCGGAAAGTCGCCGAGGCCGAAGGGATAGCGCTCAGATCCGCGCATTCCCCTTTTGCCGCCAGCTTTGGATAATCTTTGGTTTTGATACCCAGATGCGTTAATTCATCCAGGCTCAGGCAAGGCTGCAGAGAATTATCTCCCTGCGCATCTTTTTGTAATGTAAAAAGGACGTCACGTGTGTCGATTTTATTGTTATTGACGAACATCGTGACCTGATATTTACCCGGCGCCTGACCGGGACCGTTTTCATAAACAGAGAGATCGGTCTTTGCCTGCTCTGGATTATCAATATCCAGCAGGGCAGGGTTAAAATAATCATCAGCGTGGGCCTGCAGCGCGCAGCATGTCACCGCTATCCCACAAAAAGTGGGCAGCATTTCACTCAGTCGACGGAATAGCGGCTTAGTTGTGCTGTACATGATTATCCAGGCGTCAAATAGAGTATTAACGAACGGATGCAGACCAGGTTTTACTGATGCTTCCGTAATCGTTAATGACCGACCAGTTTACGGTGTTACCGTTCATATTTGCCGGAAGGGCAAAGCGGGTAGAGGTATCAGGCACAGCCCAGGTCGCTTTTGCCACTTTTTGGCCGTTCAGCGTTACGCTCTGGAAATTCATATAGAAAGGCGTGGGGTTGTTTACCACCAGATCGTTTCCTTCGCGGTGCCATTCCAGTTTATCTGCCACTTCTTCGGGTTTGCCTTTAATCGATGCAGGGCGATACAGCAATTTAATACGGGTATTGATGGCTATTTGTAATGTATTAACGCCCTGTTCATGGCTTGAAGAAGGAATGGCTTTAATATTTAACCAGTATAACGACTCGCGATCTTCTGGCATATTTCCGCCGGTGCGCACCACGCGCAGCACGTTATCTTCTTTAGCGTTCAGACGGAACAGAGGCGGGGTAATCAGAAACGGTGCTTTACCGCCTTTTTTCAAACCGGTATCCACCCAGGACTGTACCAGATAGTTAATATCATCCGGATTGGAAATCCCAATCGAAGACTCTTTTTTCTCTCCCTGATAAACCAGTCGGGTGCCATTAATTATTACACCTGCATGGGCTGTTACTGCGGTCAGTAAAAGTGCGCTTAATAAATAACTGTGTCGCATAAATCTGTCTCAAAGAAAGAGGAGATATTCGCCTTCGCGTGAAGGCGAATATCTCCTTATTGATCGTATCAGTTATAAATAACGGTAAAAGTAGACGCTGAGTTAGCCTGCCCGGCAGTGATCGATGCCTGAGTCTGAATATAACGTGCGCCAAACTCCAGATTATTTACCGTCGTGCCAGCAGCTAAAGGATACTGCTTCGAAGGCGTATATAAACTGACGGGCTGTTCGGAAGAATCAACCAGCTGAATCGCCACGCCGGTTGCCGTCGTCGCACCCGGGGTCAAGGCCAGCGTGGTATTATTATCCGCGTCGGGCGTACCACCGAAATTGATGGCTGCAGACGTGACCGTTTCCGGGCAGTCTTTTAACTGAATATCAAATTTCGTTAAGGTGCTGGTAGAGCCTGCGCCGGTAAACGTTGTTTTGGAGACTTTGCCCAGCGCAACATTCAGCGGACTGCTTAAGCCGTTAACCACCTGACAGGCGGAATCGATAATTTCACCTGTGAAGTTAATTTGCCCTTCACCGGTGGATGCTGCGAAAGAAGATGCAGAGCATCCCAAAGCGGCAGCAATGAATAAACCTAAAGTCACTTTTTTCATATTTAAACCTGTATGTTTCTCCTTTCGACCTCTGCATCCCGCATTATTCGAAGTTATGTCTCAACTACTCACCGCTGAGTATTTAATCAGAAAATTCAGGCCGGGAAAGGTCCCGCGCGGCTTCCAAATAATTCAATTAATTCTTGCAAAATAATTTTTCTTAATAAAACAATTGATTATAAAAAACCACAGGGTGGGCAAAAAAACTAACAGCGGCGACATCATCAGGGCTATATTGTTAACAAGATAAGGCTGTCAGGAGGAATGTCGTGGATTATCGCAAAATTATCAAAGAGGTAGGGCGCGGGAAAAACCATGCCCGCGACCTGGACCATGAAACCGCGCGTGCGCTTTATACCCGCATGCTTAACGGCGAGGTACCTGAGCTGGAGCTGGGCGGTATCCTTATTGCGCTGCGTATTAAAGGCGAAGGTGAAGCGGAGATGCGCGGCTTCTATGATGCCATGCAGGCGCAAACGCTGCGCTTAACGCCGCCGGTGGCTAAACCGATGCCAATCGTCATCCCGAGCTACAACGGCGCGCGCAAGCAGGCAAATTTAACCCCGCTGCTCGCTATCTTATTACACAAGCTGGGGTTCCCGGTGGTGGTGCACGGCGTCAGCGAAGATCCCACCCGCGTGCTGACGGAGACCATTTTTGGGATGCTGGGCGTTGAGCCCACGCGTCATGCAGGTCAGGCGCAGGCGAAGCTGGATGGCCATCAGCCTGTTTATATCCCGGTCGGCACACTCTGCCCGCCGCTGGAAAAGCAGCTCGATATGCGCTGGCGCATGGGCGTGCGCAACAGCGCGCACACGCTGGCGAAACTGGCCACGCCGTTTGGCGAAGATGCCGCTCTGCGTCTTTCCAGCGTCTCGCACCCGGAATACGTGGCGCGCGTGGGGCAGTTCTTTGAGGCAATTGGCGGAAGAGCGTTGCTGATGCACGGCACGGAAGGCGAGGTTTATGCCAACCCGCAGCGCTGCCCGCAGGTGATGCTGATTGATTCTGCAGGTACGCGCGCCATTCTTGGAACGCGGGGAAGAGAATACCGGTGTGATACTGCCTGAGGCAAAAGATCCCCATACTACAGCCCACTGGATTGAGCAGTGTCTTGCCGGAAATGTTCCTGTTCCGCATTCAATCAAGCTGCAGATGGCCTGCTGTTTGCTGGCAACCGGAGAAGTGGAATCCATTCAGGCCGGGCTTGAACGCGTGGCGCAGGCGTTTTAGACAAAAAAAAGCCCGTCCAGTGGCGGACGGGCAAGCAAGGGTAACAAACAACAGGGTCAATGAGGGTTGGAGCAGCTCACCAGAGGGTTTGGCGAGGGAACAGCATTCGTTCAGGCGATTATTTGTAGATAACCGCGGTACCGCTCAGCTTGTTATTGCCGTTAGCGGAAGTAATGGTGTATCCGCTTGCACCGGCAGCAGCGGCTTTCTCAGCCAGTTTGGCTTCCAGACCGTCCAGCGTGGTGGCGCCATCAGCACTCACCACACCAACTTTGTTCATGTTCTGTGCCTGAGTAGAAGAGACAGGCTCTACGGCAAAAGCGCCGAAAGACAGAGCGGACAGGGCAACAGCAGCTACAGCATATTTGATGGTTTTCATAATTAATCTCTCGCAGGTGTTTCTGTTAAGGGGACGATGTTCCGTCGATGTGATAAGTATCACGGTTTTTTGCGAGTGATAAAATCGAAGAGAATTGACGTGGTTACTCAAAAAAATTGAATGACAAATAACTTATTGAATATTAATAAATTCAAAGCACCCCTTTACACTTCTTGCGGTGGCGCTTTACAGAAGCGCTACGAAGGGCACGTTTTGCTACGCGTCTGGCTAAAAACCGTGAGCGTAAAGGAACGCATGCGCTCGGTTAGCTTCGGTAAAGCAAAGTCAACGTAACTGGCTGTCTTTCGAACCTCTGCGATTATATCCCGAGTGTGATGCGTTTTTTGAATCTTTATGCTGCTGGCAGGCAATGCAAAGCCGTACGCCGGGAATGGCTTTTCGGCGCGCCTCCGGAATGGGGTCTCCGCATTCTTCGCATTCCGTTAAGCTTTCGCCGCGCGGAATTTCACCGCGGGCACGTGCAACCGCATCTTCAATTGTACTGTTGATCTGTTCGTTAACAGCGTCGTCATTTGCCCAGCCGGAAGCCATAGCGTCCTCTTGAAATAGGTTTAGGCCATACGTTTACTATGGGGTTAAAAAATGAACAATCAAGGCGAAGGGAGAAGAGAACTGCATCCGTTGGGCAGATGCAGTCTTATATTATAGAAGAGGCCGGTTATTTATAAATGGTCGCAGTGCCGTACATATGGTTATCTCCGCCAGCGGAGTTTACTACGAATCCTTTTGCGCCTTCCTGACGGGCTTTTTCTGCGAGCTTAGCCTGTAGATCGTCAAGGTTACTGGCACGGCTTACCGAAACGGTGCCTGCTGGACGCAGCTGGCTGGTATCGTTACTCTCGGTCAGCGACTGAACGGACATGGCAGAAAATGAAGCGGTCGCCATAACGCCGGCGATAACAGCAAGGGTCAGGTACTTTTTCATAATCACATCCTCATGAGGAAACAACAGGTGATTCCCTTTAAGTTTAGAAGCCTGACGAGTGTGACTTAGCGCAAATATTTGATGATGATCTGCTTATTTTTTGAACGATATAAATTGACAATTCGCTGACGGATCATAGACATAAAGGTGTTTGATTTGTGGCGAGTTTTTGAGCGCTGCAGAGAAAGATTTACCGTTGGGCCAGCAAAGGGTATCTTACGCCGCTGTTTAAAGGAGAATGCCATGACTGCCCAAAAGCCGGGATTGCACCCGCGAAATCGCCACCGCAGCCGCTACGACATGAACGCGTTATGCCTGAACTGCCCGCCGCTGCAGGACTATCTTGTTCAGACCCCAGCGGGTGAGCCTTCGGTCAACTTTGCTGACCCGCAGGCGGTTAAAATGCTGAACAAAGCCCTGCTGGCGCATTTCTACGGTGTGGCTCACTGGGATATTCCGGAAGGCTTTCTCTGTCCCCCTGTGCCGGGCCGCGCGGATTACGTTCATCACCTTGCCGACCTTCTTGCCGAAGGCAATGAGGGTGTTGTTCCGCCGCAGGCCACCATTCTGGATATTGGCACCGGGGCGAATCTGATTTACCCGCTGATCGGGGCGCATGAATATCAGTGGCGCTTTACCGGAAGCGAAATCGGTGACGAGGCCTTTGCCAGCGCCCAGGCGATTATCAGCGCTAACCCGGGAATGAGCCGCGCCATTCGCCTGCGTCGTCAGAAAGATGCAGGGTCGATCTTCAACGGCATTATTCACAAAAACGAAAGCTATGACGCCACGATGTGCAACCCGCCGTTCCATGATTCGGCGGCATCGGCCCGTGCGGGCAGCGAGCGCAAGCGCCGTAACCTGGGTCAGGCTGAAGATGCTGCGCTGAACTTCGGTGGTCAGCAGCAGGAGCTCTGGTGTGAAGGGGGCGAAGTGGCGTTTATCCTTCGCATGATTGCGGAAAGCAAACAGTTTGGCCGTCAGGTGAAGTGGTTTACTACGCTGGTTTCCCGCGGTGATAACCTGCCGCCGCTCTACCACGCGCTGACCGAAGCGGGCGCCGTAAAAGTGGTGAAAAAAGAGATGGCGCAGGGCCAGAAACAGAGCCGCTTTATCGCCTGGTCGTTTATGGACAATAACAAACGTCGCAAATAGCACCCTGTCGTAGGCCGGGTAAGGCGAAGCCGCCACCCGGCTCGGTTACAGCGTCGGCTCCTGCGGCGGGAGCGGCGATGCGGGTGGCGGCAATACCTGATACGTCTGCACGGGCATCCGCACGTTCGCCAGATCGAAGTGTTTCTTCACCATGCTGTCGAGCGCAAAGCGTACCGTCCACTGCTTCAGCGGCTGGGTGGTGAACGACACGCGCAGGGTAAACGCCGTGTTCGTCAGCCCGACGATGCCGGCAAATGACGGCTCTCCGATCACCAGCCCGCGAATATCTTCCATCAGCATCAGTTCTTCTACCGCATCGCGCAGCGCCTGCTTCGCTTTGTCCGCATCCTCGTGGCGATCCACATCATAGTTCGCCACAACGGAACCAATCCCGCGCACAAAGTTGGCAAAGGTGGTGATCGAAGACCAGGGGATGATGTGGTAGGCCCCGGTGTCCTGACGCACGCCAACCGAACGGATGGACATCCTCTCCACGGTGCCGGTTAACGGTCCGATGGTCACCAGATCGCCCGTATTCATCCCGTTCTCAAACTGGATAAAGATGCCGGTAATAATATCCTTCACCAGCGTTTGCGACCCGAAGGAGATCGCCAGCCCCAGAGCACCGGCACCCGCCAGCAGTGGGGCGATATTCACGCCGATTTCCGACAGCACGATCATGATGGTGATGGTGCTGATAATCACCGCCAGCGCGTTGCGGAACAGGGTTAACAGCGTTCTTGCCCGGGCGCTGGGCAGCGGCCTGCCGTGAATATCCGATACCAGACGGTTCTCAATAAGGCTCGCCAGCAGCGTCCAGCCGACGGCGGAGAAGAACAAAATCAGCGCGATGCGAATCAGGATGTCGACCGTTTTTTCACCCGCACCGTTGTGCAGCCAGTTCCAGAAATCAAACAGGCTCCAGGCATTCAGAAGCAGCATAATCGCCACGCAGACGGTGAGAATGCGCGCCACTTTGAGCGATACCGACATCCAGCCGTTTACCCGCTTTTGCAGTTCCGGGTAATTACGCTGGACCTGCGGCGACAGGGTGATGGTTTTCGAGATCCAGCGCGACAGCAGCCCCGACACAAACGCCGCGATGCCGATAATAGCCAGGCTTTTGAACGTCGCCCCCATCATAAATTTCAGGCTATTGCCCGGGTCGAACAGCGAGAAGAAGCACAGCACGATGAAGTAAGCGCTTGCCAGCCAGTGCCACACCAGGGCGAACGCGCGAATAAAGAGGCTAAAGAACGAGAGGGAGCGATCGGCCAGATTCAGCAGGCTTTGGGTAATGGTTTTTTTATTGTGGAAGATCAGATACAGCGACCAGACGGTAATGCAGATCATGATTAGCACGTTTGCCAGCGCGCCAAACTGGACGTTCACCTGGTTGGAGATGATCGGCACGGCAACCAGCAGGCCGTAGCCAATCAGCCCGCTGAGCACGCTCAGACGCAGCGCCCAGTACTTCGCGCTCGCATCCCGAATGGAGAAAGGCCGCAGCTCCGGCACGTGCGGACAAAAGAGTAACCGCAGCAGCGCCTTGAAGAATTCAATCAGGGCAAAGGCATTCAGGAAAAGCGACTGCTGGAAGGCGATGGTTTTGTTGCCTGCATTCAGCCTGTCGGCCAGCATCTGGCCTAAAAACAGCGTCAACGCCAGCAGCAGTAAATCGATGATAAACGCTGAGGCTATCATCAACGGCAGGTGCAGCCAGCTGCTTTTATGCTGATTTTTCCAGCGTCCCCATTGCCCCATTTTGCGGTACAGCGGCCACGCGCACAGGCGCACCAGCCAGTAAAAAAGAAATACCGCACCCGCCAGCATCAGGAACTGCGTGGCGGCGGCGGTAAACGTTTGCGGATTAAATGCCTTATGCGGTGAGCCAATCAGGTTGCGGTAAAGCTGAGCGAAGCGCGAGGAGAGCGCTTCCCCATAGTAGCGGCTCACGTCGGTGACGTTTTCCAGCACCGTTTTTTGCTCCTCAACCTGAGGAGGGGTTAGGGTTGGCACCGACTCCTGCGGCGGCGTGGCGGCGGCTTTGCGCAGCTGGCCAATAAGCTCCTGCCGGGAGGTGTCGTTTTCAAGGACGTCGGCAAGCGCACCGTAGGCGGCTTTTTTCTGTTCAACATCGGGTTCCGGAGGTGGCGTACTTTGCTGGGCGGCAGGGGCGCCGGTGGTCACTCCGGGGATCGCGACGGCGAACGATGGCGCACTAAACAGGCTAATCAACAGCAACAGGATCCACGGCACGGCGTCCTCCGGTGAAAATGTCGAACAAAATGATAAGTATAGAAGTCGGGGCGAGGAGGGGGATTTTTGGGAACAATCTGGCGTAAAAAAGCCGGGCATGCCCGGCTTAGCGTAAAGCGATGGATCAGGAGACGTGCTGCAGGAACTCCTGCAAACGCTGGCTCGGCGGGTTCGCAATCAATTCCTGCGGGTTACCGTCTTCCGCGATACGGCCTTTATCAATAAAGATCAGGCGGGACGCCACTTTTTCAGCAAAGCCGATTTCGTGGGTTACGATCACCATCGTCATCCCTTCTTCCGCCAGATCCTGCATGACTTTCAGCACCTCGTGGCGCAGCTCCGGGTCAAGCGCAGAGGTTGGCTCATCAAACAGCATCATTTTCGGTTTGACCGCCAGGGCGCGGGCAATCGCCACGCGCTGCTGTTGACCGCCAGACAG
>NZ_JRJC01000009.1:0-521 GCF_000762975.1 Enterobacter sp. UCD-UG_FMILLET
CCTCCCAAAGAGTAACGGAGGAGCACGAAGGTTAGCTAATCCTGGTCGGACATCAGGAGGTTAGTGCAATGGCATAAGCTAGCTTGACTGCGAGAGTGACGGCTCGAGCAGGTGCGAAAGCAGGTCATAGTGATCCGGTGGTTCTGAATGGAAGGGCCATCGCTCAACGGATAAAAGGTACTCCGGGGATAACAGGCTGATACCGCCCAAGAGTTCATATCGACGGCGGTGTTTGGCACCTCGATGTCGGCTCATCACATCCTGGGGCTGAAGTAGGTCCCAAGGGTATGGCTGTTCGCCATTTAAAGTGGTACGCGAGCTGGGTTTAGAACGTCGTGAGACAGTTCGGTCCCTATCTGCCGTGGGCGCTGGAGAATTGAGGGGGGCTGCTCCTAGTACGAGAGGACCGGAGTGGACGCATCACTGGTGTTCGGGTTGTCATGCCAATGGCACTGCCCGGTAGCTAAATGCGGAAAAGATAAGTGCTGAAAGCATCTAAGCACGAAACTTGCCCCGAGATG
>NZ_JRJC01000010.1:0-143840 GCF_000762975.1 Enterobacter sp. UCD-UG_FMILLET
GGGAAAGGACAGGATCACCTGTTTTAATCCACCTCATATACGGGTTGTCATCACTCTCTGTGCTTGGCCAACACGCCGCCTTTTTTAACCGGTCAAGCCAGTCATCCAGCGTCGCATTGTCAAGAACCGGGATGATGTGCTCCAGCCACGCAATTTTGCCACCTCGATAAGCGCCCCCTTCTTCGGAATGGAGTTCGCTTTCAAGTTCCGCAATAGAATCCGCTTTCCAGGACTCAATGGCAGTAGAAAAATCCCTTTCGAGAGCCGTCCGGTCATATCCGTTCAGCTGTAACCGCCGGCGCATCTGCGCTACGGTCGTCCGATAGCCGATAAACGTCTCTTCTGACCAGCTTCCGTCCTCCTCTTTGACAATCTCCCTGACACGGTCGCCCTGCTGAAAATACCACTGATAATAGTCATTCTGCGTATCGTAAAGAGTGAAGTTACCGATAGAGATACTGGTCCACGTTGACATAGAAAGCCCTTAACGTAATACAATTGAAATACATATGTATTTTATTATTTCTCATTGTCACCACGAAACGATTACAAAAGGATTTCTTTTGTAATTCAAATGAATTTCAAATGTATTCCTTTTGTATTGTTTAATCATCATGATAACGGCTGTCACCATCGCAAAATTCACATCCTCTAAAATGACTCAGTTCAGGCACGCTATCGCTGAAGTGGTTGCAGAACCCGCACGCGTGCAGTTCTTCATAGTAAGAAAGACAGTGAGTACAGAGATAACCATCACCGAGTTTACAGACACTGTCAGGTGTCATGCAGTTTGTGCAACCGGCAGGCAGTACGGAGTACTCCTGTTCATCGACGCTCCGGAATGTTTCCTCATCGAGAAGCGTCATTCGATCGACGACCTCGTTGCAGTTGTCACAGGTAAAAGGTTCATCACCTTCAGGTAAGGACTGTCGCTCGTCACAGTTTGGACAACTGAATAAAATATGACGGGACTGACTGGTACAGACATGGCATCGGGTAATGAACAGCGTTCGTTCCTCACTCCCGGTGGAATGAGATTGGGTAACCTGTGCTTCTTGTTTGCAGATATCACAGACGGCTATCTGCTTACCGGATTTGGCCAGCGCATCCAGTTCTTCTTTAACTTGCCGCAGCCGAACGGCAGCATAGAACTCACTTCCCCTGAGCAGTCGGGTTTCACCGTGCGCCAGCTTCCAGCTGTAGCTGTCTTTAGCGGCGAAGATGGACTTCCATTCATCCCGCATGAGACGGTTGAGGGCAAACCAGGCATCTGCCTGTTCTCTTTGGATCTGATTCTGTTCAGCGTCAGTGAATGATGGATGATAGAAGTGAGCCACCCGGTTGCGGTGCTGCCTGACTTTATCGAAAACGGTCATTGTTTCTTTAGGCAAGGGTTTCTCGAGGATGTCCCCGAGGCGGGTACGGGTTTCATCGTAAGTCACGGACTGAAAATCGCCTGCAACATACTTACTCCGGACAACTTTTTAACCTGAACAGACCAGTGTCCAGTGTTCGTGTACGAGGGGGACTTTCAGCAGGATCTCAACCGCGGTCCAGAAGCTGACGACCGAGAACTTCGCTTTAGATGCTTCCAGCTCTTCACGCGCCTTATCCAGAAACGCCAGCCCGTTGTCGATCAGGGCCTGAACATCCTGGCTGAGTTCAGGGGCCCGGGGTTCCTGGTCTGCATCATCATCATCATCAAACATGTGCCTTTCCTTGCTTCAGTTATTACCGCGCAGCAGCTGCAGCGCGTCACGTGTATCGAGGGTGAACCGCAGCTGCTGACTGGCGGCGATATCGAGCGCGAATATCTTCGTGTACACCTCGGTACTCTCAAACTTCTCGTGCCCCAGCAGACCCTGAAGCACCTTCGGGTGAACGTGGCCATATAAAAGGTGCATCGCAAAACTGTGCCTGAACGTGTGGGGGCTGACGTCGATACTCAGTCTGACACCGTCACGATTTGCAGCATCCGTAGCCCGCACCAGCCAGTTACGCACCGTCCGGTCGGACACATTCCACACCGGCTGCGCGCGGCGTTCGCCGGTGATGGGGTCATCCTCAAACTGCTCCTTCGTGCTGGCGAACAGCCGGCGCATCTCATCGACGTAGGCCGGATCGGAGAGCGGGACAACGCGGTTGGCACTTTTCCCCTTGCGCGGACGGCCACCGCCGGCACGCCGCTGCTTGGCCGTGCGCAGAACGACATGCGGAATGCTTTCATTAAGGTGAAAGTCGCGTCGCCTCAGGGCAAGGCATTCGTTCAGGCGCGCCCCGGTATTCCATAAGGTATTGAAAAAAGCGTGCTGGCTCCAGTCCTGAACAAAGTGCAGAAGTCCGGCCACTTCCGGGGCCAGCAGATATTTTGGCAGCTCGGTGTAGTGCCGGGCCATCTCGCGCAGGGAAAGTGCGCGGCCGTAGTCCAGGCCCGCCGGCTGTCCCGTTGCCGGCAGGGCAGGGGAGGCATTAATAAAAGAGGGCAGAGTCATGGTGTCCCCGTCGTTCTGGTCACGCTGTGTAAATTCTGGCGGGTCACACCCTTGCAACCCGGCCATTTTTCACGCAGCGCAATCTGATGAAGTTCTGCTGTCATTTTCGTCGCTCGCGACCGCGCCTGCCACGGAAAAAACCCGCAGAGCGCTGCGCGCTGAATTTCCGCTTTCTGGATATATACCATAAATCAGAAACAATTATTTTAGCGTGAGCAGAGATCGGGATCGGAAAAGGATCGAAAAAGGATCTTTTTTGCCTGGATGATGGGGTCAGAAGGGGAGGGAAGGACCGTATGTTGTGTTCTGTGACAAACAGCCCTCAGTCGGGTGACCTTTCCTCAAATAGCGGAAATCGGAATGCAGATTTTGCGCAGAATGCAGAAAGTGCAAAAATTGCACTCCTTTAAGATTTTGTGTATTATTAGCACATGGAAATCTTAAACACTCGAGGCGAGGCGATTATGACAAACGCAAGTTATGCATCAAAAGCCCGTGCTCAACACAAAAGCGCTGAGCACACTGAAATCCAGCTGTTACTGGCCCGCATCCACAATGTGGGAACCAAGTTCGTTGAGGCATTGCAGGAACTGCCACGCGAACAGCTGATGGATATGCTTACGTTGCAGGATGAAGAATTCTGGGCTGAGTTAAGAAAGCGGGCTCAGCTGATGACGCTAATTAATGCAAGAACTCCGGAAAAGCAGGAACAGGAAGATCGCGCAGAAGCCAGAGAGCTGTTTCTTAAATCTCTGGAGAAATCCGGAGGGGTACATAAGTCTTCCGCCGTCATTAAAATTCTGTCCACAACGGTTCCGACCCTTATAAAGAAAGGCAATCGTGGGGAAGTGATATTTATCAAATGGGGCGCTGAAAATCTGTATCCGGTATTTCAGTTCTGCACCCGTGAAGAAAATTCAGAAAGCGGTATGCTGGCCGGTGTCCCGGAATTATTATCCCTGATTAAACACAAGGTCAGTGCTGTACGTAAATGTCACTTTTTTACCCGTAAGGTCGATATTCCGGGAACTGGGAAACATATCTCTATTGTTGAAGCACTGCGTCGTGGTGCCACACCTGAAGAGATGGCCCATTTCAGAATACTGGCGGAAAACTTTGGTACCAACCATACCATGTAGAAAATGGGCCTTTCGGCCCATTTTTGATCTCAGAGAGTAAGAATACCCAGCTTTGATTTTAAGATCGCCTGCGTACTTTTTCCGTTGAGACTGAACTGGCTCAACGGGGTGACTGAGATATTCTTCAGCATCCCGTTTCCATCAACGGTGTCAGACCACAAAGCGATACAGGTTTTGCCGGTGTGTTGAGACAAATATTCAATACCATCAGCATACTGAGAAAGCACTTCTGCCAGCCACTGAGTATCCCCATAGACAGCTTTAGAGCCCATCAAATAACCTAACGGAGTTTTCAGATGGGGTGCCAGGGCAGCCAAATCAATGATTTTGATTGTGCGTGCTGCCTGAATTACCGCCATACAGTTGCTCTCAAGATCCTCTGTTTCGATGAACTGATCATCCTGATAAAACTCTTTCAGTCCTGTAAATGCCGTGGTGGCCAGATACATTACACCTTTGGATTTGTTACGCAGTGAAAAGCGGGTTTCTGATTTCGAATTGAAATGGATACCATTTCCACCGTAATACTGGTCCTGCACCTTGTAAAAATCAGGTTCAATAGTTAATTCTTTGAAAATTTCACTATCAGAGATTTCTGCGCCGGCTAAGATTTGATCTACTACATTATGTAGGTCCTCGGTAAATTGGGTCATGGATAATTCCTTCTGTAAAGTTTATATATCGATTTCTTTGAGTTTCCATGTGGAATTCCTCTCAGATTTACGTGTGTGTTGCGCCTGTTATCCAGGCGTAACGTGAGGTAGTTGCCCGTTAAGCTGACAACTGAGGTGATAATACATCACCAGGAGCTGGATGTATTAGAACGATCGGTTAAGAGTGCATTAAATGAGATATCCAACTAATTTTGGTAGGTTATAGTGGGGAAGGACGACAAGAAGATTAACCATCCTACAGCCATTAAGTGAAACCACTTCACGATTTAATGTAATACATAAGTAGTTCTTTTGTATTTCATTATGGTTCTGTTTCTATGTGAGAGCTCACCGCCTTTGACGGATATAACTGTTATTGATACTCATCCGGCCGCGTTAAATGTACAAGACTGCGGTAGCCATGGTCTTTCTGCCCCTAAAAACATCAAATTTCCTTAAGATATGCACCTCAGTACTGCGTCTGTCATAACATATGATTTGACACATCTTGAACTATAATTCAATTTATTGTCATGAAATCATCAAAGGGGGTCTACGGTGAAGCTCAGTGTCAGATTGCTTGAAGGGTTTAAAAAAACATATCTTCCCTTGCAGTTCAGGGCCTTCTGGAATGATGAAGGGTACTGCTATTTGAAAGTTCAGATCATTGACGGGAAGATGATTTTTTTCTGTGCTCAATTGTTAAATTATTATAATACCTCGATAACCAACGCTGTTGAGAGTGTGCGGGCATCAGCGGTAAATGCACTCATTAATGACGGTGCAATAAAAATAAATAACCAGCAGGGTGTTTTTGATTTATTTAAATCACAGGAACGTAAAGGTAAAGAGGTGCTGTCTATTCTGTTTGAGTATATTCGTCAAAATTCTGTATGGGTAGAACATTACGAATCTCAAATCAGCATAACCCAGGATGATCGATATAGCCTTGTACACTTTAACCAGTATCAGGAACCTAGCTGGTCTTTTATTTCTAAAGAAAATCTTGAAGAAAAATATCCGGAATTTGATTTTCATGTTTCCAGAAAAACCCTGGAAGACTGGCGCAATGCCCGGTTATCCACTCAGGCGATAAAAAAAATATTAAAAGAAAAGAACTGGACCATGAAAGAAGTTGCTGTGCGGTGGAACCGCTCAGAGTCATGGATGAGTAAAGTCGTTAATGATGAGCAAAGGGAACTCTATTGGGAAGACGCCTTTAAAGGTCTCCCTTCAAAAATACATCAAGAATGAAGACCGAATCACTATTTCTTGATGTTGACTACTTGTTCTCACCGGTCCCCTGCTTTGCGTAACGCAGAAATTACGATATTTAACTATCAGGATAAAATGGCCTGCTTATCCAGCAGGCCCAGTTGAGCTGGAAATCCAGCTTACAAAAGAGTACAAACGAAATACAAATGTATTTCATTTGTATTATTAAATATTCTCTTTAATCGCTTTCAGCACCTTCTCCGGCCCGGCTGATTGAGCAAGGTAGAGTCCTGCACGCAACAACGTCGATACCGTGATATTTTTATGTGTCAGAGCCTGGATCTGTTCGACCAGCTCCTGTGCCAGCACCTTTTCGGCGGGTGTCATGCGTATTGTTTTGGGCGTTTCACCTGTCGTATTTTTCTTTTTAGCCGCAATATTTGTCAGGCTGCTTTCTTTTCTGGCCCGTTCCGGTTTTTCCATTTTTGGTCGAACAAGTTCTTTAGACATTATGCTGCCTCACTGCTGATAATTTCTTCTAGCTCACGTGCCAGTTTGCCGTAGTCAACTAAAGCCATTGCGCTTTTCTGGTAGTAGTAGAGTGGCAGGCAAGCCACCTGAGACTGCACAATTGCCTGATCGGTACGAATCCGGCTTTTCAACAGGCGCGGAGAGATCCTCTCGTGTGATGTCAGCGCGGTATCGATATAAGTGTTAATTTTCTTATTGGCACCGTTGTAGTTATTACGGAACACGCTGAAACGCGAGTAATCTTCTTCAGAGATCTCATCCATGTAGTCCAGCATGATTTCCAGACCACTGAGCGAAAAACTCCCACCATCGACAGGAACAAGAACATGGTCGGCAATGAAAATGGCATTACCGGTTGCGATATTGAGCCCAGGTGCGCAGTCAATAATGATGTAATCGTATTCGGCCCGGACTTTCTCAAGGTGTCGGCCCAGGATTTTTTCACGGTGACTGCGTGTAAGGGTCTGTTCGATAATTTTTTCAAACGTCGGGTCGGACGGGATCAGATCAAGGTTAGGGATAGGCGCTTCACCGGCCATCGCAGGAATGATGACATCACGGATATCAAATCGGGAATTATTATATAGGTCGCAAATTGTTGGCCCATACATGGAATAGTACTTTTTGCCATTTGCGGTCACTTCTGTCGTATTGGCCTGCTGGTCGGAGTCAATCAGCAGCGTGCGCTTTCCTGATCGGGCATAGTGGACAGCAAGATTGGTCGCTGAACTGGTCTTACCAGGCCCGCCTTTGTTGTTCATTATTGCAACTATTCGCGCAGATTTTTCCTGTAGCTTGCTCATCATGACGGCTCCAGATTAGGGTTAGTAGTCAGGAGTATTTGTAATCCATTTAGCACACTTAAGCAATACAAATGTACTACAATTAACCCTCAAATATGCATCATATGATGAATACAGTTCACTGGAGTTATCCGTTCACACTCAAAGTAGTGGCAAACGTTATGGGTCTCAGAGTAATGCGATACCCGCCCTTCATTTTTATCAGATGAAATAATCAAGACCGTAAATGACATCTTCACCCAGATAAATACCGGGAGGGGCTTTGCTGGCCGAATCGATGTTCGGGTCAAAGGTCAGCGGATAAATCCCTGAACCGTAGCACCACATCGCGCTGGCCGGGCAGTAATAAGCAAGCGGTCTGTTCGATTTCGACACCACCACCCATTGTCTTTGTGTGCTGAGAGATATCGGTGCAGATTCCATGCTGGCAGGCCAGGGGCGGGTGCTCAGCCATAAATCCGTATGTCCCACGTAATTATTGGTGAGAAACACCCAGACCTGACTCAAAAGTTTATCACCCATCAGTATTCAACCCTTTCCACAAAAATAGTCACTCAGATAAATTATGACGTGCCGCAGATCGTCCTGCGTACAACCCTGAGTCAGTCACCCACCTGAATATTACTGTGCTAATTTTTACATTAAGTGAACATAACTATTTCAGGAAAAAACAACATTGATGATATTGCACAGAAAGGTCTGGCACGGATTATAAGTCGGCTGAAAAGTAACAGTTTTTTCAAATATACTTCCCCCCCCCCCGAATAACCGGTAACAGGTCTTATAAATATCATGGTGACATCGTCTTCGGGGAAACGGAAGCCGGCTCAACGCGCATATACCTTCGTGGAAAAGATTTTTTGGTCAAAAATGAAGTAGCGGACAAAGTGTTTGATCTTAAAAATGAGATGGCCAGACATGGCTTCAGCTATGAATTCCGTGATACTGACACTAAAGATGTTTTCACTCAGGTAATCACGCAACTGATTCGCACCGGAGTGCTGGTATGATTACCTTTCCGATGAAAGAGCTGATAACTCTGCTGACAGACACTGAACCTTTTAAAAAGGACTTCGTATTGTCAGAGGGAAATGCCTCCTTCTCAGAGACTTTATTTAATTACTCACTTCACCGTCTTTTTCGGGGGATCCGTCATCCTGAAAAAGACATCAAATTGCTCTGCTGTGGTGATGTCTACTATCACTGCCAGTGAGACGTGTACTGGCGGAATACTGGGATTTTACACGATGGCCCTTATGCTGCTGCGTAAGCGGACAATCGTATTCAACCACCTCGAGAAAAGGATGCCGGAATACTTTTCTCTGTACACTTATCTGGCTGATAAAAAAGGGATCCTTTCGCATTACAATATTTACTGGTCGCCCGCTGACAGCACCGGTGCCGGTGCGCATACTGATGACCACGATGTGGTCATCGTGCAGCTCGCGGGTAAGAAAAAATGGAAGTTTGAACACGAAGACATCACGCTAAAAGCAGGCGATATTCTCTTCGTCCGGAAAGGGACGCTTCATAATCCGGTAACGGAAGACGGACACCAGTCGCTGCACCTGACGGTGGGGCTCGTTTACGGAGTTTCCTCTTTCCCTGTTTTCCCTGAACCCGCGTGTGTGGAAGATCACGCCGGCGATATCTCAGCGGTGGAATTTTTCCGGAGTATGGGCAATCTGCTCGGGGGAACTGAACCGGTATTGCATACGGGTCAGGATGTTTTACCGGATGAGGGGAATTCTTACATCCGGTTCACTTATAAGGAAAATGCCCTTGAATTAACGAAAGAAGTCTTTCATCACATCTTTGAACGCCGGAGCCTCAACAATTTCTCTGTCCGGCCCGGTGCTGACCGAAAAGACGTCATCAACATCATTCTATCTTTCTATAAAACAGGTATCCCAGTGGTAATTGGGGCTGCCCCCGTTGAAATAAAAGGAACAAGTTAATGCTTGATTATATGCTTGAGCAGTTCAGCAGGCTGCCTGTTGACTCATGGTTACTCAGGAACGGCATGAAAGACTATATTGATGAACAGCTGCTCTGGTGTGAGGACAGCAATTTTTCATCAAATTTCCCTTTCCGGGAAACCGGTCTGCCTCAGGATTTTTTTCTTCAGAAAATCATTTCCTGCGACGGTAATGACTACCTCACCGGACCCAGATACAGAGGCGGCGATTTGAAGAAGCCGTTCATTGATCTGGTCGCCAGCTCTGCTCCTCTGACCCGGCGGGCAATGGCCTCAATACTGGACGTATGGCATCCCATGGGCGCACGTTCAGTCCGCGTTCTCCGACCCGTATCTGAGGATACGCGCGGTTGTGCCGACCAGTTTTTCTATGTCGGCGGCAGCGTGGATGAAAAAAAAGGAGCTGTAATCAGCGGCCATACTGTCCGCATTGAGCGTGCCTGCCAGCAGTCAGCTGAGTGGTGCCTTCAGGCTCTGGAACTTGCCTATGCCGAGACTTATTCCAGCAATCCTTTCCTGAAGGATAAGGTGGTTCCTGCAGATGAAGAAGACATTCGCGATGCCATTAAGGACGGAAACCTGTTCATCATAGTTTATGAGGGGTTGCGTGCCGGTTTTATCATCTGTGATAACGCGCGCAGGGCTTTTATATCCGGACAGTGGATCACCGAGGAGATCGTTATTCCGCGCTTTCGCGGAAAGCATATTGCGGGTTCCGCTCAACAGGCTTTACTTTCTTTTCTCAGCACGCCCCGCACACCGGCATCGCTATGGGGAACCATCGAAAGCAGTAACCTTCCTTCAATACGCGCCGCTGAGCATGCCGGGAGAAAGCGGGTGATGGAGTATGCTTTTCTGTATGGGGAAGATGTGCATGATTAAGAGCTACCGGCAGCTTACGCTGTGTCTTTTCATACTGTTGTCCACATTCGGCTTCTGCCTTTATCTGGGTTTTTTTTCCTTCTATCTTGTTAAAATAAAAACCGACCCGCTTGTTATTTCAGTGCTGATAGGTTCAACTGCGCTGTCAAGCCTGGTGTGGGGGCCTCTGGCCGGGCGGCTCATCGATCGGAGCCGTCACCGGTTCTTCTGGCTGATGACTGCGCAGGCGTGTTGTGGCTTTCTGGTTTTCGCTTTCGGAAATCAGTCGCATTTCAGACCCGTCGTCACACCAGTACTGGTTATATCCCTTTCCCTCACCGTAAATTTTGCGTCGATTATCGTTAATCAGTATCTGCTGCCTGAACTTCACAGGGATTATGAAACGAGTGTGGCCGTGGCGTCATATATCAGCGGGATCGCCGTTTTCGTCACCGGATTGGTACTGGCCGCCTTGTATGACCGCTATTCACCCTCCCTGTTTTTCAGTGTAGCCGCCGGCTGTTTCCTCATTTCGGCCCTTACACTTCTTCCCCTGATCCGCGGTAAGACCTGCGCCGGTCCGGATGAGGATGTCCCTGAAACGGAAAAAAGAGACTTCGCCGGTATTTATCGTCAGACCTTCCGGTGTCTTAAACGAAACTGGTTTCTTGCGCTGGCTATGTGCGTGATGGCGTTTACGGAGACGTCGTTTAATACCAATTTTGACGTGATTGCGTTTTCATTAGGTACCACACCGTTTGCTGCTGTTTTTATTCTGGGAGCAATCAGCGGCGTCCTTGACAGCCTGGCTTCGTGGCTTTATCCCCGCTCGGTGGGGCAAACTACGGTTAACTTCCGGTGGCGTTTTTTTCTTTGCACCTTTTTGTTTATTTTTTCGGCAGCGGCCTTACTTACTTTCTGGGACTATGACAGAAAGCCGTGGTTTCTCCCCTCTCTTGCCCTGTGCCTTGAACTCACTGGTGTATGGTGGTCAATTTTTATTGCCGGTCAGGTCAGGGCTGCAAGTCATGAAGGTGAATATGGCCAGACCATGGCTGCATTCCGTGTTCCGCGTTCAGTGGTGACATTCTTCGGGATGACCACTATAGGTACAGCGTTGCAGTCCGGTGAGATTGCCTGGGTTTTATCTGCTGATACCGCCCTGCTTTTGCTTCTGCTTGCCCTTAATGTTCATCTGTACTTTAAAAAAAATGCTGAACGCTGCGATATGGAAAAGTCAGCTGCGCCAGTAGATTAGGGCTGAGAAGAATCCTGTACCCATAGTAGCGGGCCTGTACGCTGTGCAGAGCCCTGCACAGGAATGACGTTTTTTTTCCTGCGGCACAAGAGCGCTTATTCTTATCGGCCGGCATTGGTGTTATCGGTGTGTAATACCATGGACGTTTTTCGTATGTAAAAGCTCTTCCACTGCTCGTAAGCGTACTGCGAGAGCCGTATTGACGGGGGGGTTATTCAGTTGGCGGCGGCGTGATTCGCCACCTTGTGATCCAGCCAGTCAGCTGCATACAGACCGCCTTCCCGGCGGTTTTTTTTATGCCTTTTCTGCGGTGACAAGACAGGACGGAAGTCTGCCTGCCCCGTGGCTCAGCATCCGACTTCGGGAGTTTTCGGATCTGCGCGGCGGGAAACCCGTATAGGATATGATAATAAAACAAGAAGCACAAAATCATACTGGATATGGTATTTGTTGTTATTCATTGAAATCATATTTGATATTATATTTACTGGATCAGTTTAAAATCATTCATGATATGAATTTTCACTTAACCCGACATTATCAGACGGAGCGTGCAGGATGGAACGAGAACAGAACACTTCACTCCCCTATGAAATCCTGACAGGTGAATGTGAAGCCGCTATCAGAAAGCATCTGGCCAGAACGGAGATCCTTGACGGCATTGGCCTCGCACTCGAGCAGGCAAAGGCGTATGCCGTGTTATCACTCTGGTCCAGTCTGGCCGTCGCGGCAAAAGCCCCCCGGGAGGTCATCGACGCGGACAGGGAACGTCTGATGCTGATCGTTGCAGGAAACCAGACCATGAGGCTGCATTAATGACCGGTGTGAAAACACGCCGCCCGTCCCCCCTGCAGCGGCGGGTGCTGATTGTGCTGGCCGCCCTTGATGCGAAACGTCCCGGACCGGTGGCCACGCGGGATATTGAGCGGGTGCTGGAGCAGGGCGGGGACGCCCCGGTGTACGGAACGAACCTCCGCGCCTCCTGCCGGCGCATGGAAGCCGCGGGCTGGCTGCGCACCCTGCGCGCCCCGAACATGCAGCTGGCCGTTGAGCTGACGGACGCCGGCCGTGCACTGGCCGCCCCGCTACTCGCTGACGAACAGGCGCGCGTCCTGGCGGAGCAGCGCGCGACGGCGGTCCGGGTTCTGCCCCTGGTCCCGCGCAGCCAGGCAGAGGAAGCTGACGACCGGCCGGTGGAGCTGAACGGTTGCTGGTACCTGGCGTGCCGGGGCGACTACGTGATCCGTCTCGACGGCATCACCTGCCTGCAGCTGTGGAACACGGCCGGGCAGCTGACGCGCCTGGAAG
Source organism: Enterobacter sp. UCD-UG_FMILLET (assembly GCF_000762975.1). NCBI lineage: Bacteria > Pseudomonadati > Pseudomonadota > Gammaproteobacteria > Enterobacterales > Enterobacteriaceae > Enterobacter > Enterobacter sp. UCD-UG_FMILLET. The sequence continues at coordinate 12,239 of NZ_JRJC01000010.1, forward strand.
GCGATCCCCTGCAGGTCGCCGCCTGGCTGCAGGCCTGCCATGAGGCGGGGATTGCGGTCCGGGTGCAGATCAATGAGAGCGCCGCGCCGGAGGAGGGTACACCGGACGGTACCGCGCCGGCGGACCTGACCGGCACCTGGTACCGCCAGCTGGACACCGCGCTGCAGGCGCTGGGGATCACCGGGCTGACTGAGGATATTCGCCTTGCCGTGATGAGCCCTGAGGAAGCCCTCCGAGCGCTGCCGGCACCGGCGCGGTTTCTGCACGTTCTGCGCGACAGTCCGGAGGCGTTCCCGCTCACGGCTGCCGGGTATGAAGAAGACACGCAGGCCGCGCTGGCTGACCTGCTGGCCCGCGCGGGGTTCACGGGCGACCAGGCGCAGGAGCTGCGGCTGCACCGCATCCGCTGGGCTCAGATGAGTCAGGAAGACGCTGACCGGCGCGAACTGAACTGCCTTCTGGATGAGCTGGAACGGCGACAGCTGTACTGCAACCGCGGGCAGCTGACGGAGATTGTGTTTTCGCCGGTCCGCAAACCCGGCGAGCGCTGGACGGAACGTCTGCAGTGGCTCCTGATGACGGACGCATTCGGGTTCCGGAGTCCGCAGCCCCGTGACGCAGGCTCCAGGGCTCTGGCGATCCTGGCCGGTTACACAGGGCAGGAGGTGGCGGACCATCTGGCCAGGGTGATTGTGTGGAACGACGCCGGAGCAGTGGCCGGTACGTCTTCATTCCCTCGTCCGCATGAGGAATAGAAAATTGCCAGAAAATACATCTATTTATGTATCAATTATTGCCATCATAATTGCATTAACCGCAATGCTGGTCAGTATTCATACATGGAGAAGAGCGAAGAGATACAAAATTATATTTAAAAAGCTGAAACATGGGGATGAGTTGGATGACAGGGAAATTTTACTCCTTCAGAAGCTTCGTAAACCGGCTCGAAAATAATGTCTGTCTGTTATAAAACGCGACCTGACGTCCATCTCATCGTCACCTGCACGCGCCGCAAAACTGTGGCTGCAGGTGATGCGGTCTTCCCGGATGAACGTGACGTGGAGGGAGCTTACAGGCTCTGGACGGAAAGACTGGCGCAGGCCCGTCGCGGATCGCCCCCCATGACCGCCGGCGAGCTATATACAGGCCAGCACTGGAGCAGGGCAGCTGCAGCTGCAGCGCGTAGTGGTGCTGAGATGTGGATTTTATCCGCAGGCCTGGGGCTACTTCATGTCTCTGATCCCGTGGTCCCGTATGAAGCGACGTTCTCCACGATGCCGTTCTGCCATCGCACTTACTGGGAAAGGCTGACAACGCGTCCACCTTCGGAACGACGGTGTACCTCCCTGAAGGCGCTGATGCAGGCAAGGCCTGACGATCGGTTTGTGGTGGCGGCCTCCCCGCTTTATCTGCGTGCCGTTGAGTCAGACCTGCTCGCAGGCATGAAAGCCCTCTGCAATCCGGAACAACTGGCAGTGGTCACGTCAAAAGGCTATCAGGGAAGCCTGAAGGGCAATGTCAAGTATACGAGTGCAGACATGATGAAGGCCCTCAATACCAATATGACAGGCCTCAATATCAATTATGCCCTGGAGCTCATTGGCTGAGGGGATCAGCACATCAGAAAAGCAGTTCAGGTAAGTATCTTCAAGAGCCGCTTTCGCGGCTCTGACTGCAACTTAATAGTTCTACGGCGCGTCAATTGCCAGGCGGTACATTTCTTCCAGTGCAAGCGGACACCTGAGCGTCAGCGTCTGTTGGTCGAAAGCCTCCCTTCCCAGCAGTACATACCAAACTTCATAGAACATTTTGGATGTATCGGTACCATGACGGCGGTAGTTCGCTCTGGCCTGTTCTGTGGTGGTAACGAGTTCGTTCAGCGTCATCTGATAATTCATCATAGATACCTCTTGTGGCCCAGGGGTATCCTGAGCCTTGTGTACCTTAGGCTCATGTCACGACTGCTGGCAGACAACAAAAAATATCAAATCACTCAGTGCAAGCATAGCCGGCCCTGACCCCTGGTATGTCTCTTCAGAAAAATAAAAGTCCCATAATGGGACAAAAAACTTGAGATAGTCCTAAAATGGGACTAACATTATGACATGAAGATAATCGCTATCAAGACACTGAGGGATTTCTGGACGGCGAATCCCGATGCAGAGCAGCCGCTAAAAGCCTGGGTAGATGAGGCCAGTAAAGCTGAATGGAAAACCCCGGCAGAAATCAAAGAACAGTACCGCAGTGCCAGTATTCTTAAAAACAGGCGAGTGGTTTTTAATATTAAGGGAAATGACTATCGGTTAATTGTTGCGATTGCATACCAGCGAGGATGGATGTTTATAAAATTCATTGGTACGCATAAAGAATATGACAAAATAGATGCTGAAACTGTCAGCATGGAGTAAACCCTATGCAGATTAAACCAATTAAAACTGAACAGGACTATGAAGCTGCGTTACGCGCCGTAGAGCCTATGTTTGATAACGAACCTCCTGCCGATACCCCGGAGGGAGACTTTTTTGAAATCATGTGTGTGCTGATTAATGAATACGAAAATAAACACTTTCCTATCGAAGCGCCGGACCCGATTGAAGCTATTAAGTTCAGGATGGAACAGCAGGGACTGACGGTAAAAGATCTTGAGCCGGCAATCGGAAAATCTAACCGGGTCTATGAAGTGCTTAACCGTAAACGTAATCTGACACTGCCCATGATCAGGAAATTACATTCAATGTTCGGTATTCCTTTAAAAAGCCTCGTTGGAGGATAAGCCGAGTTGAAATTTACGTTCTTAATAACCGCAATGTATACAACCTGGGATAACGAATAATGAAACGGAAGTTTTGCTCTCTGATCCTGATCGTTATGGCGTTTTCGGCCAGTGCAGATTTCAGCGGCCGGATTGTGCGCGTGCTGGACGGGGATACCGTTGAGATGCTTGAGCCAGGAAACCAACTGACGCGCATTCGTCTGGCCGGCATCGATGCGCCGGAAAAGAGTCAGCCCTTTGGCCAGCGTTCCCGTCAGGAACTCTCATCAATGGTGGCCCAGCGGCATGTAACCGTCACCGGAAGTGATAAGGATCGCTATGGACGTCTGCTCGGTACCGTGTGGATTGGCGTGACGGATGTGAATGCCGAACAGATACGCAAAGGCCTGGCCTGGGCATACCGGTACCACGGAAAACCCACCCGGCCAGACTACGCTGTTCTGGAGGCCGAAGCCCGCCTTCAGTCAGTCGGACTCTGGTCAGAACCGGGTCAGACTGAGCCCTGGCGCTGGCGTAGCCTGCATCAGAATGGGCTAAAAAAGAATAATGATTAAGGAGATTTCCGAATGACGTTAAAATTGACAGAAAGCAAGCTGGAAAACCTTGTAGATACTTTAAATGCCATTATATGCGGTGAAGTAAATATTACACGTGAGCAGCGTGAAAATATGGTCAGGACGGTTGCAATTCTGGGAGGGTTAACGGAGCGGCAGCGCCTCATCACTGCGGAAAAAGAAGCTAAAAAGCAGGTAAAAGAAGAAAAGGAAAAAAAACCACGCCTTCCGGATGAAGTGTTTCCGCGTTCAGGAAAACCGTGGGCACCGGAGGACCTGGACCTTATTCATTCGATTATTGCTGATATTCCGGATGACAGAATCGACGATCATATACTCTGGCTGTCGAAGAAACTGCAGCGCACCCCTTATGCCATCACCCTGAAAATTGTCAGTGAAGGCCGTATGAACGAGGAATGGGCTAAAGGGTGGAAGCCTGCCGCAAAATCTATTCGTGAAGATTTCGCTTTGGTCAGGGAAAAAATTTCAGCAAATAATACAGATAATTCATGAGCGAACGCCATATATATAAAAGGGTCGATACATTTGCCCAGATTTTGGGCGCTAATATGAATTTTTTATTAGGATTTTTCCCACTCCGCTAAATATAATATTCATGCAGCCGATAATAAGAGTGTAAGAAAGGGGGCGGTGTGAACGATTTTCATATTTTAAGTATTTGTATTCAGAATAAGGATGTGGCAGGCGCAATGCGCGTGCTGCGTGATAAATCAGAATTTGCGGTGCGCAAGATTCTGGAGAAACTTAAGATCAGGGTCACAACGCAAACCGGCAGGGCATTCTGGCATTATTTTCAGGGCTGGCTGTTAACCGCTTGTCGCCAGGGGAATCTACAGCATGAATCGTTCAGTACCCGACGTTCTTCCCACTATCCGGAACGCCAGCCAGCTCAGTCCCGCAGCTCTCGATATGGTCAAACTTCTCGCACTTCTGGCCATGATTATCGACCACATCAATACGGTGTTTCTGTCGCCAGCCTTGCCGGTGATGTATGCGCTTGGCCGGATGGCCTTCCCCCTGTTCACGCTTATATGGGCGATGAACGTACAGCGCACCCCGGAACGACTTCAGAAGAGAGCCAATCGTCTGTGGATCTGGGCAGTCATCACCCAGCCGGTGTTCAGCCTGGCCTTCTGGCATCAGCAGCCCTGGTGGGCCCTGAACATTCTGTTCGTGTTTGCCGGCGTCACGCAGCTGCTTGCCCTGCAGTACCGGCACGGCCGGAAAGGAATGTTTGCGGGATATCTGCTCCTGGCCCTCATGATTTGGCCACTGCAGCCGGCAAGCTACGGGCTGGCAGGAATAACGCTGGCCATCAGTATGGCAACGGTTTCTGGCCGCGATACACCCGGAGTGCAGCGGCTGGCAGCCCTCGCTGCCGTGCTGTCACTGATTTGTTTAAACGGGTTATCGCATCTCCTGGATATGCCCGCAGAAACATTATTACTGGCCACGCTGCCTACTCTGGTATTCCCCCTGGTGGTGGTTTCATTCTGCAGGCAAATCTGTCCGGAGGGCCGCAGGCGTTTCATGCCGCGTAATTTCTTTTATTATGCTTACGCCGGTCACCTGGGGATTATTGGTCTGGTACAGTATACTTTCGCCTGATTAGGGAGGACGTGATGGCTATCAGTGAGAAAGAGCTGCTTGAGGCAGGTTTCAGCAAGAGTGAAGTGGACAATTTACTGGGCAGGCTTGCAGCAGGCGGAGGCACCATGCAGCATCTCATCGATGCGCTCTCTCGGCGCTTCCGGGTGTCGGTATGGATCACTGTCGCGCTGGTTCTGGTTATGCTGGTCACCCTCATTGCCGGCAGCCGGACACACATTCTTTCCGGGGGAATGAGTTCCCTTGTCGTCCTGATCATTGCCTGGGTGACCTTCCCACCTGTACTGGGCTGGAAAGCATTCCGCCTGCAGAAGACTATTTCCCGGAAGGCTCAATAGTCAGTAAATCAAGCGCCACTTTGGCTTTAACCCCCCATCCCGCAATTTTAAGCGCCATTGCGGGACGTGGCGTGCCGGATACTTTCCTGAAGAAATCGGGCCTGGTCCAGTACCACAGCCGTTGTGCTTCGGGTTTCAGCCTCAGGCCATACGCGCCGTAGACTTCGCTGAAGAGTGTGACAGCCTTGTAGGTCCCCAGCCCCTGCTGCCGGCTGAAGCCCAGGAATTCTGCGACCTCCATCGAGCCGTCAGCGAAAATTCCCTCCGTCTGCTTATCACCGAGGAGGTTGTGTGCGGCCTCACGTGAAATAGTGTTAAGCCCGTTAACAACAATCACGGCACCGGCCACCACGCCCACCGGCGTCATGGAGGACATCATGACGATCCCACCAAAGATGGCCGCACCGGCCACCACGACGTCGACCGCTGAAATGATGTAGCCCACAATTTTGTTCTCGTCCCGGACAACCTTCACCTCAGCATAGAGTTTTGCATAGCCGGTTTTTAGCGATCGGGACTGCTCCAGCAGGCTGGTATTCTCAGCCCGTAAGGCCCGCAGACAGGCCATACAGTCATCATCCGTTTTCGCCCGGCGCGCGGCCTCAAACTGGGCCATGATGAATGCCCTGATCTCATCCACAAACTGAATCCGGATAAAACCATCCTGGAGATGCATAGCCGCCACCGTGTTGGCCGTATTCACCAGTTTCCGGGCCTCAAGGTTGATCATGGTTTCGGCCCAAGCACGGGGATTCTGGCCGGGTAAAAGCAACGTGTCCATTTTATCGCCTCGCTTATCTGTTTCTGAAAGCATATTCCCGAAACGAGTTTTGACAACAAAAAAAGGGCACGCTGCCCTGCAGAACTCACTGATGCCGCATCGCGGCATGGAGGCGCCAGCTGAAGCCAGACAGGGAGAGAAAGTCGACGGGCGCCGTGACCGGCTTAAGCCGCTGCGGTTTGAAAGGTTCTGCCTGTCCCATCCCTTCCCTTGTATCTAACAGTTTGTGGTGATTAGCTACCACCACTGAAGCAGAGTGAGCCGCCCCCTTCCCTTAAGGTCAGAAAAGTCGGCACCGCTGAACCTTGATTTGCAGCATATGGCCCTCCGCTTCACCTTTCACGCCAGCACATCAGGTTGAACGGTTACCGGGAGCTCGACTCCGTATGTACAAGGCGAACAGGCGTGACGGTTTATGTGAGAGGAGTTTAACCATGTTTCCAGTCGGCATTGACGTAAGTAAAAACACCCTGGATCTTTGCATGCTTTATGACGGTATCAAAGGACGCATAAAAACCCGTAACATCCAAAATAACAGACATTCAGTTGAAAATATTCTTCGCTGGCTCAGGCTCCAGCACTGCGGTCCGGAAGATGTTCATGTGGTGATGGAGGCTACCGGGGTTTATCACGAACGGCTGGCTACTGAGTTACATGATGCTGGTTTCTATGTCTCTCTGGCCAACCCTCACCGTAGCAGAGAGTTTGCACGCGGCATGGGAATAATGACAAAAACGGATAAGGTGGATGCGTATATGCTGGCCTGCTACGCATTCCTTAAGAACCCTCACCGCTGGGAGCCGCCGGCACCCGAAATCAGATATCTCGGTGCACTCCTGCGACGGCGGGATGTTCTGCTGGGTGATGCCCTGCGTGAGGAGAACAGGCTGGAGAAATACCTGTCCACAGACACACCTGCAGATATTATCAGTTCCTGCATGCATATGGCGCAGCTGCTGCGCGACGAGGTAAGCAATATCGAGCGGCAGATTAAAGCGCATATCAAAGCCAGCCCTGCACTGAGGCGTGATTATACACTTCTGACCTCAATTAAATCTGTTGGCCCCCAGCTGGGAATGCATATGCTGGTCGTGCTTCGCAGCCATGACTTTTCATCAGCTGAGCAGGCTGCCGCATTTCTGGGCGTGGTGCCGATCGAGAAACGTTCAGGCACATCGGTTCGGAGCCGGCCCCGGATGTCGAAAATCGGTCCGCCTCAGTTGAGAGCGAAGCTTTACATGTCTGCGCTGTGCGGAAAAATCTACAATAAGCGAATGCGTAATATTTACGATGAGATGTGCCTGCGGGGTAAACCTAAAATGGTGGCCATTGGCGCGCTGATGCGGAAACTGGTGCACTGGTGTTATGGCGTCCTGAAGACCGGAACCGTTTTTAATGACGAAGGCCTGAAACAGGTACTGTCAACCTGACTGTACCAGGCAGGCATTAAACTCAAGGTAACGCTCACTGCGATAAGTGAGCGCAGTCCGCTATGAGCGAGGAGCGGAAGTTGATTTCACCGCAAGCCTGGAAGCCTGAAAGTAAAAAGGCTGAACTGCAAGGGCATCAGCATGATGCCCGAGCGAAATGAGCGCTTGTGCGACCAGCCATAATCCATTATCCAGTATGCTCTCTGTCTCAGCAGCTGATCAGCCATCCGTTGAACGTGTTATTTCTTCCCATTGTTCTATTTCCTTACCTAATGCCTCGAGCTTTTGCCGCACTAAACTTAATGCATCACTGCCTAACAATAAATGCGTTGGAGGGTTCTGACTCTCAATCATTGCCAGCATGGCATGTGCGGCCTTAACGGGATCGCCGAGTTGCTTACCGCTTTTTTCTTCACGTGCCTGACGAATCGGATCAAATAAAGCGTCGTAGTCCGGGATGCTGCGAGCGCTGCGTACCATCGATCGTCCGGCCCAGTCGGTGCGAAACGAGCCAGGTGCCACGGCGGTTACGTGTATGTTGAACGGAGCCAGCTCTTTACTTAACGTTTCTGATATTCCTTCCAGCGCAAATTTGCTGCCGCAGTAATAGCTGATGCCGGGCAGGGTAATGAAACTGCCCATCGAGGTGATATTAATAATATGGCCATGACGACGCTGGCGCATGCCCGGTAGCATGGCTTTGATCATTGCCACTGCGCCAAACACATTGACTTCAAACTGGCGGCGCATCTCTGCGAGCGAGGATTCTTCCATTATGCCTTCATGACCGTAACCGGCATTGTTTACCAGCACATCAACCGGACCGACGGTAGACTCAATCTCCGCAACCACCTCATCAATATGCTCAAAGTTCGTGATATCGAGCAGACGGCCGAAAGCCCGCTGCGAATGAAGCGCCTCGAAATCGTGCTGTGCTTCGCGGCTGCGCACGGTACCGATGACCCGATGGCCTGTGGCGAGGGCTTCCTGCGCCAGTGCACGGCCAAAGCCACTGCTGACGCCGGTGATTAAAATCGTTTTTGCAGATGTCATAAAAGAACTCCCATGAACAATGAAGGTTGCATGGTATTCTACGTCCTGCCGCATTTTTAGGCCGTATCTTCTATTTTTCTTGCCTGATTTTATGAGGTGCTGTGATGCCCGGGATGATTACCTTAGTTAAAGCACTTGCGGTGCAGGAGGGATATAACCTTACCGCATTGCCTGATGTGCGAATATTGCGTGCCGATCGTCCACTTGCCAGAACGCCAGTGCTTTACGATCCGGGGATCGTGATTGTCTGCCAGGGGAGCAAACGCGGCTATTTTGGTCAGCAGACCTATTTATATGATGAACAGCACTACCTGGCGGTTTCGGTGCCGGTGCCGTTTGTGATGGAAACCGACGCGTCCGCTGAACATCCGTTGCTGGCGATTTATATGCATCTGGATTTTCATTTGGCCGCTGAACTGATGTTGCAGATTGAACAGCATGACGCCCGATATCCTCTCGCCGCGCCGCAAAGCATGATGTCGAGCCCAATGGACGACGCGGTAAAAACGGCCGTGCGGCACTTGCTCGAAGTCCTTAACAATCCGCTTGAAGCGGCGATCCTCGGTCCTGCACGGGTACGTGAGCTCTATTTCCGCGTATTAACAGGCGCACAGGGAAATGCCATGCGCGCCGCGCTGACCTTGCAAGGGCAATTTGGCAAAATCGGTAAAGTGCTACAGCGCATCCATGCTACCTACGCTGAGCCGTTAACGCTGACGCAACTGGCGATGGAAGCCGGAATGAGTGTGCCGACGTTTCACAGCCATTTTAAAGCGATAACCCGGATGCCGCCGATGCAGTATGTTAAATCGGTACGCCTGCACCAGGCGCGGATGTTGATGGTGCGTCAGCAAATAACTGCTGCTGCAGCGAGTTACGCCGTCGGTTATGAAAGTCCGTCGCAATTTAATCGCGAGTTTAAACGCCTGTTTGGTCTGCCACCCGCAGAGGAGATTAAACGTATGCAGCGATACTTCGCCGTTCCGCCTGTACAGCAAGCGTCGATATTTGTTTCATCGCATTAAGGCTTATTCGCCTGAATATACCAAGAAGTATGAAAGGTCCGCTTTTGGCACAGGGCTGCTGTTGCAGCCCTGACAAACTTAGACTTCAATCGATTCAGAAATCTCTAACGCATCATCGACTTCAATACCCAGATAACGGACCGTGCTTTCCAGTTTCTTATGACCTAACAGGAGTTGAATCACACGAAGATTCTTAGTTTTCTTGTAGATCAGGTAAGGTTTTGTTCTTCTCATGGAATGTGTACTGTAAAGAGAATCTTCGAGACCAATTTTTGCTACCCACCCATGAAAAATTCGGTTGTATTGCCGGGGTGATATGTGTTGGTTAATACCGACCCGAGATCGGAACAGGTAGTCTTTACCGCGTAAATTGCCAAGCTTTATCAATGCAGAAACAGCCTCTCTTGTCCCTTTGGTTATCTCAAATTGGACAGGGCTGCCGGTTTTCTGTTGTAGCACCGTAGCTCTGCTTGAAACAGAGCTACCATATGCAACATCAGATACTTTGAGTTTTACCAGATCACAGCCTCGAAGCTTACTATCCAGGGCCATATTGAACAGAGCCAAATCGCGCGTTTTACCTTCCAGTTCAAGCCTGATTCGGATCCCCCAGATATGAGATATCTGAAGTGGTCTTTTTTGGCCGATGATACGGTCTTTGTTCCACGGTGATGTGTTCATACTCAAATCTCCTGAAATGTGGGTGATCTGAGTATGGCTGTCCCTCATGAGCGAAAAGCGGACATTAAAGGCTGTTGGCTATAGCCCTCGCACTACTGATGTCGACGGTACCTGGGGGCGCATCATGTTTCTAATAATACTCTCTTCCGAAGAAAATCAATGAGAACGCGTACTTTTAATGTCAGGTGTTTTCCGGAAGGCCATAGAACATAAAAAACGCCTGTACGTTTTGTGTAGCCGGTTAAAACAGGTCTTAGCGTGCCATCAGATAAATGTTCTTTGATGGCAAACTCTGGCAAATAAGCTAACCCCAGCCCCTGCCGGGCGAAGCTTATCCGCGATTCGATATTATTGCAGATCATAGAAACCGGCAGCGTCAGTTCGGACATGCTGTCATCACTATTGAATTCCCATGGTTCGAGTTTGCCACTGTGTGGAAAACGATAATGCAGACAGGTGTGACTGAGAAGATCGGCTGGTAACAGGGGAGTGCCTTTTTGAGCAAGGTACTCGGAAGATGCCACAAGCACTGAATGAAAAGATCCCAGTTTCCTCGCCTGGAGGCGCGAGTCTGCCGGTTCGCCAGCTCTGATAACTGCATCAAACCCTTCACCAACAACATCAACAAGCCTGTCGGTAAAGTCTAAATCCAGCTCAATTTTGGGGTATTTCCGCATAAAATCACCGAGCACTGGAAGCAAGGGAGTACTCATTACCGGTAAACTTATACGTAAACGGCCACGAGGTTCTTTAGTGGAACCTACCAACTCTGCTTGCACTGCCTCTATCTCGGCCAGAATCCGTCGGCTTCGCTCCAGTAAGCGCTCACCTTCTGCCGTAAGGGTTATGCTGCGCGTTGTACGGTGGAAAAGACGCACGTTTAACTTCGCTTCCAGCCGCGCCACGCTCTTGCCGACGGCTGAAGCAGAAATACCCATAGCACGTCCGGCAGCGACAAAACTGCCTGCTTCCGCGACACGCACAAAAACCAGGAAACTATTGAGGCTGTCCATAATATCCCTCATTGCGGACATCAGAGTCCGTAAAGACAGGAAATGTACACCAGTTTTTTCCTGATACCAAAGCGGCTAAGGTAAAAACTCTTTATCACGTTGGAAGATGAATATGGTGTTTTTGTATGTACTGAATTCTATAGACGAGCGTGGCCAGGCCGATTGCCCCGGCGGTGGAAGGTCATTCGGCATTTTGAACGATGAATCACAGTTAACTTCCGGAGAGGGTTATGCGTGAACGCCCGGTCATGAAAGCCATTGCTTATCGAAAAAACTCCGTTCTGAGTGAAGAGGATTGCCTGACTGACGTAACCACAGAACGCCCTGTACCCGGCCCCTATGATTTATGTGTCGCCATACACGCCGTTTCGGTTAACCCTGTAGACACCAAAATACGGGCAGGCCTCGTTGATGCACCCGATAGTGTTAATTACTTAGGTTGGGATGCCTCTGGCATTGTTGATTCAGTGGGAGAAAAAGTTACGTTGTTCAGTCCCGGTGACAAAGTGTATTACGCGGGTTCTTTCCATCGCAGCGGCAGCAACGCGCAGTTTCATCTTGTTGACGAGCGCATCGCAGGACATATGCCCAAAAGCCTGAACTTCGCCGCCGCCGCAGCGCTGCCATTAACCTCCCTGACCGCCTGGCAGCTCCTTTTTGAGCGACTTTGCGTTCTGCAGGACAAAAAGTCGGCTACAGGCAGCTTGCTAATTTTAGGTGCCGGGGGCGGAGTGGGCTCAATGATGATCCAACTTGCGCGTCGCCTGACAGATCTGACCGTCATTGGCACAGCCTCCCGGGCTCAAAGTCGTGACTGGTGTCTGGCCCTCGGTGCGCATCACGTCATTAATCACCGCCTGTCATTAAATGAGCAAATCAGTTCGTTACCCATACCGCCTGTCACGTACATAGCTGCGCTATCGAACACAGCGGAGCACTGGATACAGCTTTCGGAATTAATTGCTCCGCAAGGAAAAGTCGCGGTTATCACCGACCACGATTCGCTGGATTCTGTGCCATTCAAAGCCAAAAGTGTCTCTCTGCACTGGGAGATGGTTTTCACCCGCCCGCTTTTTGAAACGCCAGACATGGTTGAACAACATCATATTCTCGAAAAGATAGCCGCTCTGGTGGATGATGGTGTGCTGCGATCGACAGTGAACTGCGTGCTCCATCCACTCGACGCGGCTCGTCTGCGAGAGGCACATCGGCTTGTTGAAAATGGCGGGATAACAGGTAAGGTCGTGGTAGCTAACTCTCCCGCGAATACGAAGAATTAAATTTGAATGATACCAGCTAGATCATTTTATAAATGAGTAGCTGGTAAATTCTGAATGTCGGCTCCTGGCACAAAGCGGACATGCTGGCTGAGCTGGAGGTCCGCTATGAGCGAGAAGCGGACCTTGGAATTGTTTATAAAATTCCGGTTGGTGTCTTTCTGGATTAGTTTAGAGATGAAAAATATTGAGTCGGTGATTTACCCAGCGCTTTCCTGAACATCGTAATAAACGCACTGACCGAATCATAACCCAGCGTTCCGGCTACGCGCTGCACGGGCTGACCTTCTGCCAGATGGCTAAGCGCAATCATTAAATGCAGTTGCTGACGCCAGCGACCAAAGCTCAGTCCTGTGGCATTTTTTATCAGCCTGGCCAGCGATCGCTCGCTGGTTGCCAGGTGTACAGCCCACTCTTTTAACGTCCTCCGGTCATCAGGATACTTAAAAAGTGTTTCAGCCATAGCCCGGATTTTCGGATGGTCGGATACAGGCAGGTGAAGCGCTCTAACCGGCACGTCCGAAATATGTTCCAGCAGTACTGCTGCCAGCCTCGCGGTTTTGCTGTCAGGCGAATAAACATGTTCCTGCTCTGCCAGAAACAGAACAAGCTCACGGACCAGAGGACTAATCGCCAGGGCACAGCAGGTTTCCGGCATCGCTGCCGCGCCGGGTTCGATAAACAGAAAGCAGGTCTCTGCATTCTTTGTGACCCGGCAGCTGTGAGGGATTTCACCCGGTACCCAGACAGCATGTCCCGGTGGAACAAGCCACAGCGCATCCTCAACCTCACAGCTTACTGCACCGCGCAAAGAGAGAATAAGCTGACCCTTACGATGAGCGTGCGGACTCTGCCCGGCATACTCGCCAGACGAAGACACTTGCAGGGCGATAGCAGCCTGACTGAAAGCATCAGCATCAAACTCATCCGGTGTGGTCACCGTCCTTTTATTAACTGGCATGATTTAGTTATATGTTGTCAGTTTATCTGTATTATGTAACTCATGCGTCCTTTAAAGTCTTTCTTTTTTCAGAGAAAGCACCGTTTATGTCCTACACTACGAACAAGTGGTCTTCAGTCATACTTGTGACCGGTATCCTCTTTATCGCCATTAACCTGCGTGTTCCTTTTACCGCTGTTGCACCCGTTTTAGAGTTAATTCGCCATGATTTTGGGCTAAGTATTACTGCCGTTGGGTTGCTTAACTCTCTGCCTTTACTGGCCTTTGCCGCCTTTTCCCCCCTGAGCGCCTCCGTCTCCAGGAAGTACGGTCTGGAACGCACCCTTTTTGGTGCACTCTCCGTGATTTCAGCCGGTATTATGCTTCGCTCCACAGGCAGTGTCTGGGCGCTTTATGGCGGAACCATATTGATAGGTATCGGGATTGCCTTGGGCAATGTTCTTCTGCCTGGCCTTATAAAGCGTGATTTTTCCGGCAACGTGGCTTCCGTGACGGGGGCCTATTCCATCACCATGGGCGCGGCTGGTGCTATTGGTTCAGCCATTGTCATTCCTCTGACGCAGAGCTGGGGCTGGAACATCGCGTTAGCCATGCTGGTGATTGCGCCTCTGCTGGCGCTGCTTTTATGGTTGCCCCAGTTGAAGGAAAAGCATCAGCTTCCAGCTGTGGGGGAGAAAAAAGCGGCGACCGTTGCGGTCTGGCGCTCGCCTCTGGCCTGGCAGGTCACCCTGTTTATGGGCCTGAATGCGATGCCGTTTTATGTTGCGGTCGGCTGGCTACCAGCCGTTCTTACGGACAGTGGACTCTCCTCCGCTCAGGCTGGTGAGGTACACGGCATCCTTCAGCTGACCACCGCCATTCCTGGCCTGATTCTGGCCGCCACGCTGCGTCGTCTTAACGATCAGAAATTAGCTGCTGCTGGCGTGAGCCTGTTAACCGCGGTGTCCTATATCGGCATCCTGTATTTGCCGAATCTGGCAATGCTGTGGGCGGCGCTTCTTGGCTTCGGCTCGGGCGCCAGCATGATGCTGGGTCTGACCTTCATCGGACTCCGGACTAAAAACGCCGGAGATGCTGCCGCGCTGTCAGGCATGGCACAGAGTGTCGGTTATCTGATGGCGGCAATGGGGCCACTGTTACTGGGCAAAGTACAGGAGCTGTCCGGAGGCTGGACGGTACCGTTACTGATGACTGTAGCAATCGCCATCGCTGGTGCCTGCACCGGAATGGCTGCCGGACGAAACGCTCACCTGGAACCTGCACAGCAGCCGGACTGAGCAGGGGAGCGATCGGTTATGTTACGAATGCTATTAACTGTCGCTCTGAATAATTTTACTGCTGTCGGGACCGTTCTTAATCCCAAACAGCGGGTTTTACGCTGATGGGCCGTTTAAGGCGAGGATAGCTAAGCGACCGCCCCGGCACTCGGGGCGGTCGCTGGCTGTAAATGTAATGAGAAGCAAATCTTCCGGCCTATCTTGCAACGATGTATCGCTTTTCGTCGCTCATAAAGGCTTTTTCTGCAGCGGGTAAAAGGATGGCACCGAAATTCATATGCGCACGGAGTTTCCAGGATGAAGGAACATTCCACTCGGTGCGAACATCGTCGTCGATCAGAGGATTATAGTGTTGCAGGTTGACACCGATTCCTTTTTCAGCCAGCGCCAGCCAGACAGCATACTGTGCAATACCTGTGCTGTGCTCAGACCATACCGGGAAATTGTCAGCATAGGCTGCAAACTGCTCCTGAAGTGACTTAATAACATCCTGATCCTCGAAAAAAAGTATTGAGCCAGCAGCTGCTGCAAATCCGTCTATTTTTTCGGAGGTGGCGGAAAAACTCTCTGCAGGGACGATTTTTCGTAACTGCTCACGCGTAAGTTCCCAGAAGCGAGCATGCTGATCACCCAGTAAAATCAGAAGCCTTGAGCTTTGCGAGTTAAAAGCAGAAGGAGCTTGCTTCACTGCTTCAATGACAGTGCCGATCAACTCGTTCTCTGGGACAGGAATATCTTTTCCAAGTGCATAAATGGTGCGCCGTTTTCTGGCAAGTTCTAAAAAGTTACCTGTCATGAATTAGCCCTCAGATGAATTGTCTGACATCATAATTTTTCCCGTCTTGCCCTCTGACCGGACTGGTAGGTTCAGCATGCAGTGATACACGCTGACTCATTAGTTCATCCTTTCCGAAGGATTGCGCACAGGATGCAAAATTGGCAAAAGTTTGGACTGTAAATAAAGATGCTTCATCAGCTCATGCTTCTGAAGCGTTAAAGACTCAACATCTTATTATTCTGAATATGCCTCCGAAGACACGGTCAGTGTGACGTTGTCGCTTACATATGGAACGTATTTATCAATTTTAAATTCGGATCTCTTAATCATACCAGTGACATTAAACCCTACTGCGTTTTTTTTCTCCATAGCCTGGAAACCTGCTTTATTCAGGGTTGCATGAAGAATAACCGGTCGGGTTATGGATTTAATGGTTAGATTGCCGTACACATCATACTTATCGCCATTACTTTTTATACTGGTGCTTTTGAAATTTGCGACTGGATACTTCTCCGCATCAAAATAATCTGGCTGGCCAAACTCTTTATTCAGTGCTGGAACGCCAGTATCAATACTGGCTACAGGAATGTTGATATTAACCAGTGATAAGATTTTCGTTGCCGGATCGAACTTAACTGTGCCATCCACGTGATGGACGGATGCCGTCGGGTTCGAAAAACCCAGGTGGTTCCAGCTGATAATCACAGACGTATGCGATTCATCCAGCTTATAACTCGCTGTTTTCGCCTGTGCAGCAGTAGTAAAAAGAAGTGAAACTAACAGTGAAGCAGAAAGTACATGATATTTCATTGATATATCCCGAGTCATAAGGATTGATTTTTATTAGCGTAGGTGCTTATATAGCAAGCCAGCTTATTTGATAAAACTACCGTTATTACACAAAAAATTATTTTTTTCGTGCTGGCGGTTAATGGCTATCAGTGTCCGTAACGTTTGACGTCATCGTGTCACAAACTTAGCATTACCAACTCATTATCTGGTTATTTCAATAATTACGATGGTTAAGCCGCAGCAGCATGGCATATGCAAATCTCTTGATTTCAGCGCTATAGTAGATTTAGACTAACTTATCTTCAAGTACCCACCTAAAGGTAAGTATGGAAAAATACACCCCCTGTTTTACGCTCGATAACAAAAATCCCGGTGATGTATTAAAAGAAGCTTGTCCTGCACGGGAAGTTCTGGAAGTTCTGATCAGCAAATGGACATTGCTCATTATTCATGCCCTTTCTGACGGTGCATCGAGGCCGGGTGATTTGCGAAGAAAAATTCAGGGCATATCAGAAAAGGTGCTGTCACAGAATCTTAAGGAACTCGAAAGCAGGCATCTTGTTACGCGCACTGTCTTTCGTGAAGTACCGCCCAAAGTCGAATATGCACTCACGGAGCTGGGAACGTCCCTCTGGCAGGCAGCAAATGAACTCAACCGGTGGGTAGAACAAAACTGTCACTTTCTGGTTAAAGACACAGATCCTTCTCTTTGATATGCCATTGTTCATTTATGAGTGCTGCGGGCTGACAGGAGCATATAGGAAGGCAGGCTGCAGGCGTCGAAAAGCGGCTTCCCCTTCTGGCTCAGAGGCAACATCGCCTGCTGCTGGTCATGAGGGAAAAGAAAAGCATTTTAACAACCAGCCCTGCAGTTTGTTGTACCAGTACATAAAGCACTCGTGTATCAGTCTTTGCCCGGACCATGGTCAAAGCGGGTTCCTTTGCCGATGGCATAAAACTGCCCCCCGGCGACATAGTGTATGGTTCGTAATTCGTCTGGTGCTTCATCAAATATCCAGTGCCCATTGCGAAAAACCCGATTGTCACTCCACGCCCCGGCAATTTCTCCCATGAACAGATTATGTTCCAGCTCGTATTCCGCGTTTGGCATTACTTTACATACAAGCCAGCCAGCACAGCCCTGTACCAGCGGAATATCGAACTCTTTCATGTAGAACATCGGTATTTTATGATTCTTGTCAGGCCTGTCACGGTAGCTGTGCTCACCTGCGTACAAAACGGTTTCCATCTGGCTGACTACGGGTATCTGTACGGCAAACAGACCACTTTCTTCCACCAATCCACGGGTGTAAGCCTGCGGACTGATATACGCCATGACTTTATTGATCCCCACCAGACTCACCCATGCGGCGGCCATTACATTGGCATTACCATTATGTTTAGCGGAAATCATTGTAGTTGGGCCGATCTGCAATAATCGGTATGCTTTATTCAGTTCAACTGGCTGTAAAGACACAGGATTTCTCCTTCCCATAGATAAAAAATGTGCCGTTAACGGCAACGGCACATTTGAGGGCGTTTTAAAACACTGATGGTCGCCCGAAGGTAATCAGGCTAATACCGTTTTATATTGTTCGACCTGAGCTGCGATTTCTTCGTCAGTTATCGTCGCGCTTCCGCCTGTAATAAACGGCTTGATGTAGTTCATACCCAGATACCCGGAGATGGTTTCAAAAGACAGCAGGTACTCGCCTACCGTATGTCCGGCAGCGCCATCAGGCTGATAGGCAGACTCTGCACCACCCAGCGAAACGGCCAGCATGAGTTGCTTGTCGCGCAGCGCCTGTGTTTCTCCACCATGTGACCAGCCGTACGTCAGTACATCGTCAAGCCACTGTTTAAGGAGTGGCGGCGTGCTGTACCACTGCATAGGAAACTGCAGCACGATACGATCCGTCTTTTCCAGTGCAGCCTGTTCAGCGGCCACGTCGATTTTGCCATCCGGATACAGGTCATACAGATAACGCACTTCCAAGTCGGTCAGTGATGCTGCACCTTTTGCCAGGGCTGAGTTTACCCGTGACTGATTAATGTTGGGGTGGGTAACAAATACAGTTGTTTTCATGTCGATCTCTTATTTTTCAGAAGAATGTTTCGTCAATTTCAAGCCGGGATAAAGCTTGATTGATATCATTTAATTCAGCGTCACTGAGCTGAACATTTGCGGCGTGAAAATTCTCTTCGAGCCGGTGTAATTTCGTTGTTCCCGGGATCGGTACGATGTAAGGCTTCTGAGCCAGCTCCCAGGCAAGAACAATCTGTGCTGAAGTTGCGTTGTTTCTTTCCGCGATTTGAGCAATCAAATCCAGTAGCGCCTGGTTATTTTCCATTACTTCAGGTTTGAAGCGCCCCATCATGCCCCGGTAATCGCCTTCCCCGTAAGTTGTATCAGCGGTAACCTGACCACTCAGGAATCCATTACCCAGCGGGCTGTAGGCCATAAAGCCAATATCAAGTTCATCGCAGACTTTGAACAAATCCTGCTCAGGTTTACGCCACATCATTGAATACTGGTCTTCGACCGCGGTGACCGGGCAGATCGCATGAGCCCGGCGTATGTAAGATACGGGCGCATTGGATAAGCCCCAGTACTTAATTTTCCCCTCCGCGATCAGCTCTTTCATTAATCCCGCCACCACTTCCGGCTCAACTTTTGGATCGACACGATGCTGATAAAACAGGTCGATATGGTCGGTTTGCAGACGACTGAGTGAACCTTCCAGTTGCTCTCTGACAGACGCCGGACGGCTGTCTAATACCGGCACCAGCTGTCCATCAATGTTTTCCATTCCGGTCACGCCGAATTTGGTCGCGATGATAACGTTGTCCCTGTGTTTGCTGAGCGCAACACCCAGCAGTTCTTCGTTTTCAAATCCGTAAATGGGGGCAGTGTCGAAAAGGTTGCAGCCCAGTTCTACAGCCTTGTCTATCAGCTTTGTTCGCTCACGGATTTCAACTGAATAGCCATAGCCATGGTCCATGCCCATGCACCCCAGCCCCATTTCCGAGACATGAAGTCCCTGGCTACCTAACCTTCTCATTTTCATGATTATCTAACCCTTTTCTAAAGCATTTCTGATTCTGAGACGTTAAGTATATGGCTGGATTTGTTGCTGAAAAATTGTTAATTTAGAAAGTCAGAATTGCTAAAATCACAATAATGATGAATAAACTTGATGCGCTGAAATTTTTTGTTGCCGCTGCAGAAACGATGAACTTTCGTGAAGCAGCAGTCAGACTGGCCATTTCCCCTTCAGTGGTGACGCGGACTATTGCCGAACTGGAAAATCAGCTCGGCGAGCCCCTTTTTAAGCGGAATACCCGATCAATTGTGCTGACCAGCTTTGGTGAGCTTTTCCTGCCGAAGGCCATGCGGCTACTTGAAGATTCAGAGGCTCTTTTTCAGACGGCCCGAGATGACAATGACATGAAGGGCGTTGTGAGGATCACGTTATTCCGGTTTCCCGGCCACGAGCAGGTGTTATATGAGCTTCTTACCTCGCTCGATCCTTATCCTGAGCTGTTTATAGACTGGCGGTTAGACATGATGAAGCTGGATACTGTTCAGAACCGCATTGACATGGGGATCCGTATAGAGCGGGAGCCAAACCCGAATTTTATCGTCAGGCCCATTACGCTGGTTCATCACGCGCTGATGACATCACCCGGGCTCATTGAGAAGCTGGGCGCGCCGAAAAATTTCGACGATCTGCGCCAGCGCTATCCTTTCAGTGGTCTGCTGAATCCTGAAACCGGAAAAGTATTCGAATATATGCTCGATGGCGTTGATACTTTTGTACCGCGCCATCTGGAGTTTTTTACCACCGACTCCCAGTCGGAGATCCAGGCTGCGTTAGCCGGTAAAGCTGTCATTCAGTCGAGTAATCTAGCCTGCAGGGAATACCTTGAAGACGGCAGGCTGGTCAATGTCCTGCCCGAACTGAAACTGGAAACCTGGCAGCTTTATCTTTACAGGCCCTATCAGACCCTGGTACCGCAGCGCATCAGGACCGTTTTTCACATCCTTGAAAGTATTTTACTCAGACACTTCAGTTGAAAGCGGGCCCGGATATTGCTGGCGCTCTTAGCTGGCATCCTCCATAAACCGGAGATGTGAATTATTGAGTAGTGCCTTTCTCCGGGAAGTCGCTGCTCCGGGAAGATCTTACCCGCAGAAACAAAGTCTGCCGCTCTTTCAGGGGCCCTGAATACTGGCGACTTTTAATGTGCAACGGGGAGCTGTGACAGGCGTATCAACTGAATATTTCACCTATCCAGTCTGCAAATGCACGTACAGCAGGGGAAAGAAAACGTTGATGAGGATAAAGTAGCGTGACAGGAACAGACGGCGGCTGCCAGTCGGCCAGAACTTCAACCAACGTTCCTTTCTCCAGGTGTTCTGCTACAACATTTTCAGCAAGCTGCGCCAGTCCGAACCCTTCAAGGCACATTTTTATATAAAGCCCCGTCTCGTTGACGGCTGCCTGCCCACTGACGGATACGGACAGCGTTTCTGTTCCCTTTACAAAACGCAATTCGTCTGTACGCCGGCTTTGTCCGGAAAAATAATGAATAGCCCGATGATGAGACAGATCTTCAGGTGACTGCGGAATACCGTACTCCCTGAGATAGTCGGGAGAGGCGCAGGTTATCCAGCGAAATTCTCCGAGCGGACGAGCTACAAGCGTGGAGTTAAGTAACTCTCCGGTTCTGATCACGCAGTCTACACCCTCCTGAACCAGGTCAACCTGCCGGTCGCTGACGCCGGTCATCAGGTAAATGTCAGGATAACGGCTGTAGAACTCTTTCAGGTTTGGCATGACGATGAAGTGCGCTATACCGCCGGGCATATCAACGCGTAAACGGCCACGGGGGCGCCTGTTCAAATCGGCCAGACTGGCTTCCGTATGTTCAACTAAGGCCAGAATTTCCCGGCACTGCGCCAGATACTGCAGACCTTCCGGAGTAAGGCTGACACGTCTTGTGGTCCGGTTCAGCAGACGCACCTGCAGATATTTCTCCAGGTTTTTGATGGTGCTGGTAACAGTAGAAGAAGGCAGGGAAAGTGTTTCCGCGGCCCGGACGAAGCTTCCGGCCTCAGCCACCCTTATAAAAACCTGCATAGCCTGAATACGATCCACCTGACTGCACTCCTGAATAGCATGTAACGGTGATAATGCTCATTATTCGTAAATTCTGAATGATGAAAACAAGTTAGTCATCTTTTTCAGTTTAAACAGGAGGCGTATTGTTTCCCTTCTGAACCTGAAAGAGACACTTCAAATGACCGATTACATCAGAAATATTGTTAATAATCAGACGGAAAATGCGCCGGTAACCCTGATCCGCGGTGCAACCATACTGAGTATGGATGAGAATGTTGGTAACCATGAACGTGGCGATATTCTTGTCACAGGTTCAACCATCACCGCAATCGGCAAGGACCTGAACGCCGAGGGTGCTCACGTCATTGATGCCACAAATATGATTGCCATGCCGGGGATGGTCGATTCTCATCGTCACGCCTGGGAAGGTCAGCTGCGCCGCATCAACCCCAACGCCACCTGTCTGGACGACTACAGCAATGCCACGCATTTCTCGTTCGCGAAATATTACCGGCCTGCCGATATCTATGTTGGCAACCTGCTGACGGCGCTGGGCGCGATTGATGCGGGTATCACTACCATGATCGATAACTCGCACAACAGCCGTACCGCAGCGCATTCAGACGCCGCCGTTGAAGCCCTGCTTGATGCCGGTATTCGCGCTATTCATGCGTCCGGTGCGCCGGTAGCAGGCGAATGGGATAAAGCGCACTGGCCTGGCAACTGGCAGCGTCTGCAGGAAAAATATTTCAGGGATAATCCTGATAGTCTTGTGACGCTCGGCGTCATGGCCCAGCTGGAGCCGGAATTGTGGGCCGAGGCCCGCAGGCTGGGGCTGCCAATCGTGACCGAGTTCTTTGGTGCTGAGATGGCCTCCGAGCTTGAATCGCTGCATCAGCAGGGCCTGCTGGGTCCGGACAATATCTTTAACCACTGTACCGCGCTGCCTGATGAGGGCTGGGAAATCCTGCGTGAAGCCGGCGTGCGGGTAAACGTCTGCCCGCGCTCAGATTCGCACTACGGTATTGAAAGCGGGATGTTTGCCATCGAGGCTGCGCTGCGTCATGGCATCAATCCTGGCCTGAGCGTGGATAACGAAACGTCTTACAGCACCGACATGTTTATGGAAATGCGCGTGGCGTTTTATCTGCAGCGCGTAATGGGCATGCATAAGCAGCACTGCTGTGAATCAGATCATTCATTGACAACGATCCCGGCAGCGCAGCTGCTTAAATCGGCAACGGTCGATGGTGCGTTTTGTGCCGGTCTGCAGGATAAAATAGGCAGCCTGACGCCGGGCAAACAGGCTGATCTGATCCTGATTAACGCGGCTGACCTCAACCTTTACCCGAACGGAAATGCATTCGGAACGGTGGTACATGCAGCTGAACGCAGCAATATCGATACCGTGATGATCGGCGGGCGCATCGTCAAGCAGAACGGCAAAGTGCTGGGTGTGGACAGTGAGCGCCTTCGCGCCGCCATTGATGAATCACGCGAGCACCTATTTGCGGCAGCCGGGTATGAGCCGGACATCTTTGCGGAGAAATTCCTGCCGCTGGTACAGGCAAACTGACAGGAAATAACAGCATGAGCGCGATTTATTACGTAATAGCTTTTGCAGCGGGTCTTGGTATTACCCTGCAGACGACCCTGAACAGTCAGCTCGCAAAAGGACTCGGAGGGGATCCGGTCACCGCCGCGTTCTTTTCCTTTACGGCCGGGGCGTTGAGCCTCGGGATTTACTCGCTGCTACGTGGAGGGTTATTTAGCTCTCTCGCTGCTATTCCTTCGCAGCCTGCGTGGAGTCTGGCGGGCGGCCTGATCGGTGCCTGTGCGTTGTTCAGCTACGTGGTGCTGGCACCGAAAATCGGTTTTTCAGCTCTGCTAGGGCTGGCAATCGTTGGGCAATTACTCTCGTCGCAAATGATTGACCATTTCGGTCTGCTGGGTGCTGTTAGGCGACCGGTTTCGCTGCTCAAACTGGGGGGCATGCTGGTCATGCTGGCAGGTCTCGCCATCATGCTTTTTGGTGACAAACTTTCAGCGCGTTTTTTGCCCTGACAGGGTGAGAATTACTCCTTACGGCGCTCTGCCATAGTGCAGATGGCCGTAAGTTTTTGGTCAGGCGATGCGAAACTTTTATATGCGGGAGAAATAACATGTTTTCAGTGGCTGCTGATGCCAGAAATTTGCTGGGAGAGTGCCCAATCTGGTGCGAGAGGACACGCAGGATTTACTGGACTGACATTGAAGGCAGCGAACTGCTTGCCCTTGAAGAAGACACCAGTGTTGTGATGCGCTGGTCCCTGCCGGAGCGCCTCGGTTCGTTTGCACTTACTGAAAATTCTGACGTTTTACTGATGGGGCTGGAATCCAGATTCGCCTTCTGCGATCTGAATACAGGTACCTTTATGCCGATAGTGGCGTCACCAGGAGGACCGGGCACACGGACAGGGGATGGTCGGTGCGACCGTGAGGGTAATTTCGTCTTCGGGACCATGGATGACGGGTACCCCGCGAAAGTCATAGGAAGATTTCACAGGCTAAATGCAGTGACACTCAGCATTGAGACGCTACCCCTGCCTGAGGTGGCCATCCCGAACAGCATCTGCTTCAGTCCGGACGGCAGCACGATGTATTACTGTGACTCGATGCAGGGCCGTATAATGTGCTGTGATTACCCCTCTATGAATAACCAGCGCGTGTTCACTGTAACAGAAGGAAAGGGGGCGCCTGACGGCTCCTGCGTGGACGCAATGGGCTATATCTGGAATGCCGAATGGGGAGGAAGCCGTGTTGTACGTTATCGTCCGGACGGAACGACGGACCGTATCCTGCCCTCTCCAGGAATTCAGAGCACTTGTCCGACACTCGCGGGAGAAGCATTCACAACGCTGTATTGTACCAGTGCCAGCGTGGGTCTTTCTGTGCCGTCAAGGCATGATGGAGCGCTGCTGAGAGCGAAATCAGCCGTATTCCCCGGTTTACCGGAGAGCCGGTTTTCAGCGCACACAGCATAACCGCTTTGCTATCAGTGCCAACAGGGGGAACAGAGTCTTTCTCATCACCGTATTCGGATAGGCAGGAGAAAGACTCTGGTATTTATTACAGCAGCTTAAATACGTTTATAGCGAGCTGCCCGGGGTCAGGTTTGCATTAATCCAGGCTGCCACATCGGTGACCGGAATGTTATGGCGTTCATTGAATGTCTGCTTTTTATCCCATGCAACTCCCCGCCCCTGCGCAAAAACGGCACGATACTTAGACATCATGTCTTGTGGGTTGAGCGCCAGTTTATCCATCAGATATTGTTCGCTCCATACCGTGCAGTCGAAAGGGCGGCCAAGCGTTGATTGCAGCTTATCTGCAACCTCTGCGTAGGTCAGTGTATCACCGGCGATATACACAATTTCATTACGGATGCGAGGAGTTGTAAATACGATCGCTGCCGTCAGCATCCCGATATCATCAGGTGTTGTCAGCGTCATGGTGTTGTCAATGCTGCCGAGTGCGTGAACAGTATCGTTCTGCAGATCGACCACACCGAAGTCTGGTTCGAACAAATAGCTCATGAAGATGCCGGTCGAAATGATGACCCACTCAGTTTCATGCTGGCTGCGTAGTAAATCACGCACGTCAATCTGCGCGTCGAAGATGTCTTGTGGGCTGCCGCGTCCGATGGCATCAAAATCGGCACCAAACTGCCATGGAAAATAGCGTGGAATCCGCGCCTGCAGGGCCGCCTGCGCCAGTTTCATTGGTGTATTTATTCCGGCCGCGTACCCCGTGCAGCCAACGACTGTGTCAAATTGCGCAAAGAGGCTGGCCAAATCGTCGACAGAACTCATGACGAGATCGCCCGTGACTATATTAATACCGAGGTTTCTGATTTCCTTGATTACTAATTTTTTTACGGGTTCATCTGACGTTACGGTACTTTCGCGCAGCAGTACGCTGATTTTCGTTCCCTTCACATCTTTTGCCCGAAGGGCAAGATTTCGCAGAACGGGGAGGCCCAGCTCACCGGCACCGAGCACGAGGATTTTCTCAGACGTAGCGTTAAGATCAGTTTTGTTCATAATCTGGCCTTACATGAATTGTTGCGCCACTCTAGCAATTCATAACAGGCTAAAAAAGAAGGTACACGTATGATACCGGGAATCTGTGAAATGGATCGGGACGAAATTCTTCAGTATTCGCAGGCTGTTTGTAAGGGTCTGAAAGACGATGATGATGGCTTGCGGCGGGAGGTACTGGCTCATGCAGGCAGTCGATGGTCACTGGGTATCGTCAACACGCTTGGCGTTTATGGCAGACTACGTCACGCCGAAATTGGCAGGCGTATGCACGGAGTGACTCAGCGCATGCTGACACGTACATTACGACAGCTTGAGCGCGACGGACTGGTTATTCGCCATGATTTCAGTGAAATCCCGCCACGAGTCGAATACGAGCTGTCCGATACAGGTATGGAGTTACTTGTGCGAATGATCCCGCTGTGGACCTGGATTGTCGATAATGCTGATCGCTTTCGTGAAGACCGGTTGAAATATGAAAAAAATAACAATAACCCAAGGGCGTAACTGGCTATGAATATAAATATCACTTTTTGTGATTTGTAGATAATACAAGGGTTTGAATTGATGAGCCTTCCGATATGTATGTATACAGTAGTCATCCGGAGACAGAACCGATTTCACCAAGCTTGGTCGGGATAGTGTAATTACAGAGGATTATATTTTACGTATGTCTGACATCAATGTTAGTCTGTACATATTTCAAATGGGTGTTAAAGCGAATTTTATTTTTTGCTACCATTAATTCGGCCTTGAAAATTATCTGACAGGATGGCCTACCCTTTCAGAATTATAGGTGGGCTGGTGAAACAATATTTAAAAACTGGTGTTTTTTTATGATTTCTAAAGAAAATAATGAAATATCCTCTAATTATCATGATGTTCCTGGTTATGCTCATGGGGCGAAAATTATCCAAGTCACTTTGAATCGAACCCCTATAGACAATATCAGTGATGTGGTATACGAGACAGTAAAAAAGACTCGCTCGGTCAGGCAATTGCACATGTCCTTTCTGGTTCCTCGCACAAGTGATTTGAAACCAGCCATCATCTATTTTCCTGGGGGAGGATTTATGACAGCTGAGCACAATAAATTTCTGGAAATGCGCATGGCCTTAGCTGAGGCTGGCTTTGTTGTTGCAGCTGCAGAATACAGGACAATCCCGGATATTTTCCCTGCGCCATTAATAGATGCTAAATCAGCAGTAAGGTACCTTCGTCAACATGCCCCCGATTATGGAATTGACCCCTCGCGAATTGGTGTATTAGGTGATTCTGCTGGAGGATGGCTGGCTCAGATGCTCGGTACCACTAATGGCGATAAATCATTTGATCACGGCAATTTCCTCAGCCAGTCCGCTGATGTGCAGGCTGTGACCACGCTTTATGGAATTTCAGATCTGCGTAACATAGGTGACGGCTTTCCTGAGCATCGTCAAAAGGTGCATCAGTCTCCTGCAGTAACAGAATCATTACTAGTTAATGGTGTGGCTTTCAGGGATTTTGAAGGTACTTCTATCAGCTCCACACCTGAAAAAGCGATTAATGCAAGCCCCATAGGACATATCAAGGGATGTAGACCTCCGTTCCTGATAATGCATGGAAGCAAAGATACGTTAGTATCACCTAATCAGAGCGTAACGCTTTACAAGGCACTTTTGGAGTCGGGAAACAAAGCGGACTATGTACTCATTGAAGGTGCTGAACACGGTGATGATCACTGGTATCAACCCGTTGTCATAAATAGGGTTGTTAACTGGTTCCGCGGACATCTTTTTCCTAAAAATACATGATGACTGACGTTCCGTTAAATCATTTAGACTGTTGGAAGTAATGTCCGTTTCTGGCACAGGGCTGCTGTTGCAGCCCTGACAACCTTAGACTTCAATCGATTCAGATATCTCTAACGCATCATCGACTTAAATGCCCAGATAACGGACTGTGCTTTCCAGTTTATTATGGTCCAACAGAAGTTGGACCACCCGGAGATTCTTGTTTTTTGTAGATTAAGTAAGGTTTTGTTCTTGGTATGGAGTGTGTGCTGTAAAGCGAATTTTCAAGACCAAGCTTTTCTATCCGCCCATGAAAAATTCGATAGTATTGCCGGATTGATGTGTGCTGGTTAGTTCCAACTAGAGACCGGAACAAGAAGTCTTTACTGTGCAAATTGCCAAGCATTTATCAATGCAGCAACTGCTTCTCTTGTCCCTTTAGTTATCTCAAATTGCACAGGGCTACCGGTTTTCTGTTGCAACACCGTAGCTCTACTTGAAACAGAGTTACCATATGCAGCATCAGACACTTTGAGTTTGACCAGATCACAGCTTCGAAGCTTGCTGTCAATGGCCATATTGAACAGAGCTAAATCGCGTGTTTTACCTTCCAGTTCAAGACGGATGCGGATCCCCCAGATATGAGATATCTGAAGTGGCCTTTTTTGCCCGATGATACGGTCTTTGTTCCACGGTGACATGTTCATACTCAAGTCTCCTGCAATATGGGAAATTTGAGTATGGTTGTCCATTATGAGCGAAAGCGGACATTCAAAACCTTTCGGGCTGTGACTTTGCCGGCTAACCGCAATATTGATATCTGCCTGCCGGGTACCTTGCTTTAATTGAGCCATCTCTAGGTTGCATGATGTATTGCGAAGCGTAATGACGTCCTAATTTTCATAGAGTCCAGCATCATACTGAGCTTTGTTCTGCTGTTAGCTACAGGGATAGAACCGGGTGATCAACATCATCAGCAAGGGCGTTGTGAATGCTGAGATAGCTGTGCTGAAGAGTGTGCTGGTTGCCGATGCACCCTGCATCACGCCAAATTTTTGCGCCATCAAGTAAACATTCACCCCTAATGCCATTGAACCCAGCAATACCACTACTTTTGTTTCGGCTGCAGGAAGGCCCGTGGCGAACGCAATCAAGGCAATGACCAAAGGCTGTATAAGAAGTTTTAACAGACAAATTGCATAGCTTTCTCTCAGCCCTTCGCGAATGCTATAGCAAGATAAGCTCATTCCCAGCGCCAGCAGGGAGAGTGGTGCGGCCATATCCGAAACCATTTCAACCGACTTACCAATGGCTTCAGGCAAGGGTCGGTGTAACAGGCTCCAGGCTGAACCAGCCACAATGCCGATAATGATGGGATTTTTAAAAACGCTGACCAGCGTGTTGATCACTCCACGTGGTGAAATATTGCCGTTTCGGGTCCACTCAACCGATACCGTGAGCAGGGTCCACAAAATCAGACTGTTGAAGATCAACACCAGCGCGATGGAGGGCAGTGAGGCTGGCCCCAGTAAAATCGTGGCCAGCGGTAAACCCAGCATGGTGTTGTTTGAAAAGATGCCACCTAACGCAAAAACGGATGACGATACCGGGTCGAGGTTAAATACACGCCTGGCGATTAACCGGCCAAGCGCATAAACAACGAAGCAGCTGCCAAAAAACGCGATCAGCAGCCGGGGATCAACGGACGGAGTTTTATAAAAACCGCTCATGACGTTAAACAGCATGCACGGTAGCACAACGTTAAAACAGAAGCGGTTTAACCCCTCGTTTACGGTTGCCGGCCAGCCCGAAAAGCGGCCAAGCCCATAACCTGCAACGATAAGTATGAACAGCGGAAGAGACAGGGAAATTTGGTGCACCAGATGGCTGGTTAGACTTGCGGTTATCACTATGCCTGGAACCTTAAAAAACCGGCATCACGGATGCCGGGTGACGTAATACACAGCGTTATGGCAAACCGCCATGAGAAAACTATTTCGCCCAGTAAAGCCGGGTTGGGTTGTTAACAAATATCTCAGTGCGTAGTTTTTCCGTGGGCAGCCATTCGCCAAACGCATTCAGTATTGAGATGTCATCGATCGGGTAGAAATACTCTATCCCTTCCTTTGTACGCTTCTTACCCGGTGCCGGCATGGTATGCGGCCAGTCAGATGCCCAGATCAAACGTTCAGGTTTATGGGCGACCAGCGCCTCAACAAACGGTCGGACGTTTTGCCATGTTGTATCTTTCGTCACGCGGTAGAGCGCTGACAGTTTGACGTAAACCTTTCCGGAATCGAGTAACGTGAGGAGTTCATTGAAACCGGGCTGCTGGATGCCCTCTTCAGCTTTAAGTTTACCCAGGTGATCAATGACAACAGGCACCGGAAGCTGGCTGATGGTTTTACTTAAATCGGCAATTTCATGAAGATTGGTGTAGATCTGCAGGTGCCAACCAAGAGCACTGATTTTATCTGCCATTTTCTTCAGATAGTTGCCGCTCTCTTCGGCGCTTAGTTTGCCCCCTGCACGCGCTTCCATATTCAGACGTAGTCCACGCACGCCCTCTTGATCCAGCTTATGCAACTCTTCAGATGTAATTTCATCGTCGACCACGGCCACGCCGCGCGCATTCTTCTGACCAAGCACCTTAATTGCGTTCAGCATGCAGCGGTTATCGGTGCCGTACGGGCTTGGCTGAATCAGTACCACCCGATCCATATGCAGCTCTTTCAGATGGCGTTGCAGGTCACTGATTGGCGCGCGATCGGGCGTGTAAACGCGCGCTTCAGCAAACGGAAAGTGCTCAGGATCAAAAACGTGTACATGGCAGTCGCAGCTGTCCTTTGGCGGAATGAATGTCAGCTTGCTCGCAAAGTTATCTGATGAGATAGCAGCAGCCCAACTTAACTTTGCATTGATGCCGGCAGCCACACCGACCAGCGGCAACGTTTTTAGCAGAGAACGACGTGAAAACATGTGTATCTCCTTCGTAGTAGGTACAGGGCAAGAAAATTATATTTTTATTTTTTCAGGGGCCCGATGGCTGCAAGGGCACGCCCTTCAGCGGTATCGGTGAACTTCTCAAAGTTGGTGGTGAACTTATCAGCGAGGAAAAGCGCCTTATCCCGCCACTGCTCTTCACTCTCCCAGGATGCGCGCGGATCTAAAATGTCGTACTCAATGGCATTCAGGCCACGCGGTACTGCCAGATTGAAAATCGGCAGGTTGAAAGTCACGGCCTGATCAACCTCGTCGTGCAGAATGGCGTTAATGATGGCACGGGTATCTTTAATAGAGATACGTTTGCCCTGGCCATTCCAGCCAGTGTTTACCAGGTATGCTTTCGCGCCCGATGCCTGCATACGCTTAACCAGCACTTCGGCATAACGAACAGGATGCAGGCTGAGGAATGCTGCGCCGAAACAGGCGGAGAAAGTCGGCGTTGGCTTCGTTACACCACGCTCGGTGCCCGCCAGCTTGGCCGTAAATCCTGAAAGGAAGTGATACTGCGCCTGTTCGTCAGTCAGTACAGAGACCGGAGGCAGCACGCCATATGCATCAGCCGTCAGAAAGATAACTTTGCTGGCATGGCCTGCTTTGGAAACCGGCTTAACGATATTTTCAATGTGCCAGATGGGGTAGGTAACGCGCGTATTCTCTGTTTTCGAAGCATCGTTGAAATCGATAATGCCTTCAGCGTTTACTGCCACATTCTCCAGCAGCGCATCGAGACGTATCGCCTGGAAGATTTCAGGCTCCGCCTGCGGGTTGAGATTGATGGTTTTAGCGTAGCAGCCGCCCTCAAAGTTGAAGACGCCATCGTCATCCCAGCCATGTTCATCATCACCGATCAACTGACGGACAGGATCAGTTGAAAGCGTGGTTTTACCCGTGCCAGAAAGACCAAAGAACAGCGCAACATCGCCCTCTTTGCCCACGTTAGCAGAGCAGTGCATGGAGGCAATTCCCTGCTGTGGCAGCAGGTAGTTCATCACTGAGAACATCCCCTTTTTCATCTCACCGCCGTACCAGGTACCGCCGATAAGCTGGATTTTTTCCGTAAGGTTGAAGGCAATAAAGTTCTCAGAGTTGAGTCCCTGGGCGTGCCAGTCAGGATTGGTGCACTTAGCACCGTTCATTACCACGAAGTCAGGCGTAAAGGTTTCAAGTTCAGCGGCTTCAGGCGAAATAAACATGTTTTTAACAAAGTGAGCCTGCCATGCCACTTCAGTGACAAAACGCACTGCCAGGCGCGTATCCGCATTCGCGCCGCACCAGGCATCTACAATGAAAAGGCGTTTATCGGACAACTGCCGGCAAACCAGGGTTTTAAGGTGATCCCAGATCTCCTGAGACAAGGGGTGGTTATCGTTTTTACCTTTGCCTTGATCGGACCACCAGACGCTATCGCGCGTGGTGTCATCTCTGACAATATATTTGTCTTTAGGCGATCGTCCGGTGAACTCCCCGGTATCTACCGCCACGGCGCCAGTGCTGGTTATCCTACCTTTTTCCAAACCTGTTAATTCAGGCAACGTTTCTTCGGTAAACAGGGTGGCGTAATCAGGGTTATAAATAATCTCAGCAGAGGTGGTAATACCATAATTCGCTAACTGCTGGTTTATACGAGAAAGCGTTGTCATCTTCAGGCTCCTGATAAAAGCGAGTTTAAGGTTCAAAGTGCGTAGGCATACCATCAGCAGTAAAGCTGCCTGGCCTGCGAATTAATTAAAAATCCAATCAGATATCTTTCAGGATACGGACATCGCGCTTCTGGATTAATTCCTTCACATTTTCCGCATAACGTTTCATATGCGGAGCGGCGGCATGGTTTTTGAGGCAGGTTTCATCTTGCCATTTTTCCACGATTAACACGGTATCGGGGCCAAAGCCATTTTCGGCATCCGGTGATAAATCTGTGACCGGGCGATATTCAATGCATCCCTCTTCAGCCTGAACAGACGGAATGTTCTCTTGAATATGCTTAATAATTTCAGCGCGTAATCCGGGTTTCGCCGTAATAATGGCCAGAACATGAATCATTTTAATTCCTCAGAAAAATGCGGGCCGTAATGCCCGCATTTTCAATGTTATTTTTTACGTTCGCTGTAAAGCACACCGCCGCGTGTTTTATCCGCTGCTTTGGTTTCAATCACAGAGACCACTACACGGTCTTTATCTACGCCGAAGGATTCAACCACGGCTTCAGTGATCTTCACCATCAGCGTTCTTTTTTGCTCGGCAGAACGTCCTTCTACCGCATAAACCACAATCTCAGGCATTTTAGTGTCTCATCTGTCTGGGTTGAATAGATGGACGTCCCTGTCCGTTGCCCTCATCCTGTCACTCAGTTACAGGCTGCGGATCTGCTTGATTACCGCAGTGGTGTAAGCTTTGGTACCGGTGCTGCCGCCCAGGTCAACGGTGCGGTGTGCGGGCTCAGCCAGCACTTTTTCAATGGCGTTGTGAATAGTCGCGCTCGCCTCACTCCAGACTGGCAGTTCTTTTTTCTCACCGATCCACTCCAGCAGCATGGCGACGGACAAAATCATGGAGGTTGGGTTGGCTTTATCCTGATTCTGAATATCAGGTGCTGAACCGTGTTGCGCCTGTGCGCAGCACTGGTTATCGCCCGCCATCACTGAGCCGGCCAGGCCCAGACTTCCTGACAGCTCGCTCGCGAGGTCTGAAAGAATGTCGCCATAAAAGTTCTCTGCAACCATTACATCAAAGCGCTCCGGGTTACGTACCAAGTGTGCAGTAGAGGCATCAACTAACAGATCGTCGAGCTGAACGTCAGGGAAGTCTTTCGCCACGGTATGAACGGCTTCAAGGAACAGGCCATCCGTCATATGGAAGCTGTTCGCTTTATGAATAGCGGTTACTTTTTTTCGGCGCTTGGCGGCCAGCTCGAATGCACGACGGGCGATACGCTCCGAGCAGTGACGGGTAATTTTACGCGTAGAGAGGGCCATATCCGGGCTTGGCATCACTTCGCCCCAGCCGCGAGACATGTTGCGGTCCGGGTAGAAGCCCTCTGTTGCTTCGCGCATGATCACCAGATCCATCGTTTTACCTTCACGCAGATTGCTGGTGATGTATGGACGGGTGCGGGCCGGGCGCACGTTGGCGTAAAGATCCAGGCCTACACGGAATGCGCCAGAGACGTTGATTCCGCCTTTCTCTGGTTTCGGATAATCAGCGTGTGAAATAGTGCCCAGCAGAATACCTTCATAACTACGTGCGCTCTCCAGCAGCTCTGGACGCAGCGTTGTGCCATATTTTTCCAGGCTGGCGAAACCGATATCCTGGTAGTCGTACTCAATACCCAGACCGTGTTTTTTATCAATTTCTTGCAAAACAGCGACGGCTGATTCGATGATTTCAGGACCAATACCATCACCCGGCAGAACGAGAAATTTCATGACTTTTTCCTTAACTTAATCTGTAAAAATTAACTGATGTGCTCTGCCGCAATTGGCCGCGTTTCTCCGGTTTCAACCAGCGTGCGATTTGCATCCTGAGAACCGTAAACCCACATGATCTTCATCGGCTCGGTTTCAGAAGCGTTTCTGAACCGGTGAGGAACACCAGCAGGGATGAATGTCACATCCTGCGGCTTGATCGGAAATTCTTTGCCATCGATATCGAAAATGGCATTACCTTCAATCAGTAACACGCTCTCTTCACAGTTGTGAAAATGGAATGGGATTTTTGCACCGCCAACAAATTCGGTGTAACCGGTAATGAAGGCTGTAGCACCCATACCTGCGGTGACCAAAGGTGTGGTACTGGCACCGCCCCCGCGATCGTGTTTTTTAATATCAGCCGGATGCAGCAGATATGAATTCGATTCGGTTTTAATCATGCTTACACTCCTTCTTTACTTCGCCGGACCGATCCAGAGGGTTTTGACGTTGGTAAACTCACGAATACCCAGCTCACCAAGCTCTCGTCCATAACCAGACTGCTTAATGCCGCCAAATGGCAGGCGGGCATCAGACGCAACCAGACCGTTTACAAACACCGCGCCAGCTTCAATGCTGCGTGCTACGCGGTACCCATTCTCAACATCGCCAGTCCACACGGCAGCACCAAGGCCAAACTCGGTGTTATTAGCAACCGCAATGGCCTCGTCTTCAGACTGCACGCGAATAACCGCAGCCACCGGACCGAATGTCTCTTCGATTGCCGCGGTCATCTGTGGCGTGACGTTATCCAGCACGGTCGGCAGGTAGTAATAGCCATCGCTGTTTACTGCCTGACCGCCGATAACCAGTTTTGCGCCTTCCTGAACGCTGCGCTCAACCTGAGCATGCAGGGCGTCGCGCAGATTAGCGCGCGCCATTGGCCCAATCGTATTGTCGCGGTCGGTTGGATTACCGGTTTTGAGTTTTTTCACGCCCTCAACAAACAAGGCAACGAATTTGTCCGCAACCGAGGCATCAACAATGAAGCGTTTGGAAGAGATGCAGCTTTGTCCTGTATTTGAGAAGCGCGCTTTAACCGCCATTTTTGCCGCCAGTTCAACATCGGCATCAGCGAGCACCAGGAAAGGATCAGAGCCGCCCAGTTCCAGAACCTGTTTCTTCATCAGGCTGGCTGCCTGTGACGCCACAATTTTACCGACCTCAGTTGAGCCGGTGAGCGTGACGGCTGCCACGCGATCATCTGCTAAAACAGCTGCAACATCTGAGGCATTGATCAGCAGCGTAGACACCAGGCCTTCAGGTGTACCGGCTTCGCGGAAAAGCTCTTCAAGCTGAATAGCACAGGCTGCGACGTTGTTAGCATGTTTAAGTAATGCGCCGTTACCTGCAGCCAGTGCAGGTGCAGCGAAGCGAACGAACTGCCAGAACGGGTAGTTCCACGGCATGATGGCCAGTACAACACCAAGTGGATCGTAAACGATGCGGCTATCGGTGGCGTTGCTCGCTACGTGCGTGTCGCCTAAATACTTTCCTGCGCTTTCTGCATAAAACTCGCAAGTGACAGCACACTTCTCAATCTCCGACTCAGCTTCAGCAATCGGCTTACCCATCTCTTCTGTGATGGTGGCTGCATAGCGAGACTTATTGCGACGAAGTACCTCAGCCACGTTAATGAGCAGGGCTGCGCGCTCGGAAACGGGCTTTTTCCCCCAGGATTTCTGCACGTGATGCGCATCTGCAATTCGTTTCTCAACATCAGCAGAGGAGTGAAGCGGGTACTCTGCAATCGTGCGACCCGTGGCAGGGTTAACAGTAACAATCATGATTCAGCCTTCTCTTAAGTTCTAGAAATCGTAGAGGGTGTATGCGTTGGTAGTCAGAATACGGCGGAATAATTCGTCGTTATCGATCCACCTGGCCAGGTGGTGGAGGTCCTGCCGATCGTCAATGGCAGCAAAAGGTTCAATGTCTTCAATCGAGCTGCTGCGGCGGCCATGACCACCGGTATGCGGCCAGTCGGAGGCCCAAATCAGGCGGTCAGGGGCAACGTCTGCGAATCGGGTGACCACCGGAGCCAGGTCGGCATACTCTGGAACGCCAGACACACGACTCGGTGCCGAAAGCTTGATCCATATATCAGGGCGCTCAAGTAATTCAGCGATCTGCGGAGCCAGCGCGGCGCCGCCTGCAAAGTGATCCAGCACAATCGGCACGTTGCTGTCCCGGATTAGCGGTAGAAGCAGGGCCAGCTGCGTCGGACTGGCAAAAATCTGCATATGCCAGCCCATTGGACCAATGCGTTCAGCGGCATGATTCATCTCTGCACGGATACGTGCGATATCACCCCGGCCAGATACAGAGAGGTTAAGACGAATGCCCCGCACGCCTTTCAGGTGAAGTGCACGAAGCTCTTTATCTGTAATGTGATCAACATCGATCACCACAACGCCCCGGGCATGCTCCGCACCTAAAGCAGTGAGGCCGTGACAGACTGCCCGATTGTCTGTGCCATAGCAGCTCGGCTGCACCAGCACAGTGTGCGTAACGCCCAGCATTTCATTGTGGGCGGCGAGATCAATAAGCGTGGCAGAAGCAGGTGTGTAGCGCCGGTCATTTGAGTAGGAAAAAATGTCGGGCATAAAGAGATGTACGTGACAGTCGCAGGCACCATAAATTTTATCCTGCAAATCTGATGCTGACTTTCGCGCTGACATGGCCCACCTCTCTGGTATATTGTTAATTCAAAATACCATTAATCAGGTGTAAAACAAATGTTATGGCGATTTTTTGTTATAGCGATCACAATTGAGCAGTTGTAACAAATTTACTGATTTCATCCACTCGGGTTAAAGTGATGTATTCGTTATTTAAAGGGTGAGCAGTTATGCCCCAGACGCTGTCAACGCAATTGGTTCAGAGCATTATTCAGTACATTAATAATCAATCACTGCCGGTGGGTTCCCGTTTGCCGGAACGCGCGCTGGCAGAGCACCTGCGTGTTTCGCGTTCACCGGTGAGAACTGCTTTGGCGAAAATGGCTGATAAAGAGCTGATAAGCCGGCATCCGGAAGGTGGCTATGTCGTTGCAGAAGGCGCGCTGTCATGTTCGCCGTTTACTGAGCCAGTAAAAAGCAACGCGGATGAGATCTATTTCAGAATTGCGAATGACAGACTGAACGGGGAGTTACCTGAGAAAGTCACTGAGAATGAAATGATGCGCCGCTACGGCGTAACGCGTAGTTTGCTGAGTGACATCTTATTGCGCATTCACCATGAAGGGTGGGTTGAGCGCCTGCCCGGGCATGGCTGGATGTTCGCAGAATCAATGTCGTCTGGCGGGGCTTATAATGAGAGCTACCGTTTCAGGAAAATCATTGAGCCTGCTGGCATCCTCGAACCCACTTTCAAACTTGATGAAGCGAGTATTCTCCAATGTCAGGAAGAGCAGCTTTGGTTGTGTAATGGGGCAATTTTCTCCGTAACGCCTGCCCAAATTTTTGATGCAAACACCCGTCTTCATGAAGCGATTGCAGCGTGCTCCGGCAACATGTTTGTTCTGGATTCCTTGCGCCGTTTAAACCGCATCCGCCGTTTAATGGAATACACCAAAGCCGTAGATCGAGAGCAAGCACTACGTCGCTGTAAGGAGCACCTTGTTCTGATCGGCCTGCTGCTTGAAGGCGCACAGGAAGCGGCATCAGATTACATGCGTATGCACCTGTCAGACGCATCCCGCGAGAAACAGCCTAAATAAAAAACCCGGACGGTAAGTCCGGGTTTTCATCATTACTTTGCCAATTCGTTTTATCAGTACATCAAGTGCATCATAATTAACGCCAGAGCGACGGTGATGCCGCCACCGATGCGGGTAGCAATCTGAGCAAAGGGCATCAGGCGCATGCGATTACTTGCCGTCAGGATTGCAATATCACCGGCACCGCCCATGCCACTGTGAGTGCTGGTAACAATCGCGGCTTCGATTGGATAAAGATTAACGAAGCGAGCGGTAAAGAAGCCGCCTGCCACCATGGCCACAACGGTTGAGACAATGGTTAGCAGGTTTGCGGGTGCGAAGCCTGCAATCAGACTTTCCCACGGTGTTAATACCAGGCTGAAGGTGAACAAAATCGGGAAGGCCATTGCAGTCAGCGCAAACTTATACACCACTGCTGAACCCGCCTGGATACGTGGCGAAATCAGGTGACACAGCATCAACAACACGGCCAGGAAAAGCATCACCACCGGCGCTGGCCATTTCAGCAGGTCATGCATCAGCACGCCGACCAGATAGAGCATAACAGCGACGATACCTGCGGCTGCAACCGCGCGGATATCACATGCTTTTTCTATTTTTTGTTTATTACCCAACAGATCTTCAGCGCCCGGCTGTAGTACGCCGTTACCACTCAGGTGAGGCAGGCGTTTTCCCATGTTTGCCAGCAAACCAGCAAGAATCACCGCCGTGAGGTTGCCCACCATAATGGCTGGCATAACTTTCGCCAGCATTTCACCTTGTTCGTGTCCGAGAATTTGTGAATAACCGATGGTCAGCGGAATCGCACCTTCACCTACGCCACCCGCCATGATGGGGACAACGATATAGAAAAAGGCTTCATGAATATCAATGCCCATCAAAACGCCCACGCCCGTACCTACCAAACCGGCGCAGATCGAACCGACCGCAAGAGGGGCGAAGATTTTAAGGAACCCTTTAATCAGCAGAGAGCGATCCATGCTGAGGATAGAACCCACAATCACTGCTGCAATAAAGAGGTTTAAAATCTTACTGGTTTTGAAGAACTCACCGACGCTATCGATCATTGGCTGAGGAATCCAGCCAAGGAAACCCAAAAGTGAAGGCACGAAAGTAACCAGTACGGCTCCGCCACCAATATTTCTCAGTAGAGGTAGACGGTTGCCTATCTCTCCCAGGGTGAATGCGAACGTTGCCGCGATAGCGATAACCATCGCTAACTCTTTAGTAATCCCGTTAATCGCGGTAAAGCTAACCATCAGGATGACCATTACGATATAGACAGGCAAAGGGATAATGCCAATATCGAAGTCCATGAGTTTCCACCAAGTTTTAACCCAGCCCGGTTGATTCTCGGTGCCTTTTTCTGCGGCTTTATCTTTGGTTTCAGTGATGTTGACCATCGTCTGTCTCTAAGTTTATATCCGGATCTGGTGTGCAACCGGAAGAGTAAGAAATAGGGATTACCCGAGGTAATGGTTATTACAGATTTTTAACATGCAACGCGACCAATCTAGCCCCTTGCGGTTCTTTAGATCAACAAAATACCAATCACCCTGTTGGCTAATTTTTGCAGATGTGATCAATGGCACATTACATTTCAGATTGAAAAGTGAGCTTTTTGTATGGGACGGGCAAATAATCGGTTTAATTTGATACTTTTGAGAGATATCGGGTAGGCGGTTTATGACGTTATGCTCAGCAATCTTGTAAAGCTGACATGCGCACTGGAACAGGGTGTGGGTTTAGTTCAAATTTTAAGTCAGGAACTCATCCTCATCGCCTAGCCTTTCCTTTTTACTAAGGAAGCCTGTCCCCTTTAAGTATAAAAATTTATCTTATCAACGTCCGATTCTGGCACAAAGCAGACATTAAAGACTACAGCATCGGATGCCGCGTTAGCGGCATGGAGGCGCCAGATGAAGCTGCATGTATCTGTGGAGTCAAATGGCGCCGAAAGCCCGGCGTAGCCGGTTACCTGGCTATAAATTCTGCCACCCTCCCCCCTGCCCTGATTAGCCTTAACCCGCTTACAGCAATGAAGAAGTTAAAGTAATCCCTTTTAACCCCGGTGAGCGGGCTTTACGGCGTTTACGACGTAAAGGGCGTGATTTCCGGGGCCTTAGCGGCGGCAGCTTGCTGCTGACGCTTAGGGGGATGTTCTTCAGTTATTTCAGCAACACCAGGGAACTTAACACGGTAGCTGCAAAGCCATACCCGCGAACCGCCACGCCTGGTAGTGACGTGCGCGGTCGGAGTGAGCACGTCGAGGCCAGAGGCCGCTGACGGGATGTATCTCCGCGTTAGCGCCGTGAGGCGCTTACGAGCGTGTACAGCGGGCTTGCCGCGACGCTAACTGCAGCTGCTTTGATTTCTAGTTACAACATCCCTCTTAAAGCGAGGGTGTTCCGGCCCTCCGGGCCGGGGCGGCGTCGGTTTAGCAGGGGTCAGGTATGTATGCGGTGCCTGGTTGTGGCGAGAACCGGGCCCGGCGCTTGCGACGGGAGGTACTTTTGATTTCCTTCTGAGCGCGCGGCCGTGAGGCCGCTGCATGCGAAGGCATTTTACGTTATCCACAGAGTGGCCGAAGACAAAGATCTACTCTGGAATGTAATGCACAGAGAGATAAAAAAGGTGAAGTAAGACTGTTTTGCGGAATGTCTTTTATTCATTTCCGGGTTACTTCACTTATTCGTTTGCGGATTTCTGTGTAAAAAAAAGAGACAGTGGTCATTGTGGACCATAACGACACGCAGTACGTCATGGTGACCGGAAGGAGAAAGGAGTAAAGGATGAAAAATGAGCAGAATGGCCGAAAAAAACCAGCACGAAAAGCCCCGGTGAGGGGCCTGTAAACAGAAAGACTGTTGTTTCGTCTGTGACTAGTCAGGTGGAGAAAGCGCCAGATCCAGCTGGTAAAGATGCTGGATGGCCAGCGCCTTCAGGCGCTCAGATGTGCACCAGTACGCTTCGTCAGGCGGCAGGGTGCGGTAAATCCATTCAGACATTGCATGGAGTCGTTCATCTGCCGGCAGCTTAATCAGATTGTTGGCACGTTTACGCTCCGCGCCTTTTTTGCGGCGGTAAACGAGTGCCTCCCGGCGCTTACGGCCGGACCAGCATTTCCGCGCGGAATGGGGCTGAACATCATCATGTTCGCTCATCACCCCTTCCCGGATCAGCTGCTCACGCTCGGCGCTCTGACGGAGCTTCTTCTCCTGCTCTTTAAACAGCTTGTCCATATCGACGCCCAGCATCTGGAATCCCACGGGGGTGATATAGACATACGTTGGCAGCCAGGTGCGGGATTCACGATCCCAGGCGCGTTCTTCTGCGAGGCCCAGAACGCCAAACCGTACCTGTTCCTCAATAAGCCGTGAAAGGCGTGACACCGTCACTTCTGTTTCCGGAATGACATTGCCTTTTGCGTCCTTTGCACTGAGTTCTTTTGCAAGACGGGAGATACACATGCCGACGGTATGCTTGCCGGCATCACAGAAGCTGATGAGCACTGGCCAGAGGGCATCGAGCAGGCGCTGACGTTCCGGACGGAAGCCATATTTACGTCCCGCCTTACGGCGGCCGGCGACATAGAGAGGGTGACGAGAAACATGCATGCGCAGGCTGACCTGCCCGGTTTCTTTGTCTTTTTTCACCAGGCTATTGTAGGCATGACCGAGCTGTCCGGAGAGCTTTTTATAATGCTCCGGGCGATACCAGGCCGGGTTCTCACATTTGGCTTTTGTGGAATGCTCACCGCGTTTGCGGCGGGTCAGTTTTTTGACCGGTGCAATGAGGAAATTACCCTGAGTGCCGGCATCGACATCCTGCCAGAAACGGGTTAGCTCATCTTTCGGTAGATCTGACCAGTGAACAGAAATCTGATTGTCATTCACGGCGGCCTGTTCTTATGGCGGCCGGGTGTTGTTTTCTATGGTGCATGCGTTATAATCCTTCACAGGCAACGCGCCTGCTTTTGGACCCCCTGATATCTGACTCTTCCGCCAAGTTGATGACAGATTTCGGGGGGTTTGTGCATTCAGGCTCCGGGAAATCCCGTCACCTGCTCCTGAACGTTTTACTGGACACGTCCTGTCCCTGTTTGTTTCCGGAAGTCCGCATTTCTTCCGTAAAACTATCTTTTGCC
The DNA here is from genome assembly GCF_000762975.1 of Enterobacter sp. UCD-UG_FMILLET. Lineage (NCBI taxonomy): Bacteria > Pseudomonadati > Pseudomonadota > Gammaproteobacteria > Enterobacterales > Enterobacteriaceae > Enterobacter > Enterobacter sp. UCD-UG_FMILLET. The sequence goes on from NZ_JRJC01000010.1 coordinate 53,913, forward strand.
ACCCGCCTGCCTCACCACAAAGCAGTCAAACCTCAGTTTGAGTTAGATCACAAAAGTAATCCGAATCAACAATCTGTCCCACCACAAGACGATCACTGACGATCCGAATACTACCTTCTCGTCAGTAATTTTTCCAGATGTTAGACCAGATTACTATCCATCATATGCGGCTGATTACCCTAACGAGATTTTTACCGATAGCGTTCACTGTAATCTCTGAGCATTATGTGCATTCACGTAAGCATACAAAGAGCTGAGACGTACATTTAAGTCATGAAGTTACAAGTGAAACTATCTTGCCATAGCAGTAATGATAAAAGTGTGTATAGCTTTTGCTATACGCTGTACTTATGTTATGCTTGTAAAGCGATTGCTATACAAGGAGAGCACTTATGAAATCAGATGTTCAACTCAATCTCAGAGCCAAAGAATCACAAAGAGCCCTCATCGATGCTGCTGCAGAGATCCTCCATAAATCACGTACAGACTTCATTCTGGAAATGGCATGCCAAGCTGCGGAGAATGTGATCCTCGATCGGCGTGTATTCAATTTTAACGATGAGCAGTATGCAGAATTTATCGATATGCTCGATGCACCAGTTTCGGATGATGCTGCCATTGATAAACTTCTGGCAAGGAAACCCCAGTGGGACATATAACAGCACCAGAACCGTTAACAAGCTCCCATCAACTTACTGAGTTCGTCAGTGGCGAGGCTGTACTAGATGACTGGCTTAAACAGAGAGGATTAAAAAATCAGGCTCTCGGTTCAGCCCGAACGTTTGTTGTTTGTAAAACAGGCACTAAACAGGTTGTCGGTTTTTACTCTCTGGCCACCGGCAGCGTTAACCACGTGGAAGCAACGGGAAATATCAGGCGCAATATGCCAGATCCAATTCCCGTAATCATACTTGCTCGCCTGGCAGTAGATGTTTCATTCCGTGGAAAAGGGCTTGGTGCTGATTTACTTCACGATGCAGTATTGCGCTGTTATCGGGTCGCGGAAAATATTGGTGTCCGTGCGATCATGGTTCATGCACTGACTGAAGAGGCTAAAAGCTTTTATCTTCACCATGGCTTTAACGCATCGCAAACCCAAGAGCGGACTTTATTCCTCAAACTTCCACAATAGAAATTAGAATAGGGAGAAATACTTAATATGTCGCTAAAGCATTGATTTTAAATGATTAATCAATAGAATTTAACATAATCTTTGTTATGCGAACCAATATTGTAGTAGCTAAATTGAGATGTCCGTCTCTGACCAAATAGACATGTCCGCGCTAGAGTCCCATCACAGCGACTACTACATTCAAAGGATGAGACTAGTGTGCGAAGCACTGTCGAGATGACTGGCCTTACTTCTATCGGGCCATGATTAACTGGAATAAGAATGGCGAAGTTAGTAGCTATCACCTCTCCAACTGTCTTCCCACTCGGTAGAGGCGATGAAGTAATCATCATCTGAACGTTCATAATTATTTATTAGTTCATTCAAATGGCGACGTTCTTTCTGAGGTCTGAATTTAACCATTTCGCGTAACGTAATCAAGGCAGGCTTTATATTAGTGTATTTGATTGTAAACTCTTCCAACAAAATAGAGAATTCACAGCATTGAGCATAAAGACATAGGGCACCCCGCCACCAATCATTTTTTAAGTAATGAATAATCTCTATTGACCTATTCTGTATTAGCTCTAATGCCGCTAAGTGTTCCTGATACCTCAAGTGACCAAAAGAGAATGTCTCAGATATAGGATCGAAGAATAGTATATTGCACGGATCTATTAGCTCATCAACTGCTAATAAACATGTTGACTCCTCATAATTAAAACTGGGATCATTAATTAAAAAAGAAGCAAGCTCTTGCTTAGTTGCTGCTCTTAAGGTTTTTGAATGCATAGCGAAAGCAATTTTATGGGATGCTTTAATTAAAATGCTTTGGGATAATTTTGTTCGTTTAATGTCTTTGTAGGTATCATAAGAACCACATAACAGCTCTAATCTTTTAGTGAAAATTTCACTTTCACTAGATGGAATATCTATTCCTTTTTCAGCTAAATCACACAGTAGTGTTGCTAATAATGGAGTTCTCACTATGTCAGATATTTTTTTTGCTTTTATACTTTGAATTATAACTTCACTTAATTCTGGGTTTTTATCTTTAAACCATGCTTGTATGAAACAGTAGAGCTGAGTTTCACTGAATGGCATCAGTGTAATCCCTAAAAAATTAATTTCAGAAAGATAACTAACACAATCCCTGCTTGAAATTAGCAACTGAATATTATTAAACTTATTTTTAAAAATGTTTATTGCTTCTATTATCCCTGGAAATTTTACATATGCCTCATCTAATCCATCAAATATAACTTTGTTTCTTTGTTTGCTTTGTAAGTGAAACTCAAGTTTTTCAATGTTCTCCCGAATTGGCTCAAGTGATTTAGAGATCAAGATCATGCTCATTAAAATGTCATAGTTTTTTGATTTTGAATCCATGTTCATGTCGACTTTATTTAAGAATCGATTTAAAGGTAAGTATATAACACCTCTATTTCCTTCCTGCTCTAGTTTTCTCGCATACATTTGAAGTGTTGTTGTTTTTCCAGCTCCCGCGCTACCATACACTGCTATATCATGTTGACAATCAAAAAGTCTGAAGGGTGATGTCGATAGGCCATCTATCACGCCCATGCTATCCATAAGTATTTCTTTTGAAAAGACCTTTTCACTATCCTCTAGTTTGTTTACTAGTATATCTAGAGCATTTAATGTGGTCTGAGTATCATTAAGAAATCTAAATATATCAATGTCATTATCACCAGAATTAATGGCTTGTATATCAAGTTTATATTTATTACATCTCTCACTCAACCATGAATTTATCAGTTCACTATTGAATGCATACTCTATCTTAGGTTCTTCTTTATATTCGCCTTTCAATTCACGTAGTTCAATAGTTTGTAAATTTGAGGCTTTAGCTTTTTTATAACAATCTATTATTTTTGGCAATAAACTTTTTGCATTCGTTTTTGCAAGATCCTGAAGTTTTGTTGTGTTTATAAAGCTATCAAAATTATCTATTGAATCTTTATTAAAACTAGTTTCTAAACATTTTTTCAAGCAGGTGACGCTGTTAATCATTACTCCAAGATTTGCGTTTTCCAACCTATACGTCGTGATGTTATTGATGCTTGCTTCTAACTCTGAAATCACTTCTCTAATAAATGAAATATTTCCAGCCAGTAATTGATTGGCTTGATCTATACCATTTTTAATTTTTTTGTTTTCTTTTGATGTATAAATATTTAGCTCGTTGCTATATTTTTTTAGCACCGAGTTAGCATCTTGGATTAGAGGTTCGATAGCAGTCAAAGATTTTAATGGATTGTATACTGTCCGCTCAAACCATTCCCATTTCCCTTGGGTAACCTGAAATATATCTGGCTTAATAGTAAATCTACTATTAAGCAGAACGTTGCTGTCAATTGTTCCCATAAAAAAAGCCAGATCGCTATAACAATCTAGCTCGTGTATTGAATTCTGTTGATTTAAAGCAGACATTAGTTCTACATTGCATAACTGACTAGTATCTTGTGTACTAAATATATCATCTACAGAAAGTAATTTCTCTAACAACGTTGGCTTATGTTTTTTTAATAAGCTAATTACTAACGGCCCATCCAATATTTCAACTTTCTTTCCATCTATTTTTAGCATTCCATGTATTTCATTGATTAAACGAAGGCTTATTTGAAAGGGGCTTGCCAAATATACTTGATCAGGGATTACCTCATCTCCATTATGTAATTTGATAGGATTTGTAAAACATTGCCTCAGTTGAAAAACAAGCTCTCCAAGAATTGCTTTCTCCGATGTGTTAGATTCTTCACCAATTTTTTTTGATTGGATCGCGTAACTCATAGTTTTATTAACAGGTACTTCAACAAACGCTATCAAGTCTTTTCCTGATTCATAAGCCCCCCCGTAGAAGTCAACACGATAAAAACCCATAGATTCAAATAGTGGCTTTATAAGGTATTTTGAGAAATCATCTTCCTTCATTTTTTGCATAGCTTTCAGGTAAACCTGCTGGCTGGTATCTTCCATATTCATTTACTCAGTAGTTTATGATGTGTTAAATATAATTTATATTAATCATAGAGTAAGCGAATGGTCTATCTCTTTGTGTGAGATATATTCAGAATTTCATTAAATTTCTACTTATTAAAATGTATCTTTGAAAAAGTAGACTTTCTGCGGTACGCTCTGACAGTACATTGCCCCCCAATTTTTCACGCAGCGCGCCGGACGGTTTCCGGCCCGGACGGAGCCCGACATGATCCTGATGCCCGACGACGAACCGGAGCTGAGTCTGCCCGCAGCTGTCATGCCAGCCGGTGAGGCATTCCTGCCGGCACTGTCCGGTGGTGAAGCCCCGGTCAATCCGGCCCGGGCCTACCTGCTCTCCCTCAACTCCCCCCGCAGCCGGCAGACAATGGCCTCGTTCCTCGGCATTGTCGCCGTTCTGCTCGGCGCCCAATCGCCGGATACCTGCAGCTGGGGCAGCCTGCGGCGCCATCACGTGATGGCCGTGACCGAGCTGCTGCGCGACACCGGCCGGGCCACGGCCACCGTCAATACCTATCTTTCGGCACTGAAGGGCGTGGCGAAGGAGGCGTGGATGCTGAAGCTGATGGACGTCGAAAGCTTCCAGCACATCCGGGCGGTGCGTAACCTGCGCGGCAGCCGTCTCCCGCGCGGCAGGGCCCTGCCGCCGGAGGAGATCCGTTCTCTGTTTGCTGCCTGCGAGGCCGATGATTCCAGTATCGGTATCCGCGATGCGGCGATGCTGGCCGTCATTCTCGGCTGTGGCCTGCGCCGTTCGGAGGCCGTGGGGCTGGATTTGCGTGACGTTGTCACAGATGAACGGGCACTACGGGTGCTGGGTAAGGGAAACAAGGAAAGGCTGGCCTACATGCCGGCCGGCACCTGGCAGCGCCTGCAGAAGTGGGTTGAAGAGGTTCGGGGGGAAAAAGACGGGCCGCTGTTCACCCGCATCCGCCGCTTTGACACCCTGACCAACGACCGGCTGACCGACCAGGCTGTGTATCATATACTGCAGGTGCGCCAGCACCAGGCCGGGATAGCGAAATGCGCGCCACATGATTTAAGGCGAACCTTTGCGACGGCCATGCTGGAAAATGGTGAAGATCTCATCACGGTGAAGGATGCAATGGGTCACGCCAGCGTTACTACCACCCAGCAGTACGACCGCCGCGGCGAAGCACGCCTGCGTATGGCACGAGACCGTATTTTACTGCCATGATGATTAATTAATAGCGGTTCCATTTCTGAGTCAATTCAGTCAGTCGTGTTTTGCTGTGTATCACTATGGTTCTTTTCATAGGAAGCGGGATAATTGACAGCAATAAGTGCCTGTATTTTGGCCAGTCGTTTATTTGCGCGCTTGAGTATCACTCCCTGTACGGTGAAAACACAGAAAGCTACTGCGCAAAAAAGCATCTGAACAAATTTGTATATCGCTTCACCATACATCGCCTGACCTCCGGATTGTTCAGACAACATTTTGAGTAAGTCCCACTCAGTAATCGACATAATGACTAAAAAAAACGCCCCTGACATAAAGCATGTCGCCATCGTTAGCCATCTTGTTACCGGTCTGCTGAGCGCAGTAGCGTAATTCACGTAGGGCCGTCCGTTATCTACTGAAATTTCAAATAAATCCAGCACACGCCTTCCTGTTGATACAAGCTGAATGATCTCTACGGAATTACTGTAGGGTAGCACTAGCCTTAAAAACGACCATGGAAGCGGGCGGATATTATGCATACGGGCGACACAGGATTCGACAAGATACGCACAGGGTTCTGGTTTCTCAATTTCCTTGGCTAATGTGCCTATCAACTCAAGTTTATTCTTATCGCCATTTTGGCGGTAAGTCAGGTAAGGAACGATACTGGCCAACATCGCCGTTACCAGTGGAACAGGTATTACCAGGATCGCTTTAAGCACTGCTTCCCACATGTAAATTAGCTCTCTGTGCGTAGTATTATGTTTTTTATATCAAAAATTCTAACGGTACGCAGTACTTCAACAGATTGTCTCTGACATAAGCCAGAGATCACGCCATCACTCTTCAGCAGCGAACTGGTGCTGCAGCATATCCAAGATACGTATCTTGTGATTTTTACCTTATGCAAATCCAGTGTTTTATCTGCACAGATAAACAAGCTTATCTACATAAGGATTAGCTTTTTGCTATTCCTTATCTGTACAGATAAACTACCCTAAGAAGCTAAGAAAAAAACAGTAACCAAGGGTTTGATCATGATTGATATCGAAAACAATGTCTTACAGGATTTAATTACAAATCTTGGGAAGATCCTTGAAGGAAAGAATGCAAACCTGTGTTATACGGGACAAGATTTTGGTATCGACTATGTGTTTGAAATAGATACAGTTCAGGGCAAATGGATTGTGCCCGTTGAGATAAAAAAACAGGCATATCCAAGAGATGTAAAACAGGCGATTTGGGCATTTGATGAATATCGTCAAGAAAATAAGGGAAAACAGAATGTTGTACCTCTTTTTGTCGCTGACTTGATCAGCGAAGGTGCACGTGAAGTATTGAAAAATCATAACATTGGATACTACGAACTCAGCGGGACTCTATATATCAAACATAAACAAACACTTATCGATATTCAGAGACCACGCAAACGTGCCGCCAAAACTGGTGCAGGTGACCTCTTTACCGGTGCAAGAGAAATGGTTGTTCACGCGTTACTACATTCCCGAGGCGAGTGGTTTTCCGGTGAGGAATTAAGCAAGTTTTCAGATACGTCGTCCTTTACCGTTTCGGGTGTTCTGAAGGAGTTTGAACGGAGAGAGTGGCTCACAAAATCCAGTGAAGGGGGACGTTCACAAAGACGGAAACTGACCAATCCCAGTGCAGTGCTTAACTCTTGGGCTGAATCTTTTAAGCAACGGAAGAAGAAGAGTTTTTACGGCTACCTGTTTGCAACAGACGCGGTGGATTGTGCAATAAAAATAGATCAAAGGACACGCCATTTAGATCTCCCAGTAAAATGGGCTATCACTGGAGCACTATCGGCCAATCAGGCCTCCCCCCTACTTACCGGTGTGAATATAGCTGAAATCATTGTTCCTCTTGGTCAAGCTGACCGTTTTATGCAGTCAGTTGATATAAAAAAGGCCGAAAAGGGATATAACGTTGTTATACATGAATGGCCTCCGGCAGGCCTGCAATTCATTGATATCGATAATCCGTTCCCTTGCGCCAGTAACTTCATCCAGTACTTATCTTTGTTAGATGGGAAAGGACGAAATGCTGAGCTTGCAGCGCAATTCCGAAGAGACATACTGGAGATATAACTATGGTGGTTCACACCAAACCTAAAACCAGATTTGGTTACTCAGCAATTAACACTGAAACGTGTGAGCGCGTTTTAGTCACTCTGCTGACTACTTTTGGAACAATGAAGGGCACTCTACGCCTGGTTGGCGGGTTAGTGCCACGGTATTTAACACCCGAGCAACCTCCTGTAGTCCCTGCACATTACGGCACATCTGATGTCGATGTTGTGCTTAACCTTCAGGTAATTGCGGAAGGTGAGAATTACGCCTCGTTACACGAACAATTGGTGGGAAGAGGTTTCAGAAAACACGAAGATAACAATTCATGGCGCTGGGAGTTTCCTGTTCAGGGTGAGGCGCCAGTCCTGGTTGAGTTCTTACAGGGGAATAATTCAGATGGTCGTCCCGGAAGATCAGTACCTATCGACGGAGAAGATGTCTCTGCACTTGTGATACCTTTCGCCGAAATGGCATATGACTGGTACCGAGAGTCGGAAATACAAGCGGAACTATTTGGCGAGGATGGCGTTTCGGGGGCAGGTATAGCTATTGAAACTATACGGTATGCCGATGAGGTGGCCTTCATTTTGCTTAAGGCTATCTCATTTAAGAACCGGAATGAACCTAAAGATGCAGCTGATCTGATCCATGTCATGCGGTATGCAGGCACTCCTGAACAAGTTGCAGAGAAATTCCTGAACCGCATTGCAGGTGGCGAACATGCATCAGCAATAGCGGCTGGTCTGGACGCATTACAGAAATCGTTTGCTGAGGGCAATGGGGATACCGAAGGGTACAGGTTAACTGGCCCGGTTCGTTATGCGCAATTTATGCATGGTGATGATCCTGAGCTGGAAGACGAAAGGCTGCGAGACCAGCGCTTTGCTTCAGGTCTGGTAACAGAAGTATTGCGTATAATAAACGAACGAAATTAATCACTCAGATCTGATTCCTGTTGCATCGAGAAGCACATATCTCGTGTTTTTGACAGGACTTTCAACTACACACATGGATCTACATATTCAATCAGCTCGTTCGTATCGTGCCACAAGAAAAGACGTTACTTCGCCGCTGCGGCTTTACGGATGGCGGCCTGTAGTTTTTCAGCAGTTACGGCTTCCGGAAAAATAGTAATGGTGTCGGGTGTGGCGCCACTGAACGGCATCACGATAATCCCCGGTGTTCCGGTGAGGCCCAGCGCCTCTGCCAGATTATTGTTTTTCTCAAGGGACGCGGTATGGTCGCCAGGAGCTGGGGCGGCCAGTCCCGCCTTCCCCGCTGCCCCGTGAATATCCTGCGCCGTCAGTTTGCCTTCATTATGGCCGGTGGCGTAGATGGCATTGTGATAGGTGACATAGGCCTGCGGCCCTTTCTGTTGCCAGACCGTCAGCCCCTGCTGTGCAGCCTGAAGAGAAGTTTCCCAGCGACCACCAAATATTGGCCACTCCTTAAAGAGGTAGCGGACGTCCGGCTGCGCTTTCATGACCTTCTCCAGCTCCGGCGCGAAGCGGCTGCAGAACACGCACTGGTAATCAAAGAATTCAATCACTGCGACCTTTGCATTATCAGGCCCGTAAGCCGGGGTGTCCGGATCATGCAGAAGGTTCGCCTGATTCTCCATGACGTTGAGTGCAAACATCTTCTGCTTACGTGCTTCCTGCTGTTCCTGCAGCTTATTACTGACGGTCACCAGAATCTCCGGGTGAGATACCAGATAGTCGGCAGCGATTTCGCCGATACGAGCCTCCTGCTCCGGGCTGAATAAGGGCTGAGGTGCCGAAGCGTGTGCCGTTGAAATAAAGCCAATGTATGTTGTAACTATTAATGCGGCTAATTTGTTTGCTTTCATTGTCTGATTCTCATGGTTAAAAGGGAGATTAACGTTCTTTCTGAATGGTTCGGGTGAGGGTCTGTTCTTCACGCTCCGGCATGCGGCCGCGTTCAGTATTTTCTGCCGCCCTGAGCATGTCTCGTTCAGCGTTTGCCAGATCTGCAATCACACGCGATGCCCGCGACAGTTCACCAGCGGTCTTGTCAGCACCTTCCAGCTCGCTTCTGACGCCTGCAGCGGCTTTTATTTCCTGTCCACCGGTATTTTCCTCACCTCTCACCCTGGCAATTACATCTGCATCCGGGGTGAGTGGTTCCGGTTTACGCGGGTTAATGTCTTCCGGTTTCAGTCTTATCACCTCTTCCTGCGGAATTTCCGGCAGCAACGACTCCGGCTGCCTGTTCCGTCCGGCGTCTTCATTGCGAATCTGGTCTGCCAGCATCTGTTCGCGCAGCTGCTGTACGTTCTGCTCGTCAGTCAGCGTGGAGACAATACCCGGTGACACATCCTGTTTTGTCCCGCCGCTCACCTTAAGCAGCCATGCTGAAGGTGGTTCATCGCCGGTCTGCCAGACCACGCCGTCCTTCGGGTGATGTCGTACTGCATCAAGCGCGGCCGCCAGGTCGCTGGCCACAATCGTGTTGCCTGACTGGCTTCGCTGCAGTACCGCACCACGGGCACGTTCTGTCATGACCATCCGGGTCTCCCCCTGTGTCATCCGCCCTTCCGGGCTGGCAACCAGGGAAACCAGAGCCAGGCCCGCACTCCGGCCGTTGTTGTCATACACCGGCAGCGCCAGCGCCGGTTCGGGAAAGCGCCGGGTGGCCGGGATGATTTTTGCCGTCAGTGACGCGTCCTGCATGCCCTGATGGCGCACCCAGGCGCGACCGATGGCCGTTTTATTCACCGGCTGTCCCATTGCCCAGATGGCTTTCGCCTGTTTACGCTGCGTTTCTGGCGCCAGCGCATCGTGCGCCGTTTTGATATCCCGCTCCGGCGTTTTTACCGCCTTAACCCAGTCAGCCTTCCCGTCGGTATAAATCTGGACGTGCTCTTTCACGCGCGAGGCCGAGATGTAGAAGGCGCGACGGGAGGCAAGTGCCTTACGCCCGCCTTCCGTGCCCTCAAGCGCAATGACATAATCACTGCTGGCTCCCTGAGCACCGTACCCGGTGACGGCCCAGCCGTAGTCAATATGCTGCTGCGCCCTGACCGCCTGAGGATTGATGGTGATGCGGCCGTTCTCCCCCTTCAGACGAATATTGCCCGTTTCGCTGACCGACTCGACCGTATAGCGCTGGCTGGCCATCTGTCCCTGCTCCTTGTCTGTCGCCGTGAACTTCAGCAGATCGCCGGCACGGACTTCCCTCTCGCTGCGGCGAAACAGCTGCACGTCGCCGGTGATGAGTTCCTTCGGTGAAACCAGACCAATCTTCCCTTCCTCATCACGTACCGTGACCGTACTGCCGTTGCGGTCAACGGCCAGCACGTCCTGGTAGCGATCGCCGCGTTTAACCACCATCCCGGCTTCCCAGGCATCGGTTTTATTGAACTCATGACGGGTGTGGGTGATTTTATCAAGCACCGGCACCGTAATGGCCTTCTCCCCCAGCTCTCCCCGTGCAGCCAGCACAGCATGAATGCCGGCATTTACCGCACGACGGTCGGCGTTCAGCTGGGTGATAATGAGGGTACGGGACCGTGCCTCCGGCGTCCGGTCCGTCCAGTCAGCCACGATGTCGTTAACAGGCGTCTCCGTTTCCTGAATGGCACTCTCCGGGAGCGCGGCTGAAGCGCTACGCGCAACGCGGTCAGCCGTCTGGGTTTCAATGCGCTGCAGGGCCGCATCGATCCGGTTATCAATGATGTCGTGAACGGCACCGCGCAGCTGCAGGTCTTTCTGACGAACGATTTGCTTCATGATGGCCACATCCATCGGGCTTCGCTCCTGCATCAGCTTAAACGGCGCGCCCACGTCGACCGCTTCAAACTGGTCGATATCCCCCATCGAGACTGCACGTCCACCGCCGCTGGCAATGGCCTGGAACAATGCCGCCGTATCCTGGTTGCCTGCCATTGATGACTCATCGATAAGAAACACCTGTCCTTTATAGTCAGGCTTCCCGCCTGCGGCCGTCGCTTGGTCATGCTCAACGACAAAGGATTTGATGGTCTGCGCCCGTACACCGACGTCGCTCATCTCTTTCACCGCCTGGTGCGTAGGAGCAAGCCCCGTCATCACCGGACGAACGTCCGCCGGTATGGTCTCCAGTGCAGATATCACCGCCTTCAGCTGCGTGGTTTTCCCCACGCCGGCATAGCCCTGAATCCCGATAAACTGGTCCGTGGTACCCAGCACCAGGGTGGTCGCCTTTTTCTGGCCATCGGTGAGTCCGTTCAGCACGGCCTCCGGTACCTGTTCCAGCAACGGCTGCTGCGTACCTTTCCCTTCCTCCACCACGCGCAGAATGGCTTTCTCCATCTCCCAGGTGGCACGGGAAACCAGTACCGGCTCTCCCCCTGCGGATACGGACAACAGCTCGCCATTTTTGATCATCGCGCCAATTTCATTCCCGATGGCCTCAAGGTCGGGATGATATTTCTGCGCTTCCGTCGCGAGCTTCAGCTCGCTGATCACCACGGTGCGCTGGTCGTTAATGGCACGCCAGACGGCAAGTCCCGCGTCCGTCCGGACGCTGTCATGCAGTGAACCCACCGCCTGACTGACGTCCTGGTGTCCGCTCAGGTTTCTGACCAGCTGCACGGGAGAGGCATTTGTCTTCATGCGCTGCAGCCGGGCTTCAGCCCGGTCCTGCACTTCGGCGGTGAACACTTCCGCACGGTGGCCACTCTGTGCCAGCGAGTTCATGGTCTGGGTCGATATGTCGCGGCTGTTCAGCGCGGCCAGCACCACGCCGGTGTCGTTATCCCGGCCGCCCGGCGCGGTCACGTAAGCATGTGACAGGTAGAGCGGCTGGTCTTGTGGCAGCGTCAGAGTGTCTTCCCCCCGTTTCACCTCAATCCCCTTTTCACTTATCCCGGTCACCTCAAGACGATCTTTGGCCTTCAGGCTGTGCTCGCGGTCGCCCGCCACGGACAGCAGTTTTTCGCCGGTGGCCACGCTGAGGGTTTCACGGCTGAAGAGACGCCAGTCAGCGCTGATATCCCCGATTTTCATCCGGGTCAGCACGCCGTCACCGTCGATGAGCGAGAGGACTCGCGTGTCCTCATGCACCCGGTCAATCACATAGGACTTACGCTCTTTTGCGTCCGTGCGATCTTCAAGCACCATGCCGGGACGGTACGAACCTGGCATGCGCCGCGTTTTGCTGTCGAGCCAGACCGGCTGCCGGGCCTCTATCTCCACGCCATCCCGGCCCAGCTGCCCTGCGTTCTGCAGCGCCTCACGTACCAGGCCCGTCAGCTGTGCCTGTTCACGCCGGCCGATCACGACGGCGGTGACGTTTTCAGTTCCTCCGCTCAGCTCTGCAAACCGGTTGACCAGCGCCTCGTAACGGTCGCGTTTGTCCGGAATACTGACCACTTCGGCCTCCAGTCCGGGTGCCGGCTCAGTGCGGCGGGAGCGGACAACCCCCGCGGACTCCAGTACGGACATGGCATTACCGTTCGCCTGCCGCCCGGCACTGTCGAGAAAGACCAGCTGTGCGTCCTGCGCGCGCGCTTCGCCCAGCAGAACCAGCGTCTCCTTTAATCCCAGACGCTCTGCTCCTTCGATAATCAGCGTGCTCTGGGGTTTAAGGTGAAAATCACCGCTCAGAACATGCTGACGGCTGATGATCCGTTCCCGCAAATCGTCGGATTTCGCCAGTGAAATGGCGCGCTCGGCAGAGCTGGCCAGCACCTGCACGTCACGACCGTTCGCGCCGGCAATACCGGCCAGCTGCGCGGTCAGGTCACGGATGCCCGCCACGCCTGACGGGGCATTCATCAGAACCAGGGCGTCTTTCTCCACCACTTCCAGCGCAGCCGGCGCGTACTGCGCCGGGCGGGTGAAACTGACGACTTTTGTGGATTTGAGATGCTCCTGACTCAGCGCCTGGATCGAGAGTTCATCGAGCAGGTGAATACGGGAGGTGAAGACCCCTTTCTCACTGTCCAGCGGCACAATCATGCCGTCCTTCAGCGCCGCATCGATGGCCACACGAATATCCTGAATCTCCGGCAGCCGTTCGCTCAGCTCAGCGGTGGTCATCATCAGCTCGCCAAAGGTGAAGCGCGTTTTACTGTCGCTGAGCTGCGAGATGGCCATACGGACAGCCTCAGTCAGTTCCGGGCGGGGTATTTCAGTGTCCAGCTGCGCTGCAGGAATGCTCCTGGTCGCCGGCGTCTTTTCGGGAACAGTCTGTGCCGGCTGACTCAGCGTGTCAGTCTGTTGTGGGACTGGCTGACGGGACAGGCTCTCCCGTTCTGTGAGTTGAGCAGGTGTGTCGACGCTCTTTTCTGCCGTGGACGACGTCTGCAGAGAAGCCTGTTCAGGCCCGGCAGGAACCGGCTTAGCCTGGTGTTCTCGCGAAGGCTGAGGCGCGGTCTCACGAAGACCTGCATCACGCGGCACCACGCTCTCCTGATACGCCTTCAGGTCAAATCCCTTCTCCTTCATCTGGCCCAGCCAGCGCTCCATCAGGCGCATCCGTGAAGGGTCAACTTTCGCCCTGCGGGTGTCTTTGGCGGCCACATCCCGGCTGCGCAGCGTGGCTTCAGCCCCCACGGCCCCCTGAATTTCCCGGCCCCGGGAGGAATATTCGTCCCTGACTTCTTCCGGAACGCCCTTGATCTCCCACATGCCATGCTTGCCCACTTCTTCCACTTCATGGCCGAGCGCTTCAACCCGCTCACGCAGCGCGCTGCGATAAATTTTCCCGAGCGTGACCTGATGCTTCATGACGGTTTCGATAAAGCCGGCGTTATGGATATAGTCCGTGGCCAGGGCTTTCCATTTGCCCGCATACTCCGTCATGTTGGCAATCAGGAGATGGGTGTGCAGCTGCGGGTCGAGATTGCGCGAGGTATCATGCGTATAGGCGGCCGCCACCATCCTGCCGGTGTGTACGATGGACGTAACGCCGTCTTTCGTGTCGCGGGCCGAGATGAGCTTCTCCACATAGCCGGCCGCCACGCGGACGGCATGGTTATGTGCCTCCACCATTTCTTTATCATTGCCAATGAGCGCCAGAATGGACACGCTCTTGGGAGCGGAAAAGGTCAGGTCATGGCCCGGGCGGTGGACGTGCTGTCCGTTAACCTCCTTGCCCAGCCGTGAGCCGTCCGGCAGACGGCCCTCGAGCACGGCCGTCAGGTCATCGCCTCGGACATTGCCCTCCAGACCCAGCTCTTTTGCACCTTCCCCCATCCAGAGGCTCTGCAGGCTGCCCAGAAAATAGTAGTTATCGGAATTGCTGTAGTAGCCTGCAGCCTCGCCGGCTGACGCTACTGGGGCGACTGACATCATAGGTCATGCTCTCTCTCGTAATAGTGATGGTCGTTTTCGTCGTAACCCGGATCGTCCGCGTGACGGTGAAGTAAGATGTTCTCTTCTTCCTGCGCCAGCTGCCGGTGGGTGCTGTGGGCTTCATCCGGGGTCTGCGGTGTCACTGACTTCCCAACAGTCGTCAGACTCAGGCCGCCGTCTGGCAGTGCTGTCACCTTCATATCCAGGTTCATTGATTCGCCCGCATTCTCGCTGGCCTGGCCTTCTTCTCCGCCTGAGGTGGCTCCGGTATTGAGCCGCCGTTTCAGCATCCCCAGCGCGCCGGCTGCAGCGGGCTCGGAGGAAGTATCCTGCTGGGTTCTGCTGCGGATTTTTTGCAATGCTGCAGGTATTTCCGGTTTAAGGGGCGCAGTCTCTTTTTGACGAGTTACTGAAGGAGGAGAAGATCGAAGTGAAACGACGTTGTCTTTTTTGTCTTCGGTGACAGGGTCTGTCACCGTGCTGTGATTTTCAGTTACTACTTCCGTCACCACTGGCGCGGTTCGCGATGTGACGGGCTCCCTGGCTGGTACTGGCTTCCGTTCAGGTGCAGCGCTGCGCGAAGGTCTCGGTTCTTCCATTCCGGTACGAGCCACTTTTTCGGTGGCCGGAGTTGCCGGCGAGCCGGATGCCCCTGCAGAAGAAACCGGAGCAGGATCGTCATTTGCAGATGATGTCTCGCTCCCCTTCTCCAGCACTTCATCGCCGGTCGGGAACGTCAGACCTGCGGCAGCCGCTGCGCGCTCATTCTCCTTAATAACCTTCTCCAGCTCCGGACTGAGCGCATCGCGGATATTGCGCTCGATCAGGCCAGCCTGCCGCTTCTTCGGCGCGCGATATTTCAGCTTCAGGCGAACGACCGGATACTCGCCCGGGAGGCGCACATAAAAGTTGAGGTTTGGCAGACGCATGATCTGCTCGTAGTCGACAATGGGGTTATTGACCTCGTCTTTACCGAGAGATACACCGTCACGCACCTGGTCCAGACCGTAGCTGTTCTGCTCGCGGATCTTTCGCTTACGCTGGTTGCCCAGCTCCTTTTCCACCACTTCGGCCATCTCCGCACTCGGTGAACGACCGTACATGCGGGTGTTCAACAGGTCGAAGATGCTTTTGGCCAGCTCGCGGCCGTAGACGTGAACCAGCTGCGCCATGTTCTGCATACCCAGCACGAAACAGCCGCCGAACTTACGCGCCTCGGCAAGCGTCTCGGCAAGCTCGGGAATGCGCTGCAGGCTGGGAGCTTCATCGATAATGAACCATACGCGGCGGTCGCTGTTCTCCCCCATGCTCTGCAGCATCAGCGTGGCCAGAGATACCCAAAGTGAGATCAGCGGGCGTACACTCTTGCGGTGACGAGCCTGGGTTGAAATAAACAGCCAGCTGCTGTCATAGCGTTCCTGCGTCATCCACTCCCGGATGGTGAACGGCGGCTTCGTTCCGTCATCCAGCCCCTGAAGAAACCGCAGCGCTTTGGCGTAGTTGGTTACCACTGAGCGAATGGAAATGGCCGTTTTCTCGATCTTCTCCTCAACCAGGTTGGCTGAGGGCGTGTTGGCCAGATAGTCACGCAGATTTTTCATGCTGAGGGACAGCAGGGTTTTGAGGAACTTCTCAATGCTGCGTTCCGGGTCCGTCGACATACGAATGGCCAGGTCGGCATAGATGGTTCGCGAGCTGGATACCCAGAACGGATCGGACTCTCCTTCAACCGGAATGAGGCTGGCGGCCAGGTTGTCATAATCGACCGCGTCGACACACTCACCCCACATCTGCCAGTTGGCACAGCGCTCGTCGTGGGCGTTAAGAATGATATCGGTAGACGGGTTATAGTGGGTTTCTGTGAAGGTACAGCCGGAGTCGTAGATGATGGCCCGGTCACCACGTTTGCGGATGTAGTCGAGTAGCCAGCGTATTAGCGTCGACTTCCCCACCCCGATAGTGCCATGCATCAGGAAATTGAGTACCTCCGCCATCCTGACCATATGCAGATCACCCACGCGCAAGTCAGAGAACTCACCGTTTTTACGCAGCAGCTTATTAACTTCAGCAGGCTTGTCAGTCAGCTGCATCCCGGAAATGTATTCGTCTTCACTTTCCTTACGACCGATATTGGCGATAAACCAGGTCACAGCGAGAAACACAACCATACTGAACAGCCCGCTGGCGCCAGCCGCCCACTGCAGCTCAGTCAGACACTGGTCACCCATAGCCTGCATGTACGGGTCCGCATAGATCTGCGGCAGGGTCATTTTGAGCACCATCATCGTCGCCGTTGGCGCATACCAGTAGTGGACGTCGTAAATTTTTGGCGTCCCCGTTGCCGGCATCTGATCGATAAAACTGCTGTTGATGCTGGCGAACCACCACAGGGAGCCGTTATCAAGGGCTTCCTGTGGAATTCGCCAGAGAAAAATGGCGGTAGTCAGCACGGCGAACAGGATGAAGATCCAGAATCCTATCCAGTTGTTCACCTGAATGAACATGCGCCAGCGGTAGGCGGTCATCTGCCCGCCCTGGGTGAGGTTTTTTCCTGCGAAGCTCATAGAGTGTTGTCCAGCCGTTATCGCATCACCTGCGTGGTGATGTTCGTTATCAGAGAAGAAGCGTTGAAAAGGTTGATGAAAAAATGTGGTACCGCGTGGGGGGGCAATCGTCAGGTTATTGCATCAGACTCAGTTCATACCTGGCCTGCTGACATCCGTCCTCCCAGTCCTGTTTATTAATGTATGCAGCCACAGAACGGACTGACCAAGCCACATCCTTATAAACCGGTGAATGCCACTCCCGGGGCTCCAGATCATAAAGGGTAAATTCATAGCCAGCCCAGAAAGCAACAATGGTCATTCCGTGCCCCTCAGGAAGTGAACCAAAGACATTCAGATAAGCCCTCGCTACCATCAGCTCACTTTCCAGATGGATAAGCGACCAGAATTCAGCTGAGTAATCTGCACGTTCATTTATCTGATGCATCATGATGGACGAACTCCTTTGAAATTAAGGACACAACGCTCGCCGCAGACAGGGCTGCGCCTGGCGCAGTCATGCGAGGAAGCGTAATTACTGGTAACTGACAGAAAGCACTGACGCACCCTGCTTGAAGTGAACTCGGTCTGGTGTCAGTTGGAAAGGAGAGGTAATAATTACCGCACTGAGATGTGGATATCTTTTCAGTGCGGTTTTAATGATAACGAGCTATTAGCTCACTATTGTTGCAGGCGGCTCAACCACCAACAGTAAACCCTTTCGCCTGCATGCAGTTGCGCCACGTTGAACCCGGCTTACCGTTATCAAGAGACGTGGACTCAACGTAAGGGAATCCCTTGATAAGATGGGTTTCCTGAGAAGAATCACCAACCCGAACAATGGTGGCTTCATCTTTCATGATTGACGTTAACTTCGTTGTACCCGCTTTATTTTTTGAAGCGGTGAGCACCTGATCAGAGCACTGGCGTGCAGCTGTCATTTCTGGTTCTTCCGGGGTAGATTTTGGGGAGGAACATCCTGTGAGTACAGCCACGACCAGTGATAAACACACAATTCCTGCTTTTTTCATGCTGATTCCTTATTTTGGTAAATGGGCGGTCTTTGACCGCCAATGCTGTTACATAATGCCGGCGATGGATTTGGCCAGCTGTGCTTCGAGAACAGGTTTTGCCTCTTCAAACTTGAGGTTCACCTTGTTTGCGTTGGATACCACGCGGGTCTGATATTTAGCACGGTTGCCCTGCTCCGTGCTGGTCTGCAGCTTAATGCCGGACGTTCCCTGCTTCAGGGCGGCAATATTGTCGGTCGTGACGGCCGCTTTGCTGCGCTCGGAGATTTGCAGATCGGTCACCATCGTGTAGTTGACGTCTTCAACCATTGCATCTGCAGCCATACCGATCAGCCCGGTGGCCAGACCGACACCCAGCGTTGCGCCAGCAGACGATGAGTTATACGCCGTAATACCCGCGCCCAGTGCCGCACCCATTGCCGCACCTTCATAGCCGGTCTTGAGGAAGCCCTGGGCATCGCGCAGATCCATTTTCTCGGCTTTCAGCACGTTTGCCTGAATCCAGTAGTAGGCCGTGTCCGGAGAGCTGGAGACGCGGTAGCCTTTCGCGGCCAGTTCATTTGTAATTTGTGCCTGCAGACCAGACATGTCCTTGTCAGATGTATTACGGATTTGCAAATAAACAGTCTTCTCTGATGATGGCTCCAGCCAGATGGTTTCACTCATCTGGGTTTTGACATCAAGATTACGTTTCTTCACCGCTGTGGACATGGCACCACAACCAGACAGAGCGAGAGTAGAAGCGATCAGACCTACAACGGCTAATTGTTTTAATTTCATGAATTCATCCTGTGCATAGAAAAACGTCCCCGTTAGCAAGATATAACTAACAGAGACATTATCGGCTGACTTGAAAGGGAATTTACGTTAAATAGATGGTTGACTTAGATTACTACAAAAATTAAGGGGGCCCTTGCCCCCTTACTCTCAGAATCCCCGGTTAGGGTCATACGTATTTGAGGGTTCGTTGAAGTTTGTTCCCCAACTGTTTCCGTGTATATCAAGGCCAGAGATGCCACCAACCATTGGCATTCCTGATGAAGGGTTTATAGCAATCCCTTGATTGATATCCGTATGACTCGGACCGAAATTGATATGTAGAACAGATGAGTTTGTGTCTAGCCCGGAATATTGGCTCGATGAAAACTCAGCCAATGCTATTCCCTTGCCAGACATACTTGTTTGATATCTAACGGCCTCTTCATCTGATAGTCTATACGCTTTACTCCCGCGTATTTCATAGATATTGCCTGTATCTTTATCCTTCAAGAGGTTTAACCCCTTCCTTCCTGCCCCAAATAACACGGCGGAAAGAACCATAACTGTGGACATCGACAGATATAGATATATTGAATTTTCCCAAAGGAAATAGAGGCATATTACTTGCGCTAGAATTGAAGTAAGCAAGCGAGGAAAGAGCGAGGCGATTGAAACACCACTGCCACTCTTATCCGCTTTTTTAAGAAGATAGAACAATGGTAAGGATATTAATGTACCTAACACGTACATCCCTGCCAATGCAATCCAATCCTCACTGTAATACCTGTTATGGTTAGGCATCGCATCATGAATGATTGGAATAGCAGCATATATACTAAATACTGGAATGTACGAAATTCTGCATAGATTAGCCTTTAGCATTTATCCTCCTAGCCGGCCCTTTTCCTCAATTCCAGCAATTGCTCTTCTAACTTCCTTTTTTCAGCACTATCTATAACTGGCGTTTGCTGGTCAATTTCGGCTTCTTTTCGTTGAATTTTGAAATTACCGGTTGCGTTTAAATTCTCTCCTTTCAGGATATCACTGGACGCCTGAACAGTGGATTGTTTTTTATCAATTTCCCCAGCAGATTCGTTGATTTTATGCTCATTTTCAGATCTTTGTTCCGCCACTCGGCGCTGTAACTCATTCTGAGGACCAAAACCCTGCGAGGAATGTTCATGCAACTTAGCCTGATTTTCTCTATATGACTCCTGCATAGTATCGCCACGTAATTTTTCACCGCCAACATTAATGCCTGAACGGCTATGAGTAACTTCACTCTCCTGGCCATGCATGCTTCCTTGCTCCCTGACGGCTCCTGAATGATGGAACTCCGAGTGCGATTCTGCAATGTGGCCGGTTCTTTCATCTGCAGTGGCGCGTCCACCGGCAACAACCATGCCTGCCGACGAGGTGATATTACCCGAGCTGCTTCTCTGTCCGGCTGCTTGTCCTTGATGAACAGTTGACTGCTCCATACCCGGCGAAACAGAATCGTCTGTTCTGGCAGAATAATTCCCACCCTGCTGGCCTACATATTCAGCGCCCTGAGTCGTTCCGTAAGTCTGGGCGCTGCCAACACCTCCCGATCTATGAGCACCGCCATCCTGAGAGCTGTAACTGACTCCAGCATCATGACCAGATGAACCTGATACCTGTTGACTGCCATGCGCTGGCTGAACGATATGCTCCCCACTGAATGCTGCATGCTCCTGACCGCTGGTAAGATCTGAACGCCCCTGCTGATAATCCCCCATGATTTCTGGTTTGAGCCGTTCATTTACGAACTCCATCGCCGCTTCGCGCGCCGACGGCGCACTTGTCAGCATGGACTGTGCCTTATCGCCGTATTTATTGGCCGCCCAGTCCACAAACTCCTGCGTATAGTTCGTATCGAGGCTTGCACTCTGGTTCTGAGCAACGGTGGCCATCCTGCTGAACTCGCTACTCTGTGTCGAACTGGTGGTGTACTGATGGTACTGGCTTTCAGCATCATTGAGCGTTGCAGCTAGCTGCTGAACATTGCTGCTTGCAGCATTCTCGGAATGATTCGCGCCATCGGTGATACGGCTGCTTTTAACCATATCCATACCCTGACGGAAGTCATTAACAGCCTGGCTGTTCTGATCATGTCGAGAATCTTGAGTTTGGGATCCCGAATCCTGAACGCCTCTTGAACTGCCCGTCGAATGTCGCAAATCGCCAGAAACACTTCCTTCAGCACCAAATTTAACAACCCCCAGATTAAATCCACCTCCGGCCGTCCCTTTAATGCCAGCAGACAGAGACCCCTGATTACTGATATCCATCAGTTTGTTATAGGCTTCCTGCGTCGAGATATTATTCGCTTTCGCATAACTTTCAGCGGCAGACAACATCATGCCAGCCCCCCGTGTTGCATTAGTGGCCTGGCTATTTTCACTGCCTTTAATCAGGCTGTCGCTGGTACCTGTCTGATTTGAAAGCTGAGAGAGCTGTGACCAGCCGCTGGTAACGCTGTGGTTGTAGCCATCGAGAGCAGTCTGCGCCTGAACCTGCGACTGACGGGCAGACTCCTGGAATCCACTGCTGGCCAGCTGGCTGAGCTTCATGTTCACCGGCAGATTCGACATTGCACCCGAGCCGTCGATAACCGTATGGCCACCTGCCGTCTGAGTCTGCGTGGAGCCATTATCTGCCTGCCACGTCTGCTGCCCCTGACGCTGCATCAGGTTAGTATCCATCTTGTTCTGGCTGACATTGTCCATCGACATGTTGTTAAACGACCAGTTACCGTCCGCTGTGGTTGCTGCCACACCTGCCGACGTGAAGGCACCCGAGCTGAGTACACTCCCTGCCACCTGAGAGCCCATCGCCGCCGCACCTTTGGTCAGATAGAACGACAGCACCGGAATGGAAAGGGACAGATACCCGGCAAGATTCGCCACGTCAGAATGCTGCAGTGCAACCACATCCTTGTTGGCCAGCACCAGGGGCGTGCCCCCGGACTGACTCTGCAGCCAGTAGTTGGCGGCATAGTTAAGAATGGCGAACATAACCGGCCACATCTGGAAGTAGATAAACCCGGAAACGTATATTTTCAGTGTGTTCAGACCAAAAAGCGTGTGGTTTGACGCAGCCAGCGCAATCATCAGCGGGAACAGGCACACCAGGATAAGCATCAGCAGGGACTGTGCAAACGGCAGCGTGCGGGTCGCCAGTTCGTTACCTGCAGCCCAGGCGAGACGCTGTTTGGTTGCCGCGTTCTCTGTGGCCAGATTAAGCAGGTTAGCCGTGTCGGATGAGCGAGCAGCAAAACCTTTAATCCCCTGCCGTACTGCACTGTTCGTGATGTTGTTCTTCATGATCTGCGCAGCCGTCATGCCACCGGCATAGAAGAATCCATAACTGTCACCCATTGAGTTGGCCAGAAGCGACGCGCCATTCAGCTTGTTGCCGAAGACCTTTCTCGTCAGCCACGTGAACGTCGCACTGCCAGGGTTAACGTCAGTATTGGCCAGCTTCTGGATCTCCGTTGCGGCCTGCTGGCAGGTCAGGAACTGGCGCGAGGTGGAGGTCATCTTAAAAATGCCCCGCAGTGGGCTTGGATTACTGGTTATCAGCGTCAGCGGGTCAGTGGAATTGAGCAGTTGATTGATGGTGTATTTACCGTTAAGGAGAATGTCGCCGATCACACAGTTTTCCACGTAATCCGGCAGCATCTGTGCCAGCTCCGGGTTTTGCGTGGTGAAGTCACTGGTTTCCGCCACAATCTGCGAGCCAAACAGCATCCCGGTTTTGCTGTAGGTCACCGAGTCGGGTCTGGCCATCAGCATGTCGTAAACAGACGCCATCTTATACCCGATACTGGTCGTCAGCGACGCGATGGCTGCCAGGCCAACCGGTACGTTATCAGTAACCCAGACTGCACCTGGATCGGACAGGTCAATGACCTGCACTGAGCGTTTCGGTACCAGCAGGATGGATGTCAGGATCATGAAGACCGCCAGCCACTGGACGAAAACCATCGGGTTACGTTGTTTGATGAAAGTGAGCAGTACGGCCAGCACCCCGAAGGTGCCGGCAATACGCATTAATGTGTGGAAAGTATTCTGACCGACAAGGGTGACTACGGCGTCCAGCGCCGTTTTCCACATTCCCCCGCCATAAATAGTGTATATCTCAAGCATCAGCGATCACCCCAGTGATAGTTGCTTTGATAGGAGCCTGAAACAATGGTGGATACCTGCTGCTGCAGGTACTGCATGTTGCGGTCGATACCGTCCAGCGCGTTCTGATCAGCGGCTGACTGCAGCTTCATGTCGGCGAGAAGTCCCTGCGCATGAATAATGTTGTCGCGTAGTTTTGCGGCAGCTTCTTCAGGGAAGTTCTTGCCAGCCAGAGACAGGCTTGCCTGTTTCACCAGCTCCTGGAGGTACTGAATCATCAGGTCCTGGGCAATGAAGTCGGAAACCTGCAGAAGGTACGTGGCGCTCATCCCCATACTCTGGGCGTTAGTCAGATACTTCAGCACCGGTACAGAGGTGGTGTTCACAAAGCCTTTTTCCTGATCGGTCAGCGCAGTATCGTCGACCAGCTTGTTCTGCATTGAGAGCATCAGGTTTTTAACCAGAGTGACCAGAGCGTTGGACTCAGAAATCGTCAGATTGGTGACAACAGGTCCCAGGCAGAGGTCGGATTCGTCACATCCGTAGACCTTCGCCGTTCCCCCGCGCATCAGAACCTTAATCAGGTCGCGGTTATCAACCAGCGGCGTCAGAATTGTCACATCGCCATTCTTGTTGAAAATGATGGAGCCGACGGTACTCATGACCAGCTCCTTCAGCGCGCGGTCATTGCCGAGAAGTCCATTCTTACTGAGGGTGTCCCAGATAAGGTTTTTGTTCTTCAGCACCTGATCCTTCTCAGCATCACCGGCTTTAGCCGTGACTTTGTCGCCCTGTCCTCCGACGGTACAGCCCTGACGGGAAGCCGCCCAGTCGGAGAACATGTTGGTTTCGCCGGCAATGTCCTGGCAGATTTTCTGCTGGGAGACCTGCGTCACTGGCCACAACCCGCCGATGATGCCCTGAGCAGCCTGGCATGAACTCATGTTCATAGAGTTAACATCACTGGCCAGCTTCTGCAGGAAGTCTTTAGCCTGCTTCAGCTCCGGTACCATCGTCTGCAGGGCCAGGTCGAAAGCATAGCCGGCGGCGTTGCTCATGATTTGCTTCACGAATCGCTGGATTTCCTCGCCGCTGATCATACTGAACGACCCGAGATAGGCATCGATACCGCCGCAGCCGGCGTTCAGGGAAGGCAGCTGCATCGAGATCAGCTGGACGTTTTTTACAGGGTTCCGGAGGTATACCGAGCCGCCGGAGAAGTATCCTGCCGCCTGCCCCTGCCAGGCCTGCGCCTGAGTCACGTTGCCGCTGTAGCCCAGATTATTGAAGAAACCGTTCAGATCGCCGTTGACGTCCGCCTGAGCAGGCAGAGCAGCCAGGCCTGAGAAGAACACGACTCCAGCCGTAATAAGCGCCTTAATCATGTGGCACCTCCACAGCTTGCATATTCTTGCCTGCCGGGCTGTCAGCACGGTTAATTTTGCGGCAAAGATATCTGGCCAGACAGAGCCAGCTGCAGACGAGTAAATTCAACGCAATGAGCGCGATAATCGCGGCCAAAACGCCCCACAACAGGTACTGCGGATAGTGGATGAGAAGCGAGAGCGTAAACTGTTCGGCGCGGTCAACGGACAGCTCACTGAGCGTTGTGATGGCGCATTTCACGTATACCCTTTCGACCACGGCGGTAAAAATTAAGGCATAACACAGTTTCAGGGTTAACAAGTCTGCCCATTTTCGGGCTTCCGTATCCGCACTACAGTCTTTCAGTATCGCGAAAGCCTGGTTTCGGATAAGCGTCTTCAGTCTGGTAAGCCTCATGCAATCTCCTCCCGGGGTTTCCTGGCCAGGGTCTGCCGGCAGACGTAAAGCCCGGTGACGGTGAAAAAGAATCCGATGCTCAGCGAGATGAGCAGGAGCACCGGAAAGTCCTGCAGACAGGTTGTCAGTTCAGGGCGGTCCATAACGCTGACCACCCGGTGGGCGAGCACCCCGTAGAATGCTGCGGACACAAGCAGCGTCACGCTGAATAACAGCCACACGCGCTCGGTACGCGATAACGCATACGTGTTTGTCGTCATTTTGTAGTCCGTTTGTATTACTGAGGGGTGACCTGCGCGCTTGCCGGCATTGGCGGCAGCATCTTCGGATCGACGTTATCCATGTCTGCCTGAATCAGGCTGGCCATCCGACTTTCAAGTGCGGGGATGTCCATCACGCCCTGGGTGAGTGGATAGGCTTTCAGGGTGTTGACGTTGACCATAAAGGCCGTCGGTGTCGCAATTGGCAAACCGTTTCCGAAGAAGGTGACAATCTCATCTGCGATGGGAGAGTTAGGGTCCGTCTTACGCGGGATCATCGGGGTCGGGTAAGATACGTCCCCGCCGCCGTCAAGGGTGTACGGGTACACCCTGATGGCATGCTCATCAGCCCAGCCCTTCAGCAGCGGGTCAAACTTAGCGCTGTACTGGCAGTGCGCCTGCATAAAGAGCACCACGGCATAATTTTTCATGTTAGCCCGACGTCCGTCCGGCAGCGCCATCAGGCTGGCTGGCGCGGGCACAGGAATGGTGGAAGCGGTGATGGCTGCAGCATCAGCGGAAGAAGCTGTTTTTGTCGCTTCAAGCGCCTTTAACTCCTCGCGCGCCCCGGCGTTCGCCAGCAGGGGCAGGCACATCAGCAGAGCCGTGAGTCCGGTTTTAATGTTCATGGTCGCCTTCCTTATGCGTATGCCCTCTTTCTTCACGGAACCAGCGATACACGGCATACACCACCATGCCAGCCGCACCGGCCCACATACCATTGCACAACCATAAGAGCCCTTGCTGCGTATGCTCCACGGACCAGGTCATCAGCTCGCTCAGTACGCGCGCCATCGTGCCCCAGAAAATCAGTCCTGCGAGAATAGCGGGTTTCATTCGTGTGTCTCCTTGTTTTGCCGTGCCAGAACCGAATGCGAGTCTGGTGAAATTTTCTTTCGGGCGGCAAGGTTCAGGCCTCGGAATACAAACCACACGCCAAAGCCAAACATCACCGCCATAATCCAGGTGTTGCGTAACGTTGCATCTGTCGCACGCGCCCAGGAATCGCTGTCCACCGGGCCACGCCGACACAACATTTCAGGCGGTGCTTTCGCTAAGGCTGGAGGCACAGGCTTTAATGACTCTCCGGGTTCAGGTGGCAAGAAGCGTCCTGCCATCACATTTTCATTAACACACCCCATGACCTTGCCGGCAGGCGCACCGTCAGTCAGGTCATAAAAGGTCGTCAGGAATTGCCGGGAAAGTGAGCCGTCTGATACAGCCAGCATCACAAACACATACAGCACCAGTGCCGGGCCAAAGACTAAGGAATACAGGGCCGCCCGCCCTGCATCACGGATGAGGGTGAAAAGTGTTTTTGTCATAAGAATCTCTCAGGAATTGGGTTTAAAACCGGTGGCCACGTTCAGGAAACGTTTTGAAAGGTCATCCTGAGTCATGAAGCCATAGGACAGGGCGCGGTAGTTTTTGCTCCGGGGGTCAACCAGGAAAAGCGCCGGGAAATGCGTAATGTTCATCGAGCGGGACTGGCCCGTATCCGGACGGCTCTGCAGCAGCGTAGCCGCCACCTGGCCGTCAACCGAAACCGGAATGAGCGAAATCCCGTTGGTTTTAGCAAAGTCCGCAACCACCCCAGCCATCTGCACGTCAATCGGGTCGCTGCCCCGGTAGAAGTAGAACAAACCGTACTGCTGCGCCAGCTGCTCCACGGCGCTCTGCCGCGTCTGCTGGTCGCGGGTCTGCATAAACGGCGCCATGCTGTTGTAGTGCGGATACTCCAGGTTGTAGTCGAGGTCCGGGTGGCTCAGTTGCGCCGCCGCAAAGGACTGACTGAACATCGATGCCCGATCTGTCCAGAACTTCTGCCAGCGCAGGAACGTCGCCGTGTTTTCCCTCGACGGGAACAGAATCGCGCGGTTAAGCGCCTCCTGGGTGTATCCTTTCAGTACCCGGGCCTGCTCCATCGGAGACATTTTGCTGAGATCCGGAATGGCCTGCGGTGCAGGCTGTTGTGGCTTTCTGGGCTGCTCCGGCGGCTTTTTCGGCTCGTTGTACCAGGACCAGCCGGTGAACGACTCTGCCGGCGTCACAATCTCCTCGGCCATCACCGTATGGCTCACCAGCACCATGAGCAGGCCACAGAGGACACGCTTCATTTACCACCTCCCTGCTGGTTCACCTGCGCGGCGATGCGCTCCTTAATCTGCTGGACCTGCGCGCTGGTATCGGGGATTTTCTGATTCTTCATCAAATCCTCGTAGAAGTCAGAGAAGTTGATTTTGTCGAAGTCGATACGCTGCAGCTCCGGGACGGTGATCCCCCGACAGTTCGGACTGTCGCCGCTGCCGAACTTCACGCCCAGCTGGTCGCGACGCCCCTGCTCCTGAATGATGCGGGCAAGCTTGCCGTCAAAGACGCAGTAGACCTGACTTTTCTGGATGCAGGCACCCAGCACCTGGCGATCGCACCGCTCGCCCACGCTGACGGTGATTTTTTTTGCTTTGGCCTTGCCGATTGCTTTTTCTTCGTCGTCGCACGAAGCAAGTCCGGTACTCTGCCCCCATCCCGAGTCCTTACAGCAGTTGGAGAACCCGGCAAACGCCTTGCGGCATCGCATCGGTTTACCCGTAAAGGCCTTTATATCAATGGTACTGCTGGCGTCTTTACCATCTTCGGCAGCCGAGGCAAGACCTGCCAGTTTGGCCACCGCCGTATCAAAACCGCTGCTTCCGGCACCATTGGTGTCGTCACACTCGCCTGACTTACAGATGTAGTCGCCGCCGCAGACCAGGCCACCCGACTGATGCGTGGTCTGACACTGGTAGGTGTAGCTCATGTGGGTACACTGCCCGTCGGTCGATTCGGTGCAGGTGTTGCCTGCCGCCGTACAGGACGGGTTTGTCATCAGCGTTCCGCAGGTTCCGGTGGAGTCTGACGGCACGACATAGTTATCGGTGTACTGCCAGCAGTCGCTGTAAACGTTATAGCTCTGACCGTTGTTAACAATGGTTTTATTTCCTCCCGGAGAGGTGCAGGTTGACGTCGTTTTCCGCGCCTTTGACATATCCAGGCCACAGGATGAGGTCCAGTTCACTTCCGGGACAAAGGTAGTCTCGACCGCATTCATAACGAGCACGAGCGTGAAGCCTGACGCGCCGGACTGAAAGTCAGCTATCTGCTCCCGGATATGTTTTCTACAAACATCCTGCTTTCCGCTAACACACCCGGTGCTTTGATAGGAACCGGCGGGCAAGGCGCCTCCCTGCGACAACGGTGTCCCCGGAGCGCCCGGCATTTCCCAGTCAAACGCCCTCCCTCTAATTGTCTGGCTTATTCCCCACCAGGTGATTTTTCCTACATTAATATCACGGTCTGCCCAGTAAAAATGCGCGCTGATCACCGGTCCTGATACCGGCGCCTTAAAACTAAAACTGAAGGAAGTACCGTTATTCGTAAAAACAACATCGCCATTGGCCGCCGTCAGTGTGAACGTTTTCTGCACTGTCGTGGTGGAGGTATGTCCGCCAGGTGTTGCCGTTCTTGAGCAGGCTTCCACCGAGGCCACATCCTTGTCGCAGGTGTAATTTTCAAAGGTGGTTTTCGATACCGTCACCTCCTTACACTGGTTCGCGGTCCCGTTTAGCACACCGTCAGCGCCGGCTTCCGCATTTTTACCGATAGTGATGAAAGGTGCGTTCGGGTCTATGGCGGGCGTCGGGTTCGTTTTTCCGGAGTTGATAACTGATTGCGCTGCGTCATTGCCCTGCAGCGAGGTTTGTCCTTTGTTGGCCAGTCCACCGTCTCCGCCATCCACGCCACCGTAGTACCCTTTCTCCGGCGGATTGGCGGTATAGCCAGGTATCGAGCCAGTGACGGAGTCAGGATTTTTCAGGCTTCCCGTTCCGGCTGAAGCATTTCCCTTGCCAAAGCTGGCGCCAGCGTCAAAAGCAGGATCGGCCGCCATCGTCAGAAACGGCAGAGACAGCAGCACAGTCATAAGCATCTTTTTCATTGCGCGGCCTCCAGTAATCTGCGTGCTGTTGCGGCACAGTCACCGCCCTGAGCCACTTTCTCCAGCGCCTGCTGCAGCGGCAGGCTT
Source organism: Enterobacter sp. UCD-UG_FMILLET (assembly GCF_000762975.1). NCBI lineage: Bacteria > Pseudomonadati > Pseudomonadota > Gammaproteobacteria > Enterobacterales > Enterobacteriaceae > Enterobacter > Enterobacter sp. UCD-UG_FMILLET. The sequence goes on from NZ_JRJC01000010.1 coordinate 83,202, forward strand.
CCCCGGATAACATCAAAGTGCCCCGGACAGGTAACTACCAGAGCCGGTACCACACTGATGTTGTACTGAGTGAACAGGGTTGGATCGATTTGCACACCGGCATCCTTGTCTTCCTTGCTCAGCTCAAACATGGCGGAAGCGGTCTGGCGCATATCATTGTTAAGCAACCCCCGCAGTGTCGGCGGGATATTAAAACGCCGGGCATCCTTCAGCATGGGCAGCAGGCCTTCACGCGGGATACCGAGACTCACAAAATAGATGGCCGGAAAGGTGTCTTTTTCTCCCATCGTGTTGGTTTGGGCCGCGATATCGCCCTGCAGGCGGTTAATCAGTTCCTGCTGCGCCGGCGGCAATACCGACACACCGGCTGGCAGGTTATTCAGGCTCCCTTTCAGGGCTTCCAGCGAGTCCTGTTGCCCCTTCATCCAGTCCCGGTCGCTGACAGAAATGCCGGTCTGTGCACTGGCCTGCGCCTGAGGCAATACACCTGCGAGAACGCTGAAGATCAGCGCCCGAAGCAATGCAGTTTTCATCGTCATGTCCTTACAGATAGACGCAGTTACGTTTGCGCCAGAAGAGATAGCCGAAGTTCTTTTTCGACGAGGGAGAATTGTGTGTTGTGCCCCAGAGCTGCGTGCTCGCCCCGAAGGGGTGGCAGTTACTGGTCTCGGGGTACATGTTCACCATCTGATAGCGCCATCGTTCCTTCGGAATAATGGGCGACGGGTATTGGTTACAGACCGCGACATCCGCGCCCACGGAGTTCCAGACCAGCCCCTCGCGGTGCAGCTTGAAGGCCATTCGTTCCCCGACCAGCAGTGACGCCTCCAGCGGGGAAAACTCACCGCTGGTATAGCCCGTCAGCGGATATATCGACCCCTGGCTGCCCGCACACCAGAACAGCGGGGAAAGCGGCAGACCGGCAGAAGAAGCGACCGCGTCGGCGGCACAGGCGCCCTGAGCTATCAGGTTGCCAAACAGCGCAGCCTCGGGGTTAATCAGCATCGAGAGCGTACTGTCGTTCCAGAGAGGATCGACTTCAGAGAGATAGGCGATATCCATATCCCCTGTCTGCATACAGCCCATAGTGGCGATGATGTTGAGCCAGTAAATCAGCGGATATTTATACCAGTGGACATGGTAGAACGTGCCGGCTGCGGGTCTGTCACTCTGCCCTGCAGTTCCCGTTCCCGTTCGCCCGAGATTGATTTTAAAACCACCCATGTTGACCATGACGCCCGGCTCACGGGTTACATCCACCATCGCCATTGGCTCCCAGAATCCGATGGCCAGACCGATGCGGTAAAACACACCGTATGGGCAAATCTGGATCGGCGAAGCCGGGTTGTTGGTATCCTTTTGCGGCCCGGCAGCTAACTGAATATTGCCGAGCGTCATCGGAAACAGACACTTCCAGCAGACATCGCTTATCGGGTTAACCCAGCGGCCATCACCCGCGTTGCTGGCTGCGGCCGTTGCCTGAGCGGGCATCCAGGACAGCAGGACCAGCATCACACCGGCAAGCCATGAGAAACGCTTCATTTCACCTCCCGCAGCCACACACAGACCGGGCCGTCCTCAGTGTCATGAATGGAGCCAATGAACCAGCCATCGCCCTCTGGCGCGGAAGGAAGCCAGTCAATGATGTTTTGTTTCCCTTTTTCCCAGTCGGCGATCACCTGGGGAGGCGCGTCGTTTTCCATCCAGCGGGTGGCGCAGGTCAGATTGTGCTGGCGCATCCAGTCGCCAAATTCAGTCTGTGTGGCCTTATCACTGGCGGGTGCAAAATAATGAGGGTGCGTCCAGAAGCCGTTGCGGTCACGGGTAACCGTCACCGGCCTGACAGGTTCAGGGTGAGTCATGGGGTATCTCCGGGAGTGCCGCAGCCACCGGACGGCGGAAGGGCTTAAAAAGGATCAGTGGTTATTGGCTTTACCGGCCGCTTTCATGATGATGGCCAGACGTTCTTCCTGGCTCATTTCGTACAGGGCAAGAATGGCGCCGCGCAGAACATGCGAGGGTTTGTACAGTGGATTATCGTTGAGGATTTCATCCATCTGTCGGGCCGAACCCTCATCGTGACGTACTGAGGTGACATTCCGGCCCTTTTCAGTAACAGGGTCTTTTTTCATGGCGTTACCTGGTCGGGTTTAAACGGAAACCGGGGGGCATTCAGGCTGAGGCGGAGCGCAACGCAGTGAGCACCGAACATCCTGAAAGGCCGCGCGGTTGAGTCAGTGAGCTTTAATAGTACGTGTGACAATTAAGGCATAACCATTGTCATCATCGTATTCAGCAGTATGTTCCTCCCCGGCGGAAATACGGTCAGCGGCAGTATTCAGATACCGGACTAACCTCTCTGTTGAATGTGGGGAGGTTATCTGCGCGAAGACAGCAACAACCCGCTTTTCTTCGTCCTGTGGTACAGCAATCAACTTCGCCAGCTCCTCTGGTACGTTCCGCCCGGCAAATCCAGGAAAGAACCCCGGAGGCGTACTGCACAACTGACGCATCATCGTTACCTGTAGATCCGGGGATGCTACGGGCACAGTGCAAAGACTGATAACATTATCGTTTTCAGGGAACGGTGTGCGACTCACCATTTGCACGGCCTCTTTCAATCCCCGAACCAGATCACGTGTGATTGTCGACGTATCAGACGTCACATTGATGATCACCTGCCTGACGGGCCACATCTGTTTTTGCCAGTCTGTCATCTGTCGGCTGATGTACCACCCTTCCCGCTCACTGCCCCGGATAAGTACGCTGAGCCAGGAGCCGGCGTACCCATCGTTCACTGCCGCATCTTCGCTGTCCTGCATCGTCTGTTCAGTTACTCTCGGTGATGTATAACACTGGCGCGCCCGGAAAATCCGGCGGCTGATTTTTTGCCGATCGACCTCTGGCATCGTCACGCGCAGTGATTCATCACGGGTCAGTACATAGCCCTCTTCAGTCAATGCCTTTTCCAGTTCAGCCAGTAGCAACTGGTAGTATTCCCGATTAGCAAATGCATGAACCGCTTCGGCATGTCGGGCACCGCCAAATTGCGCCACAGGGACAGGTAATCCCGGTCTGCTCTCCCACGCCAGACGTACACGCCGTGCATCTGCAAAATACTGAACAGCAATCCAGCCAGCGAGTAGCGCAACGACGACCAGAATACCGGTCATGCCCTCGGTATCGCGCAAACAGGTGAGCACTCCCTGCAAGCCCTGAGGGCCGGTGAAGCAGCTGATTAACGCCATGCGTTCATCTCCTCCATTCTGTTGCGGATAAGCCTGACGAGGTACAGGGGAAACGCCTCATCACGTTCGTCCGGCGCTATCGGCTGAAGCTGGTTCTCAGCGCACCACTTGTGCCAGGCACCGGCGATCAGCGCCGGTTGCCATGAAGCGATTTCAGGGTACAGATGACAGAGTTGATTCACGGTTTCGTCACAGCCTTCGTTATCAGCGTTGTGACCTGTCATATGCTGAGACACAGACGGCACAGCGGTATTGTGTATCAGTGACATTCGGCGCTCTCCTGCTCTTCGCCTGCAAACAACCTGTCGAGACGCTCGGAAAGTGACAGCGTCGGGCCCTTTTTACGTTTCGCGCTGTCCTCGGCCCGCATGTTCTCCAGTAATAGGTGAATGATGTAGTCCGGGAAGCGTTCATCGCGCCTGGACGGCTCCCGGCTGTCCTGCTGGTTCTGCTCACACCAGTGGAGCCAGGCTTTGGTCACCAGTACCGGATGCCAGGAGTCAATTTCGGGGTACAGCGTCTTCAGCCGTTCTGCTGTTCCCTGGCGCGGCGTTATCTCAGCGGGTTTGCGCGGTTTTCTGGCGTAACGCCGATGGGATGTGACCGTCTGACGCATTTCGGGAAACAGGTCACCTAACGTTGTTGCAGTCATTTTGAGTACCTTTAATGTATTTTACCGTGCATCATCAGAATTCTTGCGGACTGGCTAAAACACGGGAACGGAAAGAATGGGGAAAATGATGGACAGACTCAGGCGTATACAGCCAACTGATAATCAACTTGAAGCAACCCGAAATCTGGTGAGGGATTTAATTGCCTCCAGCTCCTTGTTTGCACTTCTCAGCACGGGCGCGAGATCATGTATTCCAGCGACGTCTGTCGCTAATTATGTTTTCCTGACATTGTTGATTATTTGCTTCGGATTTGTACTCGCATGGGCATCTTTAATTACTGATTTAAACTTGCGACAGATAGCAGGTAGTGGTTCCACACATCACAGCTTTCCGTATTTCTTTCTTGCTATCTGTTTCACCGTTGTATTTTTTGGGCTGACTTTTTTGCTTCTCAAAAGCTTCTGGTAAGCAACTCGAGTTATCTCATCTCAAAACCATCCAGATGGGAAACCAGCTGGCACCGATCAGCACCAGACACAGGATGTACATCAGGAGATAACCCGGCACTGAAGGTATCCTGAAATGCACTTTCAATTTCCCTGTTTCTCTAGCGATAAGGGGGGCGAACCACTGGGAAAGCATCAGTCCGGCAGCAATCAAAAGTCCGCTACCGTCCGTGTCGAGTGGTATGACCTTAAGAATGCATCCCTGAATAATCAGGGTAAATACCGCGCACTGGGCTCCCTGCCAGCGCAGATTCGCCGGTAACCATGCTGTTGTAATCACACAACCTGCGATCCCCGTTATACCGGACAGTACAAGCAGAAAGATCATTTACCGTCTCCCTTAACAGGTATTTCTTCCACCTTCATCACGCGGCCGTCGCGCGATATCCGCGCGGGGATGTGTTCAAAACCGAATTTACGGGTCAGTACGCCAGACTGGTCGAAGTAGATACGTTCATTCAGCGCATCGCTGGTTTCTTTTATGTTGCCGTTCACCAGGATGACCTTCACGCTGGTCTGACCGGCGAGCTGCTGTCGGGCCCATTTCACCTGCTCCTTATCATCGCCGTCGATAAAAAAGAGCACCTGGCTGAATGGCACCTTATCCAGAGGATTGACCGTATCGCCCTTCCGGGCGATCACGTTGCCCTGCATGTCAGTGATCGTTTCCTTCACGGTAAATGTCGGGTCCCAGGCAAAGCTGCGGTATTCCTTCGCTTTCGTGAGCCCTTCCACCGGCGTCGGACGTACCGCATGCTCCTTCACTCTTTCCGTTGCCTCTTTGCGCAGGCGGTCAAGTTCACCCGTCTGCTCCATTCCCTTCAGTCGATTCTGGATAAACGCCAGCATGTCCTGCTCTGCAGGCTCGAAGACGTTGCCCCAGGTACCGAGATCTTTCGCCCCGCTGCCGGCGGAAAGCATCAGCAGCATCATGGCCGTCAGCTGCAGTCGTTTTTTCACTGGCCCCCCTGGATGCGTCGGGCGATATCAGCACGAATTTCATTCGTGATATCGCGCTGCGGGCTCATCACCGCCGGTTTCACCAGAACGATGGCGTTGTGTGAGGACTGCCATGCATCCAGGCTGCCGGTCAGCGCCGCGTTGAACTGCTGGGTCATCGCTTTAGCCCTGTTTTCATCGAGCTGTAACTGAGCGGACTGCTGCATGAAGAGGTCCACCGTCCCCTTCATGTCGAAGACCACCACCTCCGGGGTGACGGCTTTCGCCGTCACATATGCCACGCCTGTCATAACCAGAAGTCCCGCCAGCCCCAGCATGCTGGCTTTAACCCAGCGGGATGTTTTGCTGGCGATTGTTACACCGTCGGGGACGCTGTCGCCGTCATACGGCTTGCTCTGTTGTTCACTCATGCTGCTTTCACCCACTCTTCAAGTTCACGAAGTTCACTGCCGTATTTTTTCTCCGCCAGCATATACGCCGCTTCTTCCGCAGTTGCCCCCGCTTCTTTCTGCGCTTTCTGCATGAAAGCAAAGTCCTCGCCGCGCGAGCTGAACATGGCACGCGTCACGGGGTCGACGAACAGGCGATGGAAGGAGCTATATTCACCGGCGTTTATCAGCAGGGAGCTGTAACCGGTCTGCAGGGCGGGCTGGAAGCCACGGATAACTTCTTTTTCCATGTCCGAGAACTGATCCGGGTTATCGGCAAGGTACTGTTTAAACGCCTTCGCATCCTGCAAGAGGGTGATTTTGGTGGAGCTGTTGTTCCAGGCGGCTTCCGCTTCCTTACTGGCGCTGAAGTCCTTGATGCCCTGGGTGATAGTGATAAACGCCCCACGGTGACGACGCACGGTGCGGTAGCCGGTTTCGATAAACCGTGCCGCGTGCGGGTTGGAGCCGCCCAACAGACGCCAGGCTTCGTCGATAATGCACACTTTTTTGAGGTCGCGCGGGCTGTGGTACATCTTTTCCTGTATCGCCAGAATGAGCGAGAACAGGATGGACGAGAGCAGCTTCGGCTTGTCTTCCAGGCTCAGCAGTTCCAGCACCGCGAAGCGGGTTTCACCATCGAGCGTCGGGGCATCGGCGTTGAAGTATTCGCCGTCAGGCCCCCAGGTGCAGTAGGTATCGAGCAGCATGGCCAGCTCAGCAAGGCGCGCGATGATGGTCGGCTTGTCTGAAAACGCCTGGTTCACATCCTCATTGGTCAGGTAATTATGAACGTCGTCGATACGGGCTTTATTTGCCTTCTTCTCCCACGCATCCATTACCGCTTTCTGCAGGATCGCTTCACAGACGCCATCCAGCGGCTGCGTCGGACTGGCGAGCACCGTCAGCAGGCGCACAATCCCTTCCGCTGAATGATTAATGTCCTTAACGTTGGCGAACGGGTTAAAGCGCAGTTTAGAGCCATCGAGATATACCCCGCCGGCCTGGTGACAGTAGTTCTTGTAGCTGTCCCCCATGTCGATAACCCAGGCGTACCCCCCGGCATTCAGTACATCGCGAAGGATGCCCTGCGTCAGGAAGGATTTACCTGCCCCGGACGTGCCGGTGACGGCGATATTAAAGTTGGTACTGCCGTTCTCCTCACCAAACATGTCGTAGAACGCAACCTGGTTCCGGTAGGTCGGCAATGGCATACCCACGTTGGACAGCTGACGTTCGGCGACTACCGGCATCAGGCTCACCGCGTTCCATGACTTGGCGCGCAGCGTTGCCCCCGTCATCTTCAGGTCTTCCCACATCCCTTCCTGCATGACGAACGGGAAGCTGGCCAGCCAGTTACGCATCTGCTGGTACTGTATCGTCACCATTTCCAGCTCGTTCTTACGGAACACGTTGACGGCTGCCAGTTCACACTTCTGCGCCTCGGTATTGTTGTCCGGCGCGAACAGGGTCAGGTTGAAGTAGGTGTTGCAGAGCGCGATTTCATTGCTGTGAAGCTGTTCCCGGGTACGTCGCCATTCCTCTGCCGCTTTTTTGGTACCGGGAAAGAGTGCTGCATAGGCTGAGTTGGCTTTTTTCGACAGGTCCTGGTCTTTACGGAAAGCCTCGCTCTGGCTTTTGGTCTGTTCTTCCAGCGCCGTCGTCCAGGTCAGCATAAAGGGACAGGGTATCCCGAGATCGGGAAAACGCAGGTTCTGGAGATTGTCAGCCCCCTGCCAGAGCGCGAATCGACGCGGGTTTTTAGCAAGCTGCATGTTGATGATGCGGCATGCCGATGCCGGAAGACGGGTCCCGCGCGCGTCAATGGTTTCCGGCAGTGCCATCCGGATATGCGATGGATGCACCCTCAGGTCAATCCCGGGATACCTGTTCCTGACGGTAGTTCATCTGCTCGCGTACCGCAGACAGGAAAGCGTGCACATCGGTGTTCATGCTGTCGATGCGCGCGGCCCCCAGAGAGACGCGGATGGTGTTACGTATCTGAATCAGGTCATCCATCACCCGCTGCACCTGGGAAGCGCGCTTAATGGGCTGACCGTAGACAATAAAGATACGGTAGTTACGCAGGTAGAGCGGGTATTCCCGTTCGTTGGCCAGGCCGTGCAGGGCGGAACGCTGCCAGAACGCGCGGGTGATTTTATTGAGGTGATCGGCCATCCCCCCTTTCCACATGTCGTTACTCACGCCGCGATCGATGCGTTCCCCGACACACTTGCTGGCAAGCATAATGACGGTCACAGGGGTCTGGCGGGGAAGCTTCTTACGCAGCATGTCATCGAGAGCGGCCATCACCTGCTCGTTCGCGCCGGGAAGCGGGGCAGCCTCCATAATGAAGCCCGCAGAGCCGGCGTTGACGAAAATTTCATTTTTGTCGTCGTAATACCGGTAAGGTAGCGCAGCAACCAGGGACGGATAGTCCCAGGTCTGGGAAAGGTTGTTGCGGGCCGTTGCTGCCCCGTCTTCCTCTTTCCCGTTTTTCAGCATATCCATCAGGCTGTCGACAAAACTCATTTTCGGCCCTCCGCAGCGGCCCGGATTAACTCCAGGCGACGCAGCTTCTCTTCGTTCATCTGACCGGTGTGCGGTGCATCACCGGCGGTCTTAATCTGCCAGTCACAGCTCACGCTCAGAACGGCCAGCGTTTCATCGTCGGTATCGACTGACTGTGTGGCGGTGATTTGCGCCGTTCCTTTACGTGAATGGACTAACGATTTCACCAGATGATCGACGCCGTTCTTGCCGGAAACGTGGTGGCTGCTCATTCCCCGCCCTCCCCGATGACGCGGTAGCTCTCATCCCAGTGGGATTTGTTTTTCACGAACTCGACCACAGCCGGCTGATGAAAGTTGTCGTCCGTGTCCACCCAGGGGGCAATCCACAGGCGCTGCGTGGCGTCAGGAATACGCTGAACCGGAACGCGGCCCGCCGTGTTAACCGGTACAGGGGTGGCATGACTGGACGTGGTCAGCGGCGTGACCAGCGAGCCAGACGATTTCGCCGGCGCAGTGGTCAGAGGGCGCTGTGCGCCAGAGTTAGCGGCGGTGGTTCCGGTTGCTGCGGCGGAGACAGGACGGAAGGGATTCACAACCGGTGCTGAATTGCGCAGTGCCGGCAGGGTTTCACCCGCAGGCTTTTTTGCGGTTTTCTCTGCCGTCAGGTCATCCAGACTTTTACCCTGAGCGGCCAGCTTGTTGGCCTCACCAGTAGTCAGACACTGGTCGGTCGCGGTCTTGTTGCAGTCGAAATCAGAATTGAGACCGGCGCAGCCGGTCAGTGCGCTGCACAGCAGTGCAGCACCCAGTAGATTTTTCATGGGGTAACTCCGGTTTTAATTTAAGGGGTATTCAGGGAGGGGTAATACTCAGTTTCGATTATTTGCAGTTGCACTGAATCACAGTGAAAACTAGCTGCGCAGCAATACGACCAGAGAAAGCACCATTAATAAAACTGAGGCAATGCGTTTCATTTGCGCTCCTTTTTGTTATCGTCATTCAATCCCTTCAGGGGGACGGTGGAGCCACCTGGCCAGGGTAATAAAATAAGGATGATGGCTATCAGCTGTGCTCCCAAACGACGGTAGTCATACACCTCCTCTAACCCTTTTATATTTAGCCATATTGCCGCTATCCACCCGAGCCACCAAAGGATCGAATACAACCAGTTAATGGTTATCCTTACTCGACGGTTCACATCCTTTGCTTTGCAGTCTGGCCCGCCCCCCTGCGCTGTTGTTTTCATTTGCCCTCCTCATTACATTCGGCCTTCTGGTCAGGCTCCCGTTTATCCAGCCATTCAGTGAAGCTGTAGCGTTGCTGCTCATCTCGTTGACGCTCGAAAAGCGCACGCGCTTCTTTTTCGTCTTTGAGCCATGCAGCAATGTCATCAGGCTCTATTGCCCTCTTCTCTTTCACTGTGCGGCACAGTTTTTCGAACGCGTCTTTATCTCTCGGGCTAACCGACTGCAATGCCTGATTGATTCGGCCTTCCCAGCTATCGGGAGCGTCCATTTTGCGTGATGCTGCCAGGAACAAGAGGAAACCTAGGACCACGCCCATAATGATAAATCCAGGCTGTTGATAAAAAACACCGCCGAGAAACATGCTGCACGGGAGGGCTGCTGCGCACCAAAATATCCGGTACTTATGTAGCTTTTTCCCGGCACGCCATTTCTTCAGGTCTTCTTCGATAACATCCAGCTCAGTTTTAAACGACATATGCAGCTCCCTTAGTTGATGGTGTCACCGAGGCGCAGCTGGCTGGCCTGGCGGAGAACGTCATCCGGGTTGATGTTGCCGACTGAGGTGGTACTGGATGTAGCGGTCTGGCTCGCCGGTTGAGGGGTCACGGCGTTCTGCGCGGCATTGCCGGCTTTCTGCAGTTCCTCTTTCGCTTTAGCGTCCTCAGCGTCTTCCAGGGTTTCCAGGCGGAAGCCCTTCTGGAACACGACGGTGACCAGGTTGCCGGCGCCGATGTCGATTACCGGGTGGTACTGCTCGGCGCGTTTAATCCAGTACTGGCTCAGCGTGTCGGCCGCCTTGCTGGCTCCGCCTCCGAAGCCCTGCTTAAACACATCACCTGCGCCAACACTTGCAGTGGCGCCGAGGCCGACGGATGGTGTGGCGGCAGATTTGATGCCTTCTCCAAAGCCTGACAGGAGGCCGGAAGCGCCGGCGTAGCCGACAATCATACCGTTTCGCATAACGGGCTTACCGCGAACGCCGCCTTTCCCCTGGTAGCTGACATGGCCATCGAACTCCATATCAACGTGCTTGCCGTTTTTCAGTACACAGCTGATTGATTTTGTCCGGACAATCCCGCGCTCGCTGGAGATGTCGCCCCAGATTTCACCCACAACAAAGCAGCCGTCAGCGCTGTATTCTTTGTTGTTCGGCATCTGGATATTGCCCAGCAGGCGGATGGTGACGGGCTGGGTGTTCTGCTGACCGGTAACGCTGGCGTTGGCGTCGGCACCTTCAATCATGATGGCGTCAGAGAAGGAGCCAGAAGGAATCCAGGGCAATTTAGTTGGCTTTTTCTTCAGGCTGTCGTAGCTGAACTTTGTTGTCGACAGACCGCCTGTCATGCGCTGGCCTGAGCCGCCCGGGTAGAACGCTGCGCCCTGCCCCATATTCACACCAGTGGCGGCCGGTGCACCTGCGGGGGTCACATTGTATTCGGGTGGTCGGGCCTGACCGGCAGCAACGGGACCGGGGAGTGGTGTTCCGTTCGGGCCTGCAGGTGGTGTCTGCTGGCCAGTGGTCACGTTGCTGCCGGGGGCTTTCGTAAGCTGGTCGTTCAGGCGCTGAATTTCAGCGTCCTTTTCGGCCAGCTTTTGCTCGGTGGTGAGCTTGTTCTGCGCGAACTGCTGGGCAAGCGTGGCAAGGTTTTGCTCAAGGGCGGAGGTCTTTGCCTGCTGCTGCGTCAGTGCGGCATCGTTGACCTGCTCGTTAAACGTCGCGGTCACAACGCCGGTCAGGTTTGGTGTTGCAGCCGGTGCGGGTTGCTTTTGTTTTTGCTGGTATTGCCCGTACCACATTACGCCGCCTGCTGCAGCTGCGCCGCCAATGATGACGGCGGCCAGGATGGCCAGCTGCTTGCGGCGGGTTTTCAGGTTTTCATTCAGGCTTATGGTCATGGGCGAGCGTCTCCGTCATCTGAAAACACAATCCAGGCATAGCCTTCGCCGCCAGCGTAGAGCTGGTTCTGTGACAGCATTACGGCCCGGACGCCCTTGCGCCAGAAATCGCGCTCGCGGAGGCTGCGGGTGATGCTGCCCGGGTTGCTCATCCGGAAGCGAACAACCCGCAGGTGGTTGCCCACAAACTGGCGTTCAGGCGTCAGGCGTACATCACTGGCGGGTGTGTAAGCCGGCATGCGGCTGACCGGGTATTCCCGGTAGTCGTCCGGCACCTGACCATTGACTACAGCGCGGGATAGCGCAACCAGCGTTTTTTCATAGGTCTGCCCTTCTTCCCATGCCTTCGCATCGTCGTTCTTACGAAGTGGTGGTGACATCGGGGTGAAGCGCAGTGTTTTGCCGTTACCCGGCTGCGGCCTGACGTTCAGGCTCAGCGATGAGCCGTGGTCAGTCTGGATAAACAGGGTGAAGTTCTGGCCGACAAGCGGAGACAGGATAAGCGCTCCGTCCTCGGTCTGGCTCTGGTCATACGCACCGGTTGGTCCGCTGATGCTGGTAATGAGTTCTCCGTCTACAACAACCTTGCTCGGGTTGGTGTTGCTGAGGGTGACGTTAAAGGCGGCGTCGTTCTCAAACGGAATGGCTGCGGGTGCGGAAGCGGCCCGAAGGCCGCTGGTAAATAATCCCGCTGCCAGAAACACAGCAGCAGCTGCCGGTGAAATGCGAAATTTCATGGGCAGTCCTGTCAGTTAGTGGGAGATACCGGCTTGAGTTCTTCAAAGCTGTGGAGGTTAATCACACCGTTGTCATAGCTCAGTTTCAGTCGGTAGGTTTTTTCCTGGTCTTTCAGTGGCGTGATGATTGCGCCGTTTGTGGTGGAGGATTTCAGTACCCCGCTGTACTGCACGGAGCCATCATCCATGACGCGAATTTCTTTCGTGTCGAACTGAGTGGTGATGCCCGCTTTCTGAATGCGCTCAGTTTCTATGTCCAGGGCTTTCTTGAGTACGTCCCGTTCGGCGGAGGGGACAAATCCAAGAATCATTTTCTGGTTATGTTCGATGTTTTCCGGAGTAACGTTCAGTCGCCAGTAAATAAAGGAAGCGGCGAACTGTGTCAGGCCGGTGGCATCAACACTTTTAGAATCTGATGCAAATGGGCGGTTAAACGTTAATGGCGTGGTGATGGTTTTCTGGGTTGTGGCGAAATACCATGCGAGTGACCCTGTCAGTACATTCCCTACGCCCATGACTAAAGTTAAAGCTGAAAGACCAATAAACGCATAGCGGAGTTGTTTATCGCGCTCTCCTTTAATATTCAGTTTCATGAAAAACTATGCCCTCCAGTGCCGGAAACTTGAATCAGGTATCTGGCGAAAGGTTGCTTTGAATAAAAGCGATGGCAGGTGCCAGTAGCAGAAATTAAGCAACCAGTACGACCCCTGCCCTTTCTTCAGATATCTGACGATGAACCAGAGAATTCCCGCGATTACACCAAGTTCAAGTGACAAGTTGTTAAGCACCCCGAAAAGTAGAAGGGGTGCGGTAACAATCAATTCGTCAATTGGTAAGCCTAAATAGCGGCCCTGCTGGTTCATTGTTTCCGGGAAGTTATATTTATCTCCTTCCCCGCTCATCTTTTAGCTCGCGATGTTGAAGGCGATGCGGGTAAAGATGATTGCCATAACAATACCGACAAAGACCAATGGATTGCGGGCCTTAATGTAAATAAACAGGCCCATGATGATTTCGGCGATGTAGAACCATGTAATCAGTGATGAGCCAGAGCCGAAAGTGGAATTAACCGTTGCTTTCTGTGAGGAAAGAAGGTCAGTACCGGATGCGAATGCCGGGTGAGTGACCATGAGTGCAATTAAAAAAGCGCTTGCTGACTTTAAGTAAAATTTAGCTTTGCGATTTTCGCGTGCTTTGCGGAATAAAGACGCTACCGCCCATCCCTTACCGACGTTAAGGGCACTGCCTTTGGTTAACATGCTTGTTTTCTCCGAAGTAAACAAAAGTGAATCGCGTAAGTGCTTGTTTACGCGGGCGCAATTGTCCCATGACCCTAAAAAAAAAAAACCGTGACGCATGTCACACTTTTTAGAATCATTCGGATTTATCTGAATATGTAAGTGAGTAGGCTTTGTTGACCAGAAAGTTCGGAAATGGCCTCCGGGATCTATAGCTATGAAAGTAAAAGAGAAAATGTGGGATGGTCGCGGCCGTCCTCGCAAGTTCCAGCCGGGTGAAGCGGTGGAGTGGCGATTGCGTGCTCCGGATAATCTGCTTATGGAGCTGAGAATATGTGCCAGGACTGGCAACAGAAGTGTGAATGAGGAAATTATTGCCAGGCTTTTGTTGTCGCTGAATTATCAACCTGGGAAACCTGTCATTAAAACTGCGGAGGGTGAGCGACTTATTGCACTGGCGGTGAGATTTGAAGAATGGCTAGGGCAATTGCTTGATAGTGAATCTGTTGATGTTGCTAATGAAATTAAAACCTCGCCCAAACAAGAGCAATTATGGATGTGGCGTGAGGGTGAGCGAATTTTGCTTCCAGGGAAAACAACCGGATATAGCATGCGTATTCCCGAGAATCTTGCTGATGAAATCAGGGCAATGGCGAAGGTGCATAACCGTAGTCTGAATGACGAAATGCTCACCCGCCTGATGAATACGCTGGGTTACTTTACGGAAAGGTTGCTTGACCAGAACGAGGATGCACAGGCACTTAAAGTTCTCTGTATGGAGTTTGAAGTTTTCCTGAAGGAAAAAATAAAGGAGGTGGAGAAAGGTGACCTTCCCTGGGATGAAAAACCGTCCCTGTGATCGATGTGGGCCGGGGTGTCCGGCTCACAGATTTATTCTTTTTCGTTGATGAAGTGCCTTGCTTCTGCTTCGTTCTCGGCTGTGTTTATGCCGCTTAAAATCATATCAAGCGTATCTTCAAGGCTGCCTTCGCCGTCTTTTCCTGTCATTTTTAAATACATCTCAGCGATTAGGGTGGCAATGAGAACTGTGCCTTCGCGTGAGCCGGCTGCTTTTCTTATGAGGTCTCTTCGATATCCTTCGATATCAAATTGATTGCCATCCTCGCCATCGCGTTTATAAACAAGCAGTCCAAGCCGGATTAATTCGTTGCAGGTAGCTGATATGTTTGCTTCTCCAGCATTAGCGCCGTTCTGCAGGTCTTGTTGAACAATATCGCGAACTTCACGTTCAATTTTATCTTTAAGGTAAATGCCGACTCTTCCCATATTTCTTACCTGTTTTAAGTTAGTGTCGGAACCGACACTATATATGGCCTTTTGGTGGATTTTCATATTGCTGCGCAAAGGTGCAATGGATTGATACTTCTGTGAATTTCTGCTCTATACAGTAGTACAATCCAGCACTATGATGTGCGACAGTGTGACACTGTGCGATATATAATTCAATGTAATTAAAGCATATCTACAATTGTACGATACATGTGTGACATACCGACACTAACAGGTATCAGGATTATACGATAGGGTAGTGTCGGTATGTACGACATTAAACGGTCACAGTTCAATAACGCGCAAATTTCTTGCAGGCATCCACATGAAATTAAAAGAAAAATCTGCAAGACGAAGTCTTGCGTGGGGTGTGATGTTTTAAAGGGTTAGTAAAGAGCGGCATGTTAATACCGCCTACTGCTCTGACATGTTTATTTCGGACAGATGTAAAATCCCATCAGGAAAGCGTTCACGCGCGTTTGTAGTGAATTTACTTGATTACGACGATCCGCCGGGGTATTTTTTAAAGCGCCTCTCCAGGGCCCGTTTATTTCGCTAAAAGGCCAAACCATGAAAATATCGTTACTGCCTGCTGCTTTGCTGACTCTTTCACTATCTGCTGGCGCAGCTCCGCAGATGTGCTTTGATCAGGCCGGGAAAGATTATCAAATTGATCCGCTTCTGCTTATGTCAATTTCGATTAAAGAGAGCCATCTGGTACCAGATGCGATAAATGGATCAAACAGGAATGGGACAGAAGATGTCTGTGGGATGCAGGTGAACAGCTCTCATTACGGTAAACTTAAAAACTTCAATATTACCCGTGAGCGCCTGTTAAATGATCCATGTATGTGCGTTTATACGGGTGCATGGGTACTGGCGCACAACTTCAGGTCATACGGAAAAAACTGGGACAGCGTGGGGATGTATAATACGGGGCCGAGCAAAAAGCTCATTACGCAGCGCAAGGCCTATGCGCAGGATATCAAAAATATATATCGCGTATTACTGGCCAGAAAAAAGTTACTTTCTGAACGTCTCGCGCCAGCTGCGGGAAAGGAGCATGATATTAAAATTGCAGAAACAGCATCGCTTAACAGCGGACAGTAAAAAGCCGCTCTGTTGAGCGGCTTAATTTTCAGGCCTTCAGTTTTGCAAACTCCTCAGCCATTTTCCAGAGCACCTGATTTAATTTGATGTCACCATCTATTCCGGTGACTTCCCGCGTTCTGGTGATCTTCCCTTTTTCCGTTCTGCCACGAATCCCCCCACGGATCACATTTTCCTGCACCACGTTAAACGTGGTCCATAAATCCTGGCCTCTGTCGAGCACACGGCGAGGGTTAATAATTTGCTCCGGTGTAATCGGCGCTGGTTTTCCATCGTACTTAAGTTCCAGGGCGGTCGCACCAAAAAGGCGTTGTTCAGGCAAAGTCAGCTGAATGCTTTTCATGAGGTCTATATTTTCATCAACCGCGTCAAATGTTTTCAGCACCGTGTAAGCGCCTTCGATAACCTGCCCGACAATATCTCCTTTGTGGGGTACGCGGATTTCACCAAAATCCTTCCACGCAACCAACCCATTACTACAAACCTGACGGAACATACCGGGGATCATTTTATAGCTGCTTGAACCATCATGGCTATTCAGCAGAATAATTTCCGGTACTTCTTTTCCGTTAATCTGGTCATGACGACGCAGGCGAAGCATATGCTTTGTAAAGTCGCGTTTATCCTGGTCACGTGTACGTGACTGCGTAGCATAATACGGCTGAAAACCTTCATCACGTAAACGATCAAGTATGTTTATGGTCGGGATATATGTATAGCGTTCAGAGCGTGAATCGTGTTTATCCGATGAAAACGCGCTCGGAACGATGAGCTGTAATTCCTCATTCGTCAACGGACGGTCTTTACGGATCGAGGTAGGCATACGATAGCGGCTTGCGAAACTGACCATTTTTATTTACTCCTGATTATTTAGTTAAAGATGAAGAAATAACGCGATGAAAATTATCCAGCGGCATTGCAGCTGCCACCGGGCGACCATCTACAAACCAGACAGAGATATAATCCGGGCATTCGTCATTAATTAACGTCAGCTCAGTGGCATTCACTGGCGGCGTAAAAATTGCCGGTTGTGGCTCCCCTTCCGATGCTGCCAGGACCCAGCAAAACAGATCCGTGAACTGGGACATTGTGAGGTTTGAATCACATCTTCCGGCGGTTTCCTCTCCGGCGGTTTTGACGTTGACGTTCTGTGTGTTCATCCTGCTTTTCTCCTCTGGTGGTGGTTGTCCATCTCCCAGGCTGGTACTCTCGCGGCAAGGGCCAAGTAGCTACGGCGGGACGGCAGAAGAAGGGCGGAGACAAAAGTTTTTGCGCCCCGCAAAAAGTTTTGGCGGAGTGCATTTCACCCTTCGGATGACGACCAGACGGTGCTACGACCAGCCCTCCGCGTGAGGACGCATGGGGGATGGCCTCACCGGATGAACAGGATGCACACACCCGACACGTCGGAACGGCGTGGCGACATTAAAGCGACGGCATCAGCCGGCGCGGTGAAGGCGTTCCGGACGGCACGGCCGGAGAAGCCGCAGCCCCTGACCTTCGCCATCAGACCCTAGCGTCAGCCCGAAACCCGAAGGGGTTCGGCGGAGCCCGGCGGGTGCACAGCAGCCGCCCTGGCGGAGTGGGGCTCGACGACCGGACAGCAGCGCTGGCCGGGAGCCGAAGGGGGCCATCTCCCTGTCCTGTTTTTGGGTTATGGCCATAACGGAACTGCAGCTGAGAAAGTTAACCAGCAGGACGCCGGTTATGATCGCATGTAAGGAGAGAAGCACAGCAACGGGGAAAGGCAGGAGCGCCGGAGGCGCTTTCGCCCTCCCCGTTTCCCCGAAGGGGAAAGAGGGTTTATGCGGTTGCCCCGATGATATGCACCGGGGCCAGGATTTCCGATCAGATCGGTTCTCCGCTGTCACCTCCGTTTTCCTGCTCATAGTGCATCATGGCCATATTCAGCAGGGCATTAAATCCGTCGATACCCGCCCCGTCCGGCTCGCACTGTTCGCACAGGTGCAGCAGATTGGCCAGAAAATCCGTGATGACAGTTTGCACGCTTTCGCTTTCCCTGTTCAGCCCGGTTTTACAGGCAAATTTCCAGAGCACATCTGCAGCCAGCGCGGCGTGATCATCGTTGCTGCGGATTTTTAGCGGTTCAGACTGGCCTTGCAGGCGTTCTGCCATCGTCTCCAGCACGGTGGCCGGAACAGCGTTCAGTGTGTTGCTCATCATTTTTCTCTCTCCCCGCGGCAGGTCTGCCCTGCCGCTCTGTCAGTCAGGCGGCCACGGTGGCCAGAAAGTTTTTCATAGCTTCGAAACGGCTGCGGAACGCCAGACGTCCCTGCCAGTCATTGAAGTAATAAACGGGGGTATAACGCACGCGATTTGCTTTCAGGGTCAGCGTATTACCGGTCACGACTTTCGCAGGGATACCCAGCAGTGACAGCTGGATAAAGGCCATATCAGCCACCATCGGATCAATATCTGTGCAGGTGGCATACAGCTGTTCTGACGGGTTATATCCCGCCTCAGTCATCCAGTATGCAAAGGCAATGACCATACCGGCGCTACCACAGGCAGGCTCATCGAGTGTCATCCAACCCTCACGCTTTATCGTCTCCTGAGCGCCGGGCATGAGTAGTCCGGCCATCAGGCGGGAGATGGAGGACGGAGAGAAATACTGCCCCATTTCATCCGCGCCCAGCTCCTGCTCCATATACAGCGCGCCGAGGAAATCATGAATTTCACCCGCCAGCCCCTCCACCAACAGGCAGAACAGCTGCTTCATGGCGTCCAGATCGTCCGGCTGATACCGTTCGCAGATGCGACGGCTGTTTTCGATGTTCTCCGGCGAGCGAATACGGGCCATATCCAGCTCGCTGGCTGCCAGGGTGATGAAGTCGCGGAACACTTCGGAACGGCGCATATTTTTCGCCGTCTGACGGAAGACACTGGCGAACTCTTTACGCGCCTCAGCTGGCGACAGCATCCGGGCAGGCGCAGAACCCTGCGGCTGCGGATCAATCTGGTCTGCCAGGAACAGGGATTCAAAACTCAGTTGTGACATGGTTTCTCCTTACCGGCCGCCCGCGGGCGGCCGTCTCCTGTTAAGCCAGTCCAAGCGCCGGGTAGACGCTGACAGCCAGACCGCAGTCAGCATCGGTGGCGTAGCCCGTTTCGGCATTTACCACGGACAGGAACGGCTGCCACTGTGAGAAGCGCAGCGCGGGGACGCGAGCGCGTTTTCCGGCGCGGAGGGCATTTACAAATGCCTTCGCCTGTGCGACAGTTTGCGGGTCAAATTTCACGATCAATCTCCTTACTTTGGTTGTGATTGCCGGTTCACCGTTCCAGCGGCTAACCGGCGTTGAGAAAGCAGGGGCAACCCTGCTTTTTTAATGCGCGGAATTCAGCGGCGCATCGAGACAGAAACGGGCGATCACGTCGCCAATCAGCTCCCGGTGATGGCGGGTGTGCAGGTCATGGCACTCAAAGAAACGCGCGCCGTACCGGACAAAAATCGCGGTCACATCCCCGCCCGTAAATTCCATCGACTTGAACGACTCCCCGCCATACCCCCTGCACCAGTCCACTGGCGGCAACGTTTCCAGCTGGTCGATATACCGGGCCTCGGTGATTTCCGCCCAGGGACGGCGATAGCCGTCATTCTGCTTTTCCTGTACCAGAGTCGCGGGGATCAGCTCCGCATCCGGATAGAGACGGCGAAGGGATTCCAGCGTTATTGCTTCACGCTGAGTCACCCACTGCCCTTCCAGCTGGGTTGCCCGGTCATAAACGGCGTTATGTGACGGAACGAAAAAGGCCATTGGTGCAGCGGCCGGGGTGTTAACGTTCATTTTTATGCTCCTGTCTGATGAGGTTCCGTGCGGCGGCTGCCGCACGGGGTGAGCCGGATTTAAATGTCGATACCTGCGCGCTCGATCAGGCGCACAAACTGTTTGAAGTGGTCAGCTTCAGCCACATGGATATGGCGGAACTGTTTATCGACGCCGCTGCTGAGGGCGTAGAAATAGGTGCAGCGCATTGTTTCGGGGCAGCGTCTGCGCAGTTTCTTCAGCTCAGCAAGGCTGCTGAACTCCAGAACGTCCGATTCCTCCTCAGAGTTTTTTTTCGTCTCAGCGACGAGGATCGTGTGCGAGACAGGGTTTTGTTCTTTCCCCCATCTTCCGGCGGTTTCTTCTCCGGCGGTTTTGACGTTGACGTTTCGTGTGTGCATCCTGGTTTTCTCCTGTGGTGATGGTTGTCCATCTCCCTGGCTGGTACTCTCGCGGCAAAGGGCAAGGGGAGCGACGGCGGGGCGGCAGAAAAAGGGCGCTGACAACAGTTTTTGCGGCTCTTCGCAAAAAGTTTTGGCAGCGTTCACTTCACCCTTTTGAGGACGACACGACGGTGCTACAAGCAGCCCTCCGCGTGAGGACGGACAGGGTGATGGCCTCACCGGATGAACAGGATGCACACACCCGACACGTCGGAACGGCGTGGCGACATTAAAGCGACGGCTCCGCCGGCGCGGTGAAGGCGTTCCGGACGGCACGGCCGGAGAAGCCGCAGCCCTTGACCTCAGCCATCAGACCCTAGCGAAGCCCGAACCCCGAAGGGATTCGGCGGAGACTGGACGGTGCGCAGCAGCGGCCCTGGCGGAGTGGGGCTCGACGACCGGACAGCAACGCTGGCCGGGAGCCGAAGGGGGCCACCGCCCTGCCCTGTTTTCGGGTTATGGCCACTGAGCTGCAGCTGAGAAAGTTAACCAGCAGGACGCCGGATATGACGCCCGGGATGAAGAACACAGGGAAAACCAGGCTGAAGCCAGGTACAGGCAGGTAACTCATGGCGCGCTGACTTCAGCAAAATCAGGCAGGAAAGGCTGGAGTGTGGACAAGGTGGAGGGAGCCGAGGGGCAGCGCCGGAGGCGCGTCCCCCTTCCCCCGTTCCCCGCAGGGGAACAGACCTTCCGGGTTGTTCATGCATGCGACTGCACCCTTCTGGATGGAAAAAGGGGCTACCGGTAAACCGGCAACCCCTTCATAAAGGCGCTTCAGGCATGTCCAGACAGCCTCAGCCCCTTAGTGGCGGGAGTTTCCCCCCGCCGGGGTTGGCTACTTAGCGGATTCGTAAGCCATGAAAGCCGCCACCTCCCTGTCCGTGTCCCTGTAACGGATTTCGCAGAGCGATTTCCGTGTCAGGTAAGTGAATATCAGCAGTGTGAGACACACAATCAATACACACCAGATCAGGGTATTTCGTGGCAGTTTCATAGCCGTCTTCTCCTTGCCTTGCGGCTGCTAAGAGGCTATTCTGTTGGTGTCTAGTCAAGCAGATGGCCTCGTTTGGTTGGTTAATGAAAATTAACTNGCGGATTCGTAAGCCATGAAAGCCGCCACCTCCCTGTCCGTGTCCCTGTAACGGATTTCGCAGAGCGATTTCCGTGTCAGGTAAGTGAATATCAGCAGTGTGAGACACACAATCAATACACACCAGATCAGGGTATTTCGTGGCAGTTTCATAGCCGTCTTCTCCTTGCCTTGCGGCTGCTAAGAGGCTATTCTGTTGGTGTCTAGTCAAGCAGATGGCCTCGTTTGGTTGGTTAATGAAAATTAACTTCCTACGGGGCTTTCTTCTTTTTGCCACACAACCGGTAACAAACCACCTTCACGTCATGAGGCAAAAAGCCTCAAGCGCCAACGCCATTATATCCCGTCGTCGATCATCTGCCCAGGAATAACAGTCTGAAAACTGTATAAATCCTCATCATTTTTGCGCGTCATTCAGCCCCCTGCTGATACCGCAACTTGTTCGGAACCTGCCAGCGTTCAGCCATGCGGATGTTCTCCGGCGTTTCCCGGACGATAAACGGGATATCGTACATCACTGTATACAGTGGCTCGCCGCTGATGCGAAGCCAGTCAAGTTCCTTCAGCGACGCGAACCGCGACTGCCAGCGCCAGAACGGTCCGGCAAGCTCTGCCGCGTCAAACTCGTCGCTCCACCGGGTGTACCAGGTGCAGACGGTTTCCGGTGACTGAAAATTCAGGTCGATTTTTGCCTGCTCCAGCAGGTTCTGGCGCAGTTTCCAGCGCTGTTCGTAATCACGAGACTGGCGGCGCAGCTGGCGCGTGGTCTTAATGCCAGACCTGTGCAGCCGTCGACCCGTGCGGGTGTGCATGACTTCAGGAAACAGTTCGGCCTGTACGTCAATCGTGAGCGGCAGCGGGCAGGCTTCGCCACTGGTGGCGATCATGGTGTTAAGCGCCTCCTCGACCTGTTTCAGGTTCGAATGACGGTTATTTGGCACCCAGTGCAGGCCAGGTATTTTATTGGCCACCGTGGCGTTGAGACGCCCGCTGCCCGTAAGAAGACGCAGAAATGTACGCACATACGGCATGGCGGGCAGTCGTGCGCCGCGTTCGCGGGCAGACTCAACATGGCTGATAGCCTGTATTGCAGCCTGACGGGCGGGCTTCAGGGAAACGAGCGCGTGTGAGGACGGGATCATGCTGTCACCTCCACATTCATCAGCTTCACCACGGTGCTGGCAGTGCAGTTAAAGCGGCGCATACCTGCCAGCTGCGCGACCATCTGGTTTATCCGATCAGGCTGGAGCGTGTCGCTCTGGTAAAGGGTACGCACCACGTCACCGCCGGAGGACAGCAGCACCAGAAGCCAGTACGGCGAGACTTCGCCGGGGCTGCACACGCACAGATGCCAGTCATCACTGCCGTCCGCGCTGAAGCGGCACTGGACGGGGAAGAAGCCGCCGAACTCGCTGCGGAACTCGGCGCAGACGCGCCATCCTTCAGGTGTCGACAGGAGGCCGGTCACGGCATCGCTGAGGGCGCGGCGCGCGACCTCGCCCTGCTGACGGATAAACTCCAGGTAGGATGCGGTCAGGGTGTTGATTCGGTTCAGGTCATATTGCATGGTCATCTCTGTTCCCGCCGCCCGAAGGCGGCGGCCTCCGGTATTAAGCAGCGTGGTCAGTGGTGTCAGCGTCGGTTTCGGTGGCTTCTTCAGCCCCAGCGGCTGGCGCTGTGCGCACCATCCAGTCAGGCAGCCAGCCCTGAGCATTCAGATCCTGTTCGGCGGCCTTTGCCGCATCGCGGCGCTTGAGCTTCACAACTTCACCCGCACGGGCGCTGAGTCCGGCTTCTTCATAGGCTTTGCCAATCTGGGAAATCGTGAGCTTGCCGAAGTAGCTCTCAGCATCCGGCTGCCACCATTTGCGCAGGTCAAAGTCCAGCGCCGCTTCCAGCCCGTCCAGTTCGCTTTTCTGCGTATGGTTGTACATACGCTCCTGAATACCGTTGATACCGTGTGCCGCACAGAATCCCAGCAGGGTGTTTATCTGCTCTGCTGACCATGACAGCAGCCAGGTGAAATCGAGATGCCAGTTTTCTGGCAGCATTGCCTGAAGCGCTTTTTTCTGTGCATTGAGCGCCGTCAGCGCCTTCCCTTCGTCACCGGATGGAGCCAGTGATGCAAGGTGATACTGATTCGAGGACACGGAGGCTTTCAGCGGTTGGCTGCGCTTGCCGTGGGTGCGTTCAAAGAGCGCAAGACACAGCGTCCACGTCAGGAGCGCCACCGATACGTCAGGACGACCCGCCAGTTCGGCCTGAACAGCCAGAGTACGTTCGGCTGACATGGCCTTAACCAGCGTTGCCGGATAGGCGTCTGCGGGAATGTCAGGCGTGGTGTATCTGATCACGTTCTTTTCACGTTCCTGACGCGCCTGTTCTTCTTCTGCCCGGTCTTCGTCGGTCAGCTTGCGGATACCTGGCTGAACCCGAAAATTGTTACCATCCCATGACACCCAGATACCGTGGGCGGCGCGAAATTCCGGCGTGGCTTCGCGATACTCTGCCTCGCAGTAAATGTCATCGATCTGCTGCTGAAGCTCGTATTCGTCATCGCAGGTTTCAGTGGCGTCCCTTTGTTCTTCCAGCTCGCTGACGCGCTTCTGTTCTTCTTCCGTCAGGACAGCTTTCGGCATGGCAAAACGGTAAAGTTCACCGTCCTCACCGCTGAAGCTGAGTTCCGTCATACGATACTCAGCCCAGCCCCAGCCCTGCTCCTGCTTAACGCGGGCGGCGAGCACGGTGAGCTTGCCAGCCAGCAGAGATTTCACCAGCGCCGCATCGGCAAAGGTGCTGTCCTTGTCGCTGAACAGGTCGGCGGCCAGCGTACCGCCAGCGGCGGTATAGGCTTCCTCGCCCACATACTCAAACATCGGGTGACTGATGGCCATCTTGTCGTCGGTCACCATTTTACGCAGAGTCTGTACGGCAGGATCGCGCCACTTTTCAACAGCCTCTTTCCAGACCTGCTCCTGACGCTCATGGGTATCAGCAAGTGTCAGGACTTCACACTGTTCAAGGGAGATTTCATCCCGCGCCAGCGCATCCAGCAGGGAGGGGGCAAGATTCGCCAGCTTCAGGCAGCGCTGAACGTGGCGCGGGTGATAACCCATCAGGGCGCCGATCTGAGAAGCCGTTTTACCTTCCTGCTGAAGGGTACGAAAACCGATAATCTGCTCGGCGGGATGCATGTTTTTACGTCGACCGTTCTCGATCATCGAGGCCGCCACAGCCATCTCCACGGGCAGGACTTTCACCGGAACAAACGGCGTGTCTGCATCGAGCACACCGCGCATCACCAGAATGCCTGTGCCTCTGCGGCGACCTTCCCCGCCGACAATGCCGATCGTACCGTCCGGCAGTTCTGCACCGATCAGGTTCTGGAGGATGCCCATTGCCTGAATGCTGTCTGCCATCTCTTCCACTTCCCGATCGGTATGCGGAATGATGCGCGTGTTTAAGCCAGTGTGTGACAGGCGGGAGTACGGGAAGATTTGCACGGGCGTATCAGCGAGCAGCTGGACGAGCTTCTGCTCGGTAGACTGCGCGATTTTTTCCGCAGATTTTGTCTGACGGGTGGTCTTAGCTGTCTTTTTTGCCGTAGTATTGGTGGCGACCATGATTTTTACCTCTCAGTGATAGTTGTGGTTAGCCGTGGCCGGAGGGCTATCCGGTCACGGCACTCGATTAATCAGTGATGCGTTTCGGGTGTGCTGCCAGTGCAGCAAAGGACGGATAGCCATCAAGAACCTGCATCATGACTTTTGCCCCTTCCAGCATCGCTTTATCCGTTACGCTGCCGCTGTTTTCACATACGTTGATCGTTGCCACGATCCCCGATTTCACATCTGAAAAACGCTCATACATGCGGTTGCTGTACAGGACTCGTTTCCCTCCTGCCATCACCTGCCAGTTGTTGCAGTCGTTAAAGCGGGTGTCCACGTTGTCAAACTCGACCACGTGGGTGTCGCTGGCCTGAATGCGCAGCAGCTTCACGATTTCGGTGCTCTGCCCGACCTTACGGGTCGCCGGACGGGTGTTAAGGTTCTGCATTTTTCCTCCTTCTCTGGGTTAAGGCCGGACATCCGGCCTCCGGTTAAAGCTGCACGTATTGCAGATTGCGTTTCAGTTCAAAAAGAAAATCCGGTTCAAACGACCAGGCGCGCCAGTTAAGCGTTCCGTTGGTGCGGATCTCCACCTGCACGTCGCCGTATCGGGACACGTCGGACAGGGTGACGGTGACCCCCGCCTTCAGCGAAGTGGCCTGAGCCACCCACTCCCGCGCGACAGAAACAGGGTTTTGCTCTTCCCCACATCTTCCGGCGGTTTCTTCTCCGGCGGTTTTGACGTTGACGTTTCGTGTGTGCATCCTGGTTTTCTCCTGTGGTGATGGTTTATCCATCTCCCTGGCTGGTACTCTCGCGGCAAAGGGCAAGGGGAGCGACGGCGGGGCGGCAGAAAAAGGGCGCTGACAACAGTTTTTGCGGCCCTTCGCAAAAAGTTTTGGCAGCGTTCACTTCACCCTTTTGAGGACGACACGACGGTGCTACAAGCAGCCCTCCGCGTGAGGACGGACAGGGTGATGGCCTCACCGGATGAACAGGATGCACACACCCGACACGTCGGAACGGCGTGGCGACATTAAAGCGACGGCTCCGCCGGCGCGGTGAAGGCGTTCCGGACGGCACGGCCGGAGAAGCCGCAGCCTTTGACCTCAGCCATCAGACCCTAGCGAAGCCCGAACCCCGAAGGGATTCGGCGGAGACTGGACGGTGCGCAGCAGCGGCCCTGGCGGAGTGGGGCTCGACGACCGGACGGCGCAGCTGGCCGGGAGCCGAAGGGGGCCAGAAGTGGGGTTCAGGTGTTCTGAGAAAATTTGCTGATCGGGTTTCATAGCCGGTGATCACGCCACGCCACGCCACGCCACGCCACGCCACGCCACGCCACGCCACGCCACGCCACGCAGGACCGTATCCGTGACAATTTTCCCTCACAAGGGTTTTCATCTGCATCGCTCAGGGCTTACATCAGGGCGGGAGGGGGCAGCGCCGCAGGCGCTGGCCTTGCCGCCCCGTCAGCCTGAAGGGATGACAGGGTTTTCGCGCGCGAACAGGCGGCGCAGATGCCCCGCCCGGATTATTTACAGTCTGTCGCTCTGACCGCCATCGAGAATGAAGTGGCCGCAAAGCCAGACGGCACACTGGCGGGTAGCCGATTCGCAGATCTCATCCAGCACTTTCGCTGTGGTTACGGGGCTGAGTCCTGATTCGCGACGTCGCGCGTTGATGAGCGTTTTATACTGGCGCAGGATGCTGCGGGTTTCCGGTGACAGTTGCATGGTGTTCTCCTTTTTTCAGTTTCCGGAGGCAACGCCTCCGGTTTCTCTGTCAGGCATCGAGCGCAGCGCGCAGGCTCAACATGACGTCGTTTTCTTCTTTCAGGGTTTCTTCTGCCGATCCGCCGCCATCCTCAGCGCATACGGCGATACGCTCCATTTCCTTCCCTGCAAGCTGCATCACCACCGCAAGCGCCGCTGCCGGAATGGTGACATTACGGTGTTTCCGTTTTTCTTCCACCATCACCTCAACAATGTTGTAGATGAGAGGGACACATCCGGAGGGATACAACTCTGCCTCCAGTCTTTCCATCACCACGTCGATCTCTTCATCACTGAGATCCCAGTCAATGCAGAGACCGCGAATATCGTTCCGGCTCCAGCTGGCGAATACAAATTTCTCGCCGTCATTATCGTCATCACGCAGCATTTCGATGGCTATCTCTTTTGCTGTACCAATCATGTTTTTCTCCATTAGTGGGGCGGCATTGCCGCCCGTGGTGAATCAGTCAAGAGCACGCCAGATCGTGGCGCTTTCAGGATGGGTATCAGCAAATGCCATAAGCTGCTCATAACGGCGGCAGAAGTGGCGGCACAGCTCCTCATGGTCATGGTTACTGTGGTGCCAGCTCCGGTGATTCAGTACCAGCGCCGTGAGGATGATCCCCGCCACCTCCCCGCTGACAGTCTGCTCAAACCAGTTGCCCGGATTGCACAGGGTCAGGCTCTCCACGTCAGGCGCCATATATCCGCCACCTTCCGGCAGCCGGTAAAACTGCCAGAATCCCCCCTGATACTCAGGGCAGTAACGCCAGGCATAGGCGTACACGGATGCCTCGGACGTCATAAAATCGCCGCCAAACAAATCAGGCAGGAAAGTCAGGCGCTGCGCCCCCTCAAGACGAACGGCATCACAACAGGTCACGGTCTGGTTCATAGATCCTCCACGGTTAACATATTCTCGGTTCCGGCATCGCCGTGACGACACGACAGACCGGCGAAAAGCGGAGGACACAGGGGCGACGCCGCAAGCCGCAGCGCAAAGCCTTCACGGGCTGAATGCACCGTGAAGGGTGCGAACGGGTGAGGACGGAGGCGTCAGCGAACCCTTGTGGCCGATGCGGCCGGGCTACAGTGAAGTCACGGCGCATGCCGTCACCGCACGGAGCTTCAGGGGAGTTTCATTGTCCCGACGTGGCCCGGAGGGCAGCGGCGGATAAAAGCGGAAGGCACTGACATCCTTTTCGCTGTGGATGTCCACCGGTTGCCGGGGCGTTACCCCGGCTCTCTCCCTTACGCGGCCAGCGCCTCCTGTAATGCGTGAACGTCCTTCAGCTCATTCCTGACGGTTTCTGGCTCCTGCCGCCCGGCTTCCCAGGCCATTCCGATCCGGTTTTCCAGCTCGCATTCATAGTTACGCAGGACGCGGGACAGGAGTACCGCCGGAACACTCACCTGACGGTTTGCCGCTTCGCGCTGACGGGTCAGAAGGTCGCTAATGGTCAGATTATTTACCCCCTGCTGACGGTATTGCGTCATTTTCATTTCGCCGAGCGCCTTCATCACCTCCCGGATTTCAGCCCCGTCCGGTTCTGGCTGGGCTTCACGGCAGGCCACGCTAATCCCCTCTTCCGTCCAGACCAGCAGGACCAGGGGTTCGTCAAACGTGAACATGTTTTCAAGCTGTACACAAAGTTCTTCGCGGATTCCGTACATCGTTTTTTCTCTCTTGCTAAGGGGTTACAGGCCGGGCCTCAGCCCGGCAGGGTAAGTCAGTCCTGAAAGGTTTCGTCCAGCACCAGGGCTTCACGGTAGGCTTCCAGAAGCAGGGTGTTGATCCGGCGCAGGGTCTGCGCAGCCATACGTTCGGTAAGCGTTGCCGCGTCGTGCCGGTGCTGCGATTCGAGGCGGTTCAGCAGCATCCGCACGTCACACATGGCATTGCTGAGCGCGGCCACGTCCGCGCGCAGGGTTTCAAGGCCCGGGTAGTTCATGCCGCCTCCGGCCAGTCGGGATAAAACGCACCGTCATTGGCCGCCGGCATCCTTCTCGCCCGCTCAACCTGCGCCAGGCGGCGAACGCCGGCGGCGTGGTACTGCTCAAGCATCTCGATCCCGATATAGCGGCGGCTGGCTTCGGCGGCGGCCACGCAGGTGGAGCCGCTGCCGGCGAACGGGTCAAGGACAATGGCCCCCGGATGCGTGAGCGATTCAATCAGCGGTCGCAGGCTCTGCACCGGCTTCTCCGTCGGGTGGTGTCGGTTGCCCGTGTATTTCCAGGGGATCACGTCCGGGATGGGACGGTCCGGGGTTTGCGGCCTCCCCTTCGCCAGCAGGTAGGCGCTCTCATGTGTGTAACCCACGAACGTCGATTTTGAGGCGTAGCTCTTGGCAAAGACGATATGGCCAACCACCCGGAAACCGGCCGTTTTCCACGCATTCAGAAACAGATCCGCGCGGTTCCAGGCATAGAAACTCACCATGAGGCTGTCATTTTTCAGCACGCGGTACATTTCATGACAGGCGGGCTGGAGCCATTCCGCTGAGTTGTCCCCGGCCAGGGTGCGCCCGGTACGGTCTTTATAGCCAACCAGATACGGCGGATCGGTAAGAATAAAATCGACGGCACGCGCCGGGAAACGGGACATCACCTGCACGCAGTCACCCAGAATAAAACGGGACATAGACACACTCCTCTCTGATATGCGGCACCCTCTTGCGCCGTGCCGCCACAAAAACCCGGCTCTGAGCGGAGGACGCAGGGGCGTTCCCGCAGGCCGCAGCGCAAGCCCTTCACGGGCTGAATGCACCGTGAAGGGTGCGAACGGGTGAGGAGAACGGCGATGAGCTTCCCTTGCGGCCGCAGCGGCCGGGTTAGCGTGAAGGCACGGCGTTGAACACGCCGCCGGCTGGCGGCAATAAGGCGGAGGGAACCGACATCCTTCGGTGCCGGTTCTGGTAGCTGATGAGTCAGGCAGGGTATGGCAGAATGTACACTGATAATGGATTCGCGCCGTTATCTTACATGTATGCCTTTGATTTCAGGACGTCCCCGACCGGAGACGTCCTTTTTTTTGCTGGTCTGATGTGATATTTAGTTGATGAAACGATTCGCCAGGTGTGTGATTATCACGGATGAAAACAGTAAAGGGTTTTCACTTAAAACAAATATGACTCATTTGAGGACGCTCTTTTCCCGGAAAGCGTCCTGCTTTTTTTCGTCAGCGCCCCTTCACTCCGTCAATGGCAATCTGCAGCGTGTCCCAGTTAAATCCGATTCCGGCATCATGGCTTCGGTCGCAGATACGCATTGCTTCTGCAATTTTATCTTCAGACAGACTGTCATCAAGTGAAAGAAAATCATCTGCCAGCCAAAATGTCCCCAGACACAGTGCATCCGGTGGGTACTGCTTCAGCCTGGCCATGAGTCCTGCCACCGTCACATCATCCCGGCAGGCTGAAACAGGCGGCAGCGCGCGATCGGCGATGTCATTCCAGCACCAGTCATCCTCCTCCGGCACCGCTTCATGCAGGGTCTGTAATTCCACGCCCGGGAGCTGGGAAAGCTGCTCCCGGATTTCACCCAGGCACAGTCGTTCACTGCTGGCATCCTCGCTCCCCAGGTAGTGGTTGTTGATATACACGGCAAATTCGCCGTTATTCAGTTCAATACAGGTCAGTCTGAACATGGTTGTGTCCTCAGCATCCGGCACCCTCTTGCGCCGTGCCGCCACAAAAACCCGGCGAAAAGCGGAAGACGCCAGGGCGACGCCGAAGCCGCAGCGCAAGCCCTTCACGGGCTGAATGCACCGTGCAGGGCGCGAACGGGTGAGGACGGAGGCGACAGCTTCCCTGGAGGCAGAAGCGGCCGGGTTAGCGTGAAGGCACGGCGGGTAATTTTTACGGGTTAAGTAAAGCGGAGGAAAATTTCACATTAAAGTAAAATGTGATTTACATCACAAAACAACACATTATAATCGCCGAAAAATTAAGCGTTTAGTTTTGACGGCAGGGATGTGATGTCACCCTGCCATTTTTTTAGCCCTGAAGTCTAACGAGGATTTAACGCGCAGGAGCTGCCCCCATACGCCTCAGAGCATCCTGTACTTCCCGCAGTCCAAAAATATCTTCCGGCGGCTGCTCTTTTCCGGCCAGACTACAGACCGTAAAGACGGCATTTGATGCGGCTAATCTCTCACGGTGCAGCGCCTGCAGTGCCACAACGACCAGCGTGCGTTCGTCTCCTGACAGGTCTTCAAGCTTCATACCGTTTCCTTCAGGTTAATGTTCATATTCATCCCCGTCCCTTTGGTTTTTTCTCGTCAAACGCCAGGAGAACCCCGAGGCCGATCAGTGAGGCGTAGCAGACCTGCATCGCGATTGTCACCGGCAGGGAGATGTTATCAGCCAGAACGCCGGGAACCACAACGGCCACGCCTGCCAGTATCATTCCCCTGCCGGTCTTTTTGACCAGTTCCGGCCACTGAGATTCAGGCACATTCCGGGCTCGCAGAAAGTTATGAATGCACTGCTCTGCCTTTTGTTTAATCACTGACATGTTCTAGTCTCCGAATGCCCGTCGCATATTTTTCTTTATCCTGGTCGCATCACCGGTTGCCGGTGCGGCAGGCTCTGCTGGTTTCTCCGGTACTGCAGCCTTACTCGCGACAGCTGTACCGGCCATCTGCTGAACCAGAACCTGCAGCTCGCTGACCGTGCCGGGCGGTACCGGCATGCTGGCCAGCAGACGCGGCAGCTCCGGTGCGGTCGTGTGCAGGGCCAGACCGGTGATAATCAGGTTTCTCAGCAGCTCTCCACGCAGGCGCGATGACACCCCCGTCAGCACACGCTCAACCCGTTCACTGCTACGGTCATCCTGAAGCGTCAGGGTGTAACGCCGGCGCTGATATTTCGTCTCCGGTGACATGGCCAGCGCGGCCACACCGCCATCCGGCTCATCAGGAAGTCCGGAAAGTGAAGACCAGGTGCCGGAGACCAGGGCCATCACGGCGCAAAGCCGGATGGCGCTCAGCTGCCCGTCAAAGAACACCGGGATCAGCGCCGGTAAACGGGCATCCGTCTGGTACACCACCGCCCCGGCGGTGGCTGCGGTCCGGATGAAGTCTCCGCGCAGGGGCTGTGAGATGGTGCTGATGGTCGCCATCGCTGCGATGTCGGTGCGATCGTCGCTGTGCAGATAGAAAGAATACTGGCCGTCCGGCACGTTTAATCCTCTTTATTGTAAAGGGCAATCTCTCTGGCCAGCGCCAGCTGCGGATCGCCTATAACCTCGATACGGTCAGGAGCCAGAGGCCAGGCCTGACGGACAGCCTCTTCAATGAGGGATGCCCCTCCCCCGACCAGGAATACCCGGTTAACGTTCCTGAAGGCCGTCAGCTCACTGGTGACGCGCGCGCCCAGGGAAGTGATTGCCTCTGTAATTTTGTTCAGAACATCGTCGATTTTTCCGGCATCGTTGATCACACGCTGCAGATACTGACGATCATTGCGGTTGCGGATGACCGTGTCAGCAATAAGCGCGCTGGTTTCGCTGTCTGCCGCCCGCAGCGCGCCTGCAGCTGCGCGGGTGACCTGTGACACGCCGACAGACGGATTGCCGTGTACCGCACTGATATCGTCAAACTGTCCGACAATCACGCCGGCATCGAGCGTGGTTCCGCCGAGATCGATAATCAGGGTGGTCTCTGCGGGTCCGGGCTTCAGCTCCGCGAGACGGGAGAACGCCGCCGGCAGTGATTCCGGCATCACCTTCACGTCCGTTACGGTAAATGCCCTGCCCTTATTCAAAACCAGCTCACGCATCAGGTTTTCCCGTTTGCGTCGGATATTCTCCTCGTTCCGCTGGCAGTCCCCGTCATAATACTCGCTCAGGGGCAGCGTCACGGTCAGGCTCACCGGCTGCGGCTCAAGTCCGCTGTTCAGCAGCGCATGATGCACGGCCAGCAGGTTGAGATCACCGTACTGATATTCCACGTTTGTTGTCGGGATGGCATCCCGGCTGACGCTGTCCCAGGTGTATTTCAGCGTGCCCACCTGATAGTTGAACGTTGCAGCACTGAATTCCGCCACTTTCCAGCCATGCCGGAAGGAGTTAGCAGAAACCCGGGTCTGCAGCTCGTTTCCTTCAAACCATGCCAGCTTAACATTAGTTGAACCATCATCGCAGTAAATATTCACCATTATGCTCCTTCAATTACACTCAATTTGATACACATTATAAGAGCAAAATGGAAAAATAAAAGCCTTATTTCTCATCATGAGTAACATAAAATAATCAAAATGATATCAATGAGCATTTTGAGTAGCTTAGGTTACTCACTATGTTCATTTCGCAGGCGATCTGGATTATCCTCACGCTGTTAAATATACTGTATGTATAACCAGTATATTTAGACGTCAGGAGGAAAGATGAAACTGCAGCTTTTCAGCACCGGGAAAGAACTCCCGCCACAGGCCCATCCGTTGTTTGCTGACCTGGCCAGCTGCGGTTTTCCCAGCCCTGCCGCTGACTATGTCGAGTCCGACCTGGATCTCCATGATTACTGCATACGGCATCCGAGCGCGACTTACTACCTGCGTGCCAGCGGTGACAGCATGTCCGACGGCAGTCTTTACAACGGCGATCTGCTGGTTGTGGACAGTGCAGAGAAGCCCCGGCACGGCGATATTGTTGTGGCCAGCGTGCAGGGGGAGTTTACGGTTAAACGGCTTCTGCTGACGCCACGACTCACGCTGCAACCCATGAACGCGGCCTGGTCGCCGATTTACCCCGACCCGGACGATCTGGATATCTTTGGCGTCGTCACGCACATCATCCACCGCCCGAGGGAGATGTACTGATGTTTGCCCTGGCCGATGTGAACAGCTTTTATGCCAGCTGCGAACGTGTTTTCCGCCCGGATTTGAAAGGAAAGCCGGTTGTGGTGCTCAGTAATAACGATGGCTGCGTAATCGCAAGAAGTGCCGAGGCGAAGCCCTGGATCAAAATGGGCACGCCGTGGTTTCAGATGAAAAACGAAAGATACCCGGAAAAAATATACGCGTTCTCAAGCAACTATGAACTTTAGTAAGTTAAGTGGAATGCAATATTGAGTGAGTAAACTTTGAGCAGCGATATTGCTGTCAGAGGAGAACACGTTGCTGATTCCACCGGATGAACATGCTCTGTTACTGGCAGAGCGCTGGCTGAAGCTTTTATCAAATCTGGGCCGCGCACAGGCCACGATGACAGCCTACCGTAATGCCCTCCGTCATTACTTTGCATTCTGCAGCCAGAACGGAATTAAACCTGATAAGGCCCGGTTTGAAGATCTGGCCGCCTACATCAGCCCACAGCTACCCGGTATGCAGTTTCCCGCGGCCAGCGCCACACTTCAGCTGCGCCTGTCTGCGATCCGTCTCTGGTATGACTTTCTGATGTACCAGAATCTTTGTCTGATAAATCCGCTGCCCCGCTCCGGCACGCCCGGCATGCTGAATTCCGGCCGGGGACTGGTTCCCCGCGTCATAAAGCTGCCGCGCATTCCTGACGATACGCAGTGGCAGTCTTTTCTCTTTCATGCCGCCGCTTCCCCGCTCCGTGACCGCCTGATGCTGGCATTAAGCTATTACGGCGCGCTGCGGCGATCTGAAATTACATCACTGATTATCGAAGACATCGATTTTGCACACCGGCTTATCCGTATCCGTGCAGAAACCACTAAAAGCAGGCGTGAACGCATCGTCTGTTACAGCCAGGCCGTTGCTCCCGTGCTTGCGGCCCATCTTATGCAGATGAAGCAGAATGGAATCAGCAGAGGTGCGCTGTTCCGTTCTGAGTCCGATCGTAATCAGGGGATGCCGCTCTCATTCTGGACCTGGAGCAAAACGGTACGGAACTGGGCACTGGGTTCAGGGTTACCTGACATCTCAACCCATACCTTCCGGCATCTTCGGCTGACGCATCTGGCCCGCGCGGGCTGGAAGCTGCACGAGCTGGCCACCTATGCGGGACATCGCGATCCGGGTACCACCCAGATTTACATTCACCTTTCCGGACGCGATCTTGCCGCCAGGATGGCGGGCGCGATTGAAACGGCAGATCTCAGAATGGCAAACCTTATTTTCAGCGCGGAGAAATAACATGAGCCCACACAAACCGACTGAAAGCAGCTGGCGCCCCTTCGACATGACGGAATACCGGCTTGGAACGTCGCTGACTGCCGCTGAACAGACGGCGCTGGCAAGCTCCCATAGCCGGTCCGGATTATTACGGATGAGGCCTGCACCGGATCTCATCAGGCCGCTGACGGATATTGCCTCCGGAAGCGGATGCGGCAGCAAAATTACCGGGCTGGTGATAGCCTGGTTGCTGCGCGAAATGCACGCAACCGGTACGCCATGCTGGTGCTGGCCGCAGGTACGCTGGCAGACACTCTGCAGGGAAGTCCGGGAGGGCCGTCCGCTAATGGCCGCCTTTGCCTGGCATCTGGCAGGATTTCATGAACCGCTCAGCCTCCCCGATATACGCAAACCCGCCCTCTATGCCTCTGCCATCTTTGGCCAGGCTATTTATCATCAGGAGCTGCACCGGCTGACGAACACGCTGACGTCGCTGGGTTATGCGCCGACCAGTCAGAAAAATCACATATCCGGCATACTGGCCACGCTGATGATTAAGAACAGGGATCCCCGGCTGGAGACGTTTACACCGGAACTGCTGTGGCAGGTCCAGTCCGGCACGAAAGCAGGGACTTCCCGTTTTGTCGGGCGGGTTTCACACGGCCTCGCCGCGCTGGGTATTATCAGCGCCCCGGTAAGGATGCGAAACTACACGCAGTGGTACGAGAAGCCAGTGGAAGAAATCGATCCAGCCTGGGTGCACTGGTGCCGGCGCTGGCGGGCAACGTCGGTGCTCAGGCCGCGCACCCGTGAAAACCAGTACAGCTTTATTCTGCGCTGCGGCCTCTGGCTGGCAAAGGAACATCCGCAGGTGCGTGAACCGGCAGACTGGAGCATGGAAACCTGCGCCAGCTTCATTGCGGCAGTAGGCCGGATGAACGTGGATGAACTTCAGCTGGGCACGGAAAGGGGCACGCGGAAATCGGCGCGCTCCGGCGAGCCCATGATGCCGCATTCCAGGGCGCATTTTATCTATTCACTGCGCCGGTTTATGATTGATTACGAAAACTGGGGCTGGGGACGACTGCGCTTCAGCCCTTCACGTCATCTTTCCACGCCGGATACGCCCCTTTTCCGTCGCGGCGTCAATCCCAGGGTAATCGACGATCCGGTCTGGCTGAAGCTCATCTGGGCAAGCCTCAATTTACGTCAGGAAGACCTGCTCACCGAAATACATTACCCGCTTGCCATGCTGCAGGCGATGGCCGTTATCTGGACCCATGCCGGGCTGAGAAAGAGCGAGCTCCTCCGGCTGACCACCGGGTGCATCGCGGCGCAGTCGGACGATATTGTGAAAGAGGATGACAGTATCATCCCGGCTGGCACCTTGTGCTGGCTGAATATACCAGCCGGGAAGACCTCAAAAGCCTTCGTGAAGCCGGTCGCGGCCGTGGTGAAAAAATACGTCGACATCTGGCTGGATGAACGCCCGGCAGAGCAGGCTATGCTCGCCGACGAGCGAACCGGTGAGAAAGTCCGGCTTCTGTTCCAGTACCGCGGTAAGCCCGCCGGGGGCGACATCCTCAACCGGACGGTGATCCCGATGCTGTGCGCACGCGCGGGCGTCCCTGCAGAAGACAGCGGCGGAACCGTCACCAGCCATCGGGGGCGGGCATCCGCAGTGACCGCGCTGGCGAGCGTTCCACAGGGCATGTCGCTGTATGAACTGATGCAGTGGACGGGGCACTCAACGCCTCAGTCCACCATGCATTATCTGCGTATTCGCCCGACTCAGCTGGCCGCCTCGTTCGTCAAAGCAGACCGTGTCGCTCACATGATAAGCGTGCTGATTGACCATGATCCGGAAGCCGCCAGCCTGACCGGACCTGCGACATACTATGATTTGGGCGATTCGTACTGCACGAATCCCTTCTGGAGTAGCTGTCAGCACCGGATGGCCTGCATCGGTTGCGATTTTAATCTGCTCAAACAGAGCGCTCGCGGACTGGTACTGGAAAGCAAGGCCTCTGTCAGACGTTATCTTGAGGAAGTTCCGCTCACACCCGATGAGAGGACCATCGTTGAACAGGACGCAGAGAAAATTGAGCAGGCTCTTCAAAAATTGGCGCTTAAACCTGAAGGCTAAACGGTCCGTTTTGTGCCAGAAGCGGACATTTACGTATGAGGTAAGCATTCTGTCACCATGAGTTTTCCAGATTCATTTTCATCCTTGCGCAAGATGTGATGTATGGTTTGAACCTGGTAAGCTGATTTTCGACTGAATGTGATTTTGCTAACATGAAACGCCATTGCGTTTGTGAGAGGTAACAGTGATTCACTTAAGACAGGCTCAGCACAGTGATGCCGATGCAATAGCACATCTACACACCGCCGGATGGAGAGATACCTACACGAAAGTGATGTCTGCGGATTTCCTTGAAAATCAGGCGCAGAAAGATCGACTTTCACACTGGCGCTCAGCACTGAATCAGAGCAATGAAAGCGAAACAGTGTTTGTAGCTGAATATGATGGAAAGGTTGAAGGCTTCATATGTATTAAGCTCCACTATGACGCGCAGTGGGGCTGTTATATAGACAGCCTGCATGTAAGCTCTTCACTACGTGGTCACGGTGTAGGAAAACAACTTCTCTGTCGCGCAGCCGAATGGGTCAAGAGCAGGGATGATGAGTCACCGCTCTATTTATGGGTGTTTGAAGATAACACCCAGGCAACAGCTTTTTATCAGCGCCTCGGGGGCACCATTGTGGAGAGAACATTATCCGATATGCCTTCATCAGATCATGCCCCGGTATTCAGAATCAGCTGGAAAAATGCCGGTCAGCTTTTGGTATCTGCTTGCTGAAAAATTAGCCAATGCCTTTTCTCTCTAAAATCGACACCGCTTTCGGCCTGCTTACCGATTACCTGTTCAGTTAGTGTAAGGAACGAACGGGCAATTTTATGTCTTGATCGGTTCCCGTTAACCCCAACACGGCTGTGTAAGTAAAATTTCCACCTGCTGTGAACACCCCAAACGGCCGCTCCTCGCTCATAGCGGACCTTGCCACTACCGCATGACGCCACGTCGTCTGCTGCCTCAGAGCGCTGACATGCTGTCGCTGTGGGTACAGCTGTTTGGCTCCGCGCAGCTGGCAAAAGTGCGGGCGGCAGTTGAGGCGGGTACTGTGCTCGGCAGCGGCGCTTCCCCGGTCATCATGGGTGTGCTGATTGATCATCACGTCACTCTCCGGATACAGGCACTGATATGCCTGGCCTTCATACTCGCTGCCAGTCTGATTGCACCCGCGTTAAAAAGACAGCGCCAGGATATAAACTGCTGCTGAAAGCTCCTCCTGACAGGCCAGGACCAAATTGACTTTACTGTTGATAACTGATGCTGCTTACAACCAACCAATGGATTTTGGCTTTACTTTCTTCAGAGATGCATCGTCCACTTGCCAGCGCACTAACGCTCATTAATACTGTTTTTATAACCAGTATTAATGAGGCAGTTTTATGCGCTATTCACCCAGCCTGTTGCAATACACGTCGGACATCCTGATAACTGAGTCCACGTTTCTAATCCAGCTTGGGAATTTGGACTTAATTTCACAATGCATACAGCAGCCTCGGCTGTCCAAAGTGCCGTATGGCTCTTTAACAACACGCATGTTTGTTTGAGGTAGTTATGCCTATGTTTGGACTTGCTGACGTCAACTCGTTTTATGCCAGCTGCGAAGCGCTTTTCCGCCCGGATTTGCGCGGTAAACCTGTTGTGGTACTCAGTAATAATGACGGTTGTGTTATCGCCCGCAGTGCCGGTGCTAAAGCGCTGGGCATAAAAATGGGTGCGCCCTGGTTCCAGATAAAGAATCAACCCTATCCCGAAAAGGTCTTTATTTTCAGTTCGAACTACGGGCTTTACCATAATCTCAGCCAGCGTGTAATGACTGCGCTGGAAGAGCTGACGCCCCGCGTCGAGCAGTACAGTATTGATGAGATGTTTCTCGATCTGACCGGTATTGACGGATGCGAAGACTTTGAACATTTTGGGCGACGGCTACGCACTCACGTACTTAACACGACCGGACTTACAGTGGGCGTGGGTATGGGACCAACTAAAACGCTCGCAAAATCCGCACAGTGGGCAAGTAAGGAGTGGAAGCAGTTCCGGGGAGTTCTGGCGCTGACGGCAGGTAACCCTAAAAGAACCGCTACTCTCTTAGGAAATCAGCCTGTGGAGGAAGTCTGGGGGGTGGGACGCCGCATAGGCAAACGTCTCAATCTAATGGGTATTCGCAATGCCCTGCAGTTGGCTCACGCCCACCCAACCCTTATACGGAAAAACTTTAACGTGGTGCTGGAGCGAACCGTACGTGAGCTGAATGGCGAATCCTGTATACCGATCGAGGAACTGCCACCGGCCAAACAGCAGATTTGCTGCTCCAGGTCGTTTGGCGAGCGTATCACCACAAAGATGGCAATGCAGCAGGCACTGTGCCAGTACGCGACGCGTGCGGCAGAGAAGCTCAGGATCGAACGGCAGTTCTGCAGGCGCATCAGCGTCTTTATCCGGACGTCGCCGCACGCCGTGAACGAAGTGTTTTATGGCAATACCATCGATGAGAAGCTCCCGCTGCCCACTCAGGACACTCGAGACATCATAGAGGTGGCCATGCGAAGCCTAGACCGTATCTGGCTTGATGACCGGCGTTATATGAAGGCTGGCATCATGCTTGATGACTTTACGCCAAATGGCGTCAGCCAGCTAAATCTATTTGATGATACTCAGCCACGAAAGAACAGTGCGCAGCTGATGAAAGTGCTCGACGGAATCAATCAGTCCGGGCTGGGAACCGTGTGGTTCGCCGGACAGGGAATTAATACTGAGTGGAAGATGAAGCGTGAGATGCTCAGCCCGTCGTGGACGACACGCTGGTCTGATATCCCAGTTGCGCGCGTACTCTAATCAGCCAAAGGTACCGAGTCTGTCGTTGTATTTGTATTCCACATAAATGCCTCGATGTCAGCGCGAGTGATGAGCTGCCTGGAGGAACTGGCCCCCAGGGTGGAACAGTATTCGATTGACGAGATGTTCCTCGACCTGACCGGCGTGGAGCACTGCATGGACCTGGAGGACTTCGGCCGACAGCTGCGCCAGCACGTGTATGACTGTACCCGTCTGACCATCGGAGTGGGCGCCGGATCGACGAAAACCCTTGCAAAATCAGCCCAGTGGGCCTCAAAGGAGTGGAAACAGTTTCGTGGTGTGCTCGCCCTGACCCGGGGAAATCCACAGCGAACGCGGAAACTGCTTTCACTGCAGCCGGTCGAAGAGATCTGGGGCGTGGGAAACCGTATTGCACGCAAGCTCAATGTTCTGGGCATCAAAACCGCGCTCGATCTGGCCCTGACGAACCCGGCCTTTATCCGGAAAAACTTCTCCGTCGTTCTCGAGCGAACAGTACGCGAACTGAACGGGGAAAGCTGCATGTCGCTTGAGGAAGCCCCGCCAGTGAAACAGCAGATCGTCTGCAGCCGCAGTTTTGGAGAGAAAATCACGGAGTACGATTCGCTGCGGCAGGCTGTCTGTCAGTACGCAGAGAGGGCCTCAGAAAAGCTGCGGAAAGAGCGCCAGTATTGCCGGCATATCTCCGTATTCATCAAAACGTCCCCGTTCGCCGTTAAAGAGCCTTACTATGGCAACGTGGCTACCGAGAAACTGCTTACCCCTACTCAGGATACCCGGGACATCATTGCGGCTGCCACAACGGCTCTGGAGCGTATCTGGAAGGATGGCCACCGATATGCCAAGGCCGGTGTGATGCTGAATGACTTTACCGGCTCCGGTGTGTCGCAGCTGCAGCTGTTCGACGAACGTCCGCCACGTCCTCACAGCGCTGAGCTGATGAAGGTTCTCGACGGTATTAATCATTCCGGTCTGGGACAGGTCTGGTTTGCCGGGCGAGGGATTGCGCCTGCATGGCAAATGAAACGCGACATGCTCTCCCCTGCGTACACCACCCGCTGGAAAGATATCCCCATAGCAAGGATCAGTTAAATTTCGCTTTTCAGAGAGAGCCAGTAGTGCTCGCCGCAGCCGAACGGCAGGGCGAAGCCCGCGAGTGAGCGAGGAAGCACCAGGGAACTGCACGGATAATTTCTGCTTACGCTCGGTGTTAAATGGATACCCCACTCTGCTTTATCCACTTATCCACGGGCATATTTTTATAAAGTCTTTTTTAATTCTTTTTTCTTTATTTGAATAGCCACGGGTTTAACAGACACCTTGGAGTCATTTAAGATGACTAAAGAGAGGTGCCCATGAGCGGTAAGCGTTATCCAGAAGAGTTTAAAATCGAAGCAGTCAAACAGGTTTTTGATCGTGGCCATTCTGTTTCCAGCGTTGCAACACGTCTGGATATCACCACCCACAGCCTTTATGCATGGATAAAAAAGTACGGTCCGGATTCTTCCACTAATAAAGAACAGTCAGATGCTCAGGCCGAGATCCGCCGGCTCCAGAAAGAGCTGAAGCGGGTTACTGACGAACGGGACATATTAAAAAAAGTCGCTGTAGATTCAATCTGTCAACGCAACACCCCTTTCAATTATCTCTTTCGGTGTTTTGAACTTCAGTGTCTTTCTCGGTCTGCTGTTTAGCTGAGCTGCAACCTGATCCAGCTCATGCTGAGTATATTGGGCAAGGCATGTCTTTTTGGGAAAGTATTGTCGAATTAGCCCATTAGTGTTCTCGTTTTTTCCCCGCTGCCAGGGACTCTGAGGATCGCAGAAGTAAACTTTAACTCCGGTGCTGCCAGTAAATTCCAGATGCCTGGCCAGCTCCATTCCTCTGTCCCATGTCAGTGATCGTCGGAGTTCAGGCGGCAAGCTCAGGAATTTGTCGGTAAGAGCCTGATTCACTGAGAAAGAATCTTTGCCCCTGAGTCTAAGGATGATCGTATAACGTGATTTTCGGTCTACAAGTGTGGCTATATGCGAGTTTTTTGTGCCTGATATTAAATCACCTTCCCAGTGCCCCAGAGAGCGTCTGTTATCGATATGCCGGGAGCGTTCGTGAATTGGCGTTCCGTTCACTATGTTGATCGTACCTCTTTCACCTTTGCGGGTATGGCGTCTGCCATGACGAAGGCTATGCGACCGGCGCAGATGCTGTACATTCAGGTGGTGTAGCGCTTCACGGCTACGAAAGTACAGCGTTTTATAAATTGTCTCAGGTGATATTCGCAGTGTTTTTTGGCGCACCTTCGTTCGCCTTAACCATCCTGATATTTGCTCTGGAGACCACTTCATCTCCAGCTTTTCCAGGACAAGCTCTCGCAACGGTAAATTCTGATCCAGTAAGCACGGTTTTGGTCTTTTCGCCATCCTGTTGGCCCGGTTATTAGCATCAACAGCTTTGTAATAGCGCCTGCCCCGATTACGCTGAACTTCACGTGAGATCGTCGAAGGACTACGATTCAGCGCAGTCGCTATAGCACGAATGCTCATTTTGGCTGACAAACCGGCTCGTATTTCCTCGCGCTCAGGCAGCGTCAGGTGAGCTACAGCCCGCTTGCGCTCATTGGGTTTAATGCCACCAGTATCTCTTAACATGGTGAAGATTGTTCCTGGTTTTGAACCCAGGATATTAGCTATTTCACTGAAGCCTTTTCCGTTCTTCCACAGTTCAAAAACAGATGCTTTTTCCTTTGCTGTAAATGTACGTCTCATCCAACAATCCTCCGCAACTACATGTTTTCACATGACTGTTGCGTTGACCAATTGAATCTACAGCGGCGTACTTCGCAAAACTGTCCGACTGAGGTACGCCTTTATCCGTGACAACGCCCGTTGCTGGCCTGTTCGCCTGCTCTGTCGGGTGCTGGATGTTCATCCCAGTGGTTTTTACGCCTGGCTTCAGCAGCCGCATTCACAACGCCATCAGGCAGACCTGAGACTGACAGGACAGATTAAACAGTTCTGGCTGGAATCGGGATGCGTCTATGGTTATCGCAAGATCCATCTGGATCTGCGGGACAGCGGGCAACAGTGCGGAGTCAACAGAGTCTGGCGACTGATGAAACGTGTCGGGATAAAGGCTCAGGTCGGATACCGGAGCCCGCGGGCACGTAAAGGCGAGGCCAGTATCGTGTCGCCCAACAGGCTCCAGCGACAGTTCAATCCGGATGCTCCGGATGAGCGTTGGGTAACCGACATAACCTATATCAGGACCCACGAAGGCTGGCTGTATCTTGCCGTGGTCGTTGATCTGTTCTCACGCAAAATTATCGGCTGGTCCATGCAATCCCGGATGACAAAGGACATTGTCCTGAACGCACTGCTGATGGCTGTATGGCGGCGTAATCCCCAAAAACAGGTGCTGGTCTATTCGGATCAGGGCAGTCAGTACACAACCCATGAGTGGCAGTCGTTCCTGAAATCTCACGGCCTGGAGGGCAGCATGAGCCGTCGCGGTAACTGCCACGATAATGCGGTTGCAGAAAGCTTTTTCCAGTTGTTGAAACGCGAACGGATAAAGAAAAAGATCTACGGAACGCGGGAGGAAGCCCGCAGCGATATTTTTGATTACATCGAAATGTTTTATAACAGTAAGCGTCGGCATGGTTCTAGCGATAAGATGTCACCGACAGAATATGAAAACCAGTATTATCAACGGCTCGGAAGTGTCTAGATTATCCGTGGCGATTCAGTCTTGTTCACACTCACGCCCGTGTTTTACTAATTTTTTCCTGAAAGGAGTTTAATATGTCTTATGAAAAAAAGTACGCAATGTGGACCGTCAGCCTGATGAGTCTAAATTTACTGTCATTTTCATCAGTGGCAGCCAGCGTGTGTGCTTCAGCTGGCGATAATGAAGCTCAGACCGTTACCAGTCAGGAAACCGAACAATGTACGGTTTCGCCGTCACTGGGTTTTTTCTCGGTGGCTCAGGGGGCTTCTGTTGATGTTACCCGTGAGGGCGTGGGTGGCGTCGCGGTCTATATTCCGGACAACAATCTGGAAGTGTTTGGTAATGGTGGCACCATCACTTCTGCTTACACGGGTATACGCATAGCCAGTAACGGGCCTGGGGTGTCAAACGAAACTCACATTGATGACTTTATTAATGATGGACTTATATCCGTGACCGGAGGGACAGGTATTGCCGCCGTTTATAA
This sequence comes from Enterobacter sp. UCD-UG_FMILLET, assembly GCF_000762975.1. Taxonomy (NCBI): domain Bacteria; kingdom Pseudomonadati; phylum Pseudomonadota; class Gammaproteobacteria; order Enterobacterales; family Enterobacteriaceae; genus Enterobacter; species Enterobacter sp. UCD-UG_FMILLET. The sequence goes on from NZ_JRJC01000010.1 coordinate 126,954, forward strand.
CGTTTCAGGGTTTATTGGGGATTTTACAAACAGCGGCACACTGCAGAATGATTCCCTGATCACCAATATAGCCCTCAACAGCGATCTGACCGGAAACGACAATTACACCACCGCCCTTTATAACCTTTCATCAATTGACGCGGTTTTTAATAACGGGAAAATCAAAGCTGCGACAGGTATTACTAACCTTACAACGAGTGGAATAACCAACCGGATAGGTAAAATTGACAATACGGGCACCATTACGGGCTCCGTCGGCAATGGTCTTCTCAACGAAGGAACGATTGGCAGTATCCTCAATGAGTCTGGTGGAATCATTCAGGGGGCAGACACGGGTATAAGCAATGCCGGTAACATCTCTCAGATTGTAAACAGCGGCACAATCAGAGGGGGAAACTGGTCTGTATACAATTCAGGCAACATTAGCGGCGGTATTCACAACTCAGGATTGCTCGATGGCTCTGTTTACCTTGGCAACTCAGCTATTTATATCAGTGGGACCAGAGCGGTTATTAACGGCGCATTAACCGGTCAGGCGGGTTCTGCAGTGTTCGTGGGGGATGGAAACACGTCCGCAGCGTTCACCGCCACGAATAACGCAAGCGTGGACAATATTACCGTCACGTCCGGCAGTTCACTGACGCTCTCACCATCTGCCCGCTGGTCCGCCGCTAACGGCACGGTAAACAACGGCACCCTGAGGCTGGAAAGCGGCAGCATTCTTGACGGGGCCCTGTCCCAGAATGGCACGCTGCTTTTCAGTACGGAGAAAAACGCTGCTTCTGTCATCAATGCCAGCCTGACCAACCGCGGAAGCCTCGTGCTGAATCCCACCCCTGCCAGCGCAGGCAACACCCTGACCGTAAACGGTGACTACATCGGTCTGCCAGGCAGTTCGGTGTCGCTCGGCAGCGTGCTGGCTGGAGATGACTCACTGACCGACCGTCTGGTGGTGAACGGGAACACGCGCGGTGCCAGCACCCTCTTCGTGGCTAACGAGAACGGCGGCGGTGCGCAGACCCTGGACGGCATTCAGCTCATCCGCGTGGGAGGGCGCTCTGACGCGGTGTTCTCGCTGGGTAACCGCGTGGTGGCCGGTGCCTATGACTACAGCCTGCGCAAAGGAAACGTTTCCGGAACTGACCCGGCTGGCTGGTACCTGACCAGTTTCACATCCGTGTCACCTCAGCCCACTCCGGAGCTAGCCAGAATGTACCGTCCGGAGGCAGCAGCCTATACCGCCAACCTGCAGGCGGCGAACACCCTGTTTGATTTGTCGCTGCGTGAACACAGTGGGGAAACGCGCTATACCGACCCTCTGACGGGTGAGAAGCGGACAACCAGCCTGTGGATGCGTAACCTCGGCGGACACGGGCGGACATCAATGGCTGACGGACAGAACAGCACGCAGACTAACCGGTATGTGTTGCAGCTGGGTGGTGACGTTATGCAGGGTTCAACCAGTGGCACCGATGCGGTTCACGCCGGCCTCATGGCGGGATACGGCAGGGCAGACAGCAGCTCGCACAACGGCCTCAGCGGGCGTGACGCAAAAGGCCGCGTGAGCGGATACAGCGCCGGGCTTTACGGAACCTGGTACCAGAACGCGGAGGCAAAGTCCGGCGCGTGGGCAGATACGTGGGTGCAGTACAACTGGTTCCGCAACGAGGTGTCCGGCGACACGCTGCCGACAGAGCGTTACAACAGTCAGGGAATAAAGGCGTCGGCTGAGGGGGGCTACGCGTGGCAGGTGACAAAGTGGGTGAGCGCCGCCGGTATGGAAAACCGGGTATTCCTTGAGCCGCACGCACAGGTCCTCTGGTCCGGCGTCCGAGCGGATGACCACACAGAGGCGGGCGGCACCCGCGTGCAGGGTATTGGAAACGACGGCGTTACCACCCGCCTCGGTCTCAGAGTGTACCTGAACGGGAAAAGCCGGGCAGACCAGCAGACCGTGCGCGAGTTCCAGCCGTTCGTGGAAGTGAACTGGCTGCACAATACACAGGTGTACGGCGTGCGCATGAACGAGGACGCGGATGATGTGCGGGGGAGCCGGAATATCGCCGAGCTGAAAACGGGCGTGGAGGGGCGCCTTTCGCAGAGCCTGACGGGCGCCGTGGTATTCACGCAGCAGGCCGGAGGCGGCGGCTATCGCGACAGTCAGGGTTCGCTGCAGGTGAGCTACCGGTTCTGAGTTCTCACACCGTGGCGGATGACAGTCAGCGGCCTGCCCACCGGCCGCCTTCCAGGCTGCACCCACCCGCCTTTCCGCCTCACGCAGGTACGCAAACCTGGCGCTGTCATCATCGTGGCGGCCCAGGCACTCCCTGAGCTCAAGCCGAATGTAGCACAGTTCCGGAGTACCGGGGTGTCGCCGCAGATGCAGAATGCCTTTATCAAACGGTTTAACCGGACGTACGACCTCATGAATCTCTGAATAACCTGATGCCGGAAGAATACTGGCTGAAGGCCGAAAACGCGGAAATCTCAAAAATTCCGTGGAACTAAATTAAGCGTAACATTCAGGCCACACTGACGTCGTCAGTCAGGTCCGTCCCCTTGTCAGTTGGTGGAGGGAGTGAACAGGATATTCAGGTGACCGGTGTAGTTAACCGCCCGCAGGCTCCTGTAGGGCACGCGCTTTACCTTAACGGTCACGACCGAAGGAACGCAGGGAACCAGGCCCTGAATGCCGTCCGGCAGCTGTACATACTTCAGCCGGCCCTGCGCCGCGCCGCCGTTCTGCATGTTGCTCCAGAAAAAAGGCGTGCGGTTGGTCACGGCCTGGGGCGTACCGGACGGGTCGGTCAGGCTGACGCTGTAGTCCATTTTTCCCGTTCCGCTGTTGTTGTAAACCGCAAAGTAAGGGCCGGTGTTGGCGGCGTTCTGGTCCTGAAACGTCAGCATGTACCGTGATGTGGTCAGCCCCGCGCCATCGTAAAGGCACAGGTCGACGGAGGCGCTGCCCGTCGTCAGGTCGCCGGACGGCTTAACAGGCAGGGGCAGCAGTGCATGTGATGAGTTCTGCTGCGGAAAAAAATGCCGCAGGCTGCGTGGGACCGAAGAAAACATTTATTGAAGGAATATCAGTTTGCTGAAACACATAAGGTGGCGTACCGACTTCGTTTCCTATAGTGAGGCCAGTTAATTGACGAATTTGTAATAATGCAGTTTTCCCCGCACTGGCGCGAACTTTATCAGGGTCATTCACGACCACGTCAAACAATTTCGTTCTTGGCATATTACCCCTGTACTGGTAAAGGCGTCCGTAGTAAGGGGTATCTGGGGCATAACCCGTGTAAGTAACAATAATATCCCTGGATAAAACCAAAACTTCACCGGTTTTGCATACGGACACCCTTCCCGTATTTGCGTACCGGAGCATACCTACACTGGGATTCGCACTCAAGGTACAACCGGGGTCCGGGGCCGTAGTGGAATACATCAGAGGAAAGGATAAGCTCACCTTATGGGGGCGCGCCCATACTACTCTTAGTGTAAAACTGTATAGCCAGGCTTTTCATATAAAGAGTCCCCAGCACAGTCCCTTTTTTGATTTGAGAGACGGGTACATCGTTTCGCACATATTCAGCATCGTAAAAACCCGTAAGAGCAGCCGACGCCGTTTCAGCGTGAAGTGATAACACGATAATAAGCATAATTAAAAAAGGACTAACACGAGCCAGGGAAAAACAGCGGGAGGAGCACATCAGCATGGAATATCTTCTTCTTTCTTAACGGCAGCCAGAGAGGATTGCCAAAGCAGCCAAAGCAGCCAAAGCAGCCAAAGCAGCCAAAGCAATTATACGCACTTCCCGATTCAGGTGCCTGATTCATCTGGCGAAAACAGATTTTGCGAAAAGGAAATTATAATGACAGCCTCATCCGTCACACCCGGTCCGCACTGACGCTCACTGCGCAGACAGGTCGGCCTTCCACGGCAGCAGGTCGCGGACCCGGTTCACCGGCCAGTCCTGGATGTGCGTGAGCACGTAACGCAGCCAGACCTCCGGGGCCACGCCGTTCAGCCGGCAGGTACCGATGAGTGAATACAGCACGGCGGCCCGCTCACCGCCTGCGTCTGAACCGGCAAAAAGCCAGTTCTTCCGGCCCAGGGCAACGCCGCGCAGCGCGTTTTCCGCGATGTTGTTATCTATTTCGACCCAGCCGTTGCCGCAGTATAGGTTAAGTGCATCCCACTGCTTCAGCAGGTACGCGAACGCCTTCGCCGTATCCGAGTGGCGCGACAGCACCTTCATCTGCGCCTGTATCCAGTCGTACAGCGACTGCATCAGCGGAACAGACCTGGCTTTTCTCACCGCCAGCCGTTCGTCTGCCGGGCTGCCGCGTATCCCGGCCTCGATGGCGTACAGCTCACCGATGCGCTTCAGCGCTTCAGTGGTGATGTCCGTTGGTGTACGGACGTGAACGTCGTGGATTTTTCGCCGGGCGTGCGCCATGCAGGCCGCTTCCGTGATGCGCCCGTCTTCGTACAGCGCGTTATAACCACCGTACGCATCCGCCTGCAGGATACCGCGGTACCCCGCAAGGTGCTGCTGCGGATGCATCCCCTTACGGTCCGGGGAGTACGCGAACCAGACCGCCGGCGGCAGCTGCGACCTTGCGTTGCGGTCATCCCGCACGTACACCCACAGCCGGGCCGTGCGGGTTTTGCCGCTGCCCGGCTCCTGAACCGGTACCGGGATATCGTCGGTGTGCACCTTGCCCGGCATCAGCACGTACTGGCGCAGCAGGTCACACAGCGGCGCCAGCAGTTCGCTGACCGCGCCGGACCAGCGCCCCAGCGTGGCCCGGCTCAGCTCCACGCCCTGACGGCGGTAGATTTCCGACTGACGGTAGTGCGGCGTGTGCTCTGCGAACTTCGCCGTGACGATGCGCGCCAGCAGGCCCGGGCCGGCGTAGCTGCGCTCGATGGGTTTTGACGGCATGGCAGCCTGAACGATATGGTCGCACCTGCGGCAGGCCAGCTTCGGCCGCTGCGTTTCGATAACCTTAAAGGCGCTGCTGATGAGCTCCAGCTGCTCCGACACGTCGCAGCCCGGGGGGGGGCTGAGCTCTCCGCCGCACGCCGGGCAGGCGATTTCTGCCGGCAACAGCATGCGGGTTTCGCGCGGGAGTTTGGCGGGGAGAGGTTTACGGGCAGAAGACTGGCGCAGCGGCTGTGGCAGTACCGGGTCATGCTGTTCGCCATCTCCTCCTGCAGGGCGCTGATGCGCTCCTCAGCCTCGCGCACCTGACGTGCCGCTTTCTCACGCAGCTTTTCGGAGCTTTTGCCGAACTGCATGCGCTGCAGTTTCGCAACCAGCGCCTTCAGCCGGTTTATCTCACTGGCGTAGGCCGCCACCCGCTGTGACAGGAGACGGTTGTATTCGACCATCTGTTCAAGGCTTCGCTGCTGTGTGTCCAGCAGCACCCTGAGGCGGGCATTTTCTGCAGAAAGTGAGCGTTCCATGCGCTTGGTGAACAGACACAGGCCGTCCGCATCGGCCCAGAGAATTTTCACCATATCGCCGCGCCTGCCCGGAAGATAAACAGATGCCCGCTGAAGGGGGCCGTTCGCAATGTGTTCTGCACTTTCGCCGCCAGCCCGTTAAAGCTGCAGCGCATATCAGTCACGCCGGCGACCAGCCAGATGCGCGAGCCCGCCGGAAAGTTAATCATGCCTCGATATCCCTGAGTTCGCTGACCAGCGCACGCAGCAGCTCCGGCGTCAGTGTGCCTATCAGTCTCACGGTACCGGAAGGAAGAACCAGTTCGCAGCACAGTGTTTCACCGGAAGTATTTTCCGGCCCGGAGGACGGAACGGTGACGGTTCTGCCCGGTTCGGCGGACAGCATGACAGGAAGCAGTACCGGCTCACTGTTGTGTGGAAGCAACATGCCCCTCCTGTAAAGGCTGCGCCAGTTGAACAACAGGTTATCGTTAAAATGGTCGGTTTGGGGCGGAATACGCAATAGCCCTGATGCTAATTTTTGCTACCAGCGCTCTGGATATTTACTCTCTTTCATCAAGTGAAAGAGCTTACGGATACCGCTTTCGGACGGGGAACACTATCACCGGCTTTCCCGGGCAGCAGATCGCGCAGCCTGTCCCGCGGATTCATGACCGGCTTACGTGACGGGGCGCGTTTTAATTTTTTTAGCTTCAGCCGCAGGGGGAGCCAGCAGCTTGCCCGCGGCTCGTCCTGCTGGTTGCACCCACCCACCTTTCCGCCTCGCGCAGGTCCGCAAACCAGGCGCTGCCGTCGTCGTGGCGGCCCAGGCACTCCCTGAGCTTAAGCCGGATGTAGCCCAGCTCCGGGGGGCCCGGGGTGTCGCCGCAGATGCAGAGTATAAAAGCCCGCAGCGTGCTGCACTCGGTGAAGCCATACCGCCCCAGCCTGCCGGCCAGGTCCGTTGCGCTGAACGTGCCCTCGGCCCGTCCGGTATCCGCGTTTTTACTCATCGGTATCACTGTTTTCTCCCGTCACGCCGGCAGGGTCCGCGCGGTGCCCCCCTGCCGGTCGTTAAAAAGGTCAGGTTGATGCGTTACGGATTGTAGACGGCGCCCGTAGCGCTGATGACGTAGTTGCCCGCTTTGGGGGTACCAAACAGGGCAAGAACAGAATAATTGATACTATTCACTGCATTTTTTTTGACAAAATACTCCCCATCTGGTTGCGTGAACGTACTATAGCTATCGTCTCTGTCGTTAGGTGCTACCACATAGCTTAGCTTGTACTCATCGTCGCCTTCATGGCCCGCCGCATACGTTTCAAATAGTTCCCTTGAAGTAGAGATCCCAAGCAAGGCCAGCCGCGCCTTTGCGCCGGCCTCCTTAATCGCTAGTTTACCCGTTGCAAGAACCACCTCTTTCGAGCCGTCGCTTTTAAGGCCGGCCCTCACTCCGGGCTCTGGGGTAAGGGTGTTTTCCAGCGTTACGGGCTGGCTTATATTCAGCGTGGCAGTGGCGGTAGTTTTATTAGTGATGTCGCCCGTTGTCAGTGTGTCATCAGCCACAGCCATCTGGCTGAAACAGCCGGCTGCAACAAGGGCGGTCAGTAAACGTGCTTTCATGGTATTTTCCTCTGTTATTTATTATTTCTGTACCGGCAGGATTGCCGATATCAGTCTGTTGTGGCCGCGCTCAGCGCAACGGCCCACGTGTCGACGGCGGCCTGCTGGTCGCCATCGGCCTCAATGCGGAACGCAACGCTGCGCTCAGCGTTAACCGTCATCATTCCGCCTTCCGGTGGCGGCCCCGGCTGCCATCCCTCGCCGCTCAGGCGCACCCGCAGGATGTTCCCGGCATGCCGCTGCCCGATCAGTACACAGCGGACTGAGCTGTTACCCGGCGCATGTGTGGCGCACCACAACCGGAAGCCGCCGTGCGGGTCGTTGCTGCTGACGCGCCCCCGCATCAGCAGCGTGCCATCCCTGACCGGCCCGGCCTGCAGGCCGGGGGTGGCGGTCAGCTGAAGCACAGGGCCGGCCTGAGCGGCTCCCGCCACGGTCAGCAGTAGCCCCGTCAGGGCAAGTTGCCAGCGCCGGGCGCTGGCGGTTGCGTTATTCATGTTCTTCTCCGTGTTGTGCAGCCCGGCGACAGACCGCGTTGAAGGTGTAAAGCCCAGCCGGGCCCTTTTCTCCGGGCAGCAGGTAGTCCGCCTGACAGCGTTCGCTACCCGCGCGCACCATCAGGCGGCCCGCAGGCGGCAGGCCGGTCAGAAAGGCCTGCCCGCTGCCGTCCGCAAGGCCCGCGCTGCCAGCCTGTCCCGCCACGCTCACCCGCGCCCCGAACGGCACGGGTGTCCCGTCCGGGTGCTGAAGCGTGACCAGCGCCCGGGCGCCGGTCCGCGTCCGGAATGTCGCCATTACTACAGCACCTGCCGCCGGCACCACTCTCACGTCGGTCTGCGGCACGTCCGCATCGTCCGGCAGAGTGGTAGGGTCCAGGCTCACCGTGTTGTCCTGATAGTCCGCCAGCCCGGACACGGCGGTGTAGCCGCGCCGATCCGTACTGACCCCGGGCCAGCCGCCCACGGCCACATCAGCGGCGCCCGGGGCACTCACCAGCGCAACCGTGTCCGATAGCGGCTGGCTGAACGTCACTCCGTGCCGGTGAGCTATCACGCCGCCCGCCACACTGACGTCGGCCTGCCGGCCCGACGCGCCGTAGCTGTAGCCGGCAGCGGCCGTACCGTAGGCCCCGGCCCATCCCGCGTGCAGGCTGCCGCCCGTCGGGTCTGACCCGCTGCCGGAACGGTAGTTTTCTCGCACGCTCCAGTCCAGCTGGTCGTTCACCGCCCGGCCACTCAGCGCCACTTCCTGAGACTGTACGCCCTGATACGGGGCCGTCAGGCTCCAGCTGGCGTTGGTGCTACGGCCCAGCGGGACGCTCAGCCACAGGCTCAGCAGACTGTCCCGACAACCGCGCCCAGTACGACTCTGCTGCCAGCTGAGCGACATGGACGCGCCGTGCAGCGACGTGCTCCAGCTGGCGCCGTAACCGTAGTCCGGTCCACCGTCACCCCGCCAGTCCGTGCGGGTGACGTTCAGACCCAGCCCGCCCGCTGCGCCCATCGACTGGCTCACCTGCAGCGTGCTTCGACCGCGCACGGACCGCTGTGCGTATCCCATGGAGTCGTTACCGTTGCGCCGCCAGCGGTCCAGGGTATCAGACATGGACCGGTAGCCCGGTGAGTTGTACTGCACGCTCGACAGCGCAAGGCTTGTCGTGTCGCCCAGCCTGCTGCTGTATCGCACCCGCCAGGCGGCTCCCGCCTGCGCCCCGTCGTACGGGGTGCGGGCCCGGGCCGCCGTGGCGTCAGCCGAGACGGCACCCCAGCGCCCCAGCGAGCTACCCAGTCCCAGCGACGCTGCGCTGTAGTCTGCCGCCTCCTGCAGTCCTCCATAGAGGGTCAGCCCGCGGGGCAGCCCGTACATCAGGGTGGCCTGCGCGAACGTCGCCGGAGCAACTCCCGCCTCAGACGGGCGGTAGCGGCCCGCAGTCACGCTGTACCTGAGGTATCCCTGATGCAGCGCCACGGCAGGCGTCTGCCACGGAACCGTAAAGAACTGGTTATGCCCGTCCGCCTCATGCACCGTGACCTGCAGGTCCTCTCCGCCCTGTCCCGCAGGCAAATCCTCAATACTGAAAGGCCCGGGCGCGACCTGCAGCATCCTGAGCAGATAGCCGTGCTGGCGTATCTCAATCCTGGCCCGGGTGCGGGCCACCCCCCTCACCGCCGGCGTGTAGCCGCGCTCGTCCGCCGGTATCATGGCCTCGTCGGTGGCAAGCATGGCACCGGTGAACGGCACGCCATCAAACACGTCGCCGGAGGTGGTACGCTCACCGAGCGTCAGGCGGCTCTTTATCTTCATGAACCCGCGCTCTGCCCAGGTGTAAGCCCGCTGCCAGCGTTCCCCGCTCTTCCAGCTCAGGCTGCTGCGCACGCGCCACGGGCCGGCATTGATGCCCGGCTGCAGCTGTGCCCACGAGGTTTCCGCCGGACCGCTGGGCTGGCCGTCCGTGCGTGAGGTGCCGGCGCTGTAGTTCATCCTGAAGGCGGTGATGCCGTTGTCCCAGAGCGCCTCCGGCGCAAGACCGCCGTAGTGCGGGCGCAGGGCGGCCTGCGGAATGTCCAGTCTCAGCTGTAGTGCCGCCACATCCGCCGTCACCCGCGCCTGCGGTATGGCCGACAGGCGGGCGCACGTTTTTCCACCTTCCGCCAGCGCAGGCCAGGCCGCTGTGTTGACGCCCCAGCGCAGCAGCTGTGCCACGCTCAGGCAGGGCTGCAGGCTGTCTCCCGACGGCGCTTTCACAAGCCGCAGCGTGATGTCCTGACTGTCAACCTGTTCGCCGTTAAGCAGGACATCCATCCGGTAGGTGCCCGGCTGCTGCAGACCCTGTTCAAACAGCGACAGGTCCGCGTTTTTTGCCGCGCCGCCGAGCAGCGAGGCGTCAAAATGATACTGCTGTGCGGCAGCGCCAGAGGTGAAGCACGCTACCGGCAGGGCCGCGATGAAAGCTGCACGGCGCACACTCCCTCCTTCTCTTCGCGTTAAACAGGCTAAATCAGTCAGCTGCGGCCTCGAAACGGCGGCTCTCGCCGCCCTGGTCGTTGATGACGCTCCACTTCACGGCCCCGTCCGCGCCCGCTGGCAGCGGCAGCGTCACACTCCCTTGGGGAGGGACATAGGTCAGGTTATCGACCTCTTTCCCTCCCACGCTCACCGCCTTCAGGTTCATGTAAAATGGTGTCGGGTTGCTGACCCTTAACTCCTTATCCGCCCGCACCCAGGTGAGTGCGCCGGCCGCACCTTCCGGACTGCCTTTCAGGCCGGACGGCCTGAAAATCAGCTTGTCACACGAGCTGATGGCCATGTTCACTGTCACCGACACCCCGGACGCGTTGTCCGATGCTTCACCCGACGGCGGCAGCGCCTTCACGCACAACCAGTACAGGCTCTCCCGCGTCTGAGGAAGGCTGCCTCCGGTGCGGATAATGCGCAGCCGGCTCTGCTGGTTTGCTTCAAGGCGGAACAGCGGCGGCGTGACCAGGAAGGGAGCCGGCGTTTTGCGGTCCTCGCCGGTCACCGAGGACTGGACCAGCATGGGTCGGTCCTGTGGGTTTGACACCGACAGTTGCGCGCCGGCCGCACCTTCCGGGTAGATGACCCGCGTGGTACCGAGCGTCACACTGAAGGTGTTCTGGCTCGTTGCTGGCAGCATTTCCGCCGCTGTTGCAGAGAAGCACTGAGTAAACAAGGCCCCGGTCAGCAGGGCTGTGGTGATGAGTGAGTTGTTCATGAGATGTTCCCGTTATATTCACGCCGTCAGGCAAAATACAGGTTGCCGTCTGCATGAAAGGAATAAGCGCGGCGGCCTGTCAACTTAGGTCTTAATTCAGGGCGCGAATCATACTGTCGGGAGGGGGGGAGGGAAAACCCGCCTGTAGTTAAGGCATCGTTAACTTTCGGGAAAGGCACAAGCGCACAGAGCGGGAAGGGGGCGATACACCTTGCCCGTGGTCGGAGTACCTGTCGGCTGCACCGCAGGCAACCATTCTTAGCTCCCTCTCCCGCCTTTGATCTGTGCTTTCACAAGGCGGCAGCAGGTCTCTCACCACGGGCGTCGGGGCTTGAAAAAAAAGAGTTCTTCTTTAAGCTATCCTGTTATTGCATAGGCTCCCTGACAGACGTGATGAAAAACACATCAGCTCTGTTTCTTGTACATACTGATTAAGGAACCATGATGGATAAGGATAATAACCGTGGTATGCGGGACTGGCTTATCTTCATCCGCACGGCAGAAGCCGGAAGCATTTCAGAGGCTGCCCGGCAGTTGAATATCAGTACCGCTGCCGTCAGCAAGGCCGTCAGTCGCTTTGAGGAGTATCTGGGTGCGGTGTTGTTTAGCCGGACGTCACAGGGAATGAACCTGACCGAAGCGGGCCAGACAACGTTAAACCGTGCTCGGGAGATCACAGAGTCCTTTCATTCGCTGCTTGAGGACATCCGTAACCCGGACAATGAAATAAAGGGGCATATCCGTCTTACGGCACCCGCCATCGTGTGTGAGTTTCTGGCCAATGAATGGGTCTTCGATTATGCGCAGATGCATCCGAAGGTGAAGGTGTTTCTCGACGCACGTGAACGTAGCGATCTCAGCCGGGAATCTCCCGAACTGGATGACCTGGTATTACGAAGCGGCAGGATTGAAAGTGAAGACCTGGTGCACAGAAAACTTTCTCCTCTGAAGCTTGTGCTGTGTGCCAGTCCCCGTTATCTTGAGCAGCATCCGGCCATTTCTCATCCGCGCGATCTGGAAAATCATCAGCTTCTGGGGCTGCACCACCACGGCCTTGCTGGTCCGATCCTGTTTTTCAGAGGAGAAGAGTCCTATGCGCTGGAGCGTGATGCTGAAGCAGGCATTTCTTCAAACAATCTGTTCGCTATGTTGAACCTGGCGATTCAGGGACGCGGGATCAGCGTCGCCACGCCCGGCTGGCTGGCTTCCGGTTATTTAGGGCGTGGACAACTTGAAATCATTCTGCCGGAATGGAATATCCCTGACCTCCCTGCATGGCTTATCTGGCGGCAGCGCCCCCGACAGACCAGGATTTTCACCGATTTCTGCAATTATATAGAGGAGCGCTGGAACACGCGGCCTCAGCTTCTTGCTGATAACCATGCGGCGCCTCAGCTGCAGCCCGATTTTCTTGCTCGGCACGACAGCGGAAAACCGTAACCGCACAGTGCGAAGGACGCTGTCGTATTTGCCATGGAACCGCCGCCATCTGACATAGTGCTGATATCCTTGCCCAGGCTCCGGCCGAATATCATCTATAAGCATGATTACGAAAGTAAGGGGCTTATGTAGGCCGTTTATTGACGTTTAAATTGCGGTGAGATCGACCTTCTATTGCAGCAATCGCGCAGCCTGCTAACCGGCTGAGTGACCTGCTGCCGTGGAAAGCCGACCTGTCTGCGCAGTAAGCGTCAGCGCGGACCGGGAGTGACGGATGAGGCTGTCATTATAATTTCCTTTTCGGAAAATCTGATTTCTCCAGATGAATCAGGTACCTGAGGCCGGCAGGGCGTATATTTGCTTTGGCTGCTTTGGCAATCCTCTCTGACTGCCGTTAAGAAAGAAGAAGATATCCTATGCTGAAGTGCCCCTCCCCGGTTCGCGTACGTCCTTTTTTAATTATGCCCGTCATCGCCGTTACCCGGGACATCATTGCAGCCGCTACAACGGCTCTGGAGCGTATCTGGAAGGATGGCCACCGGTATGCCAAAGCCGGTGTGATGCTGAATGACTTCACCGGCTCCGGTGTTTCGCAGCTGCAGCTGTTCGACGAACGTCCGCCACGTCCTCACAGCGCCGAGCTGATGAAGGTTCTTGATGGCATTAATCATTCCGGTCTGGGACAGGTCTGGTTTGCCGGAAGAGGGATTGCGCCTGCATGGCAAATGAAACGCGATATGCTCTCCCCTGCGTACACCACTCGCTGGAAAGATATCCCCATAGCGAGGATCGGTTAAATTTCGCCTTTCAGAGAGAGCCAGTAGTGCTCGCCGCAGCCGAACGGCAGGGCGAAGCCCGCGAGTGAGCGAGGAAGCACCAGGGAACTGCACGGACAAATTCTGCTTACGCTCGGAGTCTAATGGTTAGCTTCTTCAGATTTATCCACTTATCCACGGACATATTTTTATAAGATCTTTTTAATAGGTTGTTAGGTTTACCTTTTTAGAACGTCTCTCAGCCCTTTATTCATGCGGGTTTGAGAAGGATCTTTGTGACAATTTGCCCTTTCAGTGTGACAAATCACCCTCAAAACCCCGGTTTATCTGTGACAGATTGCCCTTAACCCTGTGACAAATTGCCCTCAAAAGCTGCAGTATTTCACAAAGTTATCCCTACCTGTTGACTCTTTTTCATTTAGTGTGACAATCTTAAAATCTGTCACACTTTACACGGATCTGTCATGATGGAAGTTGCGGTTATCAACCATAAAAAACGTAAGAATAGCCCGCGTATAGTTCAGTCAAACGAACTGACTGAGGCGGCATACAGTCTGTCCCGCGATCAAAAGCGTATGCTTTATCTCTTTGTGGACCAGATCAGAAAATCTGACGGTACGCTGCAGGAGCATGATGGGATCTGTGAAATTCAGGTCGCCAAATATGCGGAAACCTTCGGCCTGACCTCCGCCGAGGCCAGTAAAGATATCCGTCAGGCGCTCAAGGGGTTCGCGGGTAAGGAAGTGGTCTTTTATCGCCCTGAAGAAGATGCAGGTGAAGAAAAGGGATATGAATCCTTCCCCTGGTTCATCAAACGTGCCCACAGTCCATCCAGAGGACTGTACAGCGTACATATCAACCCTTACCTCATCCCTTTCTTCATTGGTCTTCAGAACCGTTTTACACAGTTCCGACTCAGTGAAACGAAAGAGATCACGAATCCTTATGCCATGCGTCTCTACGAGTCGTTATGCCAGTACCGTAAGCCGGATGGCTCTGGCGTGGTATCCCTGAAAATTGACTGGATCATGGAGCGCTACCAGCTTCCGCAAAGCTATCAGCGTATGCCAGACTTCCGCCGTCGTTTCCTGCAGGCGAGTGTCGATGAAATCAACAGCAGAACGCCGATGCGGTTATCGTATATCGAGAAAAAGAAAGGCCGCCAGACTACTCATATAGTCTTTTCCTTCAGTGACATAACATCCATCACCCCTGAATGAATCTGAGGGTTCGATGTCACAAACATGAGGGTGGTTCGTCACACTTTGATTCTAAAGTTAAGGGTAATTTGTCACAGATGCTACCTTCACACCCGAACCGTACTGGAATTATGGTTCGCACCAGCTCAGAATCTTAGCTTTTTACCGCTGATTGAGGGCAGTTTGTCACAGTTAGCTAAGGGCAACTTATCACTCATTAGTTTGAGCACTGAGTGTCATTTGTCACAGATAGCATAACAGCATCCTCTATCCTGTAATTCTGCTTCAGGGCTAATTGTCACACTTTGCCTGAAACAATTCGGCTTCAGCGCTATCTCCGCATTTTTCCAGCGGTGAAAATGTGTCTGAGCAGAACGATATTAAACGTTTTATCTGAAGCCGCTGGCCAGCCCGGAGGATCTGTTAACAACACCCCTTCTTGCGCCATCCAGCTGTGAGTTTTGTGTTTGCGCTCGATGTACTCCCTGGACTCATACCCCATCGTTTCAATGATGAAGGTCGTCACTGAACTTTCTTTGGCCGGACCTACGTTCAGGATAAAATCGGGGTGAATGTCTTCCTCCTCACCGTCCTTGATGCTTTTTGTCGTGAACAAGGGCTTGCTGAGACTGATCGCATCCGGATGATTTGGTTGACGGCCGGCATAACTGCTGGCGTTGATGATCACCTTCAGGGTTTCACGCTCCCTGTTACTGTCGACGGGAACTGGATTATCAAGCGTGTAGGCGGCATGGGCGTAGCCTTCATGGCAATAAACGTTACCATCTCCTCCCCTCCGGTATTCCAGAATTGTCCAGTAAGGGGCGCGGCTGCCGACATTGTATGTGTTTTCACCATTGATACTGACCCTAGCCTCCGGTCGGTGCACGAAGTTTTTCCCACGAACGCTGAAGACTACCTCTTCCCGGCTGACGTCTGTCGCTATCCCGATGACATACACGCACGGTTCTTTTTTCTGGCTGTTGATACCCAGCATCGTTTCCAGCTCTGAAAGCATGCAACCAATACGCTCGATGCTTAACCAGGGTACACAGCTGAATAACTTGCTCAGAGGTGTGCCGTTGCTCATTGAGTGGTCTTCCAGCACGTCTTTGAGCCTGCTGATCGCCCCCGTAAGCCCAGGACTCTGGTACTCAGGAATCAGTTCAAGCTGGTTCAGGCCCGCAGCCTGGATAAGCGTCAGTAATTTACGCCCCAGAGCCGGAACGGGTTTCAGCATTTTTCGCTTGCGCTTACGTGGTTCTACCGGTTCTTCCACGGTGGCAGCTCTGACATCCTTCTTCTTGTCCGGTAGCCAGTCATCCCCGCCAACAGGATTCAGTGGGCTTGTTTTACCTTCAACAACCGTGTTGTCAGCGTCTTTCTCTTTTTTCAGACGAAACAGCGGACACTGTTCGTCATGCGGCCTTGTGGTCTTTACATGACGTAATTTGGCTACGTTCACTTCACAATTAAATGGGCCTTCAGCTTCAGGGTCAGGGTTAACACAGTCGCACTTGATCCACAGTTCCTGTCTGTCCATCTCGTTGAGAACCATATTCACAATGCGCAAATCTGCCTGGCCTGGTTTTCGCCCATTACTGAAGACGTGAAGCAGGGCTTCCTTTTCAGCCAGAGTCAGTTTCCTCTCAAACCGTCCTCTGGGATTTTTTTTCCAGACCAGTTCCATTCCTTTCTCCTGACAGCGAAACGCTTCAAATAATGATATTGAAATGAATTTCAAAAGTATTACAAACGAAATACAAATGAAACACAATAAACCATACTTCTGGAATGAAAATGAAGTACAGGTACTGAGATTCAACTTATCTCTCGTACTTCATTTTTCGACGACGCTCTTCATAAATGAAATACAAATAAAACACAAAAGGATTACATTTGTACGTCATCATTATTCTGGAATTGCTGCTGAAGCCCATCCAGAATCTGTTTGTCTATACCAGCCAGAAACACGTGCATGAGCTCCTCGAGCTGATTTACATGATGGCACTCAATTAAGTGGTGCTTCCCTTTCTTATCCCGGCCATTTCGATGAACAATGTCGTGTCTAATGATCACTGAACGCGCTATATCATTCAATATGTTGGGCGGGAAACTGACAAGGAGACATTCCTGATAGAGTTGTTTCACTGTCGGAATATGATGAAACGACAGGCTGAGCAATGCCGTCTCGATAGTCTTGTCCAGCGAATCGAGCAGATTGAAGACCTCTGAAAGTGGCTTTTTGGAGCTATTCTGGAATGCCTCGTAGCTCTCAACGAAACGTCGCTTAACAGGAGGATGCTTTACTGCCCGTATGAAAATATCTGCAAGGTAAGCTTCCATAACGGTAATTATGCCGGAGTAACACATTCTCACCAGTACAGGATTTTCGGGTGCAGAGGCGACCAGTGTACTTAACTCTGAAAGGCTCTGTCTGGCATGTCTAAGCGGTTGAGTGGCTCCTGCATGTTTTTCTTCCAGATCGTCAAAATCATCAGTCCATCCGGCAGAAATGAGCCATTTCAGGTCCAGTTCGCATACAGCGTCATCCTCAGTGATTAGCAGAATCGCTAAAGCGTAAAAGTCTTGTTGTGTACACGGGAAATTAAAGTTCGTATCACGAACCCAGGAGCAATCGTCGTCGACCCAGCTGACCATCA